>NZ_VUMI01000075.1 GCF_009696275.1 Eisenbergiella porci
CTTGCGGGTACATAGGGCAGAGCCCTATGCCCTCGGAGAGCTTTCAAGTATCAATATCTGCAGTTTTCAAGGTTCTTTTGAGCCTATTTTTTTGACTCTTTTTTTTCATACATCATTTGACACTATCATAATATTTAAAAATAAATCAAAATATAGTTTTTGACCATCTCTTTATAAGTTCTTATAAGCCGGTATAGCCTGTATTTATAGGCTTTCCGGCATTTTTCGTATCGGAAGAAGTTCACAAATCTTTTTATTTCCCCTCATGTTTTCGCGTCCAAAAGTAGTAAATCAAGTAGTAAAACCGATATTTACTACTAAGCAATCAGCCGTTCCATTTCTGCCATTGCGCTATCAGAGGTAGCATGGGCGTAATAGTTCAGCGTCATGTTGATGTTGGAATGTCCCATGATATACTGCAATGCTTTCGGGTTCATTCCGGCGTTTGCTAAATTGGTACAGAATGTATGGCGTAAGGTATGCGGCGTTGTCACTTTCGGTAAGGCTTCCTCATGGCTCTTGTTGTACTTCTTCACAAGCCCTCGGAACATGGTTTCGTAGTTGACTGCCACTTTCGGCAGCCCGTTCCGGTTAAGGAATAAAAATCTGCTGTAACCGCCTACAATAAAATTGTCTGCCCGTCCTCTGTCATTCAGCACACGCTTGAACGCTTCATAGACTTTGGTACTCATTGGGATTTGTCTGATACCGCTTTTTGTCTTTGGCGTTTCAACATGATAGCCAACTCCCGATACTTTCAAAAGCTGGTGGTCTACGTTGATTAGCTTATGCTCAAAGTCAATATCGTTTTCAGTCAGCCCGCAGAGTTCAGAAATGCGAAGCCCTGTTCCTAACAGTATGATAATCTCGTCGTAATACTTCTGATAGACTTTATCATTCTGCACAAAGGACAGGAAAGCCGCTTCCTGCGTTGGGGATAGAGGTACCTTTGGCTCGGTGTTATCTTCCAAAACGGTGTTCAGTTGGAAGTCAAAGGGATTTTTCCGAATACAATCGTCCTGTATGGCTGTGTAAAAGGCAGCTTTCAGAGAACGCTTGTGGTTGTTGATTGTCTTAAAAGAATAGCCTTTCTCTTTCATGCGTAAAGCCCATTCTTTTGCGTCGGACAGCTTCACGTTTTCAATGCTGCAAGCTCCAAGGCTATCTTCTTCCAAAATCCTCATAAGCTGCTTGCGTCCCTGTTTCGTGCCATGCCGTACATTTGCCCGGTGCCTTATCTGCTTTGCGTAAAGTTGGCAGACAGTCATTTTCTTTCCCAACGTGTCAATCCCGTCGTCAAGGTCTTTCTGTATCTCTTTTTCCTTTTCCCGGAGCGAAATATCTTCACGTTTCCCCGCCGGGGTCTTGTCGGTAGGTACTAATTTCCAAGCATAGACAAATTGCGGTTTCCCAAAGGTATCTGTATATTTGTAAGCATATCTTCCGTCTGTTCTCTGGCTCTCTCCTGTGCGTAAAATACGGTTTTTATTATCTCGTCTTTTCTCCGACATTGTTCGTCATGCTCCTTTCCATGACGGAAAGAGCCTTGATATGCCTGTATTCATTATACCACATTCAAGGCCCGATTTCACTATATAACTTCCAAAGTATCAATGAATTTTTCAAACTGTTTTCTCTTGATTTGAATACGGTTGCCGTTCATAATCACCCACCCGGCAGCCGGGTTTTCTTCCGCTAATTTACGCAGCTTGTTTTCTCCGATACGGAAATATTTTGACGCTTCCTCAATGGTAAGCGTGTACTTCTCCCAGATAGGCACATCAGTAATATTCATTAAAATGTCCCCCTTTCAATAGAGTACAATAGTTTCAAAGATAGAAATTAGGCTTTAATCGGACGGTTAGCAGCATAACCTCATGGGAATTGCACCCCCGCATGGTTCTCATGCAGCCCTACCCATTGCCTGCGACGCTCTGAACGCTCGGACTGTGGCTGTAAGGAAGTATCATTGTATATTCTGCGCTGTCGTCGCCCGCAAGCCGCTACACTTGCTTTCCGGCGCGGTGTTGGTCGCTCGGCTGTCCGGGCGGGGATAATCCCGCCCGGATAGCGTCATGGCGCACCCGCCGCGTGGCTCGGCGCAAAAGGGACGTATCCGATTTGCCCTATACTGCGCCGCCGTTATCTTACGTCGCTTTCTTTTTCAAGGTTCAGAATGGCTGTGCTGCTGCGTCAAGCGGAACGGAAAAGGGGGAGAGAGAAAGCGTCCCGCCGCGTGTGTTATTCCTCTGCCTTAAAGGAGAGGACAGCCATCATCAGTTTTGCTTGCAGCCGTTCACGAATATCATGGTCTACGCCAAAATAGACGTTCCCGCGCTCGTCGTACAGCTTCCGCATGGAGAGGCGGGCTATGTAGCCGCTGAAATGCTGCAAGACAATCTTCATGGCGTCCGGGTCGCCCTGTGTCGCTGCCACAATGACAGGATAAGGAACAAGGGCTTTTTCCGGGTAGCCGGGTTCGTTAAAATCTGTCCCATTCATCAGCATTTTCCTCCAGATATTTTCTTAGCAGCTCAAAAGAGCTTGTCCGCCTGTACTGTATCGTGCTTCTCGACGTATTGAACAGCTCCGCAATCTCGGTGTCGTTCATTCCCTCGAAATAGTACAGGAGTACGGCTTTGCGCTTTTCTTCCGGCAAAGTACGGATTGCGTCAAGAAGCAGCTTCGGCGTGATTTTCTTCCCGGCTCTTTCAAAGGCGGTTTCCCCTTTGAAATATTCATCAAAGGTATGAAGCTGCCGCGCTTCGTCTAAGGGCAGGTCGGAAAAGGTAATCTCCCTTGCCTTATGCCTGTGTAGCTCTTTGTGAGCGTCACACGCTTCATTGTGCAGCACCGTATTACAAAACTTCTGGAAAGCGCACTGTTTTATAAACTCTCTGCGATTAGGTTCCACATTCTCACCTCCTTTCTCGTTGGAAAGTTGGTGGTGCTTCCCCCTTTTCGCGGGGCAATACTGCCTTTTGAAAAAAACGCCGAACATTTCCCGGATTTTTTTCAAAAAGTTTTTGAGCATACAAAATGCGCCCGTCTGCAAGACGCAGACAGGCGCATAGGAATTGTAAAAAGTATTTAGATGATTTGATAGTTCATATCTAAGGGTAGAAATGTTCCCGGCGGCGGTCGGGCTTTTTTTGATAAGAAGAATAATATAAGATTTTGTTTGTACGCTCTACACGTCATGGCAGCTACCTCCTATTAGCCGTCGTATCTGTCAGTGTTAGAACGTCATTTCTTTATAGGGAAAAAGAAAACGACGGCTTCGATTTTCTCAAAGCCGCCGTATAGGAATAGTAGGCGTGTGAAAATGTGTCTGCTCTCCGACGGCTTTTTTTCTTTGCCGTCGTCCGGCAGAATAAATTTTGCTTATTAAAGTTAGAAAATTATTCCCACTTGAAACATTTAATAGAGATACCAAAACAAATTAGAGTGACAGCACTCATAACAATAATTGGAAGCAATGCGTTTTCAAGCGGTATTCCAAGAAATGTTGCTTTCATTAACTGCATACCCTGTGCCAATGGCAGGACACCAATAATCTTCTGCATAATAATAGGCATAACTTCAAAGGGAAGTGTCGCCCCCGAAAAAATCAGCATGGGGAAGTACAGAATACAGGCAATCACACTTGCGCTTTTCATGTTTTTCGCAATCCCTCCAACCAACAATCCTATACTCAAAGTCGATACCATAGTCAAAAGCCAACTTCCCAAAAACAAGAGGAAAGAACCATGTATTTTTACTTTCCAAAACAGCATAGCGGCAAAGAATAAGGTGAGCATTGATACAATGCAATAGATAACGTAAATCAAAAATTCTACCAAAAGTAATTTTGCCGGACTAATGGGGGTAACTTGAAAGCGTTTCAAAATTTTTCGTTCCCGATATTCTGATACGACAAGAGGTAAACCCATCAACCCACCCGCACAAATGGAGATACAGCATAGTGCGCCAAAGGACTGTTCCATAAAAGTGTATGCTGCTCCGTCTGCGACTGGTTTTGTTCCGTAAATGAAGCCCAGAATAATCAAAACAATAAGTGGCATAATGACAGCGAAAATAACCATATTCATGTTTCTGATGTTCAATTTCAATTCGTTTTTCAAGAGTGTTCTAAATGATTTCATTCTTTCTCCCCCTCCTCGCCGGAAAGTATAAGATAGGCGTCCTCAAAGTTTTCGCATTTACTGGCTTTCTTTGCCTGTTCAACAGTTCCAAAAAATACGGCTTTCCCATTTCTCAAAATACAGATTTCATCACATAGGGCTTCCACTTCGTCCATGAAGTGAGAAGTCAAAAAGATAGTTAATCCTTTGCTTTTTAATTCAGATAATATTTTCCAAACATCACGCCGAGATTTTGCGTCAAGCCCGGTAGTCAATTCATCAAGGAATACCAATTCCGGGTTTGGGATTAAGGCAAGCACGATAAATAAGCGTTGACGCTCCCCGCCGGACAAACTCTTTACTGCATTAGCAATCTTTCCTCCTATTCCAAATTGTTCACAAAGTTTTTTCCAGTCAGCAGGTGCTTCATAAAGACAAGCGGTTTCTTCACATAGTTCCGAAACTTTGATTTCCGGCGGATAGTCGCCCTCCTGAAACTGAACGCCGACATTCTGAAACAAGCGGCGTCTGTCTTTTTTGGGGTCGCACCCCAAGACTGATACCGTTCCGTTGTCGGCATTTTTTGTGCCTAAGATACATTCAATCGTCGTACTTTTTCCCGCACCGTTTGCGCCAAGAAGTCCGTAAACAGTTCCACATTTTACGGATAGACTAAGTTTGTCTACCGCAAGCAGATTGTCGTAGGATTTTGACAACTGCTCCACATTGATTACAGTCTGCATGATAATTCCTCCTTTTGTTTTCGTGAAATAAGAATACCACCAATGAAAACATTGGTGGCAAAGTGTAGGGTTATGAAAATTTTTCTTTCATATCATATAACATGGCAGAAAGGGTATTTGCATTTTTTTCTGCCGCTGAAAGTGAAATAATAAGTCGGTCACAAACTGAAATAATGTCATCTGTTTGTTTTGGGGTATTTAAGACAATGCGAATATCTGTATCGGGATTTTTTGATAGTTGCTGTAATAGCCGCAAGATTGCTTCTAAGGAATAATTAGCACATCTTAATGAACGAATAATTTTTAAGCGTTGTATATCTCCGTCAGTATAGACACGATACCCGTTATTTTTTCGCTTTACAGCAAGCAGACCATTCATTTCCCAATTTCGTAATGTGTCCATAGAAATATCAAGTAGCTCTGATACATCTTTTCTTTTTAATTGCGTTGAGTTTTCACGAACTCCGCCGGATAAAATGTCTTTCACAATTTCAATCGCTTCTTCTGCGTTCTGGTGTTCCTGCTTAATCTGCTTTAGATATTCTTCGGTAATTGTAATTGCAGTATCAAAATCTCCTGTTGCAGATACCGTAATCATTTGTGCGATTTTCTTTCGCAGTCCATTTTGTAAAACCTCTATCTGAAATGCAAGACGTATTAGTTTACATTGCTGTATATGAAAGTCCGTAAATACGCGATAACCATTTGGCAGACGTTTCGGTTTGGGTATTAAATTCAACTTTTCGTATAGCCGTACTGTATTTGGGTGTATTCCAATTATGGCAGCAACTTCCGCTGTTTTATAAGTATTCATTGTTTCTCACCTCCATTTTCCTTACAATATACCATAGCCGAAAAGTCTGGTGTTAAAGTGTAGGGTTTATTGTAACATACTTCTATGAACCTTTCAACGGATTATATGAATTATTTTAGCTATTGAATAGAACTGTGTAGACATATTCAAAAAGAAAGGTGAACAGTACAATGTAACAGGGTGAATAATTATGGCAAAAAGACCAGTACCGAAATACGACTTCAAGGCTTTTGGGGCAGCGATAAAGGCAGCGCGGACAGGGCGCAAGGAGAGCCGCAAGAAAGTAAGCGACGAAATGTTTATCTCGCCGCGCTACCTTGCGAACATTGAGAACAAGGGGCAGCACCCAAGTTTACAGATATTCTTTGAGCTTATGCTCCGCTACAATATATCCGTAGACCAGTTCCTTTTGGAAACGCCGCCGGAAAAGGACACGCAGCGGCGGCAGCTTGACGCGCTCCTTGACGGCATGAGCGATACGGGCATACGGATTGTGACCGCAACGGCAAGGGAGATAACGGAAGTCGAAGCAGAGGGCAGATAAAATGTGTCCGTCAGAATTGAATAGGATTTAGAGAACGTTGTAATCTTTTTTTGAGGATTGCAGCGTTTTTCTTTTGCGGAAGTTTGGCAAAAGCGGGGATAGCTCCGTAGTAGGGGATAAGGGCATAAAAGATAAAAAACTTTCGTAGCAAGCATAGGAAGCGGGTACCCACTTCCGTATTTTCGCCCTCCCGCGCTGCGGCGCGTCGGTTAAAAATGGCTTGTTGGGAAGTGTCCCAAACCCTCTAAAAGAAAGGAGCGAATACATGGACGGACGCAAAAGGACAGTGCAGATAAAATTCAGAGTGACGGAAGCGGAACGGGATTTAATACTGGAAAAAATGAAGCTCGTCCCCACCCGGAACATGGCGGCGTATCTGCGGAAGATTGCCATTGACGGGTACATCATTCAGATAGACCACGCCGACATTAAGGCTATGACCGCAGAAATACAGAAAATCGGCGTCAATGTGAACCAGATAGCGCGTCGCGTGAACGCGACGGGGAACGCATACCAAGAGGACATAGAGGAAATAAAGGGGGTGCTTGCGGAGATATGGCGGTTACAAAGATTAAGCCTATTAAAAGCACTCTAAGCAAAGCCCTTGACTATATCGAAAACCCGGACAAGACGGACGGGAAAATGCTCATATCCTCTTTCGGGTGCAGCTATGAAACGGCAGATATTGAGTTTGAATATACCTTGTCGCAAGCCCTCCAAAAAGGGAACAATTTAGCCTTTCATCTGATACAGTCCTTTGAGCCGGGGGAAGTGGATTACGAAACCGCCCACAAAATCGGGAAGCAGCTTGCCGACGCAGTAACCAAAGGGCAGCATGAGTATGTCTTGACGACGCACATTGACAAAGGACACGTCCACAACCACATTATTTTCTGCGCGGTGAATTTCGTAGACCACCATAAATACAATTCCAACAAAAGGAGTTATTACGGCATACGGAACATGAGTGACAAGCTGTGCCGGGATAATGGCCTGTCCGTTGTCGTTCCCGGCAAGGGCAGCAAGGGAAAGAGCTATGCAGAATACCAGGCGGAAAAGACGGGTACCAGTTGGAAAGGCAAGCTAAAGATTGCCGTTGACGCGCTTATCCCCCAAGTTTCCAGTTTTGAAGAATTGTTGCAGCGGTTACAGGCGGCGGGCTATGAGATAAAGCCGGGGAAATATGTATCATGCCGCGCCACCGGACAGGAACGCTTCACCCGCCTAAAAACCCTCGGCGCAGATTATACAGAGGAAGCCATACGGGAACGGATAGCGGGCAGACGCACAAAGGCGGCGAAAGCCCCCAGAGAGCAGCGCGGCGTTTCTCTGCTTATCGACATTGAGAACAGTATCAAGGCGGCGCAGAGCCGGGGCTATGAACAGTGGGCGAAAATCCACAATCTGAAACAGGCGGCAAAGACCATGAATTTCTTGACGGAACACAAGATTGAACAGTACGCGGATTTAGTCAGCCGGATTGCGGAAGTGGCAGAGGAAAGCGGACAGGCAGCGGACAGCCTAAAGGCGGTCGAAAAGCGTCTTGCGGATATGGCGGTGCTTATCAAGAATGTTTCCACCTACCAAAAGACAAAGCCCGTCTATGGGGCGTACAGGAAAGCCCGGAACAAGGAGAAATACAAAGCGGAACATGAACGCGCTATTATCCTGCATGAAGCCGCCGCAAGGTCGCTGAAAGCTGCGGGCGTTTCCAAGCTCCCAGACCTTGCCGCGCTGCAATCGGAATATGAAGCCCTCCAAGCGCAGAAAGAAGCCCTTTACGCCGACTATGGGAAGCTGAAAAAGAAAGTCCGGGAGTATGATATTGTCAAGCAGAACATTGACAGCATTTTACAGACTGGAAAGCAGCCGGAACGGGAAAAGGGAACAGAAAGGGGATAGATTTGTTCATATAGGTATGATATAATAGTTCTGAATAGTATGAATTTTGATTACAACAAATTCAAAGTTATAAAGGAGCAACGAGTATGTTGGATAAAATACCTAACGCAGAAGAAATGATTGGTTTAATCGGACATTCGTTATATGATATATGGAATAAACTCTGTGCTTTAATTGATGAAAAGTATGACATGGAATGTTTATGGAACAAAGGTGGTAAAGCATGGACTTATGAGTATAAATATCGTCGTGGCGGAAAAACGCTTTGTGCATTATACGCAAGGGAAAACTGTATAGGATTTATGATTATCTTAGGGAAAGATGAACGATTAAAATTTGATACAGATAGAAATAGTTATTCAAAAGAAGTGCAAAAAATTTATGATGAAACTAAAACCTATCACGACGGAAAATGGTTAATGTTTGAGCCAACAGATACAGCCTTATTTGATGATTTTGTTAAACTGCTCGAAATAAAAAGAAAACCCAACAGGAAGTAAAATTAAGGGAGCATAGATATGAAATACATTTGTACGGTTTTATCGGTATCAGACATTAACGCAGCAAGAAAGTTTTACGAAGATTTATTTGGATTAGAGTTATACCAAGATTACGGGATAAATATATCTTTTACTTGTGGTTTAGCTTTACAGCAGGATTTTGATTGGCTTGTAAATATACCAAAAGAAAAAATATTAAAGAAATCTAATAATGCAGAGGTCGTTTTTGAAGAGCAGGATTTTGACCGTTTCTTAGACAAGCTGAAAAAATATCCTCATATCGAGTATTTAGGGGAAATGGTCGAACATAGTTGGGGGCAACGAGTAATTCGATTTTATGATTTAGACGGTCATATTATAGAGGTTGGCGAGGATATGAAAATGGTTATCCAGCGTTTTCTCACTTCTGGAATGACTATGGAAGAAATATCTGCAAAGATGGACGTTTCTATCTCTGATTTAACAAAATTATTGAACAGCTAAAATGAAACAATGTGGAACTATCAGTTATGCCTGTCAATAGGCAAAAAAAGAACAGGGCGCGGAAGCCAGTATATGACTTCCGCGCCCTGTCTTTTTGTGGGTGCTGTTCTGGTAAATGTTACGCAGTAGGACGGCATTTTTGGGGGTAAAGGTATAAAGTATCGTCTTTCTGATTTTCACGCCCGGAAAGCCTTGCAAATCAAGGGATTTTCCGCGCCTACTGCGTAACAGGGGCGCGCTTTTTCCTCATGCGCTCGGCGGCCTGTCTGCGGGTGATACGCTTCCGGCAGCCGGGGCAGTATTTGACGCTGTTAGAGGTTGACGCAAAGAACGCGCCGCACTCGGTACACTTCTTCCTGTCCCCGGTCTGGTAAAGCTCCGCATAGAGCAGCTTGTCGGCGGGAAGCACCGCAATACGGAACCATTTACAGAGTAGGGAATAAGAGATAAGCTGCGGGCATACGCACTCGTCCCCGTCGTCAAGCAAGATACAGTTCCCGTTATCGCAGTTGCAGCACGTCCGGCGCACAAGTGCATTGACTTTCCGGCTCTGGGGCGGCGTCAGCCGCTTAACCTCGCTCATACTTCATCAGCGGCGTAAATGGGAAGCCCCGCAAACTCCGCTTCGGTCATGGCTTCCACTTTGGCAAGGGTACGGGCGGCAAAGCCCCGCATTTCCCCGTCCATAAAAGGCAGCGCGACATTGACATTTTCAATCAAAGCCCGCTTGCTTCCCTCTTTGTAAATGCTCAAAAGGTTTGTTTCTTCAACAGTCAGTCTAATCATGCTCATACCTCCAAATCGTGATTTTTATTCTTTGCCGCCGCTTTTTTCGGGGCGGTCTTTGTTTTGTCTGCTTTTAGCTGCGCCCGGACAGAGGGGCGGGGCTTTCTTATCTCCCTGTCCCGGTTCTCCCCCTTGTCAATCAGCGCATACGTCCCATGTCTGCCCTCGATTTTGGAAAAGGAAAGGGTCTTGTAGGGCAGCATGGAGAAAAGGCGGTCAGTGTCCTTTGTATCTGCAAGCCGCATGAACGCCGGGGAAAGCTCCACCATGAAATGGGTCTTGTTCGGGCTGTTCGGCTCATAGTTCCGCTTCATTTCCCGCACAATGCGCCGCGCTTCCGTTTCAATCAGCCCGTCATGCAATGCGGCGATATGCGCCTTAAAATCCCCTTGCGGAAGCTGCTCCCGGCTGCGGTGTTCCTCCTGTAAGAGCCATTTAAGCGCGTCCGGGTCGTTGGGTAGGGCTTCAAAGCGTTCAAACTTCCCAAGCTGCGGGTCCGGGCTTCCGCTGAAATACTGTCCGGCGGGTATCATCTGCTCCCCGCGCTCATAAATCAGCTTGACCGTATCGGCGGGCAGCCCCTTTTCCTTGACGCGCTCATAATGGCGGGAATAGTCAAGCTCGTACAGACTGCCCTTGATTTTCCCGCGCTCCCTGCCCGTCAGCTCGATTGCATAGGCAAGGATACGGTCGCTTGTCTGCTCCATGTAGAAACGCCAAGTATTATGGGGTGCGGTGTCCTTTAGGAACACGTCGCGCTCCCGGAAGCAATGCGTCCCGGACGGGCGGCAGAACCACAAGAGGGTCTTGCCCTCTTTGCTATCACTTGCCACCGCCTTTGCGATAATCTCCCGGTCAATGTCAAAATCGCTCTGGTAAAATCCTGTGTTCTGCTTCATTATGGCTTCAAGGGAAGCGGTCACGTCCACATCTTCAAATTTATTCTGTTTCGGCATGGGTCAGCTCCTTTCCAAGTCCTGCGACTTATTTTTTGCCTGTTTCTTCTGCGCTGCCCGTTCCTTGTCGGCTTTAAGCTGCGCCCGGATAGAGGGCTTCTTTTCCGGCTTCGCTTCCTTTCCGCGCTCCTTATCGGCTTTGACTGCGTTAGCCAGGTCAACAAGGGAAATCTGCTCGCCCGCCTTTACCTTTGCTTCCAGTTCGTCAACGGTAGGGGTGTTGTTGATGATACCGTCAATCATGTTTTCGTTTTGCTCTGCGCTCTGCTCGACAGCTTTCAAGTGGTTCTCCGGCTGCTCTGCGGCAACGGCAAACGCCCGCGTCCCGTTCCCCATGATGAAATATTTACCGTCGTCCGACTGGTGGTGAAAGCCATATCCGGCGGCTTCCATTTGCTCGCGGGTCATGGCGGTAACAGAAAAACTCCCCCTCGGTGTCTGGATTTTCTCGCCCGTTTCCAGTTTGTCCGGGGTAAGCTGCTTTAGCTCCTGTAAAAACTCCGGCACTTCCTTGTAGCCGAAGCTGTCAACGTAATGCGCCGCGTCCTGCCCGTTCTGATGAAGCACTACCACGTCGGAAACGGAAAGGCTGTGTCCCTTGAAGTCTGCGGGGTGGTCGATATTAAAACGGGTGTAAATATCTTCAAGGGAAATCCCCGGCGCAAGGGGCGCGGAATAAACAAGCTCATAGTTCGCCCTGTCAACCACATTTCCCGCCGCCTGCAGGCGGTCGTAAGGCTCAAATCGGAAGTCCCTTGTTTCGTCGCCGCCCTTTATCTGGTAAATGGAAAAAGTGTCTTTCGCCCCGTATTCCCGCAATGCTTCCTTTGCGGCGTCGCTCCCGGCTAATTCCTGTTTCATAGCCCTGTACTCGGTGAGGGCGTTCCAGTCCTCCTTATGTACGCCGAAAATGCCGCCGTTTTCCGCATGGGCGCGTATCTCGTCAACGCTCCCGATAATGCCCTCGCTTCCGTCCCCATAGAGCCGGAAAATCTGCATATCTTCTTTTTCAAAAAGCTGCGCGGCGGCGGTTTCCTGTAAGGGAAGCATACCGTCCCATGTATAGCCGTATTTCTCCATATCCGCGACACTGATTGACGGGTCGGGTAAAACTTCCTGTGTCTTTGCCGTTTCCTGTGCTTTTGCGTAGAGCTGCTTTACGTCGCCCTCGGTCAGCTCGCCGTTTTTGAGCTGCCCCATAAGCTCGCGGCATTTCTCCGGCGTTCCCGTATAAAGCACGTCGCCCATTTTCGCCCGCCCGTTCTCCAGTGTCACATAGGCTTGCAAGAGGTAGCTGTTTTCCCGGCTGTCGCTGTACGGGTTCCGGCGTACCCTGTAAATGGTTTCGGGGGCAAAGGCTTCTTTTGGGGCTGCGCCCGCTTTTTCCTGTGCGCCGGATTTCCCCGGTGCGGCTACGTCCGGCTTTTCTTTTCCGGCTGTATCTGTCTTTGCCGGGGCTTCCGGCTGCGGCGCGGCTTCCCCTCTGGTAGTCTGTTCCTGTCCGGCGGTCTGCTCCTTGTCCTGTGCCTTTTGAAGCTCCGCGAAATTTTCATCTATGGAATTGATAATCTCGGCGGCTGCGCTGCGTATCGTTTCAAGGGAGCTTTTCAGTTCGGAAAGCTCCCGCCCGCTGCTCCACCCGGTGACGTAGCCGAAAGAGTAGTCCGACGTGTCAAGCCCGTAATGTTGGCAGACAGTGTAAGCGACGCTTTCCGCTTCGACTTCGCGGGTGCGGCGGTCAACGCGGGGCTGCTGCTCGTCCTGCGGCGCGTTGAGGTCAATGTCATGCAGCTTTGCATGGGCGATTTCGTGAATGGCGGTCTTTAAGGTTTGCAGCTCGCCCATGCCCTCGTTGATAGCAATGCGCTTGTCCTCCAAGTGGTAGTAGCCATGAGAGCCGCCCTCGATATTCTCAAAGGCGATAGGAACGGGGGAAGTCTTTTCAATGGCTGCGAAAAAGTCCTTGTAGCGGTCAACGTCGCCCGTCAGCTCGTCAACGGCAATATCCGGCAGCTCCTTTCCCTCGGTCTGGGAAACATCAAATACGGTCACTACCTTGTAGGCGGGTATGGTGATTTCCTTTTCCTCGGTGACGGGCTTCCCGTCCTTGCCGATAACGGGCTTCCTCGTCTGCGGGTCGATTTTCTGCATTTCCTGTTTGATTTTATAGGGCGACGGGGCAATGATTTTAATTCCCTTTTGCCCTTTCATCACGTTGCGCTCAAAGTTATTCTTCCATGCGGAAAATCCCGCAATAAGGGAAGCGTCGGGCTTCTGCATGGTGATAAGGACGGTGTTCCGGAAGCTGTAATTATGGAATTTCGACATGACTTGCAGATATTCCTTGTAACGCTCGCTGTCAAAGAGTTCCGCAATGCCCTGTTCCAGACGGTCGGTAATCTCTTTGAGCTTTTCGGCGGGCTTCTCGCTCGTCAGCACGATAGGGATAACCGGGCGCGGCTCCTGTGGCTGTTCCGGGGGCTTTGCCGCTTCCTGTCCCGGCGCGGCTTCGTCCATTTCTGCCTTTTCCGGGTCGGGGCGTGACCGCTGCGGGAAGCCCATTACCTTATATTCTTTGGGAATGTCGCTTTCGCGTCCGTTGTACCATTCTGTAAAGGTGTTCTTATTGTTGTAGATATAGCCCTGGTCGGTAAAGCGTCCCCCGTCATTGATAGCTGCGTCCCGCCCGTATTCCTCATACATGAAATACTTTTTCGCTTCTTCGGGAAGCTCCAATTCGTCCAGTTCGTCAATAAGGTAATAGCCGTAATCTTCTTCATTCTGTACGGTGGGGTAAAGCCAGTAGCAGTCAAGGTTTTGTGCAAGGTTGATAAGGTCTTTGATATTCCCGGCGCGTTCCCCAAGCGTCACTGCCGCCGTAAACTTGTCTTTGTCCCCGTCGCTCTGCATTTCTAAGAGCTTCGCTAAATAGTTCAGCTCGTCAATGCCCGCGCTCTGGATAACGGGAAGCGGCACGTCAAAGGGCTGCTGCTCGGTGTTTGCAAAACCGTTGATGAAAAAATCCTGCGGGTTGTCTGCGGTAATGCCGACGCTTTCCATAGCCGCGTGAAGCTGCTCTGTGGTGGTCGGCATGGGAAGCCACACGCCGCCCGGTTCTCCCGTTTCAAAGCGGCTGCGGCTGTCGATTAAGATTGAAAACTGTTCGCTCATTTTTCCACTCCTTTCCTGTTCAATCATGCGGTGCATGAGTTCGTAGTCCTCAACGCTCATGCTCCCGTCAAATACATAAGGGTCAAAATCCTCCCCGTCCCGGTAGGGCTTTTCGGAAAAGGGAAGCCCCGCTACATGGGCGGCGGCTCTTGCTTCCTCGATAAGCTCCGGGGGAAGCCTGTCATCATGCGCCCCGATAAAACCGTCAATATCATTCATGCTATTCTCATAGTGGTAGCGCACTCCGGCGGTCAGCTCGTCAAGGCTCATATCCTCGCCTAAATGCCCGCAGTAATAGCCATTCAAGATAACGGCGGCGGGGTCGGTGCGTTTGATTTCCTCTAACCGGCTCCTGTCCTCCGGGTAGAGCGTATCGTCCATATCAAGATGAAAGTATTCCGCGTTCCATGAACGCCCCTTTTTCCAGAACGCCACCCATGCGATACCGTCCCTAAGCTCGTCTTGATAGTCCTTTACGGTGTCCCGTAAACTTGCCATAGTGAAAAACCTCCTTTCTCTGCGGCAGCGTCATAAGCTGCATTTTTTGGCTGCATAGCCTACTACGGTACGCCTGTATTTCTGCCAAAGGTTTTGGAAGATTTTCAGAGGGTGAAGCCCTCCGCAAAAAGAGGGTTTGGGAAACTTCCCAACAAGCAAAATCCCCGTCCGGCGCGTTAGCGGCAGGACAGGGATTTACGGAAGTGGGTACCCGCTTCCTATGCTTGCTATTCCAGTTTTTAGTTCTTCCGCACTTCGATACGGTAGTTGACGTATTTCCCGCCAGTGTCAGCTAAAACGATAGTTCCGTCGTAGGTCTTGCCTGTTTTCGGGGAATAGAGCTTCTTCACATTCGCCTTGCCGGATTTAAGGAGCGCGGCGGCAATCTTCGCGGAAAAAGCGGTTTTCCGTTCCTCAAAGAAACGGTCGTTCTTCCACATGGCAAAGATACATTCCCTGTTGCTGCAATAGTAGTTTTTCTTCCCCTCATAGACGGGAGAACCGCAGCGGAGGCATTTGCCGACAGAGGGCTTTCCCTCCCGGAACAAATCTTTTTTCCCGTCCTCCAGTGCGGCGTGTGTCTGCACAAGCTCCCGCGCCATAGCTTCAATGCCGGAGAGAAATTCGCCGGGGTCTGCGGCTCCCTTTGCTATCTGCGTCAGATTGTTTTCCCATTCTGCGGTGAGCTGTGGGGAAGTCAGCATATCCGGCAGGACAGAGATTAGCGTGTTGCCGTTCTGCGTGGGGATAAGCTGCTTGCCCTTGCGCTCTACAAAGCCGCCCTTTACCAGTTTTTCAATGACTGCGGCGCGGGTGGCGGGGGTGCCAAGCCCCCGGCGTTCCGCGTCCGGGTCGGTGTCCCCGTTCCCGGCGCGTTCCATAGCCGACAACAGGCTTGCTTCGCTGTGGGGCTTCGGCGGCGTTGTGGTATGCTCCGTTACCTTTGCGGGCGGGTTTTCAAAGCCCTGTCCCTCGGAAAGCTCCGGCAGCTCTGCGTCCGCGTTCTCCCCGTCCTCTGCTTCGGGCTTTACTTTCAGCGTCGCCCGGTATCTGCGTTCAAGCCCTTTCCAACCGTCGGAAAGCACCGTCTTTCCCTTTGCGGTGAAGTCCGTCCCGGCACATGAGAAAACCGCCGTAACCGCTTCAAAGACGTGCGGCGCGGCGGTGGCAAGGAGCAGCCGCGCCCCCGCAAGGGTGAGGATATTCCTCTCGCTCTCCGGCAATGTCGCAAGGTCGGTCTTTGCAAGCTCCATAGTGGGAATGATTGCGTGGTGGTCTGATACTTTTTTACTGTCTGATACCTTTGCAATCTCCGGCGTGAAGCCCGCGCCCGCCATAAAGGGGAGCTTTTTACAAAGCAGCGCGATTGTGCTTTCAGCGGTGCCGCCCATGTCGTCGGTGAGGAAATTGCTGTCTGTCCGGGGATAAGTCAGAAGCCGCTTTTCATAAAGGGATTGTGCAAGGTCAAGGGTCTGCTTCGCGGTGTAGCCGAAAATGCGGTTCGCTTCCCGCTGCAAAGAGGTAAGGTCAAAGAGCTTCGGCGGGGCTGCGGTTTTCTTCTCTCTGGTGACGGAAACGCATACCGCCTTTCCCGCTTCGCAGGACGCTTTCAGTGCGTCGGCGGTTTTCCTGTCCGAAATCCTTTCGCTTGCCGCTTCCGCGCCGGACAATTCAAGGCGCACGTGGTAATATTTTTCTTTCTGGAAATGGGAGATAGCCGCGTCCCGGTCGGCAAGCATTTTGAGGGTCGGGGTCTGGACGCGCCCCACGTTCAAGGTCTTTCCATACAGGCAGGAGAAAAGCCGGGTGGCGTTAATGCCGATAAGCCAGTCAGCCTTTGCGCGGCAGAGGGCGGACGCAAAGAGCGCGTCATATTCCCGTCCGTCTTTCAGATTATCAAATCCGCTTCTGATTGCTTCATGTTCCATTGAGGAAATCCACAAGCGGCGCATGGGCTTCTTGCAGCCCGCCACTTCGTAGACAAAGCGGAAAATCAGTTCCCCCTCGCGTCCCGCGTCACACGCATTTACCACTTCCGAAACGTCAGCGCGGTGCATAAGCTCTTTCAGTATTACAAACTGTTTCCCCTTGTCCGGGTCAACGGTGTACTGCCATTCCTCCGGCAGAATAGGTAAGCTGTCCGTCTGCCATTTTCGGTACTGCTCCCCATAGGCGGCGGCTTCCGCAAGCTGTACCAGATGCCCGACGCACCATGAAATGAGGTAGCCGCCGCCCTCGATATAACCGTCCTTTTTCTCTTTCACGCCAAGCGCGGCGGCGATAGTCTGCGCCACGCTCGGCTTTTCTGCAATGACTAAAATATGTGAAGCCATTATAAAAATCCTCCTTTCAGCGTTCCGGCTCGGCTTTCTTTTTTTCCTGTGCCTGTTTCAGACAATAGCCGATACAGGGCGATTGCCCCCTGTACGGGCAGGAAGCGCAGGCCGGGGAATGGGAAACGGGCGACGCATTGTCACGCCGCCCGCCGGGTTTCTGTATCATCATTTTTTCAAGGGGATTGTCGGTAAACAGGGTCATGCTTCTTCGTCCTCCTGTTCCATGTCTGCGCCGTCAGCTTCTTCCTCCGGCTCGTCCTCGCCGTAATCGTCAAAGTCGAAATCGTCAAGGTCGGTATCGCCCTTGACGCTCTGCTTCGGCTTCATAAACTTAAAGTAGTAGAGTGCGCCCCCGCCGCCAAGAAGTGCCACGACAAGGAAAAGCACAAGCCCGCCCGCATTGCTTTTTTCTTTGGGCTGCTCCGGCGGTTCCTCGGTTTCCGGCTCCGCTTCCTTGCCGTTACAGGCGGTCATGTTGTCCTTGCAGACAGGGCAGCTCACATTTACCTTTCCGGCTTCGCATTTATCGGTACAACTGCAAACGGCGGGCGGGGCTGCTTCGGTGCTTCCGTCCTCCATGAGTGCCATAAGGTCGGCTTCGTCCACTTGATTAAGGAAATGGACGGTATTCTCGCCCTCGTCGTCCCGGTCGATAAGGATATAAAAATAATTTCCGTTTTTGGTCGTCACTGTGATAAGCTGCTTGTTGCCGCCAAAATCGTCTACAAGGGTCGCGTTCCCGTCCGGGGTAAGGGGTTCTTCCTTTTGGGGTTCTTCATAGACAACGCCGCTGTCGTCGGTGTCGTCCTGTCCCTCCGGGGTCTGTGCAAAGGCGGTGACGGAAAAGCCGCCCATGAGGAAAAGGGCGGCGCAGAGTGCGGTCAAGGTTTTAAGGATTTTCTTATTCATTCTCGGTGTCCTCCATTTCTTCGGTGTCATGGTCTGCGGGTTTGGTGAGGAAGTCCGGCGCGGCTTCCATGCCCGGAATACTGCCGCCGGAGAGCATAGCGGAAAGCTCCTGTGGGGTCATACGCATAGCGCGTACAAGCTGCACGATTTCAAGGTTTTCCGCTTCGGTTTTCTGCGCTTCAAGCCCCCGCAGCTTATTCTGGTATTCGGTGATTTTCTCGCGGGTCTTTGCAATCTCCCTGTCGATACGTTCAATCTTGCTCATAGCCATAAATTCATTTCTCCTTTCAGATTTTCAGTTTTTTGTTGTCAGTTCCAGTTCATCAAGCCGTAGCCCTTGATACAGGAATAGTTAAGGTCGTAGCTCTTGATTTTACAGGCGTCGCCGGAATTGCCCTCGACGGTATAGACGCGGCTCCCGTCTGTGCCGATAACAAGCCCTACATGGTCTGCGCTCCCGTCCCCGTCCCAGTCAAAAAAGATAGCGTCGCCGGGGGCGATATTCTCATAGCCCCTCGCGCCCCATTGCCCGCGTGACTGGAACCACGGTACGCCCTGTGATTGACAGGCGGCAAAGCGCGGCTCGGATAGCCCCGACTGCCCGTAGCACCATGAAACGAAACAGGCGCACCATTCCGCGCGGCTGTTAAAGCCGTACCAGCTCCAATAAGGCCGCCCGCCCACGTTGCCGACTTGCCGCTTCGCAAGGTCTACAATGGCGGTATTGCCGGGGCGCGTCCCGTTCACAAGCTGTACGCCGCTTAAATCCTCGGACGCTCCTGTGTCGGGGGAGCCGCCGCCGAAAAGCAGCGGTTTGTTGCCGCTTGTTTCCAGATACACCCGGTACATTTCAAGCTGCTCCGGCGTTAGAAGTTCCTCTGCAATCTCGGAAATGGGCTTGTTTGTCAGTTTCACGTTCAGAATGTAATAATTGTAGGCGACTTCAACCTCGTATTCGTAGGTTTCCGTACTTGTCGCGCCCGTTTCCGGGTCGGTGACGGTGCGCGTGCCTGTGCGGGTTTCCGTCCTGTGGCGCACTTCAATTTCTTCCGTCAGCGTCAAGGTGTACTGCATACCAAAGACGCGGTTTAGCTCTGCCTGTGCGCTCTGTGGGGTGTAGGTCTGTAAGAGTGCAGTTAAGTAAGACGCTAATTCATGGGGGTTATGCCCGATACTGTCAAGGTCATAGCGGTATTCGTCATAGCCCGGATAATCGCGCTCGATATTGTCAATCCGCTGCTGAAGCCCGTTTTCCTTTGCGGCGTAATTGTTTTCCGTCGCTACAAGGTCGCTGTCCTCCGACGTGTAGGAAGTCCCAAGTATGCCGTTCATCAGGCCGGAGAACATAGAGCCGCAAGAGGAAAGCCCCGCTGAAATCATAATGAATAAGAGCAGCGCGGCAACGGCGATACATACGCCCGCCGGGTGCCTTGCCACAAATGCCGCCGCGTTCTTCGTTTCCTCGGCGGTTTTCTTCGCCGCCTTTCGGGTGTTCTCTGCGGCTTTCTGCGCTGTTTTCGCGCCGCTTTTCCTTGCCGCCTTTGCATACTGCCGCTTGATTTGCTGCTTCTGCATGAAGCGGGAAAGGGGAGTGCCCCCAATCTGCGGGTTTTCGTGTAGGGCTTTGTGGTACTGGAAATCCACATTCGCCTTGAACGCCGCTTTCTCTGCCTTTGCCGCCGCCCGGTAGGGTTTCAGCTTATGGCTGCGGTAGCCCTCTTTGACTTTCCGCGCCCCGTATTTTGCACCTTTCTCCGCTAATTCCTCGGATTTGTGCGCCCCCTCAACGCCGGAGTTGTCCTTTTCAACGGAATGTATCTTGTTGTGGACGAAAATACCCGCTTCCTGCGTGGGGCGGGATAGCGGGTTGTTATGGGGCTTGTTCTTTCCTATGGGCTTTTCCTGTTCCTCAAAGCGTAGGCGGGTCTTGCCCTTGCCCGTAGCTTCGTCAAAGGTTCGCTCCTTGACAAGTTTCTTTTCTTTGGGGATAGCTGCCTTTGCCGCGTCCAGACGGTCGGCTGCTTTATCCGATTTTCGGATATACTTTTCAAGCTCCGGCGTCGCCCGTTCTTCCTCGGTAAACTGCAAGCGGGAAGTGTGGGTGCGGGCTTCGGCTTCTGCCTGTGCTTTCCTTGCCGCCTTTTTGCTCGCTTTCCGGGTATGCGTCCCGTCGATATGCTCAAAAACGCGCTCGGCGGTGGCGGTGTCCTGTTCCCGTTCTGCTCCCGGCGCATGGGGAAGCTGCGCCGCGTCGGATAAGGGCGCGGAAGCTGCGCCGCCCGGTAGGGGCTGCGCTGCCTGTTCCGGCTGCTGCGGGGCGGCTTCCTTTTTTACAAGGTCGGCGTCCCTTATGCGGTTGCTGATACGCTTCTTTTTGCCTGTGGCGGCGTTTACCTCGACGGCTCCCTCGCGGGTCATTTTCTGCGTGACTTTCTCACGCGCTCGATACTGTTTTATTTGTCTGTCCCTCCAATCCGCGCCCTTGCAAGGGCGCAATACTCGGCGTTTATCTCAATGCCTATATAATGCCTGTCAAGCTGCCTTGCGGCGGCTCCCGTCGTGCCGCTCCCGAAAAAGGGGTCAAGCACAACGCCGCCTTTCGGACAGCCCGCCTTGATACAGGTTTCCGCTAACTTCGGCGGGAACGCGGCGAAATGCCCGCCCTTGTAGGGTACGGTATTGATAAGCCACACATCCCGCCTGTTCCGCATGGTCGGCATGAGGGCTTCGTCGTAATAGCCGCCGCTTCTTGCCCGGTTCAAGCCCTGTACCTTGCCCTGTCCGGGTACTTCTGCCGCGTATTTCTGCCCCGCGCTGCGCCCGGTGCGGTACCGCGCCGCCGTTGAGGGTGCCAGCGGTTCGGCTATGGCGGCTGCGTCATAAAAATACTTCTTTGACTTCGTAAGCAGAAAGATATGTTCATAGCAGCGGGTAGGGCGGTCTTTCACGCTCTCCGGCATGGGGTTGTCTTTCTGCCAGATAATGTCGCTCCTTAAATACCACCCGTCGGCGCGTAGGGCAAAAGCCAAGAGCCACGGAATACCGATTAGGTCTTTTTGCTTACAGCCCGCCGCCTGTCTTGCGATTGATACGGCTTGCCCGTTCCTGCCTTTGGGGTTTTTCGGGTCGGCAAAGCTCCCTTTGTTCCCGGTGCCGCAGTAGGTGTCCGCGATATTCAGCCAGAGCGTACCGTCAGAGCGCAGCACTCGGCGCAGCTCACGGAAAACCCCGGTAAGCCGTTCAATGTACTGTTCCGGCGTGTCCTCGCGCCCTATCTGCATATCAAGCCCGTAATCCCTAAGTGCATAGTAGGGCGGGCTTGTGACGCAGCAATGTACGCTTTCCTCTGGAAGCTCCCGCAGCGCATAGAGCGCGTCCCGGTTGATGATGGTGTCAATTTTCAGCCCGTTCATGCTCCACTCACTTCCTCCGGCTTCGTCGTCATTACCCGGTAAAGCTCGGTGTCTTTCGGGAAGCGGTCTACAAAGGGCAGCGTCACGTTCCCATAAAAGATAAGCCCCTCGCCCGCTTCGGTGTGGGTGACATACTTCATCTGCTGCGGGGAGATGTTGAGCTGCTTCGCAAGGATAGCCCGGTCGCCCGCTGCTTGATTGAGCATGAGGACAAAATCAGAGTTTTATAGTGATAGGTAAGCCCCTGATATCATCTCAGGCTTTTCCCCCACTTCACACCGTGCATGCGACTTTCACCGCACACGGCGTTCCATCGGTTAGTAGATTTCGTTGTCTAAACAATCAA
>NZ_VUMI01000076.1 GCF_009696275.1 Eisenbergiella porci
AGATTTCCCATATTGTCCCACAAGCTTCCCACCTGAACGTTACCATTCACGCAGATTGTGGTAGGATTACCCCAAATGGATAGGGTAGCTGATTATCAGCAATTCATTATGCGACTTCTTGTCGCACCTCTGCTTCCGGGTCGCAGATGATAATGTCGTCGTCAGTAATGAGGAAAGCGTTTGTCATTTCCCTTTTTGCCGCAAAGGATTTCCCGCTTCCCGGCGTACCCAAGATTAAGCCGTTGGGGTTCTTTAGCTGCTTGCGGTCGCAGAGTATCATGTTGTTAGAGAGGGCATTTAAGCCGTAATACAGTGCCGCGCCCCTCTGAAAAAGCTCCTGCGTGATAAAGGGGATAAAGATAGCGGTGCTTGATGTAGTAAGCCCTCTTTGAATGGGGATAAGGTTCTCCCCAAGCGGTACAGAGGACATAAGCCCCGCTTCCTGCTGATAGTCAAGGCGGGTGAGGGCGCAGTTGTTCTTCTGTGCAATGCCCGCCGCCGCGAACACGTCATTTTCCAGTTTCCGCTTCGTGTCCGCCATGTTCACCACAAGGAACGTCAAGAGGAACATACGCTCGTTGCGGCTCTGCAAATCCTGTAAGAGGTTTTTCGCTTCGCTGCCGAAAGTGGCAAGGTCGGACGGGATTATGTCCATGTCGTAGCCGCTGCGTACCGCTTTCTTCTGTTCCTCGATTTTCATTTTGTCAAGGTCGGTGATTTTCCGCTTGATGGTCTTGATTGCTTCCGTCTGGTCGATACTGTGGATATGCAGATTGACGACAACGCCCGTTTCCAAGTCCAGAATGTCCGATAAGATACGGTCGTTCAGCTCCGGCGCAAGGATTTCAAGGAAGCTCACCGCGCCGATTTTGCGCCCCATGCGGAAATAACGCCCCTCGCCGAAACGGAAAGAGGGCGGCGCGATAAAGTCCTTTGTGGAAAGCCCGGACGGGGCAAGCCATGAGAAGTCAAAGCGGAACGGCTCGCCCTCCGGGTGGAAAATGCCATGCAGCATTTTAAGGCGTTCATAGCCTGTCATGGGGCGGGCAGAAACGCCTAAGAGCTTAAAATTGTTGAGTACGTCCGTTTCGATACGGGCAAGGCGGGATTTCGCCGCGCCCAGACTGTCGGCTTCAATGGCAAAGGTGATGTACTTCGCCTTGACAAGCCCGTTGTTGCCTTTCGCAAGCTGGTTTTTCAGCATATCCCCATATTCGCTGCGGATAGAGTTGAAAGCGTCCTCCTGTGCCGGAATGTCGATAGCCTTTTCCGCTTCGCCCCGCTGCGTCCCCTGATTGATGAAAGAGAGCTGCACCGAAACGGAAGCGTCAAAGTAGTTGAGGAAGTCGCACCAGTTCTCAAAAATGGCGGTCTTGTCGTCTGCCTGTGCAAGCTGATAGTTAATATCTTCAAAGGCTATGGTCTTTGAGTATTTGCGCCCCGTCACTTTACAGATACCGTCCGGGTACATCTGGATATAGGGGATTGTCTGCTGCGCGGTGTGGGCTTTCCCGTCGCCCTTTGCCTGTCTGATGATTTCCGCAATCTGCTTCTTCTCGGCGCGGGTTAATTTGCGGGGCGGGTTAGCCTTTCCGGGGCTTCTTCCCGCCGCGCTGTTTCTTCGTGTTTCCTTTTGCAATCGCTGATACCTCCTTTTCAAGTTTTCTCTGCCGTTCTAAGACGGAATAAAAGTTGTCTGTCCTGTATGGTCGTTCCTTTGGGGCTATGAATTTCGTCTGAATGATGTTCTTTACCACCACTTCAAGGGGCTGTCCATGCTTCTCATACATGGCAAGCATGAAAAAGGGCAGCATGACGGCAATCATAGCCATAGACGCAAGGCTTGTGCCTGTGCTGTCTTTGAGCAGAAAGAAAAGCGGCAGGCCGATAATGAGGGCTGCCGCAAAACATACAATCTGCCGTTTGGTAAGGTTGAACGCTACTTTTGTCTTGACTTTGGATAAGTCTTTGGGTACAGGTACATACGCCAAGTAAAAACCTCCTTTCGCTGTGTTTTGTATTGCTGTAATCTTCCATAAGGGTAATCAAGGCAAAGGTCAATCTATGCCCTTTGCCCGCCCGTATTATATGGTGGTTATCCGCGTCAAGGTCGGGTAGTATTTTGCTTCGCAAAATCTCCACCCTACCCTTGACACGCCGCTAATGCGCGGAAAAAATCGACTTCGCCAGTGCGCCGGATTTGAACAGGGAGAAACAGAGGATAACGGTGTAGGCTGCAAGGGAGAAAATCGCGCTGTGCAGGTTGTCCGCTATTATCATGTTGTTCACCAGTACGGCGTATATGCCGACGCATATCATTATGAGGAAGCCTTGAAAGCCAAGGGCGAACAGGGATTTTAAGTAGTTGTTTCCTATCTGTCCCCATTCCCTGTTAGTCATGGTTGCAAACGGGATAGGCGATACCGAACAGTAAAGGTAAATCTCAATCATTCTGCCGTAGAGGATAACGGTTATCAGTACGGACATGATTTTCATGCACAAGCTCACAAGGCTTGTTTCCATGACAAGTAAGAGCAGTTCGGGGATTTCCATAGCGTCAAGCCCGCTCTGCATGGACGACAGGGCGGCGGCAACATCAATATTCGTGCTGCCGCCGATAACCCCCGCCGCGCCGGAAACGACGTGCTGCGCCACGTCGAACACCGCCATTGTAATGTCAAAGGTATGCGTCACAAGGTAGACCGCGACGTATGCCTTGAACACCCATTTGAAGAACATGGAAGTGTCAACGTCGTGCATATTGTTCTTTTCCGTTACCATGCTGATAAGCTCATAGCATAGGACGTAGGTAATGACAAGCCCCGCAATGGGTACGATTACATTCTCGGATAACGTGCGTATCATGGAGAATATGCCCGCGTTCCACCCCTGCGGGGTCTGCCCTACCTCTGCGGCGATAGTGCCGACTTTCTCGTTTACGTCCCCGAACATAGTTGACAGATTACCGTTTATGGCTCCGATAAGGATTTCCTTTATCCATTCGTTAATCGCGTCAAGTATGCTCTGCATAAGCCTTTACCCGCGCTTCTTAACCGAACAGGCCGGAAAGCAGCGGTACAAGGGTCATGCCGATAAGGGCAACGCCGCCGCCCGCCATAAGCTGTTTCATGCCCTGGCTTTTTGCTGATGTGCGATAAAGAAGTAAAAGAAGTGTAAAAAATTTTGCCGTTCCTATCCGGCACTTGCGCATTGTGTCGGATAGGTTGGGCGGTCATTCGGGCAAGTCTACCTTGCCGACGAAAGAGTAATAGATTTCAATTTCCTGTCTGCGGGTTCCGTTCTCGTCATAGCTGCACTCATGCACTATGATTTTCTCCACAAATTCCCGCAACAGGGTAGGGGTAAGTTCCTCAAAATTCATGTTCTTGCGGACGATATTCATAAACTTCCCGGCGTTTACGGTGGCTTCCTGTGCTTTGGAAAGTTCCGCCTGTAATGCGGCGGCTCGCTCTTTCAATTCTTTCTGCTCTGCTTCATAGTCTGCCGACAGTTCCGTAAACCGTTCATCAGAAATGCGCCCGGTCACGCTGTCCTCATACAGACGCTTGAAGATAGCGGAAAGTTCGCCGATACGCTTCTCGGCGGCTTCCAGTTCCTTTTTCTTTGCGGCGTTCCTGCGCTTGCCCCCGTCCTCGTTCTGCTCAATCAGCAGCTTCATAAAGCGGGCTTCGTGCTTCGCCGCATAGCTGGTAACTTTCCGCAGATTGTCCGTCACTCCGGCGGTCAACAGGTCGGTGCGGATAAAGTGCGCCGTACAGTCATGGGTACGCTTCTTGTAGCTGCCGCAGATGTAGCAATCCTGCTTCCGGGCGGCGTTCTGGTAACGCTGCTGATAAAGGACGCTGCCGCAGTCGGCGCAGAACAGCAAACCGGAAAACAAGCCCACTTCATCATAGCGGTTCGGGCGTTTGCGCTGCTTTCGTAACTCCTGCACTCGCTCCCACGTTTCCCCGTCAATGATAGACTCATGGTGGTCTGGGAAAATCGCCTGTTTCTCAATGGGGTTTTCTACGCTGTGCTTGGTCTTGTAGGACGGCTTCTCCGTTTTGAAGTTTACCAGACAGCCCGTGTACTCCCTGTTTTCAAGGATATGTACAACGGTGTTCGTCGCCCACTTGCACTCATAGCCGGGGTGGTAGCGGCGGGTGCTGCCCGTCCTGCGGTATTCCAGCGTCCCCGGCGTGGGGATCTGCTGCTCCGTGAGCATACGGGCGATTTTGGTCGGCCCGTTCCCGGCAAGGCACAAGCTGTATATCTGCTTGACTACGGGGGCGGCTTCCTCGTCAATGATGAAATTTTCGTCCTCGTCCATGAGGTAGCCATACACGGGCTTGCTTGTGACAGGCTTGCCGCTCATGCCCTTAGACCGTTTTACTGCCTTGATTTTCTTGCTCGTATCTCTCACCAGCCATTCATTGAAAATGTTCCGCAGCGGGGCAAAATCATTGTCGCCCTGTGCGCTGTCCACTCCGTCATTGATAGCGATAAAGCGGACGCCTTTCTGTGGGAATATCATTTCTGTGTACATTCCCACTTGCAGGTAGTTTCGCCCTAACCGGGACATATCCTTGACTATGACGGTGCCGACTTTTCCGGCTTCAATGTCCGCAAGCATGGCTTGAAAACCCGGTCTTTGGAAGTTCGCCCCAGAATAGCCGTCGTCTGTGTACCATTGCAGATTAGAAAAGCCGTTCTGCTTTGCGTAGGTTTCAAGGATTCGCTTCTGGTTGCTGATAGAATTGGATTCCCCTTGCAGTTCGTCCTCGTGGGATAATCTCGGATAAAGGGCGGTAATAAGGTTTCGGGTGGTCTGTCTTAACATAGTGTCCTCCATTTCCGACAGCCAGCCCCACTATTCCGTAGCTTTATTGTACCACGGAACAGGGGCGGTTGTATAGCGGTTTCTGCTTCTTTACGTCCCGTCAAAATGACGGTTTTGATGTAGCAAAATCTTCTCTGGGACAAGAAGTAGAAAATTTCAAAAGAATGTGATATACTTTACTCCGAAGCAAAAATGACATAGTTGAGGAAACAAAAATGGAGCAAAAAATATATCGCTTTTTGGGCGTAAATCAGTATCGCAAGTTTGTTATTAAAGTGAAAAAGCTGTATGATAAATGGCGCGGCAAACAAGATACGGATAACTATTTCTTGAAAGATTATTCCAAAGAGGGGATTATCTTTTTGAAAAATCAGTTTATAAAAAATGCAAAAATACATTCATTAGGCGTTTTCGCTGGTTTACTTGCTATGCTGGTTGCCGATTACTTATGGGTGCAAATAATTGCATTTCTTATTTTTCTGCATAATCTATACTGTGTAATGATACAAAGATATAATCTTATTCGTATCAATGCTTTATTGCAAAAAAAGAAATCACACCGACAAAAATCAATGTAAAATATCATTCCTGCGGTCATGCTCCCCGACATGACCGCTTTTCCTTTGTCTGGCATTATGCTGTATGCGGCGTATTCTGTCCGGCTCTGGCTTCGGCTTCCAGCACTTTCATCATTTTGTCGGCGGCGGTGGCGGTAGTGTTCTCCTTGAAATAGCCGGAAACGACAAGGACAGAGTTGCCTACACGGATTTCCGTCACGCAATCCGGGCGGCGGGCGGTGCAGTCATGCTTTGGGGTGTTGGTCATAGGCGGCTCTCCTTTCCATTCAGCAGCGTTTTCAAGCGTTTCATTTTCTCCTGTGCCGTGGCTTTTCTGAAATTCTCCCCGGTAAAACGGACGGGGGAACACATTTCAAGCAGACGGTCATAAATGCGGGCGTGGGCGGTGTCCTCCGGGTGCTGCAATTCCTCCAGCGTGAGATTGGTCGTAACGATTAGCGGCTTGTTGCTGCGGTATCGGCTGTCAATCACGTTGTAGACCTGCTCTAAACCGTATTCCGTCCCCCTCTCCATGCCGAAGTCGTCAAGAATGAGAAGCGGGAAGCTGCAAAGGCGGGATATATATTCGTTCCTGTCCTTGAAGCTGGCAGCAAGGTCACCCAGTATCAATGCAAAGTTCGTCATACACACGGCAATTTCACGCTCCATGAGGGCGTTTGCAATACACCCGGCGAAATAACTCTTGCCTGTGCCGACTTTGCCCCACAACAGCAAGCCGATATTTTCCGCTTTCATCTGCTCCCAACATTCCGCATAAGAACGGGCGTGTTTCATCTGCGGGCATTTCCCGTTGTCGTTTTCAAACGTCCATTCCCGCATAGCCGGATTGGTAAAGCCCCGCTGCTTCAAACGCTCAACAGCTTCAAGGTGGGTGCGCCGCTTCTCGGCGGCTTCCCGCTTTTCCCGCTCTGCCCGCTGGCAGTCGCACTCTGCCGGGTGGCGGTCACGCCCGAACAGGCTCTTGCCCTCCGGGAAATAGGCTTCTTTCGGCTTGCGGCACTTCCCGCAGTATAAAAGCCCGTCCTCCCCGGTATAGTCCTCCGGCTCCGGCGTGGTCTGTGTCATATTCAAAACCATATCGTCAAACTGGCTCATAAACTTTCTCCCTCCCTACAAGAATAGTCCGGGATGCCCTTTCTCCCGGCTCCCTTTGCTGCGTCCTCCTGCGCCCACTTGTAAATCGTGGCTGCATGGCTCCTGTATTTCTTCCCGCTGGAAGCGATATGGCAGGATAGGCGGTCAATGTAATACTCCCACTTGCCGGGAAGTTCTGCTTTCAGTTCGGCAAGTTCCTTGTCCGAAAGAAATACATTGTTGTATCTGCCATAGGCGGCGGGGTGTCCCGTTTCTAACTCTCTCTCTTTTTCTATCTCTATATCTATCTCTTTCTTTATCTCTATCTCTGGTGGACGAATGTCGGACAAATGTCCGCCGTTTGTCCTGGGCGGCAAAAGCGCCCGGTTTTCCAGCCTTGCAGCCCGTTTCCGCTCCGCTTCGGTAGAGGACTGACCTATCATCAGTTCAATGTCGGTCATGTAGAGAAGCCCGCTGTCAAGCTGCTCCACAAGCCCCAACTGCCGGAAAATCTCTAAAGCCCGTTCAACCGTCCCTATCTGGTGGCGGGTAAGCGTCGCAATCATCTGCGCCGTATAGGGGATATGTTCGTCAAGCTGTAACTTCCCGCCGTTTTTCAGCGATTTTAAGTACAGCTTCAACAGGATATTGGAGTACAAAATCCCGTCTTTCATATCCTCCAACAGCACAATGGAGTCGCTGTCAAAAAAGTTCTCTTTCAGCTTGAGGTAGTAATATTTGCGGTTATCTGCCATTGGCTGCGCCCTCCTTTTTCCAGCGTTTGGAGTAGTAGCGGGGGCAGAGTATGATAATCGCCCGGAAGCTCTGCTTGCAGTCACGGGTACAGCCCCGGCATAGGTCGTTGTATGTGATACGGTTGCGGTGGTTGAGGAAGAAAGACCATTCCTCTTTCCGCTTCTTGCTCATTCTTGGCAATCGTAGGCTCCTTTCTGCCGCTTCTATCGGCGTGGCGGGATAGGCGGCATTTTCTGTATGTTCTCGGTGTCATTTTCGGGCTTTTTCTGCTCTGTAAGCCCCGTTTGGAAGTCGGGGAGTATTGCGGTAAGGGGAAAGCCCGTACCCTTGTTTTTGTATGGTTTCGGTATCATTTCGGGGCGGTCTTTAACGCTCCTGTTCGTGCTTCTTCTGCTGGCTCGGCTCCCGGCGCAAAATCTGGTCGATGTTGCCCTTGACGGTCTGAAGCTGACGGACACGCTCATGCTTTTCCCGGTAGTCGTTATATCCGGCGTTTTTCTGGACGGTCAACGTCTGGATTTCCTCTTGGAGTGCTTTCCGGCTCGGCAGCTTCTTGATACCATGCTCCCGGAAATATCGGGTAGCTGCTTCGGCTATGATAAAATCGCTTTCGTGCTGCTCCCGGTAGGCTCTGCGGGCTTTGTCCGATTTCTGCGCTTTCAGACCGTCACGGGCGGGCTTCGTGCTGATGTAGCTTAGGAGATTGCGCTGCAATTCCTTTTTGTCTGATATGGTGGCTTCCAGTGCTTTCAATCCGGAAAGGCTTTCCTGCATATCAGCATGGGCGGCGGTAAGGGCTTCGTCCAGTTCTTCCGGGGAAGAAAAGCCGTATTGCTGGTAGGCGGCAAGGGTAGCCGCCATTTGCTTTAGGTTGTGCATGGTCGCCCACTTCTCATAGCCCCGTCCCTTGCCCTCGGCCTTCTTTGCGGCAATATCAACCATGCGCTGTACGCCGTCATTCTTTGGGGCGCTTTTCGCTGGTTTTGTCCTCTGTAACCGCTCTTTGATACTGGCGGGGTATTCCGGTATGGCTGCGGCTTTTTCGGCGGCTCTGGCGGCGTTCTGTTCCAACATGGAGAGGACAGCGGTGCGGTCAAAATCGTCCCCCAGCTTACGGGCTGTGATAGGCTTTGACCTATCCGGCGTGAGGTAGGATAGCCGCCCCCGGCTCTCCTTGACGGTCACGCCCTCACGGAGAAGTAGAGAAGAAAACTCGTCAAGGCTGGTTGCTTTTGAAAGTGCGTCCCGGATAGTCCGGCGCAGCTTCGCCTTGTCCGTTTCAAACTTGGTCGTCCGGGGTGCAATCCCTCCGGCAATCATGGGGGCATTGCGCTCGTCCAGTGCGGCTTGTCCTTTCTTCTGCGCCCAGTATTCCCGGTCACTCACTCGCTCCTTGCTGCCATTCAAGAGGTCAATCTGATAAAGCCCCTCGCTGTGGCACATTTCCATGACTTCGGCTTTCAGATAGTTCATGGCTGCGTCCGTACAACGGTGCTTGCAGCCAGCCCGCCGGTCTGCCGGTCTGTCCATGTGGGGCAGCATAGGAACCTGGGCAATCCGCAAGGAATTGATTACGATATGCACATGGATATTTTCGGTGTGGTTATGCCCGTCCGGGTGGGTGCATACAAGGGCTTGGTGTCCGGGAAAATGCTCGGCGCAAAACTTCTCGCCCAACTCCTGCGCCCGGTCAACGGTCAAGCCGTTGTCCGGGCCGTCACGGGGGTCAAAGCTGATGATATAATGGTGGCTCTTTACGTCCTCCCGCTTCTGGTTCTTGCCATAGCGGAGATTGGAGCGCATACAGGCAACGGCAAAATCCTCCCCGTCACAATTCAGAGAGGAAATGCGGTAGTCTGTCCTCGGTATCAGCCGCCCGTCTGCGTCAAGGGTGGGCTTCATGGTAAACTCGTCATGCTCGAATGTGAGGTACTTTTCAGCGTCCCCGTAGTCCGCATTTTTAGAGCTGATATGTTTGAGTATCGCCAACAGCATCACCTACTTTCTTGAGGACTTCAAACTTGAGGGCGGCAAGGTCGGCGGCGGCTCCCCGTACCTCGCCGGATAAGCTGGCGTAGGGTGCGCCGTACTCATTCAAAAAGCGGGCTATCTGGTTTAAGTTGCCGCCGATCCGCCCGTACTCGGCGGTTAGCTTCCCGACAGCGGAAAGCAATTCGTCATTGACGGGGGAAACGGTAATCACGGGGCGTATGGTCGCCCCTCGTATGGCTTGCCGGATAAACTCGGACTGGCTGATTTGATAAGCCGCCAGCCGCTCCATAAAGTCGGCGTGTTCTTCATCAGACAGCCGGGTTTTTACCACATGGCGGCGGTGGGGCGTGTTGTATTTCTTTCGCATGGTATGACCTCCTTTCGGTTGCCGCATGACAGCGGCGGGATAAGCGGCGCAAGCCGCAAAGCAGGGTTTGGGGAAGGCACTCCCCAACAAGATTCCCGCAGGGGCAAAATGAGCGGATAAGCGAATTTTGGTACTGTGGTAGAATCTTGCTCTGAAAAACTGCCGCTTTCCCTCTGTGCGGCTGCTCTCAATACCTACAAAACCGAAGCAGGGCAAAAAGACGGAAAATCCGGCGGCTTTTTTCTTTTGCCATTCCTGCAATTCACAAGGGCGGCTTGGCTGGCTTCCGTCAATATAGCGATTGCGGCGGCGTGTTCTGCCCGCTTTTGTTCCCCTCCACGGATAGAAACGGAAAATGCCAAACGCTCCTTTGAATTTCTTCATCACTACTACGGTAGACAAGTGCCGTTCTGCTAAATCCGGCAAAACTTTTTAGGGCAAACTTCCCCGTCACTCCCTACTACAACGGGAATGTGCTTTTTGCCAAAAATGGACGCAAAAAAAGCAGCAAATCTTTTCAGACTTACTGCTTGTATGCCGCTGTGATTGGCGGCGGGTATTCAGTTGTTAGCGGTCAAAGCGAAACTTGAACAGGCTTTCTATCAGTTTTTGAACGATATACTCCTGCATTTCCACATTGATGTGACCGTCCATTTTGGAATAAGTGCGGATATATCCGGCATAATGGGAAAGGACAGCGGCAACGGCTTCCGGGTCGCCCTCGCTTGCCTTGACTATCGTTTCATAGGGGAGTAGCTGGCTCATGGTGTGCGCCCTCCAACTCTGCCCGTAGCTGTTGCAAGATAAGCCGTATGCGCCGCCCGGTGGTGCTGCGTGTCCGTCCGTATTGTTCACCGATTTCTTTATGGGTCAAGCGTTGGAAGTAGTACAGAAAAATCATTTCCTGCTCCATCTCCGGCAGAGAGGACAGGGCGGCGGCAAGGTATGGATTTCCTAATAGAATGGTCTGCCCGCAAGCCGTAAAAGGGTATTCGCCACTTGTCGGCTGCTCGGCAAAGTATTCATCTGTGGTGCTGAATGGATAATGTTTTTCGTCTATCAGATAGTCAAGGGAAATTTCCCGGCTGCGGCGGCTGCGTATGCTCCGGGCTGCGTCTATGGCAGCATGGCGAATGACAATCCGGCAAAAGGCATTGTGCGTGTGTCTGATATGCTCTTGATATTTTTCGTATTCAGTCATGGAAAAGCCCCCTTTCTGAATAATGGCAGAGGGCGGCAGCACTCCCTGCTGTCGCCCTCTTGATTACCCACCAGCAAGGACAGGCGGGGCTGTCAACGGTGGGCGCAGCCCATTTACTTGCCGTTGACTGGCTCGGCTGGCTTTGCTACCTCATTTTTCATCATCTACAAATTCAAACAAGTCCTCAACGGTCACATGAAATACTTTCGCAATGTCCATAGCCAGTTTAAGGGACGGATTATATCTGCCGTTTTCAAGGTGAACGATTGTTTCCCGTCTGGAAGAAACCAGTTCAGCCAGTTCAACCTGTTTCAGACCTGCTTTTTCCCTATACTCCTTTATTTTTGTTTTCAGCATATTTTACAGTCCTTTCTTGTCAATTATGGCGAAAATAGTTGCTCTCAAAACAGTCAACAAGAAGATACCGCCAACAACAAAATATCCTGCAATAATTCCGTTGAAATCAGCGAATACGCAAGCCAACGCTGCAATGACCATTAGTACATAAGCCAACTTCAAACAGATAGAGTCTGTGGTTTTCAGATTTTCTTTCGCAAACTCATCAAAGATATTGTGCTTCTTTGCATAAGAAATCTGTCCCCAGACAAGCGCACCGGCAAGAGTAAGACAAGCTGCATGGAGATAGCGGATAACAGGGTCATATCCATTCCATGCGCACATTCCGTAGTACACCACCAACAAGGCTGCGGGTACTGCCTTAAAGAACATCCATACGCTCAAGTTAATAGTTTTGTTTTTCATAGTTAAAACCTCCGTGTGAAATATTTGTAACTTTGCTGTGTTATAAATATATCACCTATATCTGCGAATGTCAATAGGGAAAGTGAAATATTTTTAACTTTTTTATTTTGACGGAATAGTGGGGCTGGCTATCAAGTTTTGTGTTACTTTACCGCACATGAGCATTTGCGCCAGGGTTGTCGTTGCCGTAGCCCTCCATGAGGTTAATCACGCCCCAGATACCAAGCCCGGCTCCAAGAGCGATAACAAGTGTCTGCAAAACGCCTACTGCTGAATTGAAAAATGCCATAAAGTTCTCCTTTCCTGCCGCGTGTGCGGCTGCCCGAAAAAGGGCATAAAAAACGGCGGCCAGTTTTGGTAACTGCCGCGGTCATAAGCCCGCCATGTCCGGCGGGTTCCCCACGCCGCCTAAATGTCTGCGGCGCGGCGGTATTCAGTTGTAAGGGGTGCGGCTCCTGCCGCTGTGTAGTGCGCCGGGAGTAGGGGCGCGTATCATGTAGCCTGTGTTTACGTTCTTGATGATAGGTCAGCTCCTTAAAAAATCTTTTCTGAATGACAGGTAGGATAGGTTTGTTTCCCGTAGTCGTCGGCGTTGTGGGAATGTGGGTAACTGGCTGTCTTATGGAGCTGTGGGAAACGCTGTTTGCAGGACGTGGGAAAGCTGCACTTTAGCTTTTCCATGTGCTGTGAATGGCGTTTTCCATAGCGGAATAGCCTGTTATCCATATTTCCATGACGCAAGGGGCGCGTATCTCATAGCCTGTTTTTCTGTCCCTAATCTCAATCCCTCCTTTCGCTTCTGCGGTTCTTTTCGTAGAGCCGTTCGCAAGCCGCGACAAACTTCTTTAATTCAGTCTGCCGCCTTGCTTCTTCCGGCTGCTTTTCTGCCATGCGCCCGCCCATAATCAGAGTAAGGCGGGGCTTTTCCCTCCGGGAACGCTCATTCATGGTCGGCGTCCTCCGGCAATTCTGCCGCGTCAATCTCGTAATAGTCAAACACTTCATCGGGCTTGACGATAGCGGGGCGGCGTTTTAGGTGCTTCTCCATGTCAAAGGCGTTTTTCGGGTCTGCGTCGGAAAGGTACTTGTATTTCGGGTGCTTTGTTATGTCGAATTTGTCCGAAAAGAACGGGCGCACCCCTCGTAGCTGCAAGATACATTTCCCTCCGTCCATGACCGCAATTTCATCTTCCGTCATAAGCTGCTTCCCCAATTTCTGATAGTTCAGCCCATGCGAAAGCTCCCGCCCTCTGGTTTCGGACGTGTTGAAGCTGTCTATTGTTTCCTTGCCTAAAATCTCCGATATTTCCTTTAGCGTCGTTTTCTCCTTGCCGCCCAGAAAAAGGGTGGTGTCGCAATTCCCTACAATCGTGTCCGCGTTGTCCTTGTAGATTGCCTTTAGCTGTGACTGGCTCTGCAAGATGATTGATGCGGATATTTCCCGGCTTCGGATTGTCGCTATGAGCTTTTCAAACTTCGGTATCTGCCCGATATTTGCAAACTCGTCTAACAGGCAGCGCACATGGACGGGAAGCCGCCCGCCGTATTCATCATCTGCCTTGTCGCACAAGAGGTTGAATAGCTGTGTGTAGAGTATGCTTACGACAAAGTTAAAGGTGTCGTCTGTGTCGCTGATAATGACAAACAGGGCGGTCTTTCGGTCGCCTATGGTGTCAAGTTCCATTTCGTCGGTTTCCATAAGCTCCCGTAGCTCCTTAATGTCGAATGGGGCTAACCTCGCGCCGCAGCTAATTAAAATCGACTTCGCCGTTTTGCCCGCCGCAAGTTTATATTTGCGGTACTGCTTGACCGCGAAATGCTCCGGGTCTTTTTCTTCCAGTCGTTCAAACATGAGGTCTACCGGGTTCTGGAAGTCCTCGTCGTCCTCGCGGGCTTCCGACGCATTTATCATTTCAAGAAGCGTCGTGAAGTTCTTCTCGTCCTCCGGGGCTTCGTACCAGATATAGCCGATTAGCGCGGTATAGTAGAGCTTTTCCGCTTTCACCCAGAAATCCTCGCCGGATTTTTCCCCGTCGCCTTTGGTGTTGGCGATTATGGTATTGACTAATTTCAAAATGTCCTTTTCGCTCCGCAGATAGGCAAAGGGGTTGTATCTCATGGATTTTTTGAAGTTAATCGTATTCAGCACTTTGATACGGTAGCCGCCCCGCTGTAAGAGCTTCCCGCACTCAATTAAGACGGTGCCTTTCGGGTCTGTGACAACATAGCTGCTGTGCATTTGCATAAGCGACGGCTTGACGAAAAACCTTGTCTTGCCGCTGCCGGAACCGCCGATTACAAGAATGTTTTTGTTTCTCGCATATTTCGGCTGCTTCGGGCGGCTGTTCATGGTGAGCCGTTCCGTCTGTGTGAGGGGGATATTGTTCTCAAATACCGGGTCGGTGTACGGTTTTATATCGTCGGCTGTTCCCCAACGTGCGCTGCCGTACTCTATGCCTTTGCGGTATTTCTTCGCGTTCTTGCCCTTGATGTAAACGGCAAGCCGGATAATCACCGCCCCCGCTATGCCGATAAGTAAGTCGGCGGGGTGGAAGCTCGGCGCGATACTGGAAAAGGCGGCGGTAAAACCGTCCCCAAGATGTAGCAGCTTTGCGCTTGCGTCCGCGCCGGGGGATAATCGAACCGCCGCGCCCACTTTATCAAAGAGCCAGACAAAGAGCAGATAGGGGGCATTTAGGATAAGCAGCTTCTTGATTTCCGGCTTCATAGCGATACCTCCCTGTCCTTGTTCTTGACTTTCGCCCGTTCCGCATTTCTGCCCTGTGCGGCTTCTTTGAGCGCGGAGAGCAGCTTTCGGATTGAGGGCTTTCTATCCTGTGTCAGCTTCTTTGCGGAAAACTCCTTAAAGGCGGCGGTCAGCACGTCCGCGTCCCGCCCCTTAAAGAAAACCAGATAGCGGGGCGGGCTTTCCGTCGTGTCCTTTTTCAGCGCAAAGTCGATACCGTACTTTTTCGCTGTACTCTCAAAGGCTTTGATATTGCCCTCGGTAATCTCAATGTTGGAAACGCCCGCGTTCTGCTTCATAAGCTGCTTTAGGGTCTGCCTGCCCTGCGGCGGTTTTGCAAGCTGCTTTTTTCCCTTTGACAGAATGGCTTTCATTGCCTTTTGGAGCGTCTGCGCGGTCAGCTTCCCGGTCTTGATGTATAGGGCTATGGTCTTTTCGTTTACTTCGTCCTGCAATTTCTCACGTCCTCCTTTCGCGTTTCTTCATGGGGCGGCGGTCAGATACGCACCCGCAGCCCGTTCAAGTCCTCGGCTCTGATACCCACCAGATACCAGTTGTCGCCGTACTCAATACGGGTCGGCTTCCACTTGCCCCGCACGAACACGTCAAAGCACTCCCCGCAATGCAGCCCGCCATAGTAGGCGTTGAGGTCAAAACGAATGTCGTAACGGTCGGTGCGCTCGTCAAATACCAATGCTCCTGTTCTCTGTGCCATAAAAAAATCCTCCTTTTGTTTTTTGTTGTTTTACAGGCTTTCGCCCTCGTTGCATGAATAATAGTCCGGGTCACCATACTTCGGCTTCTTCGGTGACAGTGCGCCGCTTGCCATGTCATGGGCGACAAGGGAAGTGTAGTAGTTCCCAATCGTGGACGGGGCATTGAAAAGGGCAGCTTTCAGATATTGCTTGATGTTGCGGATTTTCGTTGTGTTCTCCCGCATACAGTCAAGCACAAAGCGGATATGCTCGCCGTCCAGTTTCATAAACTTTGCTTTCACAAGCTCTGCCGGGTAGTCGTCCCCCGCAATCCGTACCCGCTTTCTGGCGGTGCATACCGTTTCAAGCATGAGGTCTACAATCTCGTCAAGCCTGTCTATGTCAAATTTCATGTCCTGTTTGAGAATGTCGTAGTCGATATTGTCCTTGATGATTTCCCGGTATATCTCTACCGCGCTCTGTGCTACCGCTTCCGTTCCTTTCCGTTCCGGCGGCGTAGCCGCGTAAGGTGAGGGGTTAGGGGAAAGGATAGGAATGGAATGGGTACTTGATAAATCTGTATTTGATTTTTCTTTTTTTGGTAAGTCAGTTCTTTGTATATCTTTATTTAATTGCGTTGGATTTTCCAACGTAGGTTTTTCCAATGTTGGTTTTTCCTGCGTTGGATTATCCAATGTTGGATTTTCCAATGTAGGTAAATCCGGCGTAGGCGGCTGCGGCTGCTCGAATATCACATAGTCCGCGCCCCGCAAGCGTCCTTTTTCGTCGCGCTCCCGTGAACGGACGATATACCCGGCGCGTTCAAGTTCCCGTATGGCTTCGCGGATAGCGTCTATCTTCTCCCGGTTGATAAGGGATAAGCCTTTCAAGGTGTAGTCCCAATCTTCGGGAAGTGACAGCATTTGCGACAACAGCCCCTTTGCCTTTAGGGAAAGCTCTTTGTTGCGTAGGTGGTGGTTGCTCATTACGGTATAGCCTTTGTTTCGTTCCACCCGGAAAACAGCCATAATAAATCACTCCTTTTGCTGTGGATTTGTTACGCAGTAGAAGCGCGGTTTCGGGGGATAAGGTATAAATCCCTTGCCGCGTCAGATATGCGCCCGCAAAGCCGCTTGTAGCAAGGCTTTTTCTGTCCCTACTGCGTAACAAGGGGCATGAAAAAAGCGGCGTTCCTGTTCTCTCATATTGAGAGTAAGAAACGCCGCCTGTGCGGTGCTGTATGAAGTTGTTTCAATCTATGGTAGTTTCAATACTGCTGTGCCATACTGGTCTTATCCGTAGGAGCTTCAAAGCATATCAAGGCTCAATCCGAAAGTAGTAAATGGGTAGTAAATTCAAGCTGCAATCCTGCGGAAATGCCCGTAAATTGGGGATTTTTTGAGATAATCATTTGATTTATACCAATTCAAACCAGCCAAAACCTTCTGTGTCCCGCGCTATGCAGTTCCATAAGTTATTTTGCTGTTAAAAAAACTGACCCATACAGGAAGTCATTAAGAAAAAAGGAATGACTCACAGTACAGGCCAGATCTAAATTCAAATTGATTACTTAATCATACTAACACGTATATAAAAATATGTCAAATACTTTTTAAAATTTTGATAAATTTTACTTTTACTTTATTTTACAAAAAAATCTGCTGTCCGACAATGCTCCCGGGCCTCATCCGCAGCGTGCATCCGCCCCTGCGGATAAGGCCCGGAAGAATCTATCTATTTTTATCTGTCCGTCAGTCTTCTTTATCCTGGGTAAATACTGCCTCAACCACCGATTTTCTGGCGCTTTCCACCGTGACATTGAACACGACGGCCAGCTCGGAAATCAGCATCTTTTCCGCTCTCTGCAGATCCTTTTCATCAGAACAGTTCAGCTTTTTCCCGCCCTGTTTCTTTTTTTCCTGTTCCAGCAGTATGGCCTTCATCAGCTCCAGGTACTGGCTGACCTCACAGGATTTCAGAATCTGCCTGTTTTTCTTTTCCCGTTCCTTATTGTTCGTGTCATATTCCGCATCGATGCCGGAAAGCTTTTCCAGATAGCTTCTTGCCTCTGCCTTTGAGATAACAGGCCTCATATATACTTTGTCATTGTTGATCTTGACGTATATCATGCTGCTGTCGTCCCAGACAGACTTCATTGTGTAATACTCCTCCTGTCCTTTGACAAAATCGGGCTTTCCAATGGAAACTATCCTGTACACACCGCCGTTTTCATGCACCACTACATCATTTACCTTATACATTTTACACCTTTTCCTTTGCAACTGAAAAAGCTGCAACGGGAACACAGGCAGGTTACCGATGCAGCAGTTATATAATGATGTTGGGGTCAAAAGAGTTTGTAAAAACTCTCTGACCTACCATATAGTACCTTGAAAATTTTACACAATTGGATTTTTATCATTTTCCAGATGTTAGTAGTCAATACCAAAATGACTGTCAGT
>NZ_VUMI01000077.1 GCF_009696275.1 Eisenbergiella porci
TTGATTGGTTGAAATCGCTGTAAGGAGTTCTTCCGAATTATGCAAAGTCTAAAGAGCCCGTACACTTTATATAATCAACAAAGTGTGGGCTCCACTTTGCATAATAACTTACTTTTCATAACCAACGCCGCCTTTCTGGTTGGTGATGGCGATGATTTGCGTGTTCAATGACTTCACCTCATTTCTGATTGGTGTTGTCATGTGCCTGCACAGCAGTCCTGGAAATGACAAAAGCCGCCACTTGAAACAAGTGACGGCTTCGCCTAAATCCAATATTCTACTGTGTTTGAAATCAAAAGGCTTTGAGTTCCTTTCTGCTATTCATTTGTCGTTAATGAAACACCTCCTATAATTCGACTTATTTCAGTATGATTTTTCGGTTTGGAAAAGGATGAAAAAACCAGACTGAAAACCTCAAAACCCTTGATTCTACGGGGCTTTTCCGGTTTGTCGTAATTATACCGTAAGGGCACAGTGCGGTTTCGCTTCTGATTGACATGGGATTCTCTGCCACAGCCATCGCAGACCGGGTGGGCCATGAGAGCATCGACATCACCTATAACTACGCACACCTGTTTCCGTCCAAGCAAACGGAAATGGCGGATAAATTGAACATGGAAAGGAGCAATTAAAAATGTCAGCAAAGAATTTGGACAAGCACAAACGTTGGAGGAACAAGACCGTGGCTTTCCGGGTCTCCCCGGAGGAGGACACCCAGATCGAGACGGCGGTGAAGCTCACTGGTTTGACTAAACAGGATTACATCATCCGGCGGCTGCTCTGCCGGGATGTGGTGGTCCAGGGCAACCCCAGGGTCTATAAAGCACTGCGGAACCAGCTGGCCGCTGTACTGGACGAGCTGCGCAGGATTGAAGCTGGACAGGGCGTGAACGACGAGCTGCTGGACACCATCCAGATGATCGCTACTATTATGAACGGGATGCAGGAGGACTTTGCCTATGACCGATGAGAAAAAGAAAATGACCGCCCATGGCTCATCTGTTGGCGCAGATGATGGGCAGTCAATCTCTCAAAATTCCAAGACCACTATACCAGACCCGGACGAAAAAAGCAATTCCCCGGAGAGAGATTTGGAGGAACTTTACCGGAAAATGCGCCGCATGAGCGACCCGGCTTACCTGCACACTGTGACCCTGGACGAGCTGATGGACAATGTGTTCGAGGGCAAGTCCGCAGTGATTGAGAACCTGCTCTATACAGGAGCGTACATCCTTGCCGGAGCGCCTAAAATCGGCAAGTCCTTTCTGGTGGCGCAAATCGCCCACCATGTCAGCACCGGGCAAGACCTGTGGGGCTACAAAGTTCACCAGGGAACTGTGCTCTATCTTGCCCTAGAAGATGATGAGAGTCGGTTGCAGCGCCGGATGTTCCGTATGTTTGGAGTGGAGGGGACAAGATCCCTCCACTTCGCCACCAACTCTAAGATGATCGGCGGCGGCCTGGATGAACAGCTGGAAAAGTTCGTCCAGGAACACAGTGATACCAAGCTGATTATCGTGGATACCCTGCAAAAAGTCCGTGAGGCGGTGAGTGACAGTTACAGCTACTCCAGCGACTATGAGGTGATCGGCAAGCTGAAACAATTTGCTGACCGATATGGCGTCTGCGTCCTGATCGTTCACCACACCAGAAAGCAGCCTGCGGGAGACAGCTTTGAGATGATCTCGGGCACCACCGGCTTGTTGGGCTGTGCGGATGGGGCACTCCTGATGCAGAAGGAAAAGCGGACAGATAGCAAGGCCACTCTGGAGGTGGTGGGCAGAGATCAGCCGGATCAGCGGCTGTATTTGAGCAAGGATCAGGAGAGCCTGGTATGGGACCTCGACCATGCAGAAAATGAGCTTTGGAAACAGCCTCCAGACCCGATACTGGAAGCCGTAGCGAAGATCGTGTCTACTGACAACCGGGAATGGGAAGGCAGTCCCACAGAGCTGGCTCAGGCGATTCAAACGGATATGGCGGTGAACCGGCTTACGAAGCATCTGAATGTGAATGCCAGCCGCTTGCTGGAAGAACATCAGGTAAAATACGAGAACAAAACCAAACACGCTGGGCGGCGCATCCGGCTGACTTACATGGTGGTGGAAGCACCTACGTTTGAAGTAATCGAGTAAAGCGCGACGCTCGCAACGGTCGCGACGGTGTTTTGAGGGGTACTCCCAGCACCGTTGCGACCGTCGCCACCGTCGCGGAAAGGAAAAGCCGGGGTGGTATTTTGTCACCCCAGCTTCCAAGGAAAGTTCTATTTTAGGGCGTACCATATTAACAAAAGGGGTGAGCGATTCACGCACCCCTATGCTCCGAAACGGGGCACCGGGTACAGACGAAAAAGCGTTCGGAGAACGCGCAGCCACAGAATGAAATTCTGTGTTCAATAGGGGCTTGGGGACGCTGCCCTCAACAAGCAGACGGCAGGAAATGTGAGTGTGTATTAACACTCGCATTGCTTGCCGGATTTGTGTGTGGATAGCCACATGCATTGCTTGCCTGTATCTAAAACAACCGAAACGGCCCTTGTGCCGCTGCGGAAAATCAACTGAAATTCAAGTATTGGGAGGTAACGAGTATGAGAAAGATTTTGTCCTGTGAGTTCAACCCGGACACTGCCTGCGTGGAGCTGTGCATGGAAGATGGAACCATGTTGTCCATCGACTGCACCGCCGTGGAGAACGAGGTAGCGAACAGTATGTACCAGCGGTCGGAGCTGGACTGGCTGATCTATAACGATCCACTGTCCTATGCCGAACTGATTTTGAATGGGGACCCTGAATTATATCTAAAAGCAGTAACAAAGAAAACTCCGTTAGATTGATGGCAAAGAAAATCCGCCAGAAGCAGCACTCTAAAGGGTGCGCCTCTGACGGATTTTTTACATCTTATCAATCAAAGCAAATACAACGGCCTGCTGTTCTTCACTTAGCCTTGACCAGCGTTCCAGAAGCTTTTTCTGCGCCTCAGTCAAGGAAACAGGTGCATCTTCTTCGGCAAATAGCTGAGACAGTGTAATGCCAAAAGCTGTACAGATTTTCTCCAAGGATGGAATAGTCGGAACCATGTTCTTGCGATACCATGAGGAGATCGTAGATTGCGGCAAACCGGAGCGTTCTGCAAGCTGATACTCTGTCCAGCCCCGTTCCTCCCGATACGCGGTTATGACCGAGAGAATATCCTTCACCTGCATCACTCCTTTGCTTGTGTTTTTCGTAAATTATACTCTGATAAATCGTTGCGATTTAATCATTTATATCGTATAATTTTAACGATATATATAACTACAAAGGAGGGAGAACTTTGGGCGGAAAAAGCTGTTTTTTCATCGGCCACAGGGAGGCTTCGGAAGAAATTTATCCGGCATTGTATGCAGCTGTGGAGCAGAACATTGTTGAATATGGTGTCACAGAATTTATCGCCGGTCACTACGGAGGCTTTGACCCTCTTGCAGCGTCGGCAGTCAAAGAAGCAAAGCGTTTCTACCCAGAGGTGAGACTCACTTTGCTGCTGCCATACCATCCAGCAGAGAGGCCCATTCCAATGCTAGAAGGATTTGACGGAACATTCTATCCGCCAGGGATGGAAAGCGTTCCGCACAAGGTTGCAATCGTGAGAGCAAACCGCTATGTTGTGGATCATGTAGACTACCTCATCGCCTATGTCTGGCACCCCACCAGCAATGCGCGGGAGTTACTGGAGTATGCTCAAAGGAGAGAACGGAAAGGCAAAATAGCCGTTTCGGTATTACAACATAATTTTCTTCCAGCAAAAAATTGATAACAATTAAAGTCGCAAATTTATTCCTCAGAGGTTAGTTGTAATACGAAAAGGGATTGTAAATTTCGACTTCTTGCAATATAATAGAATTGGATTGTTGTAAGTAGGAGGGATCGCTGTGCTTGACTATCTGACTGTGAAAGAAGCTGGAGAAAAGTGGAATATATCTGGCCGCATGGTAACAGTGTATTGCAACAACGGAAAGATTAAAGGTGCAGTGAAAAAAGGCAACCTATGGTTGATTCCAGTAGATGCCGAAAAACCTCTGGATGGAAGGACGATTGCAGCGAGGAAAGCGAGGGGTGAACATGAACAAAAAACAGATGTCTGAACAGGACATTAGAACAAAGTATATTACCCCTGCAATTCTGGCTGCCGGCTGGGATCGCGACTTGCAGATCAGGGAGGAAGTTTCCTTCACAAAAGGCAAGATTACAGTACGCAGAAAAATTGTGAAGCGTGGAGAGCAAAAACGCGCAGATTATATTTTGTATTGGAAACCAAACATCCCACTGGCAATCGTGGAGGCAAAAGACAATAACCACAATATTGCGGATGGCATGGAGCAGGCTCTAAACTATGCCGAGATTTTAGATATCCCCTTTGTGTTTACATCTAACGGCGATGGATTTTCTTTTTATGGCAAGACGGCTGAGCATAATGTTCAGATAGAATTGGCCTTAGATCAGTTCCCTTCGCCGGAAGACTTGTGGGCTCGTTACAAGAAATTCAAGGGTATCACAGAGGCAAGTGAAAAAGTTGTAGCGCAGGATTATTACTACAATCCCAATGACGATAGAAAACCCCGATACTATCAATGTAACGCGATTAACCGGGTCGTTGAAGCGGTTGCCAGTGGGCAAAATAGGTTGTTGCTGACGATGGCAACTGGTACTGGTAAGACCTATACAGCGTTTCAGATTATTTATAGACTTTGGAAATCTCGGACGAAAAAACGAATTTTATTTTTGGCGGATCGGAATGTACTTGTGGATGACCCCATGCGTAAAGATTTTAAGTTCTTTAACGCTGATAGCAATAATCGGAAAATGACTAAGATCCGCGACAAGAAAGTGGACAAGGCTTATGAGGTCTATTTTGCAATTTATCAGGGGGTAACAGGGCAAGTAGGCTTTGCTGATACATATAAAGAGTTTTCTCCAGACTTTTTTGATCTGATTATCGTAGACGAATGCCATCGCGGCAGCGCAAAAGACGATTCTGCTTGGAGAAAAATTCTGGAATACTTTAAGAACGCTACGCAGATTGGTATGACGGCCACCCCCAAAGAGACGAAGGACACCTCCAATATTGAGTATTTCGGAGAACCGATCTATACCTATACTCTGCGTCAGGGTATTGAAGATGGTTTCCTTGCACCATATAAAGTTGTCCGTGTGGGAATTGATAAGGATTTGGAAGGTTATCGTCCCACAAAAGGTAAAAGGGACAAGTATGGGATTGAGATTGAAGATCGAGAATATAACATCAAGGATTATGACAAAAATCTGGTTCTCGAAAAGCGCACAGAACTTGTGGCGAAACGAGTATCTGACTTCTTGAAGAAAAACAATTCTCGTTTCGCTAAGACGATCTTTTTCTGTGTAGATATCGACCATGCTGCCCGTATGGCCCAGGCCCTTAGAAACGAAAATGGAGACCTGGTAAGGCAAAATCCCAAGTATGTAGTGCAGATGACCAGTGGCAGCGAAGGTGTCAAAGAGCTGGAAAACTTTATGACCGCAGATGAAGCATATCCTGTATTGGTGACTACAAGCAAATTACTGACAACAGGTGTAGATGCAGATACCGTAAAGTTCATTGTTCTGGATAGCAATATCAACAGCATGACGGAATTCAAACAGATTATTGGTCGCGGAACAAGAATCAACGAAGAGCATGACAAGCTTTATTTCACTATTATTGACTTCCGTAATGTGACCAAGTTATTTGCTGATAAGGATTTTGACGGCGATCCGGTGAAAGTCAAAGAAACCGATGGTGACATTCCTACGGAAGAAACGGAAGATACACCAACCGAGGATATTCCACAGGATGAGGTACCCAAGGAAGATGAACAGGAGGTCCCGCCAGATGTTACCTTCGATCCGGATGATGATACACCCAAACGGGTGAAATATTATGTTAATGATGTGCCTGTGTCCATTATCAATGAACGGGTACAATATTTGGACGCAGACGGCAAGTTAATTACTGAAAGCCTTGTAGATTACACCAGAAAGAATATCCGCAAGGAGTATGCCACACTGGACGAGTTTTTACAGCGGTGGAACAGTGCGCAGAAGAAAACGGCCATTGTTGAGGAACTGGAGCAAAAGGGTATCTTCTTTGAAGAACTACGGGAAGAAATCTCTAAGGATTTGGATCCCTTTGATCTTATTTGCCACATTGCCTTTGATATGCCGCCGCTGACACGAAAAGAGCGGGCCAACAATGTGAAAAAGCGCGGTTATTTTGGAAAATACAACGAGGTTGCAAAACAGGTCTTAGAAGCGTTGCTGGACAAATATGCAGACGAAGGACTGGCCAATCTCGAAAGCATGGAGGTTTTAAAAGTACCCGATGTCGCCCAATTTGGCACGCCGGTCGAAATACTGAAGTGCTTTGGCAACAAGAAAAAATTTATGGAAGCTATTGCAGAACTGGAAAACCAGCTGTATGTAGCATAGGAGAATCATTATGAGCATATCGGCTACAATCAAATCAGTGCAGGATATCATGCGGCAGGATGCCGGTGTAGATGGTGACGCACAGAGAATATCACAGCTTGTGTGGATGTTGTTCCTGAAGGTGTTTGACTCCAAGGAAAAGGAGTGGGACGCATTATCGGATGACTACACCTATATTATCCCTGACGGCTTGCGCTGGTCTGATTGGGCTGAAGATGACGAAGGTATTACCGGCGATGAACTGATCGACTTTGTAAACAATACGCTGTTCAAGACATTTAAAGATTGGCAGTTGACAGAGGCCAGTGATCCGAAAGCGGTCTTAGTGAAGTCCCTGTTTGAGGATAGCTATAACTACATGAAGTCCGGAACTCTAATGCGCAGCGTCATCAATAAACTCAACGAGATCGATTTTGATAGGGCTTCAGACCGCCATTTATTCAACGATATTTACGAGAATATTCTAAAGGACTTGCAGAGTGCCGGAAATTCCGGCGAATACTATACACCTCGTCCCGTTACGCAGTTTATGGTAGATATGGTCAATCCTCAGCTTGGCGAGCAAGTGCTGGATTTTGCCTGCGGCACTGGCGGTTTCCTCGTCTGTGCGCTGGAGCATTTGCGCAAACAGGTCTGTAACATTGATGATGAAGCACAGCTCCAGAACTCTATTTTAGGTGTAGAGAAAAAACCTCTCCCCCATATGCTCTGCACCACAAATTTGATTCTGCACAACATTGACAATCCGCAAATTAAGCATGATAACTCGTTAGGTTATCCGGTCAAAGATATTAAGCCCAAAGACAAGGTTGACATTATCTTGACCAATCCTCCTTTTGGCGGCATCGAAGAGGATGGAATTGAGGACAATTTCCCTGCAAACTATAAGACAAAGGAAACCGCAGATTTGTTCTTGGTACTGCTGATGTACAAATTGAAGCAGACCGGCAGAGCGGCAATTGTTCTTCCAGACGGCTTTTTATTCGGTGAAGGTGTCAAAACCGCCATTAAAGAAAAATTGCTGAGCGAGTTTAACCTTCATACGATTGTCCAGCTTCCCAATGGAGTTTTTGCTCCCTATACCGGCATTAACACAAACTTGCTCTTCCTGGAGCGTGGAACAACTCAAGAAATCTGGTTTTATGAACACCAGCTCCCGGAAGGGTATAAGAACTACACAAAGACGAAGCCAATTAAGTTAGAAGAGTTTGAAGCGGAAAAAGCATGGTGGAATGCCCGAAAAGAAACAGACTGTGCATGGAAAGTTAGTATCGATGAGGTTAAGGCTCGAGGGTATAATCTTGACTTCAAAAATCCTTCAACGCAGTTAGAGCAAAGTATCCCTTCTCCTGAAGAGGTAATTAGCAAAGTATCTGATTGTCTTACCAGAAGCAGACAAATTCTGTTGGAAATAGAGGAGTTGTTAAAATGAAAAAGCTATCTTTTCCAACGGTGAAATTGGGGAACTTTATTCGTGAAGTAAAAGAAAAAGTAAAAAGCTCAGGCGTTTCTCAAGATGATTTTACTGTTTATGGAGTGACAAACACAGACGGTATTACTGTTACAAATAACAAAGCAAGTGATGATTTGGGCAACTATACCGTTTTAAGAGAAAATCAGTTCGCGTATAATCCGTATCGAGTAAATGTCGGTTCCATTGGTTTATCTTTACCAGGTACTTTTGGGGCTGTAAGTCCTGCCTATGTTGTGTTTGAAACCAACGGACAGATCAGCAATGAGTTTTTGCTGTATTACTTAAAAAGCTCGTTGGGAATCAATTTAATCAAATGGTATGGGGATCGTGGCGGTGTGCGTTCTGCATTGCGATTTTCCGATCTGAAAAAGATTGATTTTCCCGATATTACCTTGGAGCAGCAAAATAAGCTTCTGATAAAAATTAAAAACCTCGATGAATTGCTCTGTGAACTGTATAAAAACTTGTCTGACGATAAGATCGAAATCCTTCGTCAATCTATCTTGCAGCAAGCGGTAGAAGGTAGGCTCTGTGAGCAGGGTCCCAATGATGAGCCAGCCAGCGTGTTGCTTGAAAAAATTAAAGCTGAAAAAGAGCGTTTAATTGCCGAGAAAAAAATCAAAAAGCAAAAACTACTACCTCCCATCAGCGAAGAGGAGAAACCTTTTGAACTTCCGAAAGGTTGGGAGTGGTGTAGACTTGGAGAAATACTATATGAAGCACCTCGAAATGGCTACTCTCCTCCTAAGGTTGAACGAGAGACAAACACACGAGTTTTGACATTAACTGCTACGACCTCTGGAACACTAGACCTTCATCATTACAAATATATTGAAGATACAATTAGCGAATCATCTTTTTTATGGATTAAACAAGGAGATGTGTTAATTCAAAGGAGTAATTCTTTGGATTATGTCGGAACCGTATGTTTGTGTGATGAAATGATAACAGGATACATTTACCCTGATCTTATGATGAAAGCAAATGTGTCCAATGAAGCAGATCTGCACTACATTGTGTATTATTTAAAGAGTCCTTTTGCCAGACAATATTTTAAAGGCCACGCAACTGGAACTTCAAATAGTATGAAAAAAATTACGCAAAGCGTGGTAAGCGAAATACCTGTCGCGCTTCCACCTATAAATGAACAAAAACAAATTGTAAAGAAAATACACGAATTGCTTGCGTTAAATCAAAAAATGAAGCAAGAATTGTTGCAAGCAAGAAAATATGCTTCTCAACTTATGGAGTCGGTCTTACAAGAAACGTTTAGCGTACAAGAAACTGCAAAGCCTGCACAGGTTATCGAATTTCGTCCGGATCAGACAGTACCCAAAACTGAGTTGTTGGCAGCTGCTCGCGGTAAGATTCGGGAGGACACCTGGGAGCATCTTTGCAAACGAGCCCTGGAGATTGTTGGCGAGGAAAGCTGATGGACTGGAGACGCAAACGACAAATCAGGAATTTAGTCGATGGAATTCTGGAGCAAAATGTCTTGCATCGTCCACCAATAGAGTTGATTCCTGCTATAATGAAACAGCGGGGGATCATATTCGAGGAACGAGACGAGGATGATGAAGAGTTCTGCGGCGTATATATGGTGGTGAAGCAGGCAAAAATTATCTTTGTCAACGCCAATCTTCGAACATCCCGCAAACACTTTACCATTGCCCATGAGTTGGGCCATCATTACTTAGGCCACCCATTACAAAACGGCGCTATTATCTGTGATAGCGATAGCGTGTTTGGGAAAAATAAGCCGGAACAGGAAAAAGAAGCAGACTATTTTGCCGCCTGCTTCCTGATGCCGGAAAATCTGGTCAAACGAAAGCGGATAGAGTTTTTTGATGATTGCCCGAAGCAGACAACGCTGTTTCTGGAAGATCAGCAGCTGGAACAGCAGCATCAATTGCAGCGATATCTGAGTGACTACTTTCAAGTATCAATGGAAGCGATGGGATATCGCTTAGACGAATTAAAGCTAGGTTAGAAAAGGAGGGGTGAGAGTGTTTTTACGGTACATTGTAAGCAATTTTAAATCCATTGGGCATCCCGTAGAGTTTAGCATGTTCCCAACGGAAGAAAGCACCGATGAGCGCTTTTTGAAAACAATCACAACAAAAGCCGGTGAATGGAAGGTGTTGCGGCGTGGTGGCTTTTTTGGCCCCAATGCATCGGGCAAATCTTCCTTTATCGAATCGATTGATTTTGCCCGGGATTATATCGTTGATGGACAGAAAAGCGGAAAAGGAACGGGTGTCAACCAGTTTAGAGGTGATTTTGAAGATCTTGAGGGAATCTCTTCTTTCCAGTTCATGTTTTACATTGAAGGCGAAGTTTATGAGTATGGTTTTTCTTTGGATCGGCGCCAAGTGCATGAAGAATGGCTGATGCAGCTGACTGAAAAAGATCTTGAGCCGTTATTTACTCGTGTTACAGATGAGAATGGCAAAACAGAGATAGAAATTGAATCAAGATTCGCGCGCAATAAATCCAAGGATAGAATGTTGGCTGATGTCCTCAAAGAGAGCATTCAAGAGAGTCAGAAAAATCAGCTTTTCCTATACAAGCTGTATGATAATGGAATCAAAAAGGCAGAAAGAATTGTCCGATGGTTTAAAAATCTGCAAGTTATTTTCCCTGAAACCACAGTCCAAGCACTTCCCATTCGCATGAAAGCAGATGAAGACCTACGCAATTATATCGCAAGAATGCTCAATAAGATGGATACGGGCGTCTATGAGATTTCTGTGGCAAGTGACGAGATTGATTTCCATGAATTTGCGCAGAAGTTGGATTTGCCCAAAGAAATCGTTGATGATATTGAAGAAATTAAAAATGGAATCGTAAATTTGGCTGGAAGATACTTTATTTTTGCAGAAAACAAAAAGAAAAAGACTATTTTGGTTCAGCTTAAGTTTAACCATCGGCTAAATAGCAAAAGAGTTCAGTTTAATATAGACGAAGAATCTGATGGTACACAGCGTTTGGTTGATTTACTTCCAATGCTATTCACCATTGGTAAGAATCCAACTATTTACTTTGTTGATGAGATTGATAGGAGTTTGCACACAAAGCTCTCTCTGTTTTTGCTTGATGAATTTGCCTGTAGAGCACAAGAAGGAAGCAACCAGATTATTTTTACCGCACATGATGTGAACTTAATAAATCTAGATAACTTCCGCCAAGATGAGATCTGGTTTATTGAAAAAACTCAAATGGGCGAATCTACTTTAAAGCCATTTTCTGATTTTGAAGTCAAAGAAGGTCAAGACACTTTAAAAGCTTATTTGAGCGGTAGGTTTGGTGCTGTTCCAATGATAAGGGGGATGTACTAATGCCGCTTCTTAAAAGTAGAGTACCTTTTACCCCGCAAAATCCTTACCGTGTGGTTAGACCGAAAACCAGTAAAATTATTTTTCTTTCATGTGAAGGAAGTGTGACAGAGGAAGAATACTTTGGTTTGATTTCAGACATTTATAGCGGGATAAAAAGCAAGATTCAGTTTATTTCTATTGCGGAAGATGCTGTTTTTACTGCTCCTAAATGTAGAACACAAGAACAAGTGAGGATGCTCAGCAAAGTGCGTCCGAAACATTTGGTCGAACGAATTGATCAATTTAAAGCTGAAAAAGACGATATTTATCAGTTTGAAGAGTATCCGGAAGATGAATTTTGGATTTTAACAGATGTGGATCAGAATTGGTCAAGTCAGGTTATTGATCCCCAAAATGCTAAGACATATAAAGATGAGTGGGATGATGCAATAGCGGCATGTGACGAAAAAGGATATCACTATGCAGTAAGCAATCCTTTTTTTGAGATATGGCTGCTATTGCATCACGACCAGCCTTCTGAAGAAGATAAAAGTTTTGCTGTATCTGATAGCCATTCTTATGAAAAAACAAGTCACTTCCGTACAAGACTGTCAGAACTTGGCGCACCTTTAAAGGACAAGAAGCATATCAACTCTTCAAACTATAACGATGAAAAAATTAAAACGGCAGTTCATCGAGCTGAAGAGTTACATGTGGATAAGACAGATATGTGTCCACGGTATTTTGCCACTACGGTATATCTACTTTTGAAAAAAATATTTGAAATGCTACCAGAAGAAATCTAGGTAAAAGATGTAGGCAGATAAAATATTGAGTCTACCCATTCTTTATCATATAGATAAATGGATTTCACTTTACCAGGTGATTTTTTATGTGGTATAATCATTCAATACATAGGGGACCGGTACTTTCTGCTGGCAACACTATGGCAACAAAAAATCAGATAGCCCCTACTATCTGAATAATGAAAATAATGCCGATACCCTGAACTAAATCTCATAAGCAAATCTGTTTAGAAAACATCTAACAGGAGCGAGTTTGAATAATGAAAGATACCTGAAAAACCCAGTGTTTATGCGGGGTTTCAGCACTTCAAGAAGTCTTTTGATAACAAATTGATAACAGTTGTATAAGAACCATTATTCTTGTAATCCAGTGGTTTTATGGTTAGAGGATGATTAACAGGCGGTTGTGCAACAAATAAATCCATATTAGAAAGCCCTTAGCTGTGGGTATGAAACTCATGGCTAAGGGCTTTTTATTGTGCTTATTTTTAGTCGATATCTTCGGAAAGAATTTTTTTAAAACTCTGAAAGTTATCGCCAAATTCTTTGTAAAATTCTCGTTTTGATATAGGTTTCTTTGTGGAGAGTTTTTCATATAAGGTGTATGCAGCAGTTACTAAAGTCAGTGTGTTGAAATCGGTGATTTCATTAATTATTTCTTAATCGTGATTAGAAATCAATGTTGTATCCTCCTTACGCTAATCAATGAGTTTATCCTTGAATGCTTCAATTAGAGCGTCACTAAGTTCCTGTGAGGGTACTTCCGCCCATCTCTGTGTGGTATCGAACTTCGGATAGGCCCGTATCCGGGCTGTTTTTTCTATGACTGACAACAGATGATCTACAGTATTTTCTTCCCATCCGGCAAGCCATATCAAAGTTTTCTCCTCTGCTTTTGTCAATTCCACACCTGCCAGTTATCCCCAAAGGGGAAGTTTATGAAAGCCATATCTTCATGAAAAAGGATGAATGGTTTAAGAACAAAGCCTTTACCAAAGAAGTTAAAGAGTTGTTTACTGATACAATTAACTGCTATGTAAAAGAAGAATCAGAAAAACTTTCTGTATTCCAGCAGGGCGGCGTTTATCTGGCAACGAAGAAAATCGGAAAGAATAATCCGAAAGCAGAGAAGATAAAGTCAGACAATGCGGCAAGGCAGGAATGGAATCGTACAGTTGATGTGGCATTAGTCGAGGGTGTTCCCGAAGAAGATATTTTGAAGATTAAGCAGGAAAAAATCACAGACAAAACGCTACAATCTATCAGGACACACGGTTGGCTGCCGGATATGTTCCGTCAGATTATCCGAGGTGCGAAAGACTTTTTACAGGAAGTAATTTTCAAATTTAAGCTACCGCCTAAACCTGTACCAAAGATTGATTTGCAAGAGTGGAAAGATATGCAGAAGGTCATGTATGAATTGCAGGGGCAGTCAAGGGAGATAAAATGCACACAGCAGGATGTTTCTTCTTTGAAAAAGCAACTGTCAGAGTTACGAGGATTATTTAAAGGCAAAGAGCGAAAATCTCTGGAAGGGAGAATTGCACTGTTAGAGGATTTGGAAAAACGTCTGCACAGGAGTATGGAGCAGATAGTAAAACGGGAAGGTTATCCCAATGTGCAAGCTTTTCAGAAGGTCTATAATAAGGCAGAAGAACTGATTATAGAATACAATGAAGAACTAAGGGTATGGAAAAATCAGACGGAACAGAAGAAAGAGAAACCGTTAGAACAGCCGAAAAAAGCGAGCGTACTGGAAAAGCTACACCGCTATCAGCAGGAAGGCAGACAGCAGCCAAAACGGTCAGTCAAGAAGAAATCTATGGATAGAGAACGATAAGAAAGGTGGAAATGATTATGAAGAAAACAATTTTTGAAGAAATGGGTGGCACTTATATCAGATACGGGGGTTATCTTATCCCCTGTCTTACCTTGTCGGCGGAAGAACAGAGATTTATCGGCGTATGGGGACAACGACATAAACGCTATTTGAAAGAACATAAGAGAGCGGTTTATATTACTTTGCTTACAAGTGGCAGGCTGGATAGTTATCTTGCGGATATAGAAGAACAGGCACAGGAACGCTTTGAAAGGATTGTAGAGCAGATGAAACAGGTACAGGGGATTACAGAACAGTTAAAGGCAGAAATTCAGATGGAATGGGTAGCGAGAATGAACAATATACAAGTGTGTGCAAGGGAGATTGTGGATAAAGAAATGATTTATCAATAAAGAAAGTGATATGGTGGAAAGCAAGTCTGAAAATGGCTTGCTTTTCACTTTACGATGAAATTTGGAAGTTGTATAATTATAGTAAAGAGAAAACAGTTTGAAATAAAGTATAGATTTTATTGGTATGGAGGATTTTATAGTAGAAGTTAATTTTTATGATAATATAGATGAAAAAATGTTGAAATTTGCTGTTATTATTTCTAAAACAAATGGGAAATGGGTATTTTGTAAGCATAAAGAAAGAGATACACTTGAAGTTCCAGGCGGGCATAGAGAAAATGGAGAAACAATTTTAGAAACTGCAAGACGTGAATTAAGGGAAGAAACCGGAGCAATAGATTTTATAATTGAACCAATTTGTATATATTCTGTCAAGGGTAAAACCAGAGTGAATGAAAATATTCATACAGAAACATTTGGAATGCTATTTATAGCAAATATATTTAGTTTTGAGGAAATACATAGTGTGATAGAACGAATTGTAATTGTAGACAATTTAGTTGATAATTGGACATACCCATGTATTCAACCTAAATTGATCGAAGAAGCGAAAAATAGAGGATTTTTATAAAGGTAAGGGCAATTATGAGAGAAGATATTTTGAAGAGTTTACAAAAAGAAATTTATGAAAGATGTCAAAAAGAAACAAATAAATTTGGTATGGGATGCTATTATCATATTGTAGCGGTGGTAAAAAACGCAGAGATTTTAGCTGATAAATATAAAGCAGATAAAGAAGTTGTTATGATTGCAGGATGGTTACATGACGTTGCCTCTATTACTGATTATAGTTTATATGAACTTCATCATGTATATGGTGCAAAAATGGCATACGATATTTTAAAAGAATATAATTATGATGAGAAAAAGATTATTATGGTACAAGAATGTATTAAAAGTCACAGAGGGAGTGTGAATTTGAGAAAAAATAGTATTGAAGAGTTGTGTGTTGCTGATGCTGATGCGATTTCTCATTTTGATAGTGTGCCCAGTTTATTGTATTTGGCTTATGTTCAAAGAGGAATGGGAATCGAAGATGGTAAGGAATTTGTGAAAGGAAAATTGAAAAGAAGTTTTCAAAAATTATCTCCAGAAAGCAAAAAATACTATAAAACTAAATTTGAAAAAGTTATGGAAGTTTTAGCTGATATATTCTTGGAAACTAAAGTTGATTTTCTAAGCAAAATCGCTTATAATTTGAGTCAGAGCATATTGCTATTATCCACAGTTACAGAGCGAGTGTTATCAATGCCGATAACAAAATGATAACATTAGCCCGTATAGGCAGGATAATATGGATAAATCAAATAATCAAAAGAAATAGAAACACGACAACAAATAATCACTAAACAAAATTGATTAGTAATTGTCGAGTTTGAATAGCCTGAGGTAGTGCACAAGTACTATTTTAACACTATAATTTAAGCCAATTCACAGTTCAAAACCTTGCAGAAATGCATGGTTTCGGGCTGCTTTTTGTTGTGTGATACAAGGAAAAGAGATTCCGTTAAGTTTTATGAGAAAGATCAAAGACCAAAGCTGAAAGAGAATATATGGCTTTCGAAAGAATACATGATTCAGATAAATTTACTTCCATATTTTGATAATAGAAACATATTAATTAAAATAGACTGCGCATAAAAAGCGCAATCGTTCTCTCTTTTGAACCGAAAATTGCATGAAAAACAAATTGCATGAAAAACTGGTTGAAAAAAATCAACTATTGTGGTAGTATACTCATAGGCCGTAGGGAGGTGTGGGTAATGCCTTAATCCAAATTTCCCATTAGCGGGATTAAGAATGGTAAATCCATTCTTTTTTTTTACCCAAAGGAGTGAAGCCATGGCAAGCATAGAGCCACCAATTACGCTTGAACAACAAGTTGTAATGATGAAAAAATATGTTTTGTTTCGACAGCGAAAGAGGATTCAGGAATTCCTGGCTTATGCAGGATATTTTCGTGCCAGTAGGTATGGTAAGTATTTACTGTCGCAGGTAGGTGCAGTCGGAAGAAAGTCAAAACAAGATGATCTGTTTCAACTGTATGCATTTGATGTAAATCTTAGAAGAATTTTGAACTATTATTGCAATCGTGTAGAGGTGAATTTTAAGAGTGCATTGTCTAATGCCTGTGCAATAAATCTTAATGATGGTACATTTTATCTTGATAAGCAGTATTACACACCATCAAGAGCTGAAAGAGACGCAAAGAAAAGAAAACATAATATTAGATGCTTCAATAATAGATTCTTTCCATATATCGTTAAGAAAGAATCAGATCTAAGAAAATATATTGTTAAGTACCCTGAGTTAAAAGAATATAGAAGCGGCGGCAATCGACACCACACAATTTGCCAATATGGGTTACATTTTCATATATGGAGATGGGGACAGTAACGATGATGTATAGCTATCTTCGAGGCGATTTAAGAAAGAAAGTTTTAGAATATTCGTTTGGAAAAGGAAGATATACAAAGAAGGATACAGAACTGGTTGATACTTGGTTAGATGCAGTGCGTAACCTTAGAAATTATTGTGCGCATAATTCTATGGTAGTAGGTATGAATTCATCCGTAGTTCTTTTGGATCCACAGGATCAGCAATCTGTTTTAACCAAGGATAATGATCTGTTTTCAAGATTGTATGCACTTAATAAATTGTTGCCAAAAGAGGATACAAAGCGCTTAAAAAATGATATAATGAAGTTGGTAAAGAAAACACCAATAGATGTATATCTTTTGAATATCCTTCCGAGGGATTGGGAAGATTAGTGTGAAAGAAAGTAGAGGAAAACCATAAATGGACGCACTTGAATAAGCTGTCTAAGGCAGGCAACTTTTTGAAGTGTTATAGAGTTAGGAAATTAGATCAAGAAGCTAATGGTTCATCAGGCG
>NZ_VUMI01000078.1 GCF_009696275.1 Eisenbergiella porci
AAGGCTACGAATGCCTAAAGGGTGTGGATAAAAACATGAAAAGGGCGTAGCGATGTGGAAAATAAATATTTAAGTATAAAAGTATCGAGAGGATTATTTACAACCTGCCAGCGCCTTTCGGCGCTGTAAAAATTGCCGGAAGGTTGCTTTTCCCGCGAATGTATCATACAATTGATTACAGCACCGCAGCCAGGGTACTCTGCCCCTTTAAAAAGAAGCCGCAGCGCACCCGGTGCAAAACTGCGGCCCGCTTTCCCTGCTGCAGATAAAGCTTACAGAATAAAAGGAGCAAGCCATGCAAAAGAGAATCCAGTATCTGGATATCATCAAAGTAATTTCAATTTTCCTGGTGGTTTTCTGCCATTTCGTCCTGCTTTCGGAGACTGCGCCCGCCAATATCCTCATGGTAGCCTGCTGGTCTGGCGTCCCTATGTTTTTTATGGTAAACGGGGCGCTGCTTTTCACCAGGCCGCTAAAGCTGGAAAAACACATCCGGAAAACAATAATGATTTATATTGTACTTGTTGCCTGGAGGCTTATCTATCTTTTTACCGTCGGACCGCTCTGCCAGATTCCTCCGCTGGAGTTTGGCAGGAACCAGATTCTTACCTATCTTTTCACCTTTGGCAGCCTGGACGGCATCGGAACGGGCCATCTGTGGTTTATTGAAGCCCTGCTGGCGGTTTATCTTGTATTCCCCCTGTTCCGCATCGCCTGGGATCATCAGGCAGGAAGAAAAATCATACTCTTTTTTGCCGCTTTCGGCATCCTGATGACCAACGGTCTGACCGGCCTGCAGATGCTTTTGGATGCACTCTGCGCCAAGGGCCTGATCGGCGTATATTCCCTGGAAGGACTGGAAATACTCAATCCCTTCGGCACCTATGCGAATATGCTGGGCTTTTTCCTGTTCGGCGCCTGGCTCCACACAGCGGGCACCTTTAAAAACAGCCTTACCGCACAGCGTCTTCTCGGACTTCTTCTGTCCGCTGCAGGGCTTTTGGGCATGTGGGGCGTAAAATGGTACACCAGCAAAAATCCGGCCTGGGACGGCATCCTTCTTGTCCAGGGCTACCGCCACCTTCCGGTGGTTCTTCTTGCCGCAGGCATTTTCCTCGTCTGCCGCGGCCTGAAAATAAGAAACCGGGCCATAAATGCCGCCGTTACCGCAGTGGCAAGCAGGACGCTCGGTATCTATTACCTGCACTGGATATTCGGCTGGATGCTGGTTCCCTATATGGCTCTGCTTTTTTCCGGCTTTAATATAGGAACCAACCTGTTGAAAACAATTGTCCTGATAATACCCGCCTTTTTCCTCACCCTCCTTCTGGAAAAAATACCGGTAATAAAACACCTTGTAACGGGATGAGCCAGGACCGGTAAATAAGCAGAGCTTAATTACCGTTCAGGCAAATCCGCGCCTTTACGCCGCAGCCGTAAGAAAGTGCTCCAGGAGTGTCCCCCAACCCAGCGCCGGAGGCGGTTTAGGATGGATTCCGGCAGGAACTGTAAAGGGAAAAAACAGTAACCCAAAACTAAACGTGACAAAAAAAGGCATTTTTGGCAATTTGATTCCCATCTGTGCTTATGCTATAATAACGATAGCGGCCGGAGAAAACCTTCCGGCAGGGTAATAAAAACTTAAGGGAACCATGTTAACATTTTGACAGCTCTTCCTAACAAATAAGAGTTGCGGTATATATTGGTTCCCGTATAAAATGAAAGGGTAAAGTGAAGCAGGCCTGCAGACTTTACAGAAACAATCCAACAACTTCACAGGATGGATGCAAGCTTCACAGACCCTTTTTTCAGCGTGTTAAAGCACGCAGAAGGGGAGCAGAATATGGATAAACCGGTATTGGTAATTCTGGCAGCAGGAATGGGAAGCCGCTACGGCGGACTGAAGCAGATTGACCCTGTAGACGATAAGGGTCACAAGATTATTGACTTTTCCATGTATGATGCTGTCAGGGCAGGATTTCAGAAGGTAGTTTTCATCATTAAGAAGGAAAACGAAAAAGATTTCCGGGAGTGCGTGGGTGACATAGTCAGCAAGCATATCGATGTGGAATATGTATTCCAGGAGCTGGACAAGGTTCCTGAAGGATTCCAGATTCCGGAGGGCAGAGTAAAGCCCTGGGGAACAGCACATGCGATTTTGTGCTGCAAGGGCGTGGTAAACGGCCCCTTCGCAGTAATCAATGCAGATGATTATTATGGAAGAAGCGCTTTCCAGACCTTGTACGATTTCCTGATAACCCATCAGGACGATGAGAAATACCGCTATGCGATGGTAGGCTATGAACTGGGCAATACCCTGACTGAGAATGGTTCCGTGGCAAGAGGCTGCTGTGTCACCGATGAAAATGGATTCCTGAAGACCATTGCAGAACGTACCAAGATTGTAAAGACGGCGGACGGGGCCGCTTATACGGAGGATGACGGAGCAACTTATGTACCGCTTCCGCTTGACACACCCGTATCCATGAATATGTGGGGCTTTTCCGCAAGCATCCTGGATGAACTGGAAAGTGCGGTAAACAGCTTCTTTGAGAATGAGGTTCCGAAGAACCCTCTGAAATCGGAATGCTTCCTTCCCATTGAAGTGGATAAGCTGCTGCAGCAGGGCAAGGCAACCGTAGAAGTGCTCTCCTCCAAGGATAAATGGTTCGGCGTAACCTATAAGGAAGATAAGCCTTTCGTTATGGAATCCATTGCCAAACTGAAAGCAGACGGCGTATATCCTGATGTTTTATGGTAAATTATTGTAACAGTTTTGTTTTCTGGACTGTTGCGAATCATTGGCTTTAGCCGTTTATACGGCGGATAGGAGGAAACCATGGCAATTTTAGTAACAGGCGGTGCCGGATATATCGGCAGCCATACAGTAGTGGAACTGCAGAACGCGGGCTATGACGTAGTCGTTCTGGATAACCTCAGCAATTCCAGCGAGAAATCTTTACAGCGTGTAGAGGCGATCACAGGAAAGCACGTTCCCTTTTATAAGGCGGACATTCTTGACAGGGATGCCCTGAACGAAATCTTTGAAAAAGAAACAATTGATTCCTGTATCCATTTCGCAGGGTTGAAGGCAGTGGGCGAATCTGTTGCCAAGCCGTGGGAGTACTATGAAAACAATATCGCAGGAACCCTGACTCTGGTAGACGTTATGCGTAAGCACAACGTGAAGAACATTATCTTCTCATCCTCCGCAACCGTTTATGGAGACCCCGCATTTATCCCGATTACTGAGGAATGCCCCAAGGGACAGTGCACCAACCCTTACGGCTGGACGAAATCCATGCTGGAGCAGATTCTTTCCGACATCCAGAAAGCCGATAATGAATGGAATGTAGTTCTCTTACGCTATTTCAATCCCATCGGTGCCCATAAGAGCGGAACCATCGGCGAGAACCCCAACGGCATCCCCAATAACCTGATGCCCTATATCACCCAGGTTGCCGTAGGCAAGCTGAAAGAACTTAACGTATTCGGCGACGACTACGACACCCCCGACGGAACCGGCGTCAGAGACTATATCCACGTAGTAGACCTGGCCAGGGGACACGTAAAGGCCCTTAAGAAAATCGAAGACAAATCCGGACTCAACATCTACAACCTGGGCACCGGCAAAGGTTACAGCGTTCTCGATATCGTAAAGAACTTCGAAGAAGCAACCGGCGTTAAAATCCCTTACGTAATCAGAGACCGCCGCCCCGGCGACATCGCCACCTGCTACTCCGACGCTTCCAAAGCAGAAAAAGAACTCGGCTGGAAAGCGGAATACGGCATCAAAGAAATGTGCGCCGACTCCTGGAAATGGCAGTCCCAGAATCCTAACGGCTACGAAGACTGATAAAACACAAAAAGTTTTTAAACAAAAGCATCACCTCAGAACGGTTTGCAGCGTTTCCCAAACAAAAGCTGCAAACCGTTCTTTTTGTACGCCTGACACCGCATGCCTCCCCACCCCAAGCGCCCTCCCAAAACCGCCCCGCGGAGACGACGGAACTCACACCCCCCAGATTGTTAAGATTTTTGTAAGAATCCCCCCCACATGTTTGTAAGACATCCGGTTTACACTAAAACCAAGCTCAAAGGAGGAACTGTCCTGAAATGAATGAATGTATACTGGTAGTAGATGATGACCGGGAAATCGTAAAAGCCATAGCCATTTTGCTGGAAAAGGAAGGCTACGTGGTGCTGCGCGCCTACGACGGCCTGGAAGCGCTTGATATGCTGGCTTCAAATCAGGTGCAGCTGCTCATCATGGATGTGATGATGCCCCGGCTGGACGGCCTGTCAGCGGTAATGAAAATCCGGGAGAAAAGGAATCTTCCCATCATTGTGCTCAGCGCCAAAAGCGAGGATTCAGACAAGGTTCTGGGATTATCCATGGGAGCCGACGATTATGTGACCAAGCCCTATAATCCGCAGGAGCTGGCAGCCAGGGTAAAAAGCCATCTGCGCCGCTACACCCGGCTGGGCGATATCCACGCTTCAGAGCAGACGGAGGAACTGACCAACGGCCGTCTCTGCTTCCGGACAAATGAACGGGTTCTTTATGCGGACGGGGAACCGGTAAAGCTTACGGCTACGGAAACAAAAATCATGGAGCTGCTGATGCGGAATCTGGGCAGGGTATTTCCCGCGGAAGAAATCTACCGGCGTATATGGGAGGAAGAAGCCTATGCCCCGGAAAATACGGTAATGGTACATATCAGGCGTATCCGTGAAAAGATAGAGCTGAATCCGAAGGAGCCAGAATATTTAAAGGTGGTATGGGGAATTGGATACAAAATGGAAAAGAAGTAAAAGATGGATAGGAGCAATGGCCTTTTTTCTGGGAATGACTCTGCTTTTGGTTGATATTTTCCGGCTGATGGCTGCAGCTGCCGGCGGAAAACTGGGTCGGGATATCCCGGATGCCCTGCAGGCGGATTATCAGAATACATCCGCCTTCCAATTTTATATGGAAGGCTATCTGCAGGATTTCCTCGCCATGGCCTCCGGAGGAAGCGTCAGTTTTTCCTGGACAGAGAAACAGCAGACAAGGGCGATATCCTACAGCAGGAGCATGGGGACGGAGGTCTTTGGCTATGGAAATGTAGCGGTCTTCGGCGTACAGGGGAGCCTGGGAAGCAGTGACTCGTCTTCCATTACGCATATTACTGTAACCTCAGATGTTGCGCCCGGTGATTCTGCATCAGTTGCTACAACCTCAGGAACTTCAGTTTCGGAAGCTGAGGACTCTGAAGCTGCAGTAGCCGTTGCTGAGGAAAGGGCGGATGAACGGCAGGCAGCGGAGTCAGCTGTGGAAGAGAGTACGAATGAACTGCAGCCGGAGGCGGGAGAAGCTGGTGAGCCACCGGAGGGACAGCCGGCGGATAACAAAGCGGCGGCAGACGAAGCCCATGAAATGCTGAAGGAATGCAAGAACCTTCTGTATACGATTGTGTATGATGATGAAACACTCTACAGCAATGCAGACGGCATGGCGCTGGATGGGGAAAAAGGCGAACTGCCGGACGGATACAATTTCCTCCTTTATTTTGACGGAGAGAAGGTCACTATAAAGAAGAACGGAAAGGATTTGAACATTTACGGGGACGGCCAATACCGTAATGACGGCGGCTGGTTTGTGCCCGGCTATAAGAATTTTCCCGTGGATGAAAAATATGGAAAGGCCAGGATTACAATAGCCGCTATTGATGAACCGCAGCTTTATACGGTTGCCTTTTATGGAGATGGCTATGGCTATTATGACGGCGGAAACCGGCTGTACCAGATTGTACAGGATATGCAGAAAACAAGGGATGAGATGGGCAGCTTTTGTTTTACACTGGCTGCTGCTGCAATTTTCCTGCTTGTGAGCAGGATTTTCAGGAGGGAAAAAAGGCAGGCGGACAGAAAGCTGGCATTTTTTACAGGAAAACTGTGGTACGAGGTAAAGGTCCTGATTTTTCTGATTCCCGCAGGCTTTCTGGTGTATCAGTTCATTCCCATGGTTAATAATGTATATTACGGCGGCCTGAATCCCGACATTTATTATGAATATGCCCTGAAACGCATTATTCCGCTGGAGCTGGTGGTATTCTGGATGATCTGGCTGGCACTTAATGATGCCTGTTATAACAGGCATGTCTGGCTCAACAGCCTCTGCGGACGTATCCGGCACAGCCTGGCGGTAAGACAGCTGCAGTACCCGTTCCAGCAGCGCATGCTCAGGCGTTACCGTAAAATAATGATCTTGTCTGCATTTGTAATTGTTATCCTGCTGGTTATCATAGTTGCGTGGGTACGCGGGGAATATTCCTATTGGGCAGCGCTGACTGCAGTGGCGGTCATTGGCATTGTGGGAGTGTCAGCCGCTGAAATCAGGTATCTGATGCAATTGAGCAGGGAAGCGCAGGATATGGGGGATCTGGTGGACCAGATCAGTGCGGTCAGGGAAGGCGATATGGAAGCGCCCCTGTACCTTCCGGAGGACTCCGATCTCCACGATGCGGTAACCAATCTGAATGAAATACAGGGAGGAATGAAGGAGGCCATCAAAGAACAGCTGCAGAGCGAGCGGATGAAGGTGGAGCTGATTGCCAACGTTTCCCATGATATAAAAACGCCGCTGACTTCCATCATCAGCTATGTGGAGCTGCTGAAGGAGGAAGAGGGGCTGCCGGACCATGTAAAGGATTATATTTCCATTCTGGAAAGTAAATCCCAGCGCCTGAAAACCATGGTGCAGGATGTATTTGAGGTAAGCAAGGCGGCATCCGGGGAGCTGCCCGTAAAGCTGGAAACCATTGATTTTGCAAAGCTGCTCAGACAGACGATGGCGGATATGGAGGAAGAGATACACAGCTCCTGTGTTACTGTCAGGGCGCGGATTCCGGAGGAAGAGGAGTTTATAAGGGCTGACGGCCAGCGGCTGTACCGGGTATTCCAGAACCTGATTCAGAATGCCCTGAAATATTCCCTGGACGGGTCACGGGTATACATTGCCCTGAAAAGAGAGGACGGCATGCTGACGGCCAGCGTCACCAATACATCAGCGGATGAGCTGGACGGAAGTATTGATTATACCGCGCGTTTTACCCGCGGCGACGGCAGCCGTACGGACGGCGGAAGCGGGCTGGGCCTGTCCATTGCCCGGAGCTTTACAGAGGCCTGCGGCGGAACCTTCCGGATTGCTATTATTGCAGATCTGTTCACTGCATATGTAACATTTAAAGCAGTGAGTCCGGAAGAATAATAAATGGCTGACTGAAAGAAGGATTACAATTAAGAAGCTATTGTAAATAATGCTTCAGGGCTAAGCAGACGGCTTGGTCCTGAAGCATTTTTAGTTCTGTGAGCGCGGCCTTAAAATAAAGCTCTTCGCCTATATTCCATTTAAAGCTATGCCACATATTTAAACATAAAGATGAAATGGCAGATGCTTCCGCCCATTACAAACAGATGGAAAATTTCATGAGATCCGAAATATTTATGTTTGTTGTTAAAAATAGGAAGCTTCAGCGCATAAATGATACCGCCTGCTGTATATATCAGCCCTCCTGCCAGAAGCCAGAGGAAGGCGGCCCGGGGAAGCGTATCCCACAGCTGGCCGAACACTGCCAGGCAAATCCAGCCCATGGCGATGTAGACTACAGAAGAAAACCATTTGGGGCAGGTAATCCATACCGCTTTAATAGTCATTCCGAAGATAGCAACGCCCCAGACAACGGCCAGAAGCGTATATCCCAGCTTGCCGCCAAGGACTACCAGGCATATGGGGGTATAGGAGCCTGCTATCAGGACGAAAATCATCATATGATCAATCTTGCGGAATACCCGAAGAATCCGTCCTCCTACATTGATGGAATGGTAAGTGGCGCTGGCGCCGTACAGCAGAATCATACTTGCGATGAAAACGATCATTGCAATAAAAACAACTGGCTGATTGGATAACACAGCCTTTATCAACAGTGGAGTGGAAGCGATGATAGCCATCATCATTCCAATGAAATGGGTTATTGCACTCCCGGGTTCTCTGATTGTAACACTCATAATAATGCCTCCTGTTCTAGCAATCATGACAAAATGCAACATGTAGTTTTGATAACTACGTCTTACATATTATGATACTACAACATATTATTTGGAGTGTCAATGAAAATATACAAATATATTTTCGTGTATATCTGTAGTCTGGTGCTGACTGCCGGCATGCCCTGCTGAAAGACAAACAGGCTCCCCTTCGTAAGAAGGGCAGGCATCAGCGGTAATGCAATCCCTGGCTGCATGCATTATATCGCAGGCTCAAAAAGCAATAAATAATGTTCGCTCACAATAACAAGGCTCAGTCTTCTTCGATTACCTGAATCTCCAGAAAATCAAAATCGATCTGTTCAACAAAATTATCCGGGGTAAATCGGGCCTTGCTGTGTTTTTTGAAATCATGTATCGTAGCATCAAGCCACATGGGCTTGCCAAGGTCGAACTGATAGCAGATTTCGTCCAGAGCATTGAATACCTTATGCGTTCTTGTTTCCGATGAATCATCACAAATCACCGTATCGCGCAGCATTCTGTTATCCTTAAATATTTTTGCCCATAAACGGAACATAAGAATCACCTCATAATCTGTATTATTTTTGTGCGTCTGAGAATAATCATAGTTTAGCGGAAAGAAAAGGGAAAGGCAATAGAATACGGTTTTTATTAATTTTTTGTAAACTTTCCATGTTCACTGTAAATCTATGGTATAATAACATCGTAAAAAAGTTAAATTGAGGATGAAATTGATGAAGCAAGTGGAATATGTAGTAGATAATGAGAACCAGGTGGACAGCTGGCAGGAAGTCACCCTGGTTTATAGTGCGGCACTGAAGCAGATAAATACGAAGCTGGAAATCCTGAATGATGAATTCCAGCATGTGCACCGCTATAATCCGATAGAGCATATCAAGTCTCGTATGAAGACCTCGGAAAGCATAGTAAAGAAGCTGAAAAGGTACGGTTACGAATCCACAATAGAGAATATGGTAAAGTACATCAACGACATTGCAGGAATACGCGTGATATGCTCTTTTACGTCTGATATTTACCGCATTGCTGACATGATAGGGAACCAGAATGATATCAAGGTGATTTCTGTCAAGGACTACATCAAGCATCCCAAGGCCAGTGGCTACAAGAGCTATCACATGCTGGTGACGGTGCCGGTATTCCTGTCGGACCGGATTGTGGAGGTAAAGGTGGAAATCCAGATCAGGACGGTCGCCATGGATTTCTGGGCCAGCCTGGAACATAAAATTAATTATAAATTTGAAGGAAATGCCCCCCAGCATATTAAGACGGAGCTTGTGGAATGCGCAAGGATGGTGTCGGATCTGGATGCGAGGATGCTGTCGCTGAATGAAGAGATACTTAGTCTTAGCGGGGAGAGGGATGATTAGTAGACAGAGTGTATGGCTTTCAGTTAAGAGGACGGAAAGCGGGAAGTGAGAGTGGGGATTGCAGTCCGCCGGGGCAAGCCCTGATACGCTGCGCGTACCAGGGCTTGAGGCTGTCGCCTCATGGAATAAAAAGGATAAGGCTGCAGGGGAAAGCTTGCTTTTCCCTGCAGCCTTATCCTTTTTATTCCGCCCGGCTCATAGTGGGCAAAAGTGAGGAGTGCCCCGACACCATAGGCGCCGGGGCTATTATGAAAAAATTTATCTATGTTTGCTAAGTGAATGTTATTGTTTGTTTCTCTTGAACTTATGAATTAAGTATAGCAATGAATTATGAATAAATTATGAACAAGATGTAAATGTATGGTGAATTATAATAAAAATTGAAATGTACATCATTGAAAATAGTGCATAATACACAAAAAAGCCGGGCGGACAGTGAGAAGGTGGGAGAATAAGCGGTTGTAAAATCAGGGGAATGATGCTAAAATGGGGAAAATAGCGGGATTATGTCTGCTTTTGCAGATACCGGCTTTTGGCGGAATGAAACTGCATGCCCCTGCGGCGGACAAGGTGGAGCTGCGGCGTGAGGGCATGGGTTATATATCACAGAAGACAGTCAGAGTTTCGGAACAGGGTGAAGGAACGGATGATTTGCGGCCGGAGAGCGCTGTCACCGGACAGTTTACACGGGAGGATTTTTCAGATGGACAATTACAGAGATGATTCGGCTTACCGGATGGGCCAGGCGGGCTCCATGACGCCGGATGCGCAGGAGGCGAAGCGCCTCAGGAACCAGCTGGTGGAGTATGACGGATATCTTCAGGAAATGAGAAAATCCAATATGAAGAATGTGGAAACGCTGGATGTGATTCAGCGCTACACGGATAAAAGCACTGCCGGAATCCAGAAGCTGACGGAGGAAAGCGCGGCGGGAATGCAGAAGCTGGCGGAAGAAAGCCTTCATGGGGTCCAGAAGCTGGCGGAGGAATGTGCGGCAGGGCTGCGCAGATATTCTGCTGACGGGACCAACAGCCTGAAGCAGCTGGCGGAACATGGAACCAGCAGCCTGCGTCAGTTATCCGAGAGCGGGACGGACAGCCTGAAGCAGATGGCTGAGGACGGTACCTCCGGCATAGCGAGGGTATCGTCGGCGGGAGAAGAAGGCCTTGGCAGACTTACAACAGACGGAGTGGAGAAGCTGTCCCATCTTGCGGAGGTAAGCCTGCAGCAGCTGGAAGGGATTACGGAGGAGAGCCTGGACAGAATCCGTGAGCTGACACAGGAGAGCCTTTCCAAAATCCAGGAAGTGAATAACAGAAATATTGAAACGGCCGAACGAGTGGAGGAAATCCGTGAGCTGGTGTTCGGACAGACAGAGAGCCTGCGGGAAATGCAGAAGCAGGCCGATGATTTTAACCATAAGGAAAATGTAAAGGTATACCGGAATGTCCAGGCAGTGGTTGTGGAGGAAGTGAAGAAGCAGACGGAAGAGCTGAAGGAGTCCAACAAGGGACTGAAGCCGCTGCTTATAGTTACGCTGGCGGCAACCCTGGCTAATGTGGCGCTGTTTATTTTACAGATTCTGGGAATACTTGGAATGTAAGAGAGAAAAATTTGGCCGTTTATGGCATAATCAGGGAAGTATCAGGAAGGAGCCTCAGGATACATGGGAAAACAGGAATGGAAGCCGGGAAACATGCTTTATCCCCTGCCGGCAGTTATGGTCAGCTGTGCGGACAAAAAAGGAAACAGCAACATACTTACCGTCGCATGGGCAGGCACCGTATGTACCAACCCGCCCATGGTTTCCATATCGGTGCGTCCTGAGAGGTATTCCTATGCATTTATAATGGAAACAGGCGAATTTGTAATCAACCTGACCACGGAGAAGCTGTCCTGGGCCGCAGATTTCTGCGGGGTCAGAAGCGGCAGGGATACGGATAAATGGAAAGAGGCCCGTCTGACTCCGGTACCGGGACATGTAGTAAAGGCCCCTTTGATTCAGGAAAGCCCGGTGAGCCTGGAATGCCGTGTCAAACAGACGCTTCCGCTGGGAAGCCATACCATGTTTGTGGCGGAGGTGGTTTCCGTAAGCGTGGATGAAGCGTATATGGATAAGAATAACCGGTTCCATCTGGATAAGTCGTCTCCCATCTGCTATTCCCACGGCCGTTATTACGCGCTTGGAAAAGAAGTGGGAAATTTCGGCTACAGTGTTGCAAAGAAGAAAAACAAGTAACCGTCCGGCAGCTGTGAGGGAACGGATCAATTGCGAAAAAATAAGGATATAAGGTTTCGGGAAGAAAAGCAGAATTCATGGAAAGTATTACGAAATATTACAGAAGAGTACAGGCGACATTTATTTTAACGGCGTTCTGCGTGATAGCAGCCGCTGTTCTTTTTGCACCCTCCTTCGGAAGGTTTGTACACACAGGGGACAATGTGGCGGACATTCTGCTTAACGGCGTTATTGTGGGCTGTACGGATGAGCCGGAAAAGGCGGAGGATATACTGCAGAGCGCCAGGGAAGAGCTTGTGAGGGATAATCAGGATCTTGTATTCATGACGGCGGATTTGGAGCTGCAGGGGAAAAGTATGGTTTTCGGCGCGGTGGACAGTGACAGGACCATCCGTCAGAATATGAAGGACGTACTGAAGGACAGCATCTGCAAAACGCTGCAGCATGCATATACGGTAAAAATAAACGAATATACGGTCAACCTGAAAACAAGCGGGGAGGTTCTGTCCCTGCTTTCCGCCTGTCTCAGTGAATACGATCCGGACGGTGAATATGTGGTGGATCTGGTGGTGGATCCGGTACGTGAGCTGAATGTGCTGACCACTTCTATCTGCCCGGCCGATAAGCGTAAGAATCCGGATGAGGTGGAGCTGAGCGCCGGGGTAGGACTGCTTTTTGATGAAGTATTCGAACAGGCCGTTCCCACAATGGCAGGAGATTTTGACAGTCTGGATTATGGGCTGGTGGATCTGGCGTATGCGGACACGGTGGAAGTGGTGGAAGCCTACCTGATGGAGGATGAAATCACCAGCCTGTCGGATGCTATAGACCAGGTGACCAAGGAACAGGAAAAAGAGCAGATATATGAAGTGCAGTCCGGGGATACCCTTTCCCAGATCGCGCTGAATAACGGCCTGACTGTGGACGGGCTGGTTGCTATTAATCCGGGGCTGGAAAGCGCGGATTCCACCATAAGGGTTGGTGATGAACTGATTATAACAGTGCCCGAGCCTGAGCTTTCCGTCATTCATCAGGAGCTGGTTTATGCGGAAGAAAGCTATGATGCGCCGGTGCAGTATGTGGACGTGGATGACTGGTATACCACAAGGCAGGAGGTGGTGCAGGAGCCTTCCGCCGGACACCGTAAGGCGGCGAGCATCGTAACCTATAGAAACAGCGAGGAGATTGGCGAAGAAATCATTCTCGAAGAGGTGGATTACGAAGCGGTTCCCAAGATTGTAAAAAGAGGGACCAAGGTTCCGCCTACTTATATTAAGCCCATTTCGGGAGGGCGGCTGTCATCAGGCTTTGGGGGCCGGAACGCACCGACCAGGGGCGCCTCCACCAACCATAAGGGAATTGACTGGGCAACGCCTGTGGGAACCGCCGTCATGGCCTCCTCCGGCGGAACCGTAACAAGGGCCGGCTGGGGAAGCGGCTACGGTTATGTTGTGTATATCCAGCATGCGGACGGAAGAGAAACCAGATACGGCCATCTGAGCAAGGTGCTGGTTTCCCCGGGACAGAAGGTCAGCCAGGGCCAGAAAATCGCCCTCAGCGGAAATACCGGACGGAGCACGGGACCTCACATACATTTTGAAATGCGTATTAACGGACAGGCGGTGAACCCGCTTAAATATCTGAATTAAAATAAATATTAAATGGGTAATTCCATCATTTTACGGGTAAAATTATGATGCATAGTTACAAATTCCATACTTCCCGTGGAAAATGTAGGTGGAATTACCCATTTACAAAGTAAAAAAATGTGGTATAATCGCATATGGATTATTAAGTGGCAAAATTTTTGTATATATGGTATAATAATCGAAAATTTGTGTGTCAGATTTTACTAATGATGAGTTTGCATAAAGAGAGGCTGACAGTCAATAATAATTTTTGAAAAGTGACAGTCCGATCAGGCTATTATAAAAAGTTGGTAATCAGTGGAAATCGTGTGAAGGGATCCGTATGCCGGTGGGCGCGCTGCTGCTGCGCTAAGCCCGCATACATAAAGAGGTTGATATGGAACAATATATGGTTGAAGGCGGGAATCCGCTTGTTGGTGAAGTGGAGATAGGCGGTGCCAAGAACGCAGCGCTTGCCATACTGGCAGCTTCGGTAATGACAGATGAAACGGTTCTGATTGAAAATATGCCCGATGTCAGGGATACGAATATACTGCTCCAGGCGATGCAGAGCATTGGTGTAATTGTGGAGCGTGTGGACAGGCATTCCGTGAAAATCAATGCCTCCCTTATCCATGAACTTGTAATTGAAGATGACTATATTAAGAAAATCCGTGCGTCCTACTATCTGCTGGGCGCTCTTTTAGGCAAATACAATAAAGCAGAGGTCGCTCTTCCCGGCGGCTGCAACATCGGTAGCCGCCCCATTGATCAGCATATCAAGGGCTTCAAGGCTCTGGGTGCGGATGTGCGCATTGAACACGGCCTGATCATTACGGAGGCCGAAAAGCTGAAGGGCAGCCATCTCTATATGGACGTAGTCAGCGTGGGCGCAACCATCAATGTTATGATGGCCGCAGCCATGGCGGATGGAATGACCATTATTGAAAATGCGGCAAAGGAGCCTCATGTGGTGGATCTTGCCAATTTCCTTAACAGCATGGGCGCTAATATCAAGGGCGCAGGTACGGATGTGATCCGTATCAGAGGCGTGGAACGCCTTCATAAGACGGAATACACCATCATACCGGATCAAATCGAAGCGGGAACCTTCATGTTTGCCGCAGCTGCCACCCGCGGTGATGTTACGGTAAAAAATGTAATTCCCAAGCATCTGGAATCCATCAGCGCCAAACTGATGGAGATTGGCTGTGAGGTGGAAGAGTCCGATGACGCAGTCAGGGTTGTGGCATCCAGGCCGCTGAACCATACCCATGTGAAAACCCTTCCTTATCCCGGATTCCCCACGGATATGCAGCCCCAAATCACTGTTGCGCTGGGACTTTCCCAGGGGACAAGCATCGTAACGGAAAGTATTTTCGAAAACCGTTTTAAATATGTGGATGAGCTTACCAGAATGGGCGCCAACATTAAAGTAGAAGGGAACACGGCGATAATTGACGGCGTGGGCCGCTACACCGGCGCAAGCATTACGGCTCCGGATCTCCGGGCAGGCGCGGCGCTTGTGATCGCGGCACTTGCAGCGGAAGGGATCTCCACCGTGGATGATATCCGCTATATCGAAAGAGGCTATGAGAATTTCCCCGAAAAGCTCAGGGGCCTAGGCGCAATGATAGAAAAAGTCGATAACGAAAGAGACGTGAAAAAATTTCGTTTTAAGGTAGTCTGATCTGAGCTCCTGAAACAGCGGAATATCAAAACAGCGGCATCCCAGGCTGTTTATTTTCCTGTATCCGGATGCCGGTGGAAATATAATACTCCTGTTTTTTCAGTTTTTTGGACATTTCCCGGGAAATGTCCCGTTGACAGAACGCAGCATATGGTGTATTGTAAGGAACGTAGTCACAGATAAGAAAATTCAATATTGTATCATCTCTTATTCAGAGTGGTGGAGGTACATAGGACCTGCGAAGCCACGGCAACCCCGTCAGAGGAAGGTGCCAACCTGAGCGAGCATTTCGAACAATAAGAGGATTTGATTATCATTAACATCGGGTCCGCTTATAGCGGACTTTTTTTATTGCAGGACAAAATGTCCAAAAGGAGGAAACATGGAGAAACATTTATTTACTTCTGAATCCGTAACTGAAGGCCATCCCGATAAAATGTGCGATGCCATCTCCGACGCGGTTCTTGACGCGCTGATGGAGCAGGATCCCATGAGCCGTGTAGCCTGTGAAACCTGCACCACCACCGGCCTTGTTATGGTAATGGGAGAAATCACCACAAAAGCATATGTGGATATCCAGAAAATCGTGCGTGATACCGTGCGTGAAATCGGCTATACCAAATCCGAATACGGCTTTGACGCCAACACCTGCGGCGTTATGGTAGTTCTTGACGAACAGTCCCCCGACATAGCCATGGGCGTTGACAAAGCGCTGGAAGCCAAGGAACATAAAATGACTGATGCCCAGATCGAAGCAATCGGCGCTGGAGACCAGGGCATGATGTTCGGTTTTGCCACCAATGAAACCGAAGAATACATGCCTTACCCCATCAGCCTTGCCCATAAGCTGGTAAAACAGCTGACTAAGGTGCGCAAGGACGGAACCCTTCCTTACTTAAGGCCCGACGGAAAGAGCCAGGTAACCGTGGAATACGATGAAAATGAAAAGCCCATCCGCCTGGAAGCCGTTGTCCTTTCCACGCAGCATGATGCCGACGTAACCCAGGAACAGATCCATGAAGACATCAAAAAATATGTTTTCGATCCCATTCTGCCCGCAGAGCTGATTGACGATGAAACCAAATTCTACATCAATCCCACCGGACGCTTCGTGATCGGCGGACCCAATGGCGACAGCGGACTCACCGGACGTAAAATCATTGTGGATACCTACGGCGGATATGCCCGTCACGGCGGCGGCGCTTTCTCCGGAAAGGACTGCACCAAGGTAGACCGCTCCGCAGCCTATGCAGCCCGCTATGTGGCAAAGAACATCGTTGCCGCAGGACTGGCCGATAAATGCGAAATCCAGCTCTCCTACGCCATCGGCGTGGCACAGCCTACCTCCATTATGGTTGATACCTATGGAACCGGAAAGCTCTCCGATGAGAAGCTGGTGGAAATCATCCGTGAAAACTTCGACTTAAGACCTGCCGGAATCATCAAAATGCTGGATCTGCGCCGCCCGATTTACAAACAGACCGCAGCTTACGGCCACTTCGGCCGCCACGACCTCGACCTCCCCTGGGAGAAACTGGACAAAGCGGAAGTCCTGAAGAAATACCTCTAAAATCACAGCACGCGGCTGTCCGCTGCCTTTGCATCAAATATGCAGGCTCCGGACAGCTTCGTATTTTTTTACCATATTTTTAACTCTTTAGCCGTTTGGCACAACAAATCCACTGACCGGCCAAACAGTTAACTTTGATTTTACATAAATTTTGCACTTTCTGGATAGATATAAAGAATAGCATCTGTTACGCTTTATCCAGGAAGGAGGAATTAGTGTGAAAGAAAGTAGAGGAAAACCATAAATGGACGCACTTGAATAAGCTGTCTAAGGCAGGCAACTTTTTGAAGTGTTATAGAGTTAGGAAATTAAATCAAGAAGCTAATGGTTCATCAGGCGGAAGTAATCCTTCTCGTTGTAATAGTTTCTTGGCTTGCTTGATAGCTTTTGCCTTTTGCTTTTCAACAAGAGCTACAGGCATATCGATTTTGTAAAGATC
>NZ_VUMI01000079.1 GCF_009696275.1 Eisenbergiella porci
GGCTACGAATGCCTAAAGGGTGTGGATAAAAACATGAAAAGGGCGTAGCGATGTGGAAAATAAATATTTAAGTATAAAAGTATCGAGAGGATTATTTACAACCTGCCAGCGCCTTTCGGCGCTGCATACCTACGTAAGAACTTGACAAACTCCTTTTCCCTGTGCTAACTTCTTTAATGGAAGACAAAAGAGAAAAGGAGTTTTTTGACATGAAAAAAGGAATCAGATTCGCAGCCCTTTCACTTGCTGCTTCTCTTATTTTTACGCTGCCGCAGAATACGCTGTCTGTGGACGCAGCCGTAAATCCCCCGCTGAAAACAGTAGAGTCCTCCAATGTTCCCACAAAATATACGGGGCTTAAGCTCTCTATTTTGGGAGACAGCCTGTCTACCTTCAACGATTATATTCCAAGGGATTATAACATCTTCTATCCGGGCAACAGCGGTATACCCATGGTAGAAGGGACCTGGTGGTATCAGGTTCTGAATGCTACCGGGATGCGCTTATGTACGAACGCATCCTCAGCCAATACCAATGTAACCGGCAGTTCCGTAGCCACGGACGGTTCTGCTCCCGGCTGCAGTTTCCGCAGAATTATGGATCTGCGTGATATCGACGGTTCTGCTCCTGATGTGATAATTATTTATATGGGAGTAAATGATTTTGCCCGTGATATCCCCCTTGGCACCTTCCAGTCCCCTTCCATTCAGGCAGAAGGCATACCTGCCACCTTCAGCAGCGCCTATGAGCTGATGCTCCAGAAAATTAAAGCGCTGTATCCGAACGCTGCAGTTTACTGCTGTACACTGTTTGCCCGTGACCCGGGGCTCAGGGATAAGAACAACACGCCCGTTAACAGGAATGGGAATACGCTGATGGACTTCAATAAACAGATCAAAGCCATCGCTTCCGCATACGGCGCTTCTGTTATTGATGTATATAACTGTGGCATTACCTATGAGAACCTGTCCGTTTTTACCAGTGACGGCGTTCATCCCAATCTTCCCGGCGCACAGCTTTTTGCCAACTGTGTTACGGCTGCCCTGCTGAATTCCTGACAAAAGGATTCATCTGGAAATAAGGCACTTAAATACATATCAGAAAAAAACTCCTGCCGCTGTTTCGTGGAAGAAAGCGTGCAGGAGTTTTTATAGCTTTTTTTTATTTTTTTAATCCGTGTTTTTATCCATGTTTCTTAATCTGTTCTTTTTTCTCCGCCTTGTATTTACTACTTCATTGCTGCTCTTCTATTCATTCCTGATAGCCGCCAGGGGGCTCAGCCGCATAGCCCGAAGAGACGGGAAGAAGCCTGCCACCATGCCAACCAGAATCGCGAATACAAGGGATAGCAGTGCCAGCCATGGAGGGATATAGGACAGCGTCATCATATTCCCCATAGATGCTACAATCTTGTTAATCACAATGGATACCCCAAAACTGAACACCAGCCCCACAAGTCCTCCAATCAGGCCGATAAATCCGGCTTCCATCAAAAACATCATCTGGATATTCCGCAGATCACAGCCCAGCACCTTCATAATGCCGATTTCCTTGGTACGTTCATAAATGGACATCATCATGGTGTTGGTAATACCGATAGCCGCTACCAAAAGGGATACCGCGCCGATGCCGCCCAGCACAAGCTGCACATAGCCATACTGCGTCTGCATTGCCTGTACCCATTCCGCGTTGCTGGATGCCTGATATCCCATTGCGTTGATGGCGTTCTGGACCTCAGATACATTTTCCATATCATCCACATCCACGTAAATCTGACTGTAATAAATCTCTTTATAAGGCTTTCCTGACTTCGTTGTTGGCTGGCCGGGAATAGCCTTATTCTTGAAAATGCGCTTCAGTTCTGTTTTCAGGGCGTCTATGTCACAGTAAACCTCATAGCTGTATCTGCTCCATTCCTCCGGCCCGCCTTTCACCATACCACAGGTGCTAATCAGATACTTTTTCGGAGGCGGCGTCTTGACACTTGCCGAGCTTCCCTGAGTGCTGCTGTATTTGCTGTTGTAATAGGCATTGGTGTCAAAAATAACGAATATCGGATCCTTCATTAAATCTACCGGCGGCAACTCTCCCTTTTCATAATAGGGATAGCTTCCTGTCCGGGAGTTGGAAAAACTCTGCAGAACCATATTTCCATAAAAAAATTCAAGCTTTTCCGCATCCTTCTGAGGAAAGTTTCCTTCTCCCAGCGGGATTTTCATTGCTTCAAAGGCTTCTGCCGTCATTCCCTGCACCCTGAAATTTCCTTCGTAAATCCCGCTCTTGGCTATCACATCCACATTCAGGACCGGCGATACCAGATTCACATGGGGAAGCGCCTTGAGGGTCTCCACCAGCTCATCATCCAGCCGCTTCTCTTCCTTTTCCTTCTCCGAAGAGGAGGTGCTTTCGGCAACCGCCATCCCGGAGGAATAAAATCCATTGCCGCCAGCCATATTCACCGTCACCGCTGTAAGGCTGCCATAGGACTCCATTTCCTCCATAGAAGACTTATTCAGGCCAAGTCCCAGTGAAACCATTACTACAATAGAGGCCACGCCGATGGTTACTCCCAGGACGGTCAGCAGGGTACGCACCTTTCTCTTCCACAGGCTGCTGCTGCTAAGCCGCAGCAAATCCAAAAATTTCATATCTGTACCTGCTTTCAGTTAGTCTTCATCTTTTGTGTCCAGTAACTCCTCTTCCAGTTTCAGGGCAGCCGCTTTTTTCTTTTTCTTTCTTATGACAGTGATTACGACAATCAGTACGATTACAGCTGCCGCAGCTGCAATTCCAATGATAACCGGCAGGCTGACTCCCTTCTGCCCATTCTCCTCAGGCATTTCCGGCATCATGGGTTCATCAAAGGTTTCTTCATATACATCAATGGTAAATTCCCGTACGAAACTGACTTCCTGCCCGGATTCATTTTCAAAGGAAACCCTTGCAATAATTGTTCCGTCATCCGCCGTAGGCGCCACCGCAGTCAGCATGGAGTCCACGTTTCCTGTTTCGCCCGGCTTCAGAGTACCTAAGAAGGTGTCCCCGCCTTCTATGGAATCCCCTTCGTATTTTACCTGAAGGTTATAAAAGGTTGTCTTGCCCGTGTTATAAATGCTGAACATAACATTGGACTGGTTGCCCACGGAAATGCTGGCCGGCATGGCTTCAATCGTGCTCGTGTCGTATTTTGCCTCCTGCAGCACAGGTACGGAAACCTTTGCTTCATCCGTAAGGTCAATATCCTTGCCCGCATCATATTTCATCTTAACCGTAATAACGTAGGGCTTCTGTGTAAGATCCGTCTTTGCCGTCATCTCAATATTAATATCAAATTCATTGCCGGGGCCGATGGAATCCGTATATACGGAACTGGAACCGGAGGTGGGAAGAAATACGGCATAGGTGGTATTGGCCTCTGTGCCGCTCTCCACCGCCTGCATGTCAAAAAGCACATTATTGACAGCTTTATCCTTAGAGGTATTCTTTACGTGGATTGTCACCAGGAAGGTGTCACCCGCGTAAACTTCCTTGGGGTTCGTTTCAAAGCCGGTCACAATGATCCGGGGCTTGGATTCCACAGCGCCGTCATCGCCGCCGATATGGCCTGCTCCGGGCTTTCCCTGGGTATATACATAAACATTAAGCTCCACAGGCTCTTCGCATCTGACTCCGGCCTTGGTATACCATACCTGGAATTTCAGAGGATAATAGCCTGTCATCACATCTTCCCGTACTGTAAACTGAAAGGTCAGTTCCCTTCTTGCAAACATACCTGCTTCATAATTTCCCCCGAAAGGATTCCCGGGTATTTCGGCAAAGGACTGTCCGTAGCCGGTGGTATCAGGCTCAAACGGCCATTCCTTGACATCGTTGGAAACCACAGGGCTGACCACCAGATCCGTCAGCTCCTCGCTGCCCAGGTTAATAATGGGAAGGACAATGGAAACCTGCTGCCCGTAGCTTACGGAAGGAGTCTCCCAGTTATTCCCCACCTGCAAAAACTCCGTCGTGGGCTTGGTCACGGACACATCCGGCACAACGGCGTCCAGTTTGGCCTTCATCTCGCCGACGTAAGCCCACAGCTCACTGACGCTCATTTCCGTATTGGCAATGTAATATACGGCGCTGTAAAAGGTGTCGTTCAGCTTTTTCAGCGTGTATTCATCAGGATTCGTCCTTTTCAGTATGCTGTCCATATGCGCCTTCAGCTGCGCATCCGCATCCGCCCGGTCGTCATCGGTAATTACATTCGGCGAGGAACGGTCAATGGTATTGCCGCTTGTGGAAGCGGCATACACTTCTTCCAAACCGTTAGAAGCAGGAATAAGCATTGAAAATACCATAATGGCGCATGTTAAACTGATGATACTGATGATTTTTTTTCTTCTGTTCATTTTCTTCCCCTCTTGTGTTTCTTAAGCTTTCTGTGCGGCAGGTTCCTCCGCTTTATTCCAGTTGTCCTCTATCTTAACGATCTTCCCGTCAATAATATGAAAAATCCTGTCGGCAAAGCCGGCCAGATAGTTATCATGAGTTACCATAACCAGCGTCTGCTTCTGTTCCCTGACAACCTTCTGCATCAGCTCCATCACCTCTCTTGAGGTATTGGAATCAAGGTTTCCGGTAGGCTCGTCCGCAAAAATAATCTCCGGATTCACCACCAGCGCCCTTGCCACGCCCACGCGCTGCTGCTGGCCGCCGGACATCTGTGTGGGCTTATGCTTCTTATGCTCTTTCAGCCCTACCATATCCAGAACCCTGGAGGCCCTTTTCATACGGATATCCTTGTCCACGCCCTGAAAGGTCAGGGGAAGCGCCACATTTTCCACCGCATTCATGGTTCCCATCAGATTAAAGGACTGGAAAATGAAACCGATATGCTCCCTGCGGAACTTTACCAGCTGGTTTTCCGTCTTATTTTCCATGTGCTCCCCGGCAATGATAATCTCACCCTTCGTCGGCTTCTCCAGACCGGCAAGCATGTTCAAAAGCGTTGACTTACCGGAGCCTGAGGTACCCACGATGGAGCAGAACTCTCCTTTGTAAATCTCCAGATTCACTCCGTCCAGGGCGCGCACATGGCTGTCTCCCACACGGTAAACCTTATATAAATTCTTAACCTGTATAACAGGCCTGGCCTGAGTTCCCATGCGTTCCTCTCTTCTGCCGCCCTCCGGCAGCGCTTTTTCATCTGTCTACGACATTATAGCATACTACAATAGCTTTTCCTATTTAAGATTTTTTTAATATTCATAGATTTTTTTGTATTTTTTCACCTGAAACAGTGCCAGGACCAGCGTCGCGCATTCCGCGGCCGGAACCGCCAGCCACAGTCCGTTCATCTGCCAGATCCAGGAAAACAGCAGAATTCCCGCTACCGTAAATCCAAAGGTCCTGATCATGGAAATCATGGCAGAAACCTTTCCATTTGACAGTGCCGTAAACAGCGAAGAAATAAAAATATTCATTAGCTCCGTTCTTGGTTTCCAGAAATAAAAAAGTGCGAAAACAGGAACTATGGAATATCCAACCGCAGTCGTCCATGCCGCGCCCGCAATCCCCCAGCCGAAAACCGCGATAAAGACATAATCCAGTACCATGTTGGCCAGGCCGGAAAGAATCGTCAGCCCCAGCCCCAGATTGGGTTTTCCCGCCGTTACAAACAAAACGTCCTTCTCCGATTCCAAGCTGCCTTGCAATTACGGCGCTGCCGCCGGTTCCCAGCATAATCCCGATACCCACCGCCAGGCCGATGAGCGGATAAACGATATTAATGGCGGACAGGGCATCCGCCCCCACATATCTGGAAACGAAAAAACCGTCCGTACTGGCTATCACGGATATGGAATTAATCAACCAGCTGCTGCTTGTCTTCCATAAGGACAAATATCTCTCCGAACCGCTCACAACGCTGATGCAGTGCATAACACAAAAACAGGCAGAAAAAAAGCACCCTGTTACGGATGCTTAGTTTGGCTTACGCTTTGTATTCGGCCCCATCCCCTCCCTGCGGGAATTGTGGGTCTGATTCTGGTTCTCCGGCTTTACCTTTTCCGTAATGCTGTTGAACATTTCATTTGATTTCTTCTGCGCAAGCTTTTCTTTTTTTTCTTTATCCATTACTGCCTTCCTTTCCTGCACCTGCTGCCTGGCTGCCTTAACAGGATTCCGATATAAATTACCGCGCCTTCCATATCAGTATACGGAAAAAGAGACGGATTATACAAGGAAAACAAATGAATACAGGCAACAATACCCTGCCCCTACCATATTATAATTTAAAGTTTTTTCAAGAGTGGTAATATGACAACAGAAAAATTTACGCTTATTTTTTTCGGAATTGATTCCTAATATTATACGAATGAATTTGTTGCCCATTTATGGGAAGAAAGCGCAGATAAGGAATATAAACGCTGCGGCATCTATGTGACGGCTCGGACTGAAATAAACAGCCTTGTATGCGGCAAAATAAGGGGCTGTGAAATGGGAGAAACCGCCCATATCATCACCAGCGTACGAAACCCCGTAGAAGTCAGTGATAATATCGCTTTCTGGGAATCCTATAAAAACATTTCTCAGGAGGTCCGGAGCAAACTTGGGAATCCCAGCATGACAATATCCTGCGAAAGAATCGAATATTTTTTCTTCACCCAAATCTGATACCCCGGAAAGCATCCTGCTTTATCCGTTCGGAACAAGAAGCATCCCTCTCCTTACATCCTCTTCTGTGCCAGTATACAGTACCATTCAAAATCATCTATGGGCAGGCTGCATTGTAAGGGGAAGTTTGCCATTTGCCTGATCTCATAGCCCATCTCCACAAGCGTATTGGACAATACTTCTCTTTTAATCGGAAAATAGGTCTATCTGCTTTTTCTTTTCAAAAGAATACACTATATTGAAGGTTATTCTCCCGTCTTCGATATAATCCCAAACCTGAAAAGAATCTATCCGCACGTCTTTTTCATAATATGGCGGATAAAAATAAAAACGCTGATGTTCCCTGATTATTTTATCCCAGTTTCGTGTATCAATATAAATATAGCCTCCTGAACTGACAAGAAGATCCATTTTATACAGGGTATCAATCACTTCTTCATTCGGAACATAGGGCAGCGAATTGCCGGTACTCATTACACAATCATATTTTTTATTTGTATTTTCGTTAATCCGGCGAAAATCAGATGAAAACAGTTTCCAGTTCCGATACTGCAATCTAAAACCGTATCTATCTTAGCATTGCCTAAAAGACGCTCCCAATGCTCCCTGACCACCTGCCATTTTCTTTCGTCAAATCCCAAATCATATATTTCAGCTTTATCATAAATTGAAGGCATATTTTTTCTCCCAATTTACACGCATTTGCTTTTTTTATCTCTTAATAAACGTTATAGCATGATAACTATTTTATTATATCTCTGCCATTATTTGCTATGTATCTTCATTAGTTACCCGTCTGTTGTCTTTCCCATCCCGGTAATGCGCCTTTTAAAGCTGCGAACAAAAAATCCCAGTGCAACGGCCAGCACAATATGGGAAATCCCGGCAATACCTGAAATGGAGGCATCCGCCCCCCTTGCAGGCACTATGCCCAAAACCTGTATAATCCCACGGATTATAAGCATTATTTCTAAGGAAAGAACCGAAGGTGGGCTGAATAAGAGGGCAGCTTTTGATGCCCTCTTATTCAACATACTTTTGGTTTTTCCTTAGAAATTATGCGAAGAGGTTAAAACCCGGCTAAGACTCCGATAGCCATCGCGTAGCGATTTTGTTCAAATCTCTATAAAGAGTTCTTTCGAATTATCAGATTCCACCTCACGATGGACACCCTTGGCTTCGGCTGTATCCTTCCCACTGCCGGGCGGATTTGGGACTTTCACCCGTTAGAACGTGTGCCCACCGGGCACACAAAAAAAGCCGGAACCATTGGTTTTACATGGTTCCGGCTTTTTATACACTGCCGGCGGCGGGACTTGAACCCCATTAATATAGAAGAAACAAATCCCGTATTTATCATATTTACCGCATTTACGGGCTTTTCAGAGGTTTTATTTTTTCTTTAGTAACATCATTTTTATATGTTTTGTACCCTATTTTCTGTAAAGTGCAACACGAAATGCAACACGGTATAAAATAAACTATAATAATAAATTTAAAATTTCCGATAATAAAAAGGAAGCGCTGCAACGCCTCCTTACAATTTATCACTTATTTTGTGGATGTAAATATGAGAATAATATCTCTATGTACTGCTTTACCCCCTGGTTTTTCATAGGAAGAAATTTTATAGCCTGAGCCTTAAATTTAACAAAATCTACTTCACTCATGCCTGTACTATATTCTTTAAGTTCATCAACAATTGGTACTACCTGTTCCTTAAATTCATCTATGCTCATAAATTCTCCTTACTACAATTTAACATTGCTTTATATGAAGGAACCCCTTATTATGTAAGTAAAGATTCCCCTTTTCGGGTTTCTGGAGAGTAAACACACAGCCGGTCAAAGCAATCGTGTTTACTCTCTTTTTTCTGTTAAATTATCGCTTGCAAGCTTCTTTATGCATCCACCATATCACATTAAATTTACCTCTGCAACCCCCTCAAAATGCCGGTTTTAGGCCACTTTATCCGTTAAATTACTATTTAATCGGTAGGCACATTTAAAGGAAAATACAATAAAATACGATAAGATACTATATATGATTGTAAGATAAAATATCTCTACAGTGTTAAATTGCGATTTAACTGAGTAAATTTTAATTGTGAACTTTTTGTGAACTTTTTAATCAGCATCTGCGTACAATATATCAGGCCACATCTGAATCGGTAATGCCATATTTTATAGCCATGTCTTTCACGACCGCCAGGTATCCCTCAATCAGCTTCTTATCATCAGCAATTACGTCCACCTGATTAAGCTTGTCCCTCTTGGATTTGCAGATACCTTCATCTGCCATCCTCCGGCGTTTATTGGTAAGGCGCGTATTCAGGGAGACTCCCATTCTCTGCTCCAGAAGCTTATAGCTTTCCTCCCGGATGTTTTTGATATGCTCAGTCCCGCCGATATGTAATGCGATTTTATATATCAGTTTGGCGGTATCCTTTCTCCAGTCATTGGGGTTCAGGGCAACGACTTCTTTGATAGAGTCAATCTTATTGTCCAGCTGCTCCATCTTCTGTTCCTGCTCTTTCTGTTTCAGTTCCTGCCGGGCAACTACCTCATAGAGTTTTCCGAACATCTGAAGTTCCGGAGACAGTTGGTCGGTATTAACAGAAGGCTGAGGGTTAAAATAGGCATCTTCCATATAATCAAACTGTTCCCAGGCTTTATCTGTACCAAGCATCTTACAATGACGGCTGGCACCACGGCGCGTCCACAAATAGAGTTGCGGAGTGCGCTTATCAACTAGGTCGAAATTTTCTACCAAGTTCTTGAAGTCTTTTAATTCCTCACCTTTCAATAGATAAAAGTGCTTTTTCTCCTGAAAGTACTTTTCATTATTATTGAAGTTCTGTTTAATCTGTTCTTTTGATGCTTCATATACATCTGCCAGTTGAGCCGTTGTTATAACCCGCTCCCCATTCCACTCAATAACCGCCACATCCTGATTATTAATTTTTACTGTTTCATTCTTCATAAATAAAATTCTCCTTGCAATTTTAAGGGGAACCTCCTATTATATAGAAAGAGATTCCGTTATCGGGTTTCGGTTTGAGTAAACGCATTGCCGGCCAAAGCTACTGCGTTTGCTCTTTTTTTGTTTTTAAATCTTTTTCGATCAGTTCTGTAAGATATCGCCTAATTGATTTCTCATTCATTACAGCTTCTAACCGCAATTTTTTATGAAGGTCATCACTGATCTGAAAACTAATTATTTTCATGCTTTCTACCTCCTTCTATTTACTTGTTATGAGAATTTATTTTTAAAAATATCTCGTAACATTGGATTTATTATATTCTACCACTTATAGAATGTCAACACTTTTATGTTTACATATTTATAGAAATGCTATATACTCATATTAATAAGGAGGAATACATTATGTTTTCAGAAAGACTTAAAAAACTTCGAGATGAAAAAGGTCTTACACAAAGTCAGCTTGCACATGAGTTATGTATATCAAATAAAACCATATCTGTTTATGAGAAAGGGACAAGTCTTCCAACAATTGATACCTTGGAACGAATAGCTTCGTATTTTGATGTTACGGTTGACTATTTAATAGGGTATAGTGATGAACGCAATCCTGAAATAAGCAATATCGCAAGTAAACTATATCTATCTCAAGAAGCAATATTAATATTAAAACAGATGGCTGAACAAATTAATTTATCTACAGATGAACCGTTAACCTCTACACTAAGTAAAGTAATAGTTAATCCCCATTTTAATAATTTTTTATCAGGACTTTCAACTTTTGCTAGTTACACAGAGCAAGACTGGGATAATATGCGTAAATCCCTTGATAAAAATTTATCGGATGATTTAGGATCTGCATATAAAAATAATATTACTCAATCAATGATAAAAAGTATGGTTAGAAGCCAGATAGGAAACGAAATTGATTCCATTATTGATTCTTTCATTGAGCCACCCACCACTGAGTGAGTGGCTTTTCTTTTCCACTATACTTACATTCTTATGCCACATCCGCATCGTGCCATATCACATGATAGCATTTTTTCTGTCCATCACACTGGGTATATTCTATATTGCGCGGATAGCCGTTATCGCAATACCACTGGCGAACCATGCCGATTACAGCCTCATCATATTTCCTGACTGCGCCCTGCCAGTTCCCCTTGCTCTCCCATGTCTCAGCGTACATTGATTCAGGAAGGTTCAGGCGGCGGATTATCTCATTAACCGCTTTATCTGCAGGTTTCCCGGAACTTTGATAATACAGACCAACATGACGGGCAATATGTACGGTATCCACGTAATGCTTGTCCGATGGTATTTTTATAGGAAGGGATACCCCGGCCTTCTCATACAATGATTTTGCTGTAAGGAGCTGAATCTGCGGTGTGCATCCTACCGCCTCCAGAATAGGGGTTATGGTTTTTACGGCATTATTTACTGAAGAGAGACTCTCAACACGTTCCTGCTTTGCCTTCTTCTCTTTCTTTGGAAGGAATGCTTCAGCAAGGACGTCCTTCGCCTTCAGCTGATAATCTACGAGCTTGTCCACTAAATCAGGGGTAATCTGCTTCATTGCCGGAGTAATTGTAATCTTGGCAAGCCACAAAGGAACGAAATCGTGGCGGATACATAAAATATCCTGTTTACCGCCCTTTGTAGGGAGTATCAAATTTGATATACCTTTAGATATCACAATATCATTACCCATATTTAGTAATTGTCGATTTCTCTGTCCTTCGCTTAAACCTAATCCATCACACATCCATCTCTTTATCTTGCAAAGACGTTAAACGTGCTTGCCACATAAACACGTGCGATGCGGCTTTTACGGTAGACTTCTTTTAATATATAGCTTTCGCCCACACATGATCGAAATATTTTCGTTGCCAGAAATGGTAACGGGAAATTCCCAAGAAGCTGGGAAAAGTGCCGTGAGTATTTCGCACACTTATATGTGAAGATATTCTCCACAAATGTTGAATATTTCACTCGTACCACATGACGAATAATCAGTTTCCCGATTCTAAATCGGGAAAAGACGGCACCGGAAATTTCCGGCAGGGGTACACCAAATTTAATGCACCATGCTGAAGGGGTACGAAAATTTTTGTACCCCTTTATTTAAGGGGCAAATTTAACCCTCCTTTGAGTAGTTACCAGAATATTATTCAGTGTAACCATAGTTTTCCCCAACTTATTGGAGAAGATAATATATCCCGGTTCTTCACACCGGAAGAATTTTAAATCACATAATAACTGGCTGAAAGTTCAGCTGTCAGATTTTTTGTCGTTCATTATTCCTAAAATCAACCTGACGTAAATAAATAGGTTTTTCACATTTTTATGAAAAACCATCATATAATGTGATTCATCACACTGGAAGAATCGTAATCACATTATATTAATATCCTACCAAAATAAGCAGTTATATCGTAGATGGACAAAACAATGGCAAAAATATATAATACTTGACGTTTTAGTAGAAAAAATATAATCTGCTTGACCTGTTTTTAGTCAAGTGATTCTGGAGGACCGGCGAAAATATTTAGAGGTTAATTTAGCCCATCTTAAATTATGACATACCAAATGCCTACCACTGGTATGTCATGTGTCATACCAGATGGACACCGAGATTAGATTAGATCAGAATAGTATAGATAAGATAAATACTATGTGCACGGCTGATGCCGATGCACGGTTCGCATACAAGGGAAACGAAATTTTCGAAGAACTTCTGACTGGGTTGAATTTTTAATTGTGTGAAGGTGCACAAATTTGTACGGTTTTTATTCCAGGCCAGTAACCTACAATCCGGTGGTAACTGCTCAATGTTTTTGGTTTGCCTGACATACTGCTGTAGTGTTTTGTGAGCCTCATGCGACGCATTTAAAGAAACCTACGGAAATTTAAAGGCTGTAGATATTTAAAAGTCATAAAAGCTTTTAAATAAAACAACCGCCCCAGGTGTTGGTGATACCCGGAACGGCTACTCACTAATATTACATAGTAAGACGATTTCTTATGCATGTACCGTGCCTTTTATAACCTTTTCGAAAGTCTCATTATACCAAAATAATTGTACTAAACAGGATGTCAATTTTGTTCCTTATCCATACAACTATTAATCAGAAAATATATAAATAGCATATCTAAGTCTATTCCTCAAGAATGATACCTGCACAAAAACCACCATCTACAGCATTGCAATCAAATCTAATAATCAAATCTCTTATTCCAGTTAGATCTATATCATAAGAAATTTCTTCTGTGGTTGTAGATTCTAACGTAAATGTAGGGACAATTTCTTCCTCTCCAGAAAAAATAGTGATTTCTGCGGAACTTCCATTACCCACCATATCTTTTGCAACAACAAAACTAAAAGTCCATGTAACATTAGCTTTTTCTCCAAATGGAATATGGACATCTGCTATAATATGACTTGCTCCTCCTCCCATTGCATAAATCATATTATATACAGACAACTTCATTGCAGTAGGATATGTATTTCCTACAATGTCTCTGTCTTTTTCTTCGTCCCAAGAACTTAAGAATGCTTTAGTAACAGAATCCTGCTTTGGAGAAGATGTAACGAAAATGGATCCTATTTCAACTGAATTATCAGTTTCTTGTAAATTAGTTTCGCTTTTATCTTTGTTTTCTTCTGTACTTTCAGATGACTCTTGCTTCACTTCTTCAGTGGTTACTTGTTCAGTTTCTAAATTGCTTTCAGATTCTTCATTATCCTGTATCGTTTGCTGCTCATCCGGAACACTACTTGGTTGAATCAAAGCTTTATTACCCAGTAATGACACTCCTAGAATTGCAAAAGTTCCAGATAAAATTGCAATCCACGTACTTAGTTTTTCATACCAAGATTTATCTTTCATATACTTTCCCCCTTTATTTTTTATAACAATATAATACTACATTTTCAAAAAAAATGGTATATAAATTATATATTTACGGTGAAATAGTGTGAAAGAAAGCAAATTAAGCCAAAATCGTGATATGGATACAAAAAGCTCGCATTATACAGCTTTTACATTAAAAAAGTCCCTATATTATCTTAATAAGTTTACCTATCCGCAGCAGATTAAGCATGTGCGTGTTCTGATCCGCCGTACCGGTATATCCCACTATACCATTGGCCGCTGCAATCTGCGCCCTGTGTTGATATGAACCGTCTTCACCGATACTCTCCAGAGCTTTTGCTATTGAGTTTCCGTGCCATATGGCGTGCAGATAATACTCAGGCTCCCTGGCTGCTGCTTTGGACGCATAATCAGGAACTCCATAGCCCCTGATAAATTTCCCGTTGACTGGTATGGTTCGGAATTCTACAGCATTATCTTTGTTTCCTTCTATGGCCTTTATCACTCCATCCTGTACAGATACCACGATACCCACATGGTCAGGCCATCCAGTGTTATCCCCGGCCTCGGAATCGTCCCAGTCATAATATATAATGTCTCCAACATCGGGAACATAAGCATCATTTTCTATCCATCTGCCAGCTTTGGCAAAGAGGGAAACCATTTGTCCGCAACTACACTCGGTCGGAATAATATCAGTATAACCGGCAGTAATGGCCGCGGCCGAAACTGTTGCCGCACACCATGAGTCCGTATACTTAAGTTTATAGCCGCGGGCAAGAGGTGTGTGACTATTATAGATATCTATTATTGCCTTATGGCTTCCATCAGCCTCATTATAGCCAAGCCACTGCATAGCACAATCCACCAAGTGTTGCCGTACCTGCGTTTCTTCTGGGAGTCTCTCGGTGTTGGAATCATACCGAATGTCAAAATCCACATTCCCGTTGATACCGGCTATCCGCCCGGAGCTTGTGTATTGCCAGCCTGCAATGTTCCTCCCAATATCGGGTTTTGCGGAAGCATCCGGCGTATCTCCAAACTGCATAACATTATATCCGTTATAATATCGCGCTATCCACATAGGGCAGTCCGCAAACTGAGCAAAATCAAACCAACGCTCCCTATATACATATAGGCCGGTATAGATGCCAAACTCAAAGCCTGCGCCAACAATGTAATTGCACGCAGTCTGGATTAAACCAGTCAACACAGCACTTCCTAATCCTTGCAGGGTCGCCCGGTCTTCCACATCCCACCATATACGACACTTGGTGCCATAGGCTAATAATAAGGCCACCACCTGCTTTGCCTCCTCCAACGCCTGTGTTGGCGTTGTGCCATAGGTATACTTATACACATCAAACGGGATACCCTGCGCCTGACAGCCGGCCACGTTGGCGGCAAATTGGTAGTCTGGTTTTCCAGACCGTCGCACGCTTCTGATAATAGCAAAATCGCAGCCGGCCTTCTTTACCTTCCCCCAATCAATAACACCCTGGTTGTCCGATACGTCAATTCCTTTCAGCATAATATTCCTCCATCAAAAAAGGAAGGGGATTATTCCCCCTCTGTCTGTTCCGCTTTCTGCGTAAGAATCTCTATTGCCTTTTTGATAGCAGAAGGAAGAGGTATTCCCATCAGACCAGCATTTTCCACTATAGATATCAGTTCATTGGCTATAAATCCAATAATGACAGCGTTGCGGATATAATTTACCCCTATTGCCAGATCCAACCGATGCGCGACCAATACAAACAGCAGCGTCATCCCTTTTCTGCACAGGCCCTTCCACCCGGCGCGACTCTCTAAAGCCCCGTTTGCACTTTTGGGACTCTCTTTAAACACCCCCGCCACAATAAGCCCTGCTATGTAATCAATAGACATAAAAATAACCAGTGTAATCAAAGCGCTGTCCCATCCTCCAAGTAAGTATGCAATTCCACTGCCAACAACTCCCACAACTGTACAGATTATTTCCTTGATTCCCTTCATGATTTTCCTCCTATGAGTGTATAATGTGGTCTTTCCCTCTCCTGCAGATTGGGAAAGAATTTATGGAAACATCTATAAAAAAGATACCGGATCCAGTCATCCAGAATTATCCCGGCAGCCGAAATCGGTATCCATAATAAAAAGTAGTACAAGCATATCTGGCCCAGCAAATTAAAAGGCAGGCCAGAGTAGTCCCAAACCTGCCATCCAAGCCATAAATTAATGATACATCCCACAATAAATTCCAGTGTCGTTATTATACAGGCACTTATGACGGCCTGCCACAACAGCGGCATATTCCAAGGGAGGATATGCTCATTGAGCAAGCCCATGATTATGAAACATCCCCCGCCCAGGTAGAACATGGTCCAGTGTGTCCAGCCCCTCCAGATTATTTCTATCCAGGTGTACAACCTTCCTCCTATTAAAAAAAGTAACACTTCCATATTATTCCCCCGTTTGCGCCGCAATCATAACTTTAAGCGGCTCAGACTGATATTCCTCCGGCAACTCCACGCCATAGGTCACGGCGGATACTTCCTCTTTTGTGGACAGGCTGCGGATGTAGATGCGCAGGTCCCGGAAGTATGTAATATGCCAGGTCACCCATGCCATAGCCTGTGTAATAATCAGCCCCATATCTGCGTTGCTGTAAAACTTGCAGTGCTCCCCCTCATCGCTTGTATGCCAGGGGATGTTATCCTCTCCGGCCGCCACCTGGCTCTGCAGGCCTACAAGGCTTGTCTGGTCATGTTCGGTCAACGTGAAATGCTCCACTGTCCCATCTGTCAGCGTGACATTAACGCCCGACTGTATCGCGGCCTGCTGTAACGCATTCATTTCCTGTACTTTAGCTTTCCTCACCTCTTCCAGGGTAGGTTCCGGCGCCGGTTCAGGTTCAGGGGCTGGTTCCGGGGAAGTCCACACGCTGCCATCATTGGATAACTGATAGCCGTTGTACTCCGCTGTTACCTCATCATTTCGGTAGATGGTTGTGTATCCCAGGTAATCATCCCCACCTATATCCAGTTCCCCCTCCGGGTCCAGATACAAGTAGAAGCCGCTCTTATCCACAATTACACTCCCGAGGAATTCCAGGGTAACAACATTCCCGGAAGGGATTACTTTACATGATATTAGGTTTTGAGAATCCAAAAATTTAAGGTACGCCATAGATGCATACCTCCTTTCTTTTTACGATATTAAGTTTATGGTAACAATGATTTACTTCCATTAAATCAGAAATGGTTTTATCTAATTCCATGCCAAGCAGTCTGTAACAGGAATCCCAGAAGTTCCCAAATCTTATCTTTTATTTTTCCCATACAGATTTCTGCGCCCAGTTCTTCCGAATAATTTTT
>NZ_VUMI01000008.1 GCF_009696275.1 Eisenbergiella porci
GTACCCAAAACCCTCTATTTTCGTACCAGATACAGAGAAATGTCCATCCTCTTGGCTCATTTATCTGAGATATGAAATTAAAAATTTCTTGAAAAATAAGGAAAAAACACTTGACTAAATAGGGAGGGAAAAATATGAGCTTTGCGGAAAACCTGAAACAAATCAGGAAAGAAAAAAATATCTCCCAGGAGAAGCTTGCTGAATTGCTGGATGTCAGCAGGCAGGCTGTGTCATAATATGGACAATTTTATTACACCGCCAAAGCACATAAACTTCAAGGCGAAGAAACTTTTTGGAGCAATGGAAACAATTATCGATGGCTCGATAGCATATGTAGATTTGAGTGGCGACGGGCCAACTGAGCAGCATACGCATGAACATAATCATCTGTTTATTATAACGCAGGGGGAAGCAAAAATAAAATTAGCAGACAGCGAAGTTATTGTAAAAAAGATGAAGCGTTTCTTGTGGAAGGGCATATTCCGCATTCTGTATGGAATAATATAGAATCTGAAACGGTAATGATCGGGATTTCCGTTAAATAGTCTTTAGTTTATCTAAGTAAAAATTCTATTGGGACGGAAAACGTTTTATTTGCCTGCTGATTCGTTTCCACAGCAATCATCCCCTGACCTGAAGTATCTTTATCTACACGTAATATCATATGAATATTTAAGCTTTTGATAATTCATTTTATAATATTATTAAATTGCTTGGCATGGAGGAAAACAGAACTATGGGTATCATCAAACATGAAATACCGATTTTAGAATTTGATACCGAGAAAACAGCAGTCATTAATCCTACGCATGACAGACTCGACCTGAAGCTTCCATCGAAATGCGTATTTGCATTTTTTGGGGAGTACATCGATGAATATGCGAAAAACAGTGAGACAAGACAAGTAGAAACCTTTATCAGCGCTACCAAGCAGTATCCAATTTATGTAACAAAATATATGGATACGGACATTTGCCTTTACCGGGCTCCCGTAGGAGCGGCGGCGGCCGCACAGCTCTTGGATTTCCTGATTGGCTATGGCGTAAAAGAAATTATATCCGCAGGCTCCTGCGGAGTGTTGGAGGATTTTCCGGAAAGCACTTTCCTTGTTCCATATAAAGCGTTGAGAGATGAAGGAACTTCCTATCACTATGCTCCGCCGTCAAGATTTATTGATATAGACGAGAAAGCAAGAAAAGCCATGTTGTCCTGATGAGGGCAGAGTTTGTATTCATGGACTGCACACGCAGTGTCTGGTATATGGAAACACGGCATTTCCCGCTTTGTGTCGTTTTTTTTTCATTCGATTTGTTCTATGATCGCTGTTGAAAGGAGGAATACCCGGTGGATCAGAAAAAAATTGTAACCGGCCTTGCCGGCCAGAGAATTACGGAAGCCATAGCTTCCTTCTGCAGCGGACTGTCTTTGGGGATGTTAATTACCGCCGTCCTCTATACGAGTAATTCCATATATAAAATTAAGGCCTTTAAAAAGCGCCTTTTGGGAAAAAATAAAATTGCTTTCTCAGCAGATAAGCGGTTCTGGTTATCTGCTGACAATAGATACGGGCCGAAAAACATTTATGTTTTCCGGCCCGTACCTGTTTCGCCTGTCAGATTTCAAAGGTTTCCGATTTGAAATTACTGTAATATCTCCCTTCGGCAGCCGTAAACCGCAGGACGCAGTAATCCGGATCCGTGACACCTTTCGGGTAATACATGGTATCCCCTTCTCTCCAAATCATTTCCTTACTTTCACTGTCCTCTAAAACCTCCATCGTCCCTTTGGGCATAACGCCCCTGAAGAAGCGCCTGTCGCAGAAATAAATACAGGCTTTTGGGTTATCTCGATACTGCGCCGCTCTCATGGATGATGTATTCGTAGTAAAATAAAATGTCCTGATGCCCTCTCTTTTACGCGGCGGCAGCATGGCCTTGGTGTTCGGAAAGCCATCCCCGTCCACGGAGCTGATAGAAGCCATCCCTTGCTTATCAATCAGATTTCCTATTGTGTTTTCCGCATTTTTCATCGCTCGCCCTTCTTTTCCCTCATTATAACTGTCTGCCTTCCTTTGGTAAAGTACACACTTTTTAGTAACTATTAAATGGCAGTTATAAAGGGCCTGCGTCATAACAGGCCCTTATCCCTCAATAAATCCGTTTTATTGTCTTCCACCATAATCTCAACCCCCACCTCCTGCATGATGGTCACTGCGCCGAAAATCTTATGACCGCGCGGTGTCAGGAAATATTCCACCTTCAGCGGATATCCTTCATAGGACTTTTTATCCACCACGCCGCAGGACTGCAGTTCATTCAGGTGCTGAAGCAGCATTTTCTGGCTGATTCCTGCAATTTCTTTTTTCAGGGCGGACAGGGAAGCAGGCCCCTTGCTCAGCTGCCACAGGATAACAGGCTTCCACTTTCCCTTAATCATATCGTGGGTTAATTCCAGCGGGCAGGTATATTCCTCACGCATTTTCATTTCCGCTCACTCCCTTTCCGGCGGCGGCCGCCCCATTTCCCTTTATTCCGAAAACCGGTACCCCACGCCTACCTCTGTAATAATAAACCGCGGGTTGGTGGTATCCTTTTCGATCTTCCGCCGCAGCGTCGCCATGAATACCCGGAGGCTGTTGGGATCGCCGCCCTCCCCATATCCCCAGATTTTACTCTGGATATAATTGTGTGTCAGGACCTTTCCCCGGTTGCTCACCAGAAGCGTAAGCAGCTTATATTCAATGGGCGTCACATGGATTTCCTTCCCGTCAATAAACACCATGCGTTTCACAAAATCAATCCGCAGATAATCACATTCAAAGCTTTCCCCCAGATCGCTGCCGCCGCTGCTCTGCTCAGATTTCCGGATAGCAACGCGGATTCTGGCCAGCAGCTCGCCCATGTGGAAGGGTTTCACCACATAATCGTCCGCGCCGAGATCCAGCGCCTTAATCTTCTCGCCTTCCTCCTGCCTGGCCGATACCACGATGATCGGCTTGTCCGAATTGCTTCTGATATGCTCTATGACCTCCATGCCGTCCATATCCGGCAATCCCAGATCCAGGATGACCACATCCGGGTTATTGGCATAGCTTAAGCCGATGGCCTCCCTCCCGGTGTCCGCCTTCAGATAATGGTAGCCTTTCTGCTTTAAACTCATGCAGATAAAATTGGATATATATTTATCATCCTCCACAATAAGGATGCTCACTTCTTTTTCACTGTTTTCCATCATTGCTCCTTTTCCGGCAGATGCCCGTCGAATGGCAGGTAAAACCGGAAGCATGCGCCTCCTTCCTCCCTGTTGAGAGCCTCAATCGTACCGCCGTGCGCCGTGACTATGGCCTTGCAGATGGCCAGCCCCAGGCCGATTCCTTTCCCCGTATCCCGGTTCACCGGCCGGAAGGTCACAAACTCATCAAAAATCCTGTCCTTAATTACCTCTTCGATCCCCGTACCGTTATCCTCTACGGAAAACCAGACCCCTTCCGGGGCCGCCTCCGTTTTTATCCGGATAAAGCCGTCCTCCTTCGTATGCTTGATGGCGTTGTCCAGAAGGTTGATGATCACCTGTACGATCATCTTTCCATCCATTTCCACCAGAAGCATCTCCTCCGGGATGTCTATTTCCACCCGGCGCTGCTTCCTCCGCCCCTTCACATAAGAAAGCGCATTGTTAATCACATCCTCCACGGCCTCCGGCTTTTTCTCCACCACCAGCTTGCCACTGTCAATCTTGGTCATATTCAGGATATTTTCCACCAGCTGGATGAGCCAGTCCGCCTGCTCATTGATGTCCTTGCCCAGGCTCACAATGCTTTCCCGGTCCATTTTATCCCCTGACTCCGCGATCAGGCTGCTGGCCCCCGCAATCCCCGTAAGAGGCGTCCGCAGATCGTGGGAAATGCTGCGCAGTAGATTACTGCGCATCTGCTCTTTTTCCATGGCGAACTTGATTCTCTCCTGCTCCATGGTCAGCTGCTCCGCCAGCTGCTCATTCTTCCTCGCCACCTCCACCTGATTCCGGAACCGTACCGTCAGGTTGGAAGATATGAGCGCCGCCACAAGAAAAAAGATGAGCAGAATCACATCATCCTGATTGGATATGGAAAACGTACGCACCGGTTCCGTAAACAGGTAATTGAATACCATAACGCTGACAATGGAAGCGATTACGCCATACTGGTACCCATTCGTACAATAAGCCACCAGAAGCACCCCCACAATAAAAAGCATCAGTATATTTTCCTTACCGATGCCCAGCCCGTGAAGCAAAAAAGAAAACAGAGAGGTAATGAGCATAATCCCCGCCAGCCGTCCCGCATACCGGATCTGATATAATCTCAAAAACCTTTCCATTTTCTCTTTCACAATAAATCCTCCTGAAACCTGTGTTGTCTCTATTCTATAGATGTTTCAGGATTTTATCAATATCTTTTTTACGGCCGATTACCATCAGGTGCTCTTTTGCGCAAAATACATGGTTCGCTCCGGGGAGGAAGCTGGTCTCGCCGTTGATTTTCGTACCGATAATGCTGCTGTTGAGCCTGGCCCGGAAATCCACCTCGCCGATTGTTTTTCCAACCCATTCCTTCAGGGGAGGGATTTCATAGATAGAATAGTCCTCGTCCAGCTCGATATAATCAAATACATTATCCGCAGAATAGCGGACGGCCACTCTTTCCGCGATATCGCGCTCCGGGTACACCACTTCGTCCGCGCCGTTTTTTAAAAGGAATTTTGCCTGGATATCCCTGGTGGCCTTGCTGACCACGAACCTGGCTCCCGCCTCCTTCAAAAGGCTGGTGATTTCCAGGCTGCTCTGGAAATTGGTGCCGATGCACACAAAACACAGGTCAAAATTTCCCACACCCAGGCTGTGAAGCACCTCTTCATTGGTACAGTCCCCTATTTTGGCACTGGTCACCAGAGGAAGCAGAGCCTCCAGGGCCTCCTCCCTTTGATCCACTATCATGACTTCATTTTTCAGCTCCAGCATTTTTCGGGTTAAATGCTGCCCAAACCGCCCCATGCCTATAATCAATACTGTTTTCATCTTATCTTATCCTATCATTACTTTTTCTTCCGGCAGCTTTATGGGCGCCACCTTCTTGCGTTCCATAAAGGACAGGGCAAAGGACATGCTGCCGATACGTCCGCAGTACATCAGCAGGACAATGACAATCCGGCTGGCCGCGCTCAGATCCCTGGTAATGCCTGTGGACATGCCTACCGTGCCTATGGCGGAAAAGACCTCAAAAACCACATCCTCCATTACCAGCTGCGGCTGGAAATAAGGGATGGCTATGGACGCGATAATCGCCATGCACAGACTGATTACAGCCACGTCGCTGGCCTTTCTCACAGCATCGTCCTCCAGCCTTCTTTCGAAAATATTGCAGCCTCTGGCGCCGCGCAGGTTGGACCATACATAGATGAGAAGCACCACAATGGTGGTGGTCTTGATGCCGCCTGCCGTGGATCCGGGACTGCCTCCGATGAACATCAGAAGCACGGTCAGCATCTTGGAGCTGGTGGTCAGCCCCGCCGTATCTATGGTATTAAAGCCCGCAGTACGCGCTGTCACGGAGCTGAAGGCGGAGGTGAGCACCGTTTCCTTTACGGACATGCCTGCCATCAGGTTATCCTTTTCAAACAGATAGATAAAGAAAGCGCCTCCCACAATGAGAATCGCCGTACAGGACAAAACAATTTTAGTATGCAGCTTGTATTTCTTTACCTGCCATTTATTTCTGCAGATATCATCCCAGACAAAAAAACCGATGCCGCCGATTATAATCAGTCCCATAATCGTTACATTAATCAGCGTATCATCCGCATATGAGGTGAAGGAGGAGTAAGGGCCTTTGCTTGTTCCCATCAAATCAAAGCCCGCATTACAGAAGGCGGATATCGCATGGAAAATACCGAAATAAATTCCCCGCAGCACCCCGAATTCCGGCACAAACCGGAACGAAAGAAGAACCGCACCCGCCATCTCTATAATACAGGTGCCGATGAGCGCCTTACGCACCAATCTGACCACGCCGCCCACCTGGCTGGTATTCATGCTCTCCTGAAGGATTCCCCTTGTTTTCAGGGAAATTTTCTTATTCAGGAACATGGCGAAAAGCACGCCAATGGTCATAAAGCCCAGTCCGCCCACCTGAATCATGAGCAGGATGATACACTGTCCGAACACACTCCAGTAGGAAGCGGTATCCACCACAACAAGGCCTGTCACGCAGGTGGCGCTTGTTGCCGTAAACAAAGCGGTAAGGGGCGTAGCCATCTCACCGCTTCTTGTAGCCGCAGGTAGCATCAGCAGAAGCGTCCCTACGGTAATTACCAGAAAATATCCCATCGCAATTATCTGCGCCTGTGTCAGTTTGTTTCTGATATAATGAAACATTTCCCAATCCTTTTCCTTTTATTATTTTTTATTGTTATTTCTCTGTAACAGTTCAGGCAGGTTTGCGCATTCACTGCGCAAACCGTGAGAAAACGTGGTTGCAGCAGGCATCCGCCCCTCGCCGAAGGCGACTTATCATGGGCGGATGCAGTAACAGTTCGGCCGAAGGCTGAACTGTTACATTTCTCTGCCCGTACCCGCAGTCACGGGGCTGTGCTGCTCAGGCATTGCTGCCTGAACTCTGTCTTTCAAAAAGATGATACAACCCTTCAGGCGTCGCTCCCGTTTTTTCCAGGACCCTGATCCGGTTCTCCAGGTAAATCCCCCGGTTTCCCGATTCATTACAGATGCCGTACAGCTGCTCCGCCCCTGCCAGGCGGTTTGCCATGCCGCACAGCAGCAGGTTATGGTAATCGGAACCATCCAGGGCGAACACCGTCATCCCCGGCGCGCCGGCCACCTCATGCCATCGGGAGGATACATCCGTCAGCTCTTCTCTTGCAGCGCTGTCAAACTCTGGAATCCGCAGGCAGCTGATACCGTTTTCCTGGAGCTTCTTTTCAAACAGAATGGCAAGCTCCCCTTCGCCTCCGATGAGCACCTCGTAATCATCGTCCGGCGCCGCACCCTTCGGCCGGAAATGGTATCCCTTCAGGATCTCATCCATATGTCCTGTAAAAACAAAGCCTACAATCAGCAGATATGCAGTCAATGCGGTCAGCAATAAAATATTTGTCAGAATTGTCATTTCATGATCGCCTCCTTGCCTTTTCTCCGTATCCACAGCTTTCCGGATACGAAAAAGGATGCTCGCTTAAACTCTTTTCTTAATTTAAGCATAGCATCCCGGGCATTAAGATAGTCTTAAGATTGCTTCTGTGGCATTAAGATTCCAATAAGATTCGTGTACCTCAAATTCCCCAGCATTTATGCGGGTTTCAGGCACTTTTACAATGCTTCAAGTCTTTTTTCAAGAGGTTTTGTCACAAATTAATCTTAATTCTGACGCACTATATACGTATATCCCGTCATTCCCTATAGCTTTTCTTAACACAGCCCCATTAAGGCTGTCGGAATCTGTCATTAAATTTCAATCTCCATAAAGTGCGTGTTGCTTTTGATTATTTTACTGTCAATTTTCGGCTGTAGCGCGCTATAATAATAAGATAAGGGAGACCGGCGTCTGTTTTCCGGCCCTGGAGAGTCCCTGCCTGATTATATTATGAAAAAAGAGGTACATAGCATGAAGGTATTATTAATTAACGGAAGCCCCCACAAAAATGGCTGTACATTCACTGCACTGTCCGAAATTGCAAAGACCCTGCAGGAATGCGGCGTTGATTCTGAAATTTTCCATATCGGCGCCGCTCCCATCCGCGGCTGTATGGGCTGCGGCGGATGCGCCGGAAAGGGGAAATGCATCTATGAAGACACTGTGAACACCGCTATCGAAAAGGCGGCGGAGGCAGACGGCTTTATCTTTGGTTCCCCTGTTCATTACGCTTCCGCGGGCGGAGGCATTACCTCCTTCCTGGATCGGATGTTCTATGCCGGGAAAAGCAGCATGGTTTACAAGCCCGGCGCCGCCGTGGCAAGCTGCCGCCGCGCCGGATCCACTGCCACGCTGGATCAGCTGAACAAATATTTTACCATATCCAACATGCCCCTTGTAGGTTCCTCCTATTGGAATATGGTTCATGGAAATACCCCGGAGGAGGTGCTTCAGGATAAGGAAGGTCTGCAGACCATGCGCAATCTCGCCAGGGACATGGCCTGGCTGCTGCACTGCATCCAGGCGGGTAAGGAAGCCGGAATCCATGCGCCTGAACCGGAAAGAGGAAATACCACCAGTTTTATCCGGTAACTGCGCATCCAGGTTATAACATTGAAAAAAGCAGGAAAGCCGGCGGCCTCCCAAACAAGGCCCGCCAGTCACTTCCTGCTTTCTTTTTCTACTTCACATCCCCGTCGTCAAACCTGTCGCCGCATTCCGGGCAGAATTTCGGCGGATGAGCCGGATCCTCAGGCTCCCAGCCGCATTTGTCACAGCGGTAAAGCTTTGCGCCCGCCGGCCTGGGCTTTCCGCACTCCGTACAGAATTTTCCTTTGTTTACCGCGCCGCAGGAACAGGTCCAGCCGTTATCTGACGGCTTCGGCTTTCCGCATTCCGCGCAGAAGCGGCCCGTATTTCCCTGAGCGCCGCAGCTACAGGTCCAGCCGCCGGCAGCCTGGGACATGCCAGCCCCTGCCTGGGGCGCCGCATTGTTTTGTCTGTTCTGCTGTCCCATTTCAAAAAGCTGGCCCGCATTTATTCCGCCTGCATTGGCCGCCATATTCATTCCCGCAAAGGCCATCATCGGCCCGGCAGCCTTATTTCCTGCCGCGGTTTTCATCGCATCAGCCTGCGCGCCGGTGATTGTTGCAGCCGCCATGTTGGGATCCCTAAGCACCGCCGCCTTCTGCAGCTGCTTAATCATATCCTCATCCTCTTCCGACGCCTTCACGCTGCTCACGCCGAAGGATGCCAGCGCGATGCCGCGCAGCTTCACCCATTTTTCGGAAAGCACCTGGTTCAGCGCCGCCGCGATTTCCTGCGTATGTCCCGGAAGGGAGCTATAACGGATTCCCATATCCGATATTCTTGCAAAAGCCGGCTGAAGGGCCGTCATCAGCTCACTTTTCAGCTGGCTGTCCAGATTCTCCCTGGAATAGGCCCCCTCCACATTACCGCATACATTCACGTAAAAGCAGATGGGATCCACCACACGGTAGGAATATTCCCCATGGCAGCGGATGGCGATATCAATATCCAGCTCGATATTCCTGTCTACCACACGGAAGGGAACCGGATTGGCCGTGCCGTATTTATTGCCCACAATTTCCTTTGTATTAATATAGTAAACACGCTGATCCTTAGGCGCTTCCCCGCCGAAGGCAAACCGGATGCCGAAATTTTCAAAGGATCTACGTATGTTTTCTCCTAAATCACCGTAAAAAACAGAGGGCTCGCTGGAGGTGTCATAAATGTATTCCCCGGGCTGGGCACAGATATCCACAACCCTGCCTTGGTCCACAATCATCATGCACTGTCCTTCATTGACCGCAATGACGGAACCGTTGGAAATTACATTGTCGCTTCCTTTTTTATTGGAGCCTCTTCTTGAGGTTTTTTTGCTTCCTTTTACCGCAAGGATATTGGCAGGAATGGAGTCACAGTAGAAATACTCCTCCCATTGATCCGCCATTACCGATGCCGCCGATTGTACTGCCGCTCTGATTAATCCCATTAAAACCGTCCTTTCTGCAGCTGCTGTCATGCCGCCTTACCATGCTCTTTCTATTTCCGGGAATCAAGGCTGCACGCCGTTCCTTCCGGGTCTTTTGCGCCCCAGTCTCCTGTGTCGGCTGCCCTTCTGCCGCGGCATGCAGCAATATGTGTCTATTATATGTCATCCACCCTTTTTTTGCAAAAGAAACCGCCCGCCTGTTTTATTTCGTTCCGGGAGCCGGCTGCCCCGGAGCCTGCCGCTCCATGGCGCCATGTGGATCCAGCAGGGGAAAGGAATCACGGATAAATGCCCGGAACTGGCTTTCCTCCGTCTCCACAATCCTACGCCAGCTGTCGGCAATCTCCTCCGGCCTGCCATATGAGGAAGGGAAGGCAGGTAGCTGCCGGCCGGATAGCTGCCGTGGATAATCTCGCGGATAATGCGCGAGGCCAGGGAATACCGCCGCTGCGGCCTGCTGCGGAATACATCCCAGCAAAACGGAATTTGTTTTACCTGCTTTAAGGAAAACTCATTTTCCGCTTCGTCCATAAAGGCAAACAGTTCCGAGGCGGCCTTGCCATAAGAGACCTCGAACCGGTTTCCCAGGGTTGAGATGACTTCTTCCTGTGACAGCTCTCTCGCATTCCAGACCTCAGTTTCCATATCCGCTTTAGTGTCCAGATAAGGAAAACGGATATACCGAATCGTTTCTCAGTAAAGATCCAGAATCAGCCGGTTGTTTAAGTTGGAAAGAACCATTATATAAAATGAAACAGGCATGGACACAGCCCCCTGAAAAGGTTCTTCCGGCGGCCTGCAAAACCGTAATTCCGTTCCTTCTCGGCACGAAATACAGGGCCGCATTTTTGCGGAAGCTGACCCTGGGCGCTTCATAAATCACCCTGGCGGTCTTTCTCGCATCAATCCGGATATATCCCTTTTTTTCCAGGAGCGCCAACGCGGACCGCACGGTTCCGGGAGCCATGTGGAACATATCCCCGATTCTGGCAATGGATGGCAGGCTGTCACCGCAGGCATAATATCCATAGAGAAGCCTTGTCTCAAAATACTCATAAATAAGCTTATAAAGTCCGTTATCCGACTTCATCATAAACCCTCGACTTTTATTTCCCTTTCTTCTTATTCGTCCGTCCAAGTATTCTTGTCAACGTATTTTTCAGCATTCCCACATCAATGGGCTTGGCAATGTGGGCCGTCATGCCAGCATCCCGGGCTGCCTGGATATCCTCCGCAAAGGCATTGGCAGTCATTGCAATCACAGGAATTGTCCCGGCATCCTCCCTGTCGGTTTCCCGGATGGCGCGCGCGGCCTCATAGCCGTTCATCACCGGCATCTGAATATCCATCAGCACCGCATCATAGGTCCCTGCCGGCGCGTCACGGAACTCCCTCACCGCCTGGGCGCCGTTTTGCCTGAGAACTGGCTCCGCACCGAACATGCGGAGAAGCTCGCTGATAATCTCCGCATTTATGGCATTATCCTCGGCTATCAGGAAACGGCGGCCGGCCAAAAGCGTGTCCGCCCCCGGCTCCAGAATTCCTGCATCCGTCTCTTCACTGACGTCGCTGTCCATTCCGTCCGCGTATTCACCCTCCAGTTCCACACAGAAGGTGGTTCCTTCCCCGACCCGGCTTTCCACACTTATCGTTCCGCCCATCAAATCCACAAGCCCCTTGGTTATGCTCAGCCCCAATCCGGTTCCTTCAATCCCCGCAGTCCTGTTGCTTCGGGTAAAAGGATCAAAAATATGGGCTAAAAATTCCTCCGACATCCCAATCCCCGTATCGCGGACCGTAAACCGGTAGCGCGTATGCTCCGGTTCCCGGCAGGTCTCCAGTTCTTCAATCCGGAACTCCACCGTACCGCCCTCCGGCGTAAATTTCACCGCATTGCTAAGGATATTGATCAGAATCTGGTTAATCCGCAGGACATCCCCATAAAAACAGTCATGCCGGATATCCCCTTTGTTTATCACAAACCGCAGCCCTGCGCCCCCTGCCTGGGGAGCAATAATGGCCGACAGCTGTTCCACCAGCCCGGAAAGGGATATGCTCATCCGGTTCAGGGTAATCTTGGAGCTTTCTATTTTGCTCATGTCCAGAATATCATTGACAAGGCTCAGCAGATGTCTGGAAGACACGGATATTTTCTTCAGGCAGTCCGCCACTCTTTCCCTGTCATCCAAATGGGCAGCAGCCAGAGCCGTCATCCCCGTAATCGCATTCATGGGCGTTCGGATATCATGGCTCATGGCGGATAGAAATTCACTCTTTGCCTTGTTGGCTTCTTCCGCCAGGGCCAGCGCATCCTCCAGTATTTTCTTGCTCTGACGTTCGGAGGCCAGCATATCCGTCACATCCGCACGCACCAGGCAGATCGTCCTGTGATTGGCATCTCCCCAGAGTACATTGACTTGTTTATAACGCAGGCTGCCGTCATCTTCCTTGTAGGAAAAAAGGAAATCATAGCCTTGAGGCTTTTCCCTGAGGTTTTTAAGCATCGTTTTTGTCCGGAAAAGCTCTCTGACATCCCGCTTCGCATCCTCTGAATCATGGCTGCCCAGGAAACGCATGATCGCTTCATCATAATTTTCCATGATAAACGGAGGAAGGTTCTTCAGCACCGTGTCCCTTGTATACATGGTCAGCCGTCCGCCGCTGCTAAGATCCACAAAGCCCGCCAGATCAAAGGTATAGGCAATCATATAAAGCAGCCCCTGCTGCTGCCTCACCGATTCCGTAATATCCGTCCTGGCAAGACATACCCTTCCCAGCCTGAGATCCGTGGCGAAAACGGTCATATTTTTAATACGGATATCCCCGCTGCCATCTACCATGGAAAAGTAAAAGGCATAAGCCCCCTCCCTGCCCAGCTTCTCAGAAACTTTCTCCGGATTCAGGCTTTCCCGGTACAACTGTGCATCCTGCCCAACCACGCTGTCACGGATCATGGAATCTATCCATTCGGTATACCGGCCCTGCTGAGAAGGTACGCGGGAAGCGCCTTCATTACTGGAAACAAGCGTGCAGCTGTCCATGGACAAATCCACATCCAGCACATAGTCGTAGCCTGTAACGGACAGCTGATGCAAAATCCTGTCGGAAATGGTCTGTCCTGTTATATCCGACACTGTCAGTATCCCCGTCACATCTTTGCTGTCCGGCGTGGCAACCAGATTCATATTGATGAGGACATACCGCCCCCTTTCTTCATGAGGCAGCTTTACAAAGCATTTCAGGCGCCGCTGGGTATCCCCCCGGCGGAATGCCTCCAGGGAAGGTCTGTTCAAATAAATACCAAGAAATTCCTCCCGTTCCTGTTCATCCACCACCAGGCTGGAAAGGCCCATAAAAAACTCTTCCCTCACCGTACCAAAGGTCTCCAGCAGATTTGAACCGGTCCTGTCGATAATTTCCAGGATACGGTTCTGCGTAATATTGCAGTGCCCCATAATGAGCGCATTGGGATCCGGAGTACGGTAATGGCTGATAATCAGATCCTGATATTTTTTCCGGAGCCGCTCCTGTTCCTCCCGTTCCCTGGTAACATCATGATAAACGGCATAGACCCGGCGCTCCCCGCCTTCATTCTGGATAAGGGTAAGGTTGTTTTTCACCCAGACATAGCTGTCTTTCCCTTTTTTCAGGCGGTAAACAATCTCACAGTGGCTGTCGCCGCTTTTGATATAATCATTCATCCTTTTATTTACATAATCCCGATCCTCCGGATGGACACCCACCATGGCATCCTCTTTGTAAAGCTCCCAGGCCTTGTCCAGCGGCATGTCGGTCAGAGCCGCAAAACCATCCGACAGAAATTCCGGTATCATGCTTCCGTCCGGTTCATAATGCACCACCGCAATTCCGCCCGGCAGATTCTTCACCACCGTTTCGAAGTACTCCTCCAGACGCTCCTTCTCTTTTCTCGTCCTCACCTCGTCCGTCACATCCCGGATATACGTCACATAGGCGGGAATCCCGTTCCATTCCGTTTCGTTAAAACGGGCCATGAAATAGCGGTCTGTACCGTCAATCCGCATTTCATGCTCGATCCCGTCCGGCTGATAGCACCGCAGGGTACAGAAAGAACAGGGTGCATCCTTGCCGTGCAGCGCCTCATAGCATTTCTTCCCCACGCATTCAGCGCCTTTGCTGAAAAGAGTCCTGGATTCATTGACATAAAGCAGATCATAATTATCTCTGTCAATGATATAAATCCCGTCCGCCGTTTCATTGGCAATGCTCTGAAAAAGCCTGGTTTCCTCGGAAATCCCCGTAAAAACAGCATAAAACCTCGTGCTTTCCGCCAGCGGCCCCATCCGCCTGCCGTTCAAATGAATCCAGATCAGATGTCCGTCCTTATGGAACATCCGGTAGGAAACATCCAGCACGCCGCCGCTTTCCACTGCCTTTTGCGCGGCCTCAAAAACCCGCTTCCTGTCCTGTTCATAAATCACGTTCAGCGCATCCCTGCCAATCATCCGCTCATATTCCTCCCGGCTGTGGCCGGAAAGCATGGTAACGCCGTCGGAAAAATAAGTGGGGATAAAACGTCCCCCTTCTATCCGGTAGCTGGCAATCCCGCCCGGTATGGAGTTAATCAGATGATCCATTTCCAGCTGCGCTTCTTTCAGATCGGATATATTATGGAATACGCAATGGAGCAGAGGGCAGCCGTCCTCTTCCCCGATCCATTTCATCCGTACTCGCACCCATACAATATGCCCGTCCCGGTGCTGCTTACGGAACTCAAAATCATCCACGCCATGGCTCCTGGCAACCTTCATCGCTCTGGATACCACCATTTTGGAATCCTCACAATAGGTCATTTCCGCCGCATCCCGTTTCACGAGCTCCCGGTATTCCTCCGCCGTATAGCCGGACAATTCCGGCACACCATCCGAGAAATAGATGGTTTCAAAAATATCGGATACCTTATAGATGGCAACGCCTCCCGGTATGGCATTTATGATTTCCTGCATTTTTTCGTTGGCTTCCGAAAGTTCCTTCTTCAGCAGATATTCCGGGAAAGGCCGCTCCTTCAGGTCTTTATTGTCCATCCCTGTGCTGTCCCCCTGATATTCGTATTCCCCCATGATCTCCAGGCTCCCTTCACCCTTTCCAGAGGCAGCATCCGCCTTTATTGGCGGTTTTGGCACTATAAAGCGCCTCATCCGCCCGTTTTACCATTTCATTCAGGCCGTCTTCCTCATTACCAATCACAATTCCGGCAGAACATGCCGGTACCAGACCCTCTCTCCATCCGCTTTCACGAACCGCCCGGCAGATTTCTTCTCCCTTTTTAAGAGCCATTTCTTCGGAACGCATCTGCTTCATAACTACGACAAACTCATCTCCGCCGAACCGTGAGAGAATGTCTGTCCCCCTGGTATGGCTGCGGATAATTTCACCGAACTTCATGAGCATCCGGTCCCCTTCTCCGTGTCCGAAGGAATCATTGATGTATTTCAGGTTGTCCAAATCAAAAAGATATACCGCCAGAGGGCAGTCCTCCTTATGCAGGGCTTCCACGGACGCCTCCAGCCCCCTCCGGTTCAGAAGCCCTGTGAGGAAATCCCGGTAGGCTTCATTTTGAAGGGTGCGCTCCCGCTCCCTGGACGCTGTAATTCCCATGGCGCGCAGCGCCCGGTTCCACAGGCTTTTCTGGGTATGTGGCTTTCCTGCGAAATCATCCACGCCCGCATCCAGCACCCGTTCCTCCAGCTGCGTATCCCCGGGGCCTGTGGCAATCACGGGGATGTTCCAGACAGATTTTTCCCGAAGCAGCACTTCAAGCACAGAAAAATTATCCGGACCGTCAAGCGTCATACTCAGGATCGCCACGGCAATTTTATTTTCATAGCTGGCAATGCAGGCCAGCGCCGCTTCCCCGTCGGCCGCCTCCACTACCTGATAGTTATTCTCAAAGGTCTTCTTCACCTGGCTGCGGTACTCCGCATCCTCATCCGCCACCAGGATCACGCGGGACCATTGCTCCACCCAGGGCCGCTCCTTCGCCTGCGCCTGCCCCTCGTCCACGGTGGTCCGTTCCTTCCTCAGGAGCGCTTCAAACTCTCCGCAGGGCATGGGCCTGGCAAAAAAGTAGCCCTGTACATAATCGCAGCCGATTTCCCTGAGCCTCTCCAGCTGTTCCCTGGTTTCCACGCCTTCCGCGACCACGCCCAGGTTCATCCAGCGGGCGAGTCCCATAATAAAGCGGAGAATCCCCTGATTCACCGGCTTTGCCGTCTCACTCTGGATAAACTTCATATCCAGCTTCAGAATATCAATGGACATTTTATTCAGCATGTTCAGGGACGAATAGCCGCTTCCGAAATCGTCCATTTCAATCACGAAGCCCAGCTCACGCAGCCGGCCGATGGTATGGATGATCTGCGCCGGATTTTCCGTATAGGCGCTCTCGGTAATCTCCAGATGGAGACGCGAAGGCGGGAGCCTGTGCCTGCGGATGGTGTTAAGCAGAATATCCGCAATGTCCGCGTTGTAAATGTCGGCACGGGATACGTTGACGGAAACGGAAAGCGGAGGATATCCCTTATCCTCCCATTCCCTCAGCACTGCGCAGGCCCGGTCCCAGACATATTGATCCAGCTTGGTGATAAAACCGTTCTTTTCAAATAAAGGAATAAAATACGCAGGGGACTGCATTCCCCATTCCGGATGGTTCCAGCGTACAAGCGCTTCGGCTCCGGCCAGCCTGTCATCCTTAATCCGGTACTTGGGCTGCAGATACACCTCGAACTGGCCCTCCGCCAGCGCCGCCTCCATACCGTCCGTGATGGCCTGCTCCCGCAGGAGCCGGCTCCGCAGCTGATCGTCATAGGCAGCACAGTATTTGCCGTACTGCCCCTTGATGCTGTTGGCCGCCAGCAAGGCCCGGTCGCACATCTGCTCCACGGAAATCCCCCTGTCGTGTATGGAATAAATCCCCCATTTCATCACAATATTTTTCGCATGGGAGAGGGAATTGATCTCCATTCCCAGCTCAATGAACATGTCGTCCGTATATTCTGCGGTATGCTCCAGCAGGCAGGCAAACCGATCCGCGTTAAAACGGCCGCAGATCCCCTTATCTCCCACAAGCCTGGTATACATGTCGGCCACGCCGCACAGGAGCCGGTCCCCTGCCGGTATGCCGAATATATCATTGATAAGCTTGAAATTCTCTATATCGGAGCACAGGATATCATACTCCCTGTCCGGATGCTGCAGCAGGATTTCCTTCACGCGCTGATAAAAAAACTCTTTGCTGTACAGCCCGGTCAGCCGGTCATACTGGATCATATTAATCACAGCCGCCGTTTCCCTTAAATTAATGATGCTCGCCACCCTGTGCAGTATGATCTGCGGACGGTAGGGCTTCGCCACGAAATCCGCCGCCCCATGGGAAAGCGCCGCCACCTCGTCGGATTCACCGTCGCTCTGCGTCGTAACAATCACAGGAATCGAAGAATAGGCCTGATCCGCCTTTACATGAGCCAGGAAGGTATAGCCGTCCATGACAGGCATGATGATGTCCAGCAGGATTAGTGAAATCCCCTCCCCATACTCCTTCAGCACATCCAGAGCCACCGCCCCGTTTTCCGCCTCCAGGACCTGATATTCCGAGGATAAAATCTCGCTCAGCATCGCCCTGTTAATTTCATTATCTTCTACCACCAGTATTTTTTTCTGTGAAATCATGTCTCCGCCCTCTGCATTATGTTTTCATTCCTGCCCAACCCACATATATCTAATAATTTTATCATACAAGAAAGGAATAAGCAATGATGCGGAAGTTTAGAAACGGAATTATGAAATTTAATATCACCGGAACCACTAAAAAAAGAAGCCCTGAAAACCAGGACTTCTTCTGACGCAGTTCAGATATTGAGGCTTTACCGTCTTACCAGATGCCGAGCATCTGCTGCAGGGTCAGGCTCACAAGGGCAATGGCCACCCAGCAGGTAAATCCAAGAGCAATAGGCTTGCCTCCTGTTTTTACCAGTTTTACCACATTTGTGTTGATTCCGATAGCCGCCATGGCCATAACGATAAAGAACTTGCTCAGCTGCTTGAGGAAACCGAAGATTTCATTGGCGGCTCCCAGGACAGGCCCGGTGCAGACAGAGGTGATAACTGTGGTAATGATGGAGGCGGCAACGAAATGGAGTATGAATGTGGGGAATACGTTTTTCAGGCTGACCGGCTTCCCTTCCCCCCGCATTTCTTTCTTTTCCTTCTGCATCCTTACAAAAGCAAGCATCAGCGAAACCGGTATGATTGCCAGCGTCCGCGTCAGCTTCACGATGGTCGAATATTCCAATACCGCCCCGTTCGTACCGTGCAGCGTATCCCAGGTGGAGGCCGCCGCCGTAACGGAGGAGGTATCGTTGACCGCTGTTCCCGCAAAGAGCCCGAAGCCCGTGTCAGTCAGCCCAAGTACCTTTCCCAGCGTGGGGAAAATAAGCGCCGCTATTACATTAAAAAGAAAAATAACGGATATGGCCTGGGCGATTTGTTCATCGTCCGCGTCAATGACAGGCGCTGCGGCCGCAATGGCAGAACCGCCGCAGATGCAGGAGCCGACGCCGATAAGAGCCGCCGTCTTGCCGGGAATCAGGTAAAGGCGATGCCTCCACTGACAGAAGACTTGTCCCTGATGGCAATTGCCAGCACCATTCCCGCTATGATCGCTATAACCGGAGCTCCTATCACCTCCAGGGCCCCTACCTGCCTGACCAGCAGCCAGGAGGGAAATGCAAGGGAAGTCATAATACGCAATTCATTTCCGATCAATATTTCGTTTTCGTTCCATCTTGCATAAACGTCAGGTACAATTTCTGCCAACTGTGCATAAATCCGGGCACCAAAAAAACTTCCTCCGCAGGAAAACACCGTGTTTTTCTCTTCGGAAGAAGTTTTCACATTTTGCAGCCGTACAGCCCTGCGGCACGGGGAATATGCCGGGCAGGCGGGAAAGCCGCTTTTTATTTTTAATTACTCAGTCTCCTGACACATGGGCCAAAGAACGCCGGCTTTAGCAGACACTCCTTCCATGAGAAGGCGCCTGGTATCCTCCGTCGGGTAAAAACGGGTGGTAAACACTGTTTCTCCATGGTTGACATAAATCTCTATCAGGGATGTATCTGCCAGGATACGTACTTCCTGTATACCGGAGATCAGCGCCCTCCGCTGCGTGCGCCCCCTGCCGGCGCCGATCTGTCTGCCGGCAACATCGTCCGTGAAGGAAAGCACCGCCTCTTTTCCGTCCCAGGTAAACCTGAGAGCGTCTGCAATCGTAATTGACAGTTTACTGTCTTTTGCGCCGCTGGCACCGGCGCCTCCTTTTTCATCCACAGAGACTATCAAATCAAAGGCGGGAGCGCAGTACACGGCTTCCCCGGCCCTCACCTCCTGCCGTTCGCCGCGCAGGGCTTCCAGCTCGGGAACCGGATACTGGAGCAGGCGGCCGTTTTGTTCCCGGATGACCCGCGGAACCGTAAGCGCATGCTGCCAGCCGCTTTCTATCGTGGGGTTTACATATTCCTCCTCAACATCCGGCAGGCCGGCCCAGGCGATCAGCAGGGTCCTGCCGCTTTCATCCGTAAAGGTCTGAGGAGCGTAGAAATCAAACCCCTTGTCCCATTCCCGGAAATCCTCCAGCCGGCAGCCCGCCCGGAAATCTCCGTTTATCTGAAAATAACCTGCCGTATAGACATTCTAGAATTCGTGTTCATTCCTGGGAAGCCCCTGGGGGGAAAGGGAGAGGAACCATTTTCCCCCTGTGTAAAACAAATCAGGGCATTCCCACATATAGCCGAACCTCATGGGCACGGTCAGTTCCCGGCAAAATCGCCAGTTTTCCAAATCACAGCTTTCATAGAGCAGCACCGCCCCGCAGTCATTTTTCTTCCTGCCCCCCAAAACCATATAGTATCTGTTTTCCAGGGCAAATACCTTGGGGTCGCGGATGTGCAGGGTATAGTCCGCCGGATAATCCCTGTTCGTAAGCAGCAGCTTTTTATCCCCAAAGGTCCTGCCGTCCCGGCTTTCCACCAGCACCGTGTTGGCCTCCCGTCCCTGGGTGACATAGTCAAAGTCTCCCGGAAGCTTCACATTTCCTGTGTAAAACAGATACATGATCCCATCCTTTATAAGACAGCTTCCGGAATAAACGCCGCTTCTGTCAAACTGTTCATCCGGGGCCAGGGGAACGCCCGCATATTCCCAGTCCGTCAGGTTCCGGCTGGTGTAATGCCCCCAGAACTTTTCCCCGCCGCAGGGGTCAAAGGGCGAATATTGGAAAAAAACATGGTAGACACCGTTCATCTGGCACAGGCCGTTAGGGTCGTTCAGCCATCCTGCGGGCGGCATAAGATGGAACTTCAGACGCCAGGGGTCTTTCTGCACCCCTTCCTGCGCCGCCGCTTCCGCCTCCCTGATTTTCCGGATCATCTGCAGTCCTGCTTCGTTCATGGCCGCTGCTCCTCCTCTTTTTGTTTGGCACACTGTTTATTTTACACGGGAGAGCACCGGTTCCCCGGCCTTTACAGAGCGGCCGCCTGCGTATTTACCTGTGCATAATCTCCGGTGTTCGTCACGATAACGGGGGTTGTTATATCATAGCCTTTCCCAAGAATTCCTTCCCGGTCAAACTCTATCAGCAGATCTCCCTTTTTCACATCGGAGCCGTCCTGCACATGGGCGGTAAAATATTTTCCTTCCAGCTTTACGGTATCCATGCCGATATGAATCAGGATCTCCGTACCGTCCGTGCCCAGCAGTCCCACCGCATGGCCCGTAGAGAAAATGGTCTGCACCGTCCCGTCAAAGGGAGCGTATACCTTCCCTTCTGAGGGTATTATAGCCATACCGTTTCCAAGCACGCCGCTGGCAAGGCAATGGGCATCCAGGTATTCAGGCCTGTCCCGCTCAGAAGTCCGGCCTCCAGCGCATTGTACATATGGTGCACGCCGGCCACTACCGTAGGCGCATAGGCAGCCCCGCAGACAGCGGCGCCGATGCCGAAGGGCAGGGTAATCAGGAACTGCATGCCGGAAAGGACGCCATTTTCAATCCAGGAAAATACGGGGCCGATGATTGTCAGCGTCAGGTAACCGGTCACAAGTACGGTTACGAGAGGCGTTACGAAAAGATCCAGGATTTCAGGCACGATTTTATGCAGCTTCTTCTCCAGCATGCACATGATCCAGACGGCGATTACCACGGGAATTACATGTCCCTGGTAGCCCACCAGGTTGATCTGGTACAGTCCGAACCAGGCATCCGCCGTTGGGATGGATTCCGCGCCGGCCACGCTCCAGGCATTGAGCAGATCCGGATGAATCATAATCATGCCCACTACTGCGCCCAGAAACAGATTTCCGCCGAAAACCCGCGCCGCACTGATGGCGATGAGCACAGGCAGGAACACGAAAGCGGCATTGCTGAACAGATGCAGGATGGTATAAGCGCCGGACTGGGCCATGGCCGGATAAATCTTGCAGAGGCCTTCCAGAAGTCCCATTAAAAGGCCGCTTGCCACGATGGCCGGAATGATGGGTACAAATACGTCCCCCAGCGTTTTCACAGCGCGTTTCCAGAAGCTGGTCCTGGCGGAGGCGGCCTGCTTCACCTCTTCCTTGGTGGCAGCGCCGATTCCCGCAATCTGCAGGGATTCGTCATATACCTTGTTAACCGTGCCGGTCCCGAAAATAATCTGGAGCTGGCCGGAGGCAAAGAACACGCCCTTTACTCCTTCAATATTTTCCACCGCATCCTTATCGCATTTGTCATTGTCCGCTATTACCAGCCGCAGCCTGGCGGCGCAGTGCGCCGCACTGATAATATTCTCTTTGCCGCCGATGCTCTCATATACATCCTGCGCTGCTTTTCTGTAAACCAGCCTAAACGGACATGTCTGTCTGCACGGCTAAATATACTGACCCACAAAACAGTTACGAAGTAAGTATTACAAAAAAAGAATGCGATAAATAGTTTTTGACTATCTACCGCATTCCCAAATAACCTTTACCTTACATACACATCCCAAAGCTTACCGCAAGCGCCCGGTCCACCTGTCCCAACAAAAGATTGTCCACTCTGCCTATGTATTCCTTAAGCCTTGAGCGGTCAATGGTACGCACCTGCTCCAGAAGAATGATGGAATCCTTTCTTAAACCGAATTTGGAATCCTCAAGCGGTATATGCGTGGGAAGCTTATGCTTTCCGGTCTGGCTTGTTATTGCGGCCACGATGACGGTGGGGCTGTAGCGGTTGCCCATATCATTCTGAATGATAAGAACCGGACGGATGCCTCCCTGTTCTGAGCCGATCACCGGACGTAAGTCTGCGTAATATATATCACCTTTTTGAATGCTCATTGCTGTCTCCTCCAAATAAAATACTTCGTCTGAAAATCCCTTTCTGTATCCTATTGAGGAGTGTTGCCTGTCCGGCGAGGCTTTATTCGTGGTACGATACTGCATCACGGAAAAATTATTACAAACTATAAAAAACAGGGGACTACCAATAGCCCTCTGTTTTATATATTCCTATGATATTAACTATGCATCTGTTTAGTCTTTACCTTATCCACAAGAAAACTCACCAGTTCAAACAACGCCAGGGAAATCAGGATCCCCACCGTCACGTCACTGGCAAAATGCGCTCCCATAAACACACGGCTGCTGCCCACAACAAGACACCAGATGTAGACGACGGCCCGGAAGATATTTTCCTTTCCCGCCAGAGCAGGATAAATTCCCGGAAACAGCAGCAGCAGGATGACGCCTGCGGAATTCATGGAATGACCGCCGTAAAATAAAGAAGCGCCGTCACACCGAAGGCAATCGCCTTATCCCTCTTTTCCTCAGGCACCTTTGCCGCAAGCCATACGGCGCACCCGGTAATGGCCAGTCCCCCTTTTTACAAAGTAACGTAACTGCTTTTTCTCCTGCAATCACAATATTTCCTTCATGTATACCGCGATTTCTCTGATACAGTCCTCAGCCTGGGGCCCACGCCAATCTGATCGGCAAAGCCGGTTCCCGGTAAACCACCATCTTAAGCGCCGTTCCCGCCTTTTGTAGCGTTCTGGCGTAGGCAAAATCCTCAAATACCAGAAAATCATGTTCCCCGAACAGAAGAAGCGTGGGCGGCAGATCATGCATATCATCCAGAAGCGGGGAGGCATAAATATGTTCTTTTTCCAGACGACCCTGCAGGTACACCTCCTCCAGCATGTTCGACCCGGCCTGGCCGCCCATCATGCCGCTCATCATGGAAAACATGGTCTTTATAACCTTCTCATGTTTTTTGCTGCAATGATATTTTTCCGGATTCATGCCATGAAAAAATTCAGTTTCCCGCCCGGCAATGTTTACGGCCGGATAAAGAAGCACCTGCATTTTTACCATATTGCTTCTCTCTTCCCGGTACATGCATGTTCTTCTTCACACATGTTTATCTTCATACAAACCTGCTCAGTGCTGGACATCCTGATTCTTCATCATTTCCATCAGGTTAAAGGGCGGAAGAATACTGTCAATCAGCTCATACAGAGCGTCGTCATAATGGTCGCGCACCTCACAGCTGCGGTCAAAGATCATGGTAGGCTCTTTTTCCTCCGTTACCGCATCCCACTGGGGAAGTCCGGAATGTCCCGGCCTGCCGGTCCGTGTAAAGGTCATCAGGGCGCCGAACATCCGGGCCTCCAGTTCATCGGAAACACCCTGGATGCCGCATACCTCCACCTTATCCGTATTGTGGAAAAAGAAGGGGATATCCGAACAGTGCCATGCGATTTTCTGATGCTGGATCGGGAACTCCAGGATAAAGTTGTAAAGGTAGGTCCCCGCGTCTCCCTTCGCGTGGAGCTTTGCCAGACGTTTGGAGGGCTGACGCATCACACGGTCCACATTCAGCAGATCCGTGGCATATTTTCCGGGATAGGCTTTGGCAAAGGCGGCGATCATTTCATCCGTATGTTCCCCATAAACCTTTGCGATAATCTCCCTTGCCTCTTCCCCAGACAGCTTTGTTTTATCATAGGTTTCCGGCAGGAATGCGAACTCCCCGAATACGGAACCGATCAAAAGCGGGATCTGATATGCATGTTCACGGAAGCCGCACTCCAGCGGGCTGCCGAGATAATAATCATTTAACAGCGGGGATCCTCCCACATAGCCGCCCTTCATGGCAATCAGCGCGCTGACCTTTGTGTAGGCTTTTGCCAGCTCATAATAAGGTACGGTTTCCAGCTTTTCCACATCCCCCTCGCCAAGCCCCAGCTCCGCGAGCAGTGCCCTAACGATCTCACGCCCGTCGCCGCGGCAGATAGGCAGTGTGGCTGCATCCCCAACGCCGCTCATGATCATGCCCTTATGGAACAGGCCGTCCGCATCCGGAATCTGCATCAGGTCGGCCACCTTCATACCGCCTCCGGATTGGCCGAAAATTGTTACATTCTCAGGATTCCCGCCGAACAGGGCGATATTTTTATGTATCCAGCGTAATGCCGCCACCATATCCGCATGGCCTGCATTTCCGGAGTTTTTGTACTTTTCCCCGAAGGGGGACAGATCAAGATATCCCAGCAGATTCAGACGGTGATTGACGGAAACCACAACCACATCCCCGTCCATGCACATGTTATACCCGTCATAGGCAACCTGCTCAATGGAAGATCCGGCGAAATATCCGCCACCGTGCAGCCATGTGTTTCCCTGAATGACTCTTATTTTCCTTCTGTCTCCTGTTTCTGTAAATCTGCCATTACCGTCGGATCGCCTCCTTCCGCTGAAACACCTGGTACCGGTTGGCCGGTTTCAGACGCTCCCAGCCACCGCCCTCCGGCAGCTCCTCCTTTTCCTCCAGGAAATGCCGGACCAGGTTTTCAAGAAGCGCCGCAATCCGGTTCTTTAAATAGAGGGACTGCCTCATCTCATATTTATACTGCGCCTGAAAGGCCCGGGCCAGATTGTTCCGGAGTACATCATAGATCTCCTGCCTGTCCTTCGGATACAGGAAGGAACGGCAGTTTACCTTGTGGCTCAGAAGCTCCGGACTGATGGAGGCCAGATAATGCAGGGAAATCGACAGCGACAGCGCATACGCATCCCCGTCCAGCTCAAGCTCAAGCATCTGGAAGCTGTTGACGGCAAAAATATCCCCTTCATTGATGCGGTATGCCGGCCCGTTATGGGTAAAGCATACCCGCCCGCCCCTTTTAGTACGAAAATCAGTTCCAGTTCCGGATGCCACAGCGGGCGTTCGTCCTCCCTGCGCAGCAGGGTAAACCAGAAGTCCTCCTGTTTTTTGTCAGATTAATTGTTTTTCTCCTGCCCTTTTTATATAAAGCCATACATTGCTGTCATGAATAACAGTGAAATGCATTACTGGCAAGCATTAGGTTGACATTTTCCATAATGTCATACCATATTTTCAGGTACAAAAATTACAGTTATTTTCTTAGTTCTTCAACAAGCTTACCAACCTTACTTCCTACAGAATGTTCAAGTTCTATGTCATCTTCGCAAAACTGTTTTTCATTCACAACCGCCTTATCAATTCTCCTTAAAAGCTCCTCACTATCGTATTTTGACTTTGGATATATAAAGCTTTTTCTATCCCGATCAATAATAAAGCATATTTTATCCAACTCTGCATCGTAGGTAAAAGACTGTTCCTTAATAATTGAAGGAATTTCATCTACAAGATGAGTGGTTTCCGTTTCCTCTACAAGTGCTGAAAGAAGCAATTCTAATGAACCTTGTATATCTTTAACTTCGTCCTTCAGCAGCACACCAATCTGGTTTTGACAAACGGTTGTTAATATATTCCAGATTCCCCTTGCCATTACTCTAGTTATTTTATTCCGGCGGAATCCCTTCCGCCTAAAAAGCCGTCGTCAATATTCACATAGGTATAGCCATGCTCAGCCAGCCCTGTCCTGACAAGCATATCCACCTGTTCCTTTATTTTTTCTTCTGAAATCCCTGTCCGAAAACAGTTCCAGGATGCCCATCCCATAATAGGCGTTTTTCTTTTGTTCATTTTCTACCTCCAAAATTTGTTATCTGTCCTTCTTATTCCCTTTCCGGAAACAGCCACCCCGAATATTCCAGAATAGACTGGTTCCTTAACTGTTCATCCGCCTGAAGCATCTGCTTACGGTACTCTCTGGGAGACATCTGCATGATACGTCCAAAAAGCCTGTTAAAACTGGAAATGGATTGAAATCCGGTCTGCTCAGCAATATTTAAAATCGTATCCTGGGTACTACGCAACAGAACACAGGCCTTCATAATCCTTGTTATATTCAGATATTCAAGCGGCGGCATCCCCATAATATCATGAAAGGTACGTCTGAAATGCGTAGCGCTTAAATGACATTGTTCGGCCAGCTGTTCTACCGTCAATGGCTGATCATAGTAATTTTCTATGTAATTTAATGCGGAGGTAATTGGCTGGGAATACTCCGGCATACCCGATTCTATTTCGGGATTGGCCTTTGCCTCAAGATACTGCATCCGATAAAGCTTGATATACAGTGAAAGCAATAATCCCTGTGCACTCAGCTCATATCCTGTCTCCTGTTTTTTCAGTTCCTCAATCGCCTGTACCGCCAGAGAATATATGTCAGGATATTCCTGCTGGCCAAATATAAAATTACAGTTATGAAAGCTGTACATTGACAGATCAAAATTACGCCAAGCGGAAGGGAGAAACCTCGCAAATAAAAGCTCCGGATCTAAAAAAATATAGGACCAATGGCTCTTTGTCCCGGGCGCCGAATATGTTGTATGCGGTATATTGCGGGGAATACAGGTGACATCCCCCTTCTTAAAGGTATATGTCTTCCCGAAAAATTCCATCTTACCGCTGTCACTGTGGCAGACACCCAGTTCAAGACAATTATGAAAATGCAGCCTCCCACTGGGTTTATCAGATATCCTCCAATAATCTCCCGCAAGAAGTACCACCGGAAAATGAAGCGGAAGAAAATAACTGCGGTATTCTGTTATAACATTTTTACGTCTTGCCATGATATTCCTCCTCCTCCTTTTTTTCTATTTAATCTTATCAGATATGCAGAAATAATTAAATCAATCCGTAAAAATTTATTGTTAATTTACAAAAACCAATAAAATTTATGCATTGTACGTCGTTTCGGCGTCTTCAGGCGGAATAAATGGTCGTTTTTGCACAAAACAAATTTGAATATGAATAGAAAACGTACAATTCCATGGTGGAAAATAATCTGGTTGATTACTCTGTTATGAACGGCGAAACATATTTTGCCCTGGCAAACAGACCTTTCTACAACACAGGCTATACCTGGCAGGTATTCTGGCGTACGGACTGGCTTGATCAGGTCGGCTATGATCATGTTCCCGTAACCTATGAAGAATATGAAGATGCCCTGACCAAGATTAATGGATGAGCCAGGAAGATGTGCTCTTCACATTACAGTGGGGTGTTGAAGGCGAAAACTACAATGTTGATGCAGAAGGACTTCCCATCAGCGTGGCTGATTACAGCGGCGAATATAAGCAGGGCTATAATAACAACAAGGACTACTGGGCAGTGGTAAGGGAAGGCAGAAGCGCCGGTACCATGGAACAGATTATCAAGGCAACCCTTCCTCAGGATTTACCTCAGGATTTCACACAGGAAGTGCTTGACTTCTACAATACACGTGTAAAAATGGCTGATGAAGGACTGGCAATTATTGATGCAGTTTACTCCGTTGCCCTTGAGTCTGAAAGCGAATACCGCGGTACACTGGGTGAGCTGTATAAGGAATACAGGGATCAGCTGACCATGTGTGCACCCGAAGAGTTTGATGCTCTGTATGATGAACTGACTCAGAAATATCTGGATGCCGGATATCAGGCAATCCTGGATGAAAGACTGGAGCAGTATCAGGCTGGAAACACAACCAAGCTACAGCAGTAGGAATTTGCTTAAAGTATTTTCCAAAAGAAAAAGAATTGCTGCCGGTTAATAATTACTCACCGGAAAAAGAGCAAAACCATAAACGATATGGTTTTGCTCCTTTCTTTTTAAACTTAAAGCTAAGATTTTAAGCCAAGCGGCCCGCAGGATTATTTCCTAAGCGGCCTCTCCGTCTTCCAGCAGCGCCCGTTCCACACTCCAATAGAAATTATTCTCCCCAATCATATCATAAATGCCGGAACGCTTCAGCATATTCATGGTACTGCCCGGCACTCCGCATAAAAAGATTTTCTTCCCCTGTTTCTGCAGCTCGGCCAACACCTGCATAAAAGTAATGGCGCCTGAGATATCCATATAGGAAACCCCTCGCATGGACAGCAGAACGGTATCAAACTCCTGCATTTTTACAAGGATTCCCTCAATATTCTGCGTGTTTGCAAAAATTATGGTTCCCGTCAGATAAGCGACCGCAGCATTTTCATACTTCTTATTCAGCCTCTCGTCCGCATTATTGATACGGCTCATATCCACTTTCTCATAATTGATTTCTATATGGGACAAACGGCTGACCAGAAGAACCAGCCCGGTTACCACACCCAGCAGAATCGCCGTAGTCAGATCAAACAAAATGGTCGCCGCCATGGTAATCAGGTATTTGGCTGCGGCCCCCTTGAAATGATGGGAAAAAATATACCTGATTTCCTTCCAGTCATTCATACGGAAGGCGGTCACCATCAGAACCCCCGCAAGGGCGGACAGGGGAATCTTTGCCATCACAGGCCCCAGGATAAACATAAAAACAAGAAGCCCCAGCGCATGGAATATTCCGGTCAGCCTTGTGCGCGCCCCGGATTTCAGCGCAACGCTCGTCCTGGCAATGGCCGCAGTTGCGGGAATCCCCCCGAAAAAGGGCAGGATAATATTTCCGATGCCCTGCGCCACCAGCTCCTGATCGCTGTTCAGCCTGACATTTGCCATTTTCCCGGCGCTGGCCCCGCACAGCAGGCTTTCAATCATCCCCAGCATGGCAATACTCACCGCCGGGCCGAAAAGCCCTTTGATATCCTGGAGATTCAGCGCCGCAATATCCAGACGGTCCTCCAGGAAAAGCGTTTTGGGAATGGCGCCCACCGTTTCCACATCCAGTTTCATTACAACAGAAATCACTGTGGCAATAATAATGCTCAGAAAGGAAGCCGGCACCACCGCGTTCCATTTTTTCGGGAAAAACACCATAAATAATACAACAAACATTCCCAGCAAAACAGCCTGCAAATTCACCGGAAAGCCCAGACGCCCATAGCTGAAAAGCTTTTGCACGGCGCTGGATCCTTCCGATGCAACTCCAAAAAAATTATCAATCTGCCCCATTGCAATAATTACGGCAATACCGGATGTAAATCCTGTAATAACAGGCGCCGGGATAAAGCTTGTCAGCCTGCCGATATGGAAAATACCGCAAAGCACAAGCAGGACACCCGCAATGAGCGTGGCCGCAAAAACTCCCTGCAGGCCATATCCTGCAATAACGGACATCAATATGGCTGCCATTGCCCCCGTAGGGCCGGATATCTGATAAAACCCGCCCGAAAACGCACCGATTACCAGGCCGGCAATAATGGCCGTAACCAGCCCGGCCGCCGCCGTCGCACCGCTGCTTACGCCGAAGGCCAGCGCCAGCGGAAGTGCCACCGCCGCAACCGTCAGCCCGGCCATGAGATCCTTTATAAGATCGGCCCCGCTGTAGTTCTTAAACTCTTTTTTTAGCTGCTGCACATAATTCCTGATTAACATAACATACTATCTCCCCTTAATATAAAAAAGTCCGGCGCAGGACCTGCCTCTGTAATCGTGGTTTCCCTTGCAGGCCGGCGCGCAGAACTTAATTATAGGATTTCTATGATATTGCGTCAATATGAAATCAGCGGAGACATGAAGGAAGGTAAAATCAAGGAGAAAGCCCTCCTGCCCTCATAACCCTGGCCGCTTCTCCCTCTGCGGCTACGCAAAGAACCGCCTGCGTCCGATACTTTACTGATATCAGACACAGACGGCTCTGTTTTTTCTAGAAGAATATTATAGTTATAATTTCCTTTGGATACATACCCCGCTAAGCCTCCATAATCTCACGCACCATCTTTGTACTAACGCCGCAGAGGGCCGAAATTTCTTCTTCCGTTTTCCCCTCTCCCGCCAGACGCATTATATTCTTAGTCAGGCTGATTCCCTTTCTTACGCCTTTTCTTACGCCTTTCCTTACCCCCTTTCGCATAGCATTTTCCTCAATGGCCTCACTTAAATTACACATCTGCTTCAGCTCCTCTCCTATTTCCTGTTCCATCTCAATTCCATAGTCCCTTAACAGCACTTCCTTTTTCCTGGCTGCATTCATCCTGGGGGAAAGCAGGGTATTCAGAAAGCCGTGCAGTTCTCCCCCTTTCTCCTTGCTCTTTTCATTCAGGCAGATAATGATAACTGAAAGTTTATCATAATTCTTTTTCTTTTCCGGCATTATCCCAATAATATCTCTTTTCCCAATCCAATACTCTGTCAGGGCGTTTCCTATGTGCAGGGGCGCATTCATACAAATCCATATGCTATATACCTTTTTCAGCTTCCCATATTCCGAGTCTGTAAATTCCCTGTCCAGCTGTTCCGAAAGCATTCTTGCGCCGTAAAATATTCCCCTGGTTACTATCCGATATTTCAGGTAGAATTTTTTCTGCGCCTCCACATTCATCAGAAGCTTTACCGTCTCCCTGCGCCCCTGCCCGGGAACATAAACGCGGAACCTGATATCATAGGTTATTGTTCCCTCTCCGGGTATCCTGCTCTCCGTGCTGTCCCCTGTGATAAGAAGCTTACCCTTCCCTGTTTCTCCCGGACGCAGCGCTGTCCCCTCAATCTCGATGTCAGGCTCAATCCAGCCGACGATTTCTTCCGGGGAGTACTCCCGGAATTCCTCAGAAGCACCCTTAAGAATACGTGCCAGAACCTGTCTGTTACCCAGGATACGCTTTACATGCCCGTCGTACTGGGCCTTCGCTCCGGCGGCATCCAGTGCCGCGCCAATTGCTGTCTTTCCCTTCATTCTTACCTCCCTGTGAAAGCAGGAATGCAGACAAAGACACTTCTGATATTATCTTCTGCAGTTCCTGCCGTTATAAAATGTGATTTTCGGCAGAAACTGCCAGAATGTGCGAACGCACTTAATACTAATAATAAGAATATAATTATGATACTTTACAGATGGTTAATTGTCAATAGTGAAGAATTCATTTGCTGCGGACAGTCCGCATACAGCCGCCTATGGGCCGGCTGTATCAGCTTTCTGCCTTTCTCCCTGTGCCGCCTCTGCTATTACCGTTCTTCCGTTTTCCCGTAATTCTTCCAGAACTCCCGCCCGATTCTATGTCTGCAGTCATCAAGTTTTTCATTATAGTCTTCCAACAGCAAGGCGAGGGAGCGCCTTACCTCTGCAAGTCCTTCCTCCTCGCTAAGATCATCTTGCTCATATGGATCTTTTTCCATATCAAACAGCTGGGTTCTGCGCATCTTATCCGTGCGGTATTCTATCAGCTTATAGGGCGCCTTTTTCACCGCCCTGACCTTGCCTTCATGCCATTCCGCTCTTTTTAAGAGCACTCTGATTACAAGGAAGCCGGCCTTCTCTTCCTGACTACATTTAAACAGATAAAGCTCCCTCCGGCCCCATACCTATTACATCATAGCACGTATTCTTGAAAGAAGGGATCTGCAGCTTCAGCGGTTTTTCTTTTCTTCTTCAGTTAACCATAACGGGGATTTCCCTTTTCCCGCCCACCAGGCGCCTCCCGTCACTGCATACATGCCGAAATGGATGATGCTTCTTTGCAAAAATTAAAAATTAAAAAAACGGGCCCAAAATCAGCCCGTTTTCACCATAATAACAGTTTTCAATACCCTTTTTATATTTTCCGGCCGCCAACCGGCCAGACATGGGAGGCCGCGGAGGACACCGCCGTATTCTGCGCCATTACCCCGACCAGCTTATGCGGCACGTAAGGTTCCTCCAGATAAGCGGTTTCTTCTTCCGACAAAGCAAGTTCCACCGCCTTTGCCGCCCCTTCCATATGATGCAATTTGGTAGCGCCCACAACAGGAGCCGTCACCTTTGTCAAAAGCCAGGCAAGTGCGATTTCCGTCATAGTGACCCCTCTTTTTTCTGCCAGCTGTGCTACGCGGCTGATAATCACGCCGTCCTGCTGTGCGGTGGCATCGTATTTGGATTTTGCATAACTGTCCTCAAGCAGACGTTTTGAAGTCTCCCCAGGGTGTTTGGAAAGCCTGCCTCCGGCCAACGCACTGTAAGGTGTCATTGCAATATTTTCTTCAGCGCAGAATGGCGCCATTTCCCTTTCCTCCTCACGGAACAGAAGATTATAATGTCCCTGGACAGATATGAACCTGGCAAAGCCTTCCTTTTCCGCCAGTGCGTTGGTTTTCGCAAGCTGCCATGCAAAACAGTTGGATATGCCTGTATAACGTACCTTCCCCGCCTTGATCACCAGGTTCAATCCATCCAGAATGTCATAAACCGGCGTTCTGTAATCCCACATATGATAAATGTACAGGTCAATATGGTCCATCCCCAGGTTTTCCAGGCTTTTATCCACCATTCTCTCAATATGCATCTGCCCGGTAATGCCGGCCTCTATCTCCTCATTTGTACGGGGCAGGAATTTTGTTGCCACCACAACCTCGTCGCGTTTGGCGAAATCCCGCAGCGCGCGTCCTACAAACTGCTCGCTGGTCCCTCCCTGGTAGCCGATGGCTGTATCAAAGAAATTCACGCCTAGCTCCAGCCCCTTTTTTATAATCTCACGGGAAGCAGCTTCATCCAGTGTCCAGGAATGCTGGCCGCTTTTGGCATCGCCAAATCCCATACAGCCCATACAGATACGGGAAACCGTCAAATCAGAATTACCTAACTTTGTGTATTGCATCCTAATTTTCTCCTTTCAGATCACTTTGCATGTTTTCCACTTGCCTTGCTTAAAACGGTGCCGGAAAATAATGCCGCGAAGCACCCAATCCAGGCACATGGCCCAGGCTATCCCCATAACCCCCAGATTCATCGCCACGCCAAACAGGATGGAAAACACCAGGCGCATGCCGGCAGTGGTCCCCAGAGACTGCAACGGAAAAAACCAGCGTGATTTTCATCCACTGCCCGCGGTATTGAATCGGATTCCGGCCGGAAAAACACAGAAAGGTAATGATTACCGCTGAGAAAGCTCTTGCAAGCAGGGAAGGATAGGCCACTCCGGCCACCCCCGCCCTCAGGAAAAATACCCCTATGAGATTCCCCGCCACATTAATGACGTTGGCAATCACTGAAATATACATGGTAGTGCTGGTTTTTCCAAAGCTCCGGCAAAGCGCCGCCCCCGCATTATAAACCGCCAGCGCAGGATAAGAATAAGCTGAGATACGCAGATAAACCAGGCAGGCTTCCATCACCCCGTCCTCAACTTTGCCGAACATAAGACGCATCAGCTTCTCATTAAAAACCAGAATGACTGCAGACATGGCAACTGAAAACAGTATGGATATCATAAGCAGCTGACTGCCCGATTCTCCCGCTGCATCCTGATCTTTTCTGCCCAGATACTGGCTTATTATCACTGCCCCTCCTGAGGCAAGCGCCGTGAACAGAAAAATAAATATGGTATTGAAGGAATTAACCAGTGAGACCCCGGAAACCGCCGATTCTTCCACAAAGCTGATTACAAAGGTATCCGCAATCCCCACCAGCATAACAAGAAGCTGTTCCATGAACAGCGGAATGATTAATTTTTTCAAATCTTTATTGGAAAACACAATTTTCCCTCTCTCAGGCAATCTGCTTCAGCCAGGCAGCACTTTTCATTATAATTTTGGATAAAAACAGTGAAGTATTCTCTTCATTGTACAAATTACTTCTTATTTTGTCTAATGCTTATATCCTATTGAGGGGTATTCATTATTTGTATATAAAAAACACAGGGCTATTGTTATGCATTCAAAAAATTGAAGCATAAAATAAACCTGTGTTTTCCATTATATATTTGCCGGCGCAGTAAATGCACTGTTCTGCCGGACTATTACGATTGTCTTACCAGCCCGGGAGTAAAAGCCAGGCCGACTTTTTATTGCTCGGTTGAAAAATATCACTCATTTTTCATCAGCAAGGTACAGCACTCTATTCAACAGAAGAATAATGCAGCCGCCCTTTTACCACAATCAGTAACCGAGTTTAGTTTTATTTTTTTCAAAAATTTCATTTACCTGCGATACATAATTATCAACACCCAGGCTCTTTATTTCAGAAACATAACTTTCCCATTGAGTTTCAATATCTGCCTGTCCGGTAATAAATTTCTGTATCCAGGTCTTTGTACTGTCGATAAGCGGAGTCTGGATTAAAGTCAACTCTTCTGATTCTTCTTCATTTGCCATAAATGGAGGATCCTTCGGCCGGGGCTCTCTGTATTCCTGAATTCTCTTTTCAAAATCCTTCTCCCCATCTGTTGTCATTTTAGAGTTCCGGATCCATGTAGGTCCCCCATAGGCAAAAACACCGCCTGCAAATCCATAATCTGCATTCAGTTTCTTTTCTGCATTCGGATTAACGCCATTATATGTAATATCAGGATTCAGAATAATATTTCCTTGGCTATCCTTTGTATAAGTCTCACCCTCTACACCCCATTGGCTAAGTGTATGGCCTTCTTCGGAATACCATAACCAGTCAACAAATCTTAACATCTTAATAAATCCTTCTTCTCCCAGTTCATCCAATGCATTTTGTGAAATCATAACGCCATTTTCAAGCCTGGAATTCTCTATCTGCACCATGCCCGCAGGTCCCCCGGGTGTCGTTGCCATATACAATTCCGCGCCCTCTACCTGCAGCTGAGTTGTATAATCATTCAGATTTTGATAATTACCCGTCATAACATATGTTTCACCTGTGAAAAATTTTGCCTTTGCCGCATCGTCTTCCTGGGAAAAGGATTCCGGATCCAAAATTCCGTCTTTGACCATTTTATTCAGCCAGGTCAACCATTCCTTTGCACCATCTGTTGTATCGGCAAAATAAAATTCTTCCTTTTCCTGATCAAAGGCCAGTGCGTTTGATATCCCCCACCCTGCTTTAGCGCCATAGGGGATGGAAGAAATATTTAACAGGCAGTCACCCTTTGACATATCGGAAATAACATACTCACAGCCAGTATACTCTTTTACCTTTTTGCACGCCTCGTAAAAATCGTCATATGTCCAGGTTTTTTCCAATTCGGTCACATCCACTCCCGCCGCATCAAAAATATCTTTACGCATGATAAAGGAATAACCGCCTCCGCCATTCTCCCATATGCCAGGCAGTACATAATACTTTCCATCGGCCTGCAGCTTTGACTTCAAATCTCCTGCCATATCCCATTCTTTCACACATTTCTGGTAATTGGGCATATATTTTACCCAGTCGGAAATTGCTACTATCTGGCCGCTGTTTACATACTTCCCTTCCTCATAGGTTTTCGGGATAATATAAGGTGAATCCCCCGAATTAATAAGAACCGACTTCTTGTCTTCATAGTCTGTTCTCGCAATAATCGTAAGATCAAATGTTACATTTGTTTTTTCCTGTATGGCTGACCATAACCGCCAGTTTTCCTGATAGGGATAATTTTCATGATCGGAATACATCATTGAATAAGTAACCGGTTCATCAGAATGAAATGTCACATCCTCCCCATAAGTATAATCCAGCTGCGCATCCTCCGCATCCGTTGCCACCTCCGTATTCAGCATGTCCGCAACATCCGTTGCCGTTTCAGCCGGATTCGCGGCCGCCTCCTCAGATGTGCTTCCGCCGCATGCCCCAACGGAAAACATCATAATTCCCGCGAGAGCCATCGCCAGTATCTTTTTTGCTTTCATAAATGAAATCCTCCTTCTTATTAATAAATATTAAGCCGCCGCATATCCATTATTTATATACAAACGACATAATTTCAACCTTTCACCGATCCGATCATCATCCCCTGTACAAAATATTTTTGTACAAACGGGTAAACACATATAATAGGCGCTGCGGTCAATACCATACAGCAGGAACGGACATTTGCGGAAATCTGGCTGGCCTCGTCTGAAACCGCGCCAATCTCCGCAGTTCCGGTGGCGCCCATGATTATCTGCCTCAGATATAATGCAACCGGCCATTTATCCTTGCTGTCCAAATAAAGGAATGGTCCGAACCAGTTGTTCCATATGCCAACAATATAAAACAAAAACATAGTGGCCATAATTGGCTTGGAAAGCGGAAGAATAATCTTCAGGAATATTCCATATGTATTCATCCCGTCAATAGAAGCGGCTTCCTCCAGTTCACCGGGCAAGCTGGCAAAAAACGATTTCATAATCAATACGTTATAGGTGCTGATAGCCCCGGGTATAATCAATGCCCACATGGTATCGCGCATATGAAGGGCCTGTGCAATTAATATGTAGTTTGGGATCATTCCGCCGGCAAAGAACATGGTAAACACAACAAACGGAGTAAAAAATTTATTCAGTACCAGCCGTTCCTTCGAAAGCGGATAGGCCAGCAATGCCGAACCCGCTACAGAAATTATGGTTCCCAACAGGGAATATACAATTGTATTTTTATAGTACAGGAAAAAATTCGGTTTGCTTAATATGACCTGATATGTCCTGGCTGTAAACTCAACCGGAAAAAAAGATACCTTTCCCGCATAAATGGCGCCTTCTGAACTAAATGACTGTGCCACAAGATATACAAAGGGATACAGGGTAACAAAGACAACAAATATCATGATTACTGTATTTATTACCTGAAATACGCGAAATCCCGTTGAATCCTTTACTTTATTTTTTTGCTGAACGATTTTTTTCCCTTTCTCCATTTTCCCCTCCTCCTACCATAAACTTGACTCAGTAATTTTTTTAGAAACAAAATTAGCAGTAGTCACTAAAATCAAACCGATTATCCCCTCAAAAAGACCAACCGCGGTTGCGTAACTGAAATTACCTCCTGAGATACCCATCCGATAAACCAATGTTGAAATAACATCTGCCGTTTCATATGTGGATGGTAAATATAACAGAATAATTTTTTCAAAATTAGAGCCCATTATGCCGCCTATATCAAGAATCAGCAGTGTTACAATCGTAGGCAGTATCCCTGGTATGGTAACATGCAGCGCCTGCCTGAACCGGTTGGCCCCATCCACTCTTGCTGCTTCATAAAGCTCTGTATTAATCCCTGTCATTGCTGCAAGATACAGGATAGTTCCCCATCCAAGCGCCTGCCAGATACCGGAAATAATATAAATTGGAGGAAACCACGACGCTTCCTGTATAAATGATATTTTTTCCATCCCAAATGAGCTTAATAAGGTATTAATCGGGCCGGACAATGACACTACTTCTTTTATCATGCCCGCAATGATAACCATTGAAATAAAATGAGGCAGGTAAGATACCGTCTGTACAAATTTCTTCCACTTTATATTTCTGATTTCATTCAATAATAATGCGAATATCAATGTAAGCGGGAATCTCACAATTAAATAGCTTACGCTTAAAAATAGGGTATTCCGAAAAGCTCTCCAGAAAGACGGATCCCTGAGAAACTGTTTGAAATAGCGCAGTCCAACCCATTTTTTCCCAAAAATATTTACTCCACCGGAATATTTACGGAAAGCAATTATGTTTCCAAACATTGGTATATATTTAAATATGACAAAATATAGGATGGGTATAATTAAAAAACTATACAGCCTCCATTCCTTCTTTATATGTTTTGACAATTTTATTTTTCCTAAATGATTCTTTTTCCCTGTATTCAATAAATTTTCCTCCCTTTTTCATCTTCTATAAAAGATTTTCTGTAAAAATAGGTATTAATCTGATCCCTCCATTCTTTCGCATGCTCCAGCTGATGTTCCAAACGTTCTGACACACGCATAAATATATCTTCCGGAATTCTCTCACGTATCCCATTCCAGAGGGCAATCATTTTCTGTACATCCTCCACTCCTTCAAAATGAGTATCATAAATATGCTGTATTAACGTCTTTCCGTTTTTCAGCCTGTATGTATAGGGAACATAGTGGAAAAACAGTAAAAGCTCTTCCGGACAATCCTCTATCGTTTCATACATAGATGCATTTGCTTCCAAATACGTCTGTGCATATCCTGTTCCCTTACTTCCCCGTTCTACACCAAGACCATAATGATCCGCCCTGTGATAAGTTCCCCACCTGTCATATTCATAACCATCCACATTAGGTCCATAATGATTATGGGGATTAACCATCCATCCGATTCCAAGGGGAGAAGTATATTTTTCATAGGCAGGCCACGACATCATCAGAATCCTGCACACAGCCTCTGTGATTTCCTTGTCAGGGCCAAATGTGCATTCACACCATTCCTCAGCAATCTCCCCAGCAGATAATGATGTGGAAAATGCAAGCCTGCCAAATCCAAACCAATTTGCGGCTGCTAAATCGTGCCCGGTCCAGTTTGTATCGGATCCCGTATTTGCCACTGCGGTAATTCCGCCTGCAAATTGGGGGAAAGCCCGCCCGCTTATAATATCAGCTACCGTGTCCCTTTCCTTAGTGCAGCATGTATGGAATTCCAGGATTTCCTTAAATTCTGGAATCAGATAGCAGACATGTCTTTGCTGTCCGGTATATTCCTGTGCTATCTGAACCTCCAAAATCTGCCTTGTCCTCTGCAAAGCTCCGAATAGGGAGGAAACCGGTTCCCTCACCTGAAAATCCATAGGTCCATTTTTAATCTGCAAAATTACATTATCTTCAAATTGTCCATCCAGGGGTGAAAAACTGTCATATGCAGAACGCGCCCTGTCAGTTTTTCTGTCCCGCCAATCCTGGGTGCAATTGTAGACGAAACACCTCCATATAATTACTCCCCCATATGGCTTCACAGCCTTGGCTAACATATTTGCGCCCTGCGCATGCGTTCTTTGATAGGTAAAAGGCCCCGGCCTTCCTTCCGAATCCGCTTTTACCAGGAAACCTCCCAGATCCGGTACAGATGCATATACCTGCTTCATCTGCTTTTCCCACCAGTCCCTTACTTCTGCCGCTTCCGGATCTGCAGTGTCCAGGCCTCCCAATTCCATTGGAGCTGCAAAATTCAGGCTGAGATAAAGACTGATTCCATAATTTCTGAAAATCATAGCCAGCTGCTTTAAATCCTCTGCATAATCCTCTGAAATTAATTTGGTTGCATTTTCTTTTACATTAACGTTATTTATAACTACTCCATTAATACCGATAGAAGAGACCAGTCTTGCATAATCCGCTGTCCGCTCATTTATCAGTAATTCCTGATTTTTGAAGAAAAATGAGTCCCCCGAATATCCTCTTTCAATACTCCCATCCATATTGTCCCAGTGATTGAGCATCCTTAGAGGATTGTCCGGCACTTCCTTATAGTCCAGGTTCTTTAACGGCTGCTGCCTTTGAACCTTTCTTATCAAGGCAAAGCATCCGTATAAAATACCAGAGGGTTCCTCCGCGGTTATTGTTAACCTTCCTCCTTCTTCATACAAATGATATCCACCGTTTCCAGGACCATTTTTATCAGTATACAGGTAAATTCCGGCCGATGAATTTTCGGGTGCCTCCTTCAAAATAGTAATTATTTGAGGGGATTCATCAAACATCGCCTCTGCTGCCCTGCTCAATTCTTTTGCCGCAGTATGAATTACCGCTTCATTCTCCTGTACATATATTTTCCTGAAATATTCCCTGTCCGGATACCATGGAATTTTCCGGTAAGAAAGCCATGCCATGCTATAGTCCATTTGTTCCTCCATACTACAAACCAGCTCCTTTTCCCTTATGTATTGAAATCTGTCCTTATGCAAAAGGGAGACGCCGGATGTCCCTCTTCATCAGTAATCAGATTTCCTCTTGGCACATTACGCCAGGCATATCTCAATTCACGTACTGTAATTTCTGACGGGCATTCTATGATGAGCCGGTTTTCTTCAAGCCAGGCTGGTACTTCATAAAATATCCCGTCGTCCCCGGCCGCCTCAACATCTGAGATGAAGCCTCCTTGCGGCTTCAATCCTCCCGGGGCCGAATCAAAGGTCACACTTATTTTTTCTTCATCCTTCTTAATCACAACAGGAATCGGTCCCAGTTCCGGCCTGTTATCTCCCTGTTCAAATAACATGGCTGCCTCAGCAGCACGGTAAGCCGCTTCTTTTTTACGTAAGGGATGAAGATCATTCCATTCACCAAGATCCAAATTTACCGTCATCTTCACCAAAGGCAAGCGGTGCGCGGCCTGCCTCTGTGCTTCACGGATAATAGGCCATCCGCTGTTTTCTTCCGGGAGATCGATAGAAAAAGCGGGAAGCTGAACCAAAATAAAAGGCAGTTCCTCGTTCCATTTTTTTCTCCAGGAACAGATAAGGCGACATAGCAATTGTTCATAGCTGTCAGGATTCCTGTCGTTCGATTCGCCCTGATACCACACGATTCCTTTGACAGCCAGCTTTTGGCACGGCGCCAGCATGCCATTGTAAAGCCCTGTGGGTTTTCGGATAATAAAATCCATCTCAGGCGCCGGCAGATAACTGCATCCTATCTTATATTCCCAGCAATTTTCATTATCTGTTAAATCCACCGAGCCCTCTTCAGAAAACAAACGATATATCTTATCCGGTGTCAACCGTCCGTTTCCCCGCTCACATAAAACACGGATTGTCAGTACATTATCCTTTTTTCTGAGAACCGCCTCCGGCACTTTATATTTTCTTGGCGGATACTGATAAGCAGTTTCTCCAACCATTTGCCCATTTACATAGGTTTTATCGCTGTCAACAATTGTCCCCAGCCAAAGGTCTGCTGGCTTGCCGACCATTTCCTCAGGAATATCAAATTTTTTCCTAAGCCACAGGGAACCGCAAAAATCTCTTAGTTCCTCTGTTTCAAACCATCCCGGAAGAGAAATTGTTTTCCAGCCTTCTTCACTAATATCCTTATACCAGGGCAGTTTACCAAGCCCTTCGTCCAGAGCCGATACCCTTTCACGCCATTCTTGCTGTTCCTTTTCATTACGCTCAATAAATTCCGCTACAACCTCTTCAGCGCAAAACCGCCTGGCAAGTGTTAATAGTTCCGGCATATCTGCCAATGCATCCCTGCCCAGCCATGCCTCAACAGGGGAACCTCCCTTACTGGCATTAATAATTCCTACCGGCACTTTTTTCTTTCTCCACAAATAATCCGCGAAGAAATAACTGAAAGCCGAAAACCCTTCTATATTTTTTTCATTTACTTCTAACCATTTTCCTGCAGCCGGCTCTTCTAAAGGTCCCTGGAATACACTGTTCTCCGGAATAGTAAATATATGTATGTTCGGCTCCCTGCTGATTTTTGAAAGTTCGGGATAAAAATCCTTTACCCGGGCTATTGGAAGCTCCATATTGGATTGGCCTGCGCAAAGCCACACATCACCAACATAAATGTCTTTTAATTCCAGTGTCTCATCCCCATGGAATACCTGCATAATATACGGGCCGCCAACACGCAGATTTTTCAGGAATAATTCCCATCTGCCATCCCCGCCTGTAATTACTGCCGCCTGTTGTCCCTGAAAGTGTATACGGACCTGTGCTCCTGCTTTTCCTTCCCCCCATATCTTAATTTCCTTATCCTGCTGGAGCACCATACCATCCTGGAAAAAAGCTAATAATTTTAAGAGGTTTTGTTTCTTCATAGTTTTACCTTTCACTATCGCAAAGAGATCGAAACTATTGCTTATCAAATTTACTGCCTGGCATAAGTATCAGAAAAATCTTTTCTCCTGCCTCAATGGTTCTAACCCATATAGCCCCGGCAAATTACGTTTCATTTATTTTTGTTATATTAACTATATTGGTTTATCGGAAACAAAAATATGTATATTATGCATACTTTTTTGGTGTAAAACGACTTTTTTGCTTTCATTTTTAGCATAATATAAATATCACCAAGAAAATTAATATAATAATCCAATTAAAATGCACAAAAAAAACAACCAATTCAGTCGTTCCATTGGCGTAGTTATTTAACCGGAACAAATAAATTGATTGTTTTTATACCATGTAAGGCTGCGAACTATTCAGGACTTTCTGTTGATATTGCTTTGGTGAAATGCCAATACATTTCTTGAACATCTTTGAAAAATTAGAATAATCGCTGAATCCGGAAAGCATACAGCTTTCCGTCACTGATTTTCCTTCATCCAGATAATTTTGTGCAAGATAAATTCGTTTTCGCAAAATATACTGCTGGATAGACAAACCCGTTGCTGCTTTAAACTTTCTGCTGATATACGTACCATTATAAAATAATTTATCTGACAACTCCTCCAGGGTGATTGTCTCTAAAAGATGAGCATCAATATAGGACATTGTCTCATTGACCAAAACCGGCATCACATTGGGCATCGCCTTACTATCCTTGCTATTATAAAATAACAGGTTAATCTTTACCAACAACAGCAGGACATAAGAGGAAGTAGCAACATCCTGCCCATAATCTACTGATTTTTTTATATTCAATAAAGAATTATATAATGTTAACAGCTCTTCAGCAGTCTCATTATCCAAAACAACAATAGGAGGCTTATTATTGAAACGTTTATTAAAGCAATCCTTCAAATTTGTATGTGATGTAGAATGCATTTCCAAATATCTGCTGCTGATATTGATGACAAAACGTTTATATATTTTATTATCCAGCATTTCTACCCTGTGATATTCTCCAGGCCGCATCGCAATTATTGTTTTGGTATCAAGCCTGTAACATTGCTGATCAATATAATAATTGACAATCCCATCTACCAAAAAATATAATTCGTATCCGTTATGTGTGTGATAAAAAGACTGCCCCTCCAATTTATCTGAATATCGAATAAATAAATCCTCAGGTATTGGGTTGTAGATATGTTCTATACTTTCTTTTTGCATAATATTGTTCCATTAAATCCCTCCTTTTTTTATTTTATCACTCTAACGATATTTTGGCCACTTCTACTTTATCATATGTTTCCTATTTTAAACCTAAGAGTTGTAAAGTAACCAGCACAAATGCAGTTACAGGAATTCCGCCCGGAGAAAATAAAAAGGAACTCCCTCCAGCCGCGAGCTGGGAAAGAGTCCCTTTCACACTATCTTTAATGCCGGCAACCGGACTTGAACCGGTACGAGGTTGCCCCCGAGGGATTTTAAGTCCCTTGCGTCTGCCAATTCCGCCATGCCGGCAGACCATCCACCGCCGCAAATATCAATTTACGTCAATGAATAATGGATGGAGGTGGATTCGAACCACCGAAGCAATTTGCAGCAGATTTACAGTCTGTCCCCTTTGGCCACTCGGGAATCCATCCATTTATAGCCGCCGGAGACGACACTCCGTCTCCGACAATATACATTTAACCATACCTTTATAGGAATTGCAAGAAATTTTTTCGGTTGGATTTCATTTCTTCGCTCCGCTTCACAGGTTCGTTCCGATGCTGCAGTATAATTCCCGAAACCGGAGGCAGCGTCACCGTTATTTTTCCCGCTTCCACCACATATTTTACCGGATCCGTATAGAAACCGTCATTGCCTGTGAGGAGCAGTCTTGTCATTTCCGCCTCTTTCGGTATTCCCAGCTCCCAGACGGAAAGCTCCTTTGTCATCTCATGGTCATTGTTATTAATAAGGATCAGTGAATGGTTATCCCTGGTAAAACGGGCATAGCCAATCATATTATAATCCGTAAGCATCCACTTGATGGATCCGGTTTTGAACTCCTGGTTTTCCTTGTGCACCTTTATTGCCGCTTTGTGGTAGGCTATCAGCTCCTGATCTTCCCTTCCCCAGGGATAGGTCCTGCGGTTATCCGGATCCGTAAAGCCGCACAAACCCGCTTCATCTCCATAATAAATGGTCGGCGCGCCGGGCCAGGTCATCTGGATAAGAACCGCCTCACGCATCACCGCCTTGTTCACTCCCTGGTTTGCGGCATCCGGACCCAGTGTGTTCATACGCCCCACCTTCTTATTGGTACGGGTGAGGAACCGGGAATGATCGTGGTTGGAAAGCTCATTCATGGCAACCTGAATGGAAGGTGTGGCAAAGCATGCGCTGTGGTAGCCCATGGCGCCCCAGAAGCTTTCCGCATTTCCGAGCAGATCCTGACGGTAATCGTCACTGTGCTTCTGCATTCCCGTCAGGAACCAGGTTACCGGTTCCATAAAGGCGTCGTAATTCATCACCGTATCCCACTGGTCACCCTGCAGCCAGGAGGATGGGTCGCCGTAATGCTCCGCCAGAATGATGGCGTTGGGATTGGCGCTTTTCACGCTTCTGCGGAAATCCCGCCAGAAACGGTGGTTAAAATCAGGGGAATGGCCCAAATCCGCCGCCACATCCAGCCGCCAGCCGTCCGCATTGAAGGGTGGCGAAACCCATTTGGCGGCAACCCGCATGATATATTCATACAGCTCCCTGGAGCCTTCATAATTCAGCTTCGGCAGCGTATCATGCCCCCACCAGCCGTCATAAGTGGGGTTATAGGGGAACCTGTATTCGTCATGGAACATGAAATAATCATGGTATGGGCTGTCTCTGTCTATAAAGGCGCCCTTAGCATACCCTTCCCGTCCTTCATAAATACGTTCCCGGTCCAGCCATTTGTTAAAGGAACCGCAGTGGTTGAATACACCGTCAATGATAACCCGCATGCCTCTCCTGTGGGCTTCCTCCACAACCTTGATAAAAAGCTGGTTGCTGGCCTCCAGGTTCTCCTTATTCGTAACACGGTTGATATAACGGCCGGCGAAGCGGTTCTCATGCTGCCAGTCCGGCAGAAGCTCCCCTTCCTCGCTGACGATTTTCCCCACATGGGGATCAATATAATCGTAATCCTGTATATCGTATTTATGGTTGGAGGGCGATACGAACAGGGGATTAAAATAAATAACATCAATCCCCAGATCCTGCAGATAATCCATCTTATCCAGAACACCCTGCAGATCCCCTCCGTAAAAATTCCGTACATCCATCTGTGCAGGATATGCGTACCAGTCCTCTACCTTCCTGGATTTATCCCCGATATAATGATACTCTCCTGTGAGGACATCATTGGTCGGATCCCCGTTGCAAAAGCGATCCACATAAATCTGGTACATTACCGCGCCCTTTGCCCAGGCCGGTGTGGAAAAACCGGGGATGATGCTGAAATAATAATGCTCCTCCGGCTGCTTGACAACTCCCCTTGAATCGTAATAGCACCTGGCTTTTCCTGATTGTGCTTCAAAATAGTACGTAATCTTCTCATTATCCAGCTGCTGCCGATGTTCGTAATAGTCAAAAAGAGAATCTGACGACGCTTTAAACATCAGATTCTTCTGTCCCTGACAAATAAAGAACACCCTGTCCAGGTTGTTCTTTTTGGCTCGGAAGGTAATGGTTACTTCACTGTATGGCGCCGGTTCCGCCGGTGATATAAAATTTTCCGTTGTATCACTGAACAGAGCCTTTTTGCTGAGAATCGGCCGCATGCTGCTGATGTACTGATGCTGCTCTCCGCGCAAAAACCGTTCAAAATTCATATTTTAACACCCTTGCTCTCATGCATCCGCAGCACTGCCGCAAATGCCTAATTTTAGAGTACTTCTTTACCCATTGTAGCGTAAAAATCTGCTACATTCAAGCCCTTTTACGCTTCATTCTGTAACACCTCACTCCGTAAGTTACTGTTCACATCCCGCCCGGGCTAAAGCCGTCGCCGCCCTGTGTCCGTGTCCCCGTGCCTGTCTTCCTGTGTCTGTCTTCCTGTATCCGCCTGACACCATACTATGCACAAGCCGGCAGCCCCTGAAAAATTGCAGTAAAAAAGACAGCTTTTTATGGCTGTCCTTTTTAGAGAAGGTATTTCTTATGGGGTATAGCAAAAAACTATATAATGTATTGGGGGGGTTACGAGTATTATAATATCAAACCCGCCCCATTTTGTACATACCCAGAATTCACAAATATCACAAATTCACCATTCCATTTTTGTGTATTTTTCACAATCAATTATTCCGTAACTGTGTCAAAGAAAGATTTCTCCTGCCGGAACAGCGCTTCGAATTCCTCCCGCGTAATCTTTTCCTTCTGTAAAAGAAGATCCGCGGACTTATGGAGGATTTCCATATTTTCCAGAATGATTTCTTTGGCCTTTGCATAGCACCTGTCAATGATTTCCTTGACTTCCTTGTCAATCTCACCGCTGATGAGCTCACTGTGGGATTTGGCATGGGCAAGGTCACGGCCGATGAATACTTCGTCATCGTCGTCATCATAGCAGACAACACCGATATTGTCGGACATACCGAAGCGGGTCACCATTTTCCTGGCCAGCTTGGTTGCCTTCTTGATATCGCTGGATGCGCCGGTAGTGATGTCGTCAAAGATCAGCTGCTCTGCGATACGTCCGCCCAGGGACACCATAATCTCCTCTTCCAGCCTTCCCTTCGTCATGAACATGTCATCCCTCTCAGGCAGAGGCATGGTATAGCCGGCCGCCCCGATTCCTGTGGGAATGATGGAAACCGTATATACCGGCCCCACATCAGGAAGCACATGGAACAGAATCGCATGGCCGGATTCATGATAGGCCGTAATTTTCTTTTCCGCATCGGAAATGATACGGCTTCTCTTCTCCGAACCGATTCCCACCTTAATAAAGGCTTTCTGGATGTCCTCCTGGGATACGAATACCCGGTCGGACTCCGCCGCCAGAATGGCCGCTTCATTCAAAAGGTTTTCCAGATCTGCGCCGGTAAAGCCCGCGGTAGTCTGGGCCACCTGCTTCAGGTTCACATCATCGGCCAGCGGCTTATTTCTTGCGTGCAGCTTCAGGATATCTTCCCTGCCGCCCACGTCCGGGGTTCCCACGCTGATTTTCCTGTCAAAACGTCCGGGACGCAGAATCGCGGGATCGAGTATATCCACGCGGTTGGTGGCCGCCATAACGATAATTCCTTCATTCACGCCGAAGCCGTCCATCTCCACCAGCAGCTGGTTCAGCGTCTGCTCCCTTTCATCGTGGCCGCCGCCCATACCGGTTCCTCTGCGTCTTGCCACGGCGTCAATTTCATCAATAAATACGATACAGGGAGAATTTTTCTTCGCTTCTTCAAACAGGTCACGGACCCTGGAAGCGCCCACGCCGACAAACATTTCTACGAAATCAGATCCTGAAATGCTGAAAAACGGTACATTCGCCTCACCCGCAATGGCTTTGGCAAGCAGGGTCTTACCGGTTCCGGGAGGGCCCTCCAGCAGGACGCCCTTGGGAATCCTGGCTCCCACCCTGGTGAACTTGGAGGGTTCCCGGAGGAAATCCACGATTTCCTGCAGCTCTTCCTTCTCCTCCTTCAGCCCGGCCACGTCCTTAAGGGTAATTTTGTTATCTGCGCCCACGCTCATTCTGGCCCGGCTTTTCCCGAAGTTCATCATTTTGTTGCCGCCGGCGCCCGCGCCCGCATTCTGGGCATTCATCATCATAAAGAAGAACACCATGATAATTACGGCCACGACAAGCATGGGAAGTAAGGAATTCATAAACCAGCTTTCCCTGGGCACATCCCGCACAACGGGATCAATGCTGTAATCCTCAAACAGCCGGATCGCTTCTTCCACATTCGTCACATAAAGAGTCCGGTTCTGCCCGCCCTTGAGCAGAACGGCGGCCGAGCCGGTAGGCGTTTCCCTGTTCTGCGTGATGACGGCGCTGGTTACATTTCCGGCCTTCAAATCCTCTTCCAGGGCGCCCCGGGTATAATTATCCTGCATCTGGTTCATGGAGCTGGACCATACCATCAGAAGGAGCGCTCCCAGCAGCAGAATAAAAATCAGATTAATACCCCTGATATTCTTTCCCAATTTCTTTCCTCCTTTTACGGCAGCTGTTTAAGCCCTTCTGTGTGAGCCTCCTCCCTGCCGGGACTGCGGCCCGCGGGAAACTGCCTTTTTTCAAACGAAAAAGCTGCATTCCGCAGCTTCTTCATTATTTTCATTAATCATCGAATTCAACCACACCAATGTACGGAAGATTTCTGTATCTCTGATCATAATCCAGACCGTAGCCCACTACGAATTCATCTGGGATCTGGAAGCCGGTGTAGTTCACCTTTACATCCGTAACCCTTCTCTCAGGCTTATCAAGAAGCGTGCAGAGCGCCAGGCTCTTGGTCCCTCTGTCACGCATCATTTCCATCAGGTACTTCAGTGTCCTGCCGGAGTCCACGATATCCTCCACAATGATAACATCCTTATCCTTCAGGGGTTCATCCAGATCCTTTACGATCTTAACGACGCCGCTGGATTTGGTAGAACTGCCATAGCTGGAAACAGACATAAAATCAAGGGAAACAGGAACCGTAATCCGCTTGGCAAGCTCACACATAAAAAAGCTGCCGCCCTTCAGGACGCATACAAGATGAACCTGCCTGCCCGCATAATCCTTACTGATCTGATCGCCGATTTCCTGGATTCTTGCATCCACTTCTTCTTCCGTTAATAATACTCTGACTCTTTCAGCCATCTTCTTCTCCTCCTCTTATGTGTACCCGGAGCACTCTTTTCGTGCTGTCCGTCACTTTCACTGCGCTGCTGATGCGGTGTCCCACTACCCAGAGGATATGGCTGCCGTCCGCAAGCAGAAGCAGATTTTCCCTTTCCTGTACCGGTATCTTTTCCTGAATCAGGTAATCCTTCAGACGCTTCTTCTGAAGCTTATCATTGATGCTAAGATAGTCTCCCGGCTGTCTGGTCCGAAGTACCAGAGATTCTATTCTATCATAATCAAACCATTTCGTACATGTTTTTTGCGGAATTATCTGAGAATTTTCCCGCCGGAACAGGGAAAATTCAAGGATTTTTCCCCCGCCGCAGGCCAATGTAAGAACCGGGGCCGCATTTTGCGTATCCCCTATATTCCCGGCCAGCTCCTCCATATCTATTTTCTGGAAAAAATGCGCCGCCGGGACTTCCTCCTCCGTCCCTGCCAACGCCGCGGCCGCCGGCTTTCTCTCCTGAACGATCACCTCGCCGAAGCTGCGCAGCGCCTCCAGGCCATAGGGAAGCATCACCCTTTTTCCGCCCTGTTTGTAAAAAAGGCTTTCCACATCCCTGATATGGCTCATGCCGATATCCTTTCCTCCTCCGGACAGCTCCTTGAGCACCAGCCTGAGAAGATGGGTCTGCAGAAGCTTCTCTTCCTGAAGGAAGGCCGGTACGGCGATGCGGATTCTTTTTACCGGGGATGGCCTGCATTCCTGCTGGTTCCCCACCCTGGCCCGGGCTTTCTCCGGGCCCGCGGAGCCATCGGACGCTTCCTCTAAAAGCCTGCATCTGTCCAGGGCCTCCTGCGCCCTCCTGCCGACAAAATCCGCCGTCAGGGCCAGAAGCTCCGCCTCCTGCGAAAGATGCGCATCCGCCTCCGGACAAATTTCCTCCTTGGCAAAAGGAAGAATATGACGGCGGATCTTATTCCTGGTATAAGTATCCGTATCATTGCTTTTATCTATACACCAGCGGATATTTTTTTCCCGGAGCCACTGTTCAATCTCTTCCCTTCCCACGCAAAGAAGGGGCCGGATGATGTTATCCCGCACCGGCCGGATGGATGCCATGCCGTCCAGGCCTGTCCCGCGGAACATGTGGAAAAGCAGCGTCTCCGCCCTGTCATTCCTGTTATGCGCCACCGCAATACGATCCGCCCCAAAGCTTTCCGCCGCTTCATAAAAAGCGCGGTAGCGCACCTGACGGCCCGCCTCCTCCACGGACAGCCCCCTGGATTTTGCCAGAGCCTCCACATCCACTTCGGTCAGATAAAAGGAAACCCCAAGCTGCCTGCAGGTTTCCTCCACATAGGCGGCATCCTCCCCCGCTTCCCTGCGGATGAGATGGTTCACATGGACCACCGCCAGCTTCCATTGAAATGACGGCGCAAGAAGGGCAAGCACATGAAGCAGGCAGATGGAATCCGCCCCTCCTGACACTCCCACCACGATCCTGCTCCCCGGCCCGGCCATATGCTGTTCTTCCATATACCAGCGGATTTTCTCTATCATGCCTGCTGCTGCCTTCCTCTTTTTCGTATCTGCCGGTATCCTTCAAAAGATACCGGCTATCCTTTTACTATATCCAATATTTTCAAAAAAATCAATGCTGCCGCCAGGTCTTGTCCCCCGAAGTCTGTGTGGTACTGCTGTTCACTCTGTCACTCCCGATTCCTCTCCCAGATGCCTGCCGCAAGCACGGTCATATCGTCCCTGATTCTGCCCTGACACTGTTCGATAGCATATTTCATCATCGTATTGGCGATTTCCGCCGGTGAAACGGAGCCGATGCAGCCAAGCAGCGTTTCCAGCCTCTCCTCCCCATCCTCTCCGGGCCAGCCCTCCGTCATTCCATCGGAAAGCATGATTATGTAATCCCCGTCCATCAGCTGACACTCCGCGGGCTGGGGCTGTGCATGTCCGAAAGCGCCCAGAGGCAGCGTCCCGCCGTCTATCTTTTCCACAATGCTCCCCCGCTTGATAAAGCTTGCCGCCGCCCCTGTTTTCATAAACCGGCAGCTTCCCTCATACAGATCCACACTGCACAGATCCAGCGTGGGCATATTCCCTTCCTTCCCTTCGCTGGCCACCGCGCTGTTCACAAGCTGCACCGCCATTTCCAGCGGCAGCCCCGCTTCCAGCATGGTTTCCGTCATATCCGCCACGGCCTCGCTGTCCCTGCAGGCCTCTTCCCCTGAACCCATGCCGTCGGAAAGCACAATCGTAAAATTTCCGTCATCCGCTTCAAAAAAAGCAAAATTATCTCCCGAAACCTCCTCTGTCTCCTTGGCCGCCCGGGCCGTCCCGGTCATATAGCAATAAAAGGGCTCCTCCTCGAAGAAAAAGCAGACCGGGTCCTGTCCGATAAAAAAAGGATTCCGCCTGGCAGACATCAGCCTCATATCCAGAAGCACAGAAAGATAATCCGCAGCCTCCTCCACGGTCCTGGAAGCCCTTCCCTTTGTAGAAAGCAGGATGGACAGTTCCATGCGCCCGTCGCCCTTCTGGACAAGATAAATATCCCTGGCAATCAGCCCCTCGCCAAGAAGCCCCTTCATGATTTGCTTCTGCCTCCGGTTCCCCAGGCTGATGAAGCGCACGGACTCATCGGCCACATGATTCATCATATCCGCCATTTCCTTCAGATTTCCCGCAAACAGCTGCCTTCCCTCCGCAAGCCTTTTCCTCATCATGTATACCGCTCTCGCCTGCCTTGCGTCTGCGCCATCCTCTCCCTGCGCCTCTTCTTCGTCTTCCCCAAAAATCTGGGCCAGGTTCTGAAAGGTATCCGCACATACCCTGATTTTCCGCCTGCCATATTCCAAAAGATAACCGGACTGCGCCGCACCTGCCGTGTCCCTGCTCTTCATCTGCCATCCCGCCTTTCTTTACTCTGTTTTCCTGTCTGTGACTCGCTCTCATTATAGCGGGATCCTTCCGCGGGATTTGTCAAAGCATGGGGGCCTGTCCCCGGTTTTTATCAGGCTATATTTCCTTTTTCCTCCAGGAGATGCGCTTTTCGGCGCTCTTTGCTGTCGGCTTTTCCGTAAGGCGGTCGCGGCCGGTCGTTTTCGCTCCGGCAAAACCACGCATAAAAACCCTTTCCCGGCCCCCATACCTTTGCCCGCAGGAATAAAAAAAGTCCTGCAGCACCCTTAACCGTGCCGCAGAACCTTTATTTTCTTATTCATCCGGTTTATAAATGATCTCTCCCTCATTTACCAGCCCCAGCTTATCCTTTGCCACCTCTTCCACATATTTCTTGGTCTGGGTGTACTTCCTGTATTCCTCTATCTCTTCCGTACGGGCCTTTTCCGCATCGATCTGTTCCTGAAGGACCCTTTCCCGTGCCGCGTAGGTCTCCTGCTTCTGCCTTAACTCCACGCTCTTTAAGGAAACAACCACAAGAAGCATCAGTACCACCATCAAAACCAGGAACATACCCAGTCGGTTCTGCCTCTTCTTGCGGAAAACCACTTTTCTTTTTACCATAATCTAACACCTCTTTTGAAAAGTCAGCTTTCTGCTTCCCCGCGCCTCAATTTTTTCCCACTCAGTTTCTTTGCTGCCTGTTCTTTATTCTGCCGTTTGCTCTGCCTTTTCTCCCGTCGTTTACATAACCTCATTTTAATCACTTTCTCCCATGCAGTCAACCTGTATTTTATCTGTCTGCGCCGGATTCTTGCCTCCCGCGCCGCACGGCGCGCACACCGGCCTGCAAGGACCTTCATCTTGCGCCAAAGGAACCGGATGGGAGCGCTCAGCTTCCACAAAATTTTCCCAATCAGCGCAATCAGCTTATTAACGGCCCCTGACACCAGATTTACCAGTGCTGCGCTCAATGTTTTCTTATAAAGAAACATACCGGTGCCCGCGCCTATAACGGAAAACCAGCGGAACATGCCGTTATTTTCATAATAAAGCATATAAAAAATACCTGCCGTTGCCAGCACCCAGAAAACCAGGTCCTCCAGCGAAAGCAGGAACCATCCGTGGGGAATGATTCTCCTGAAAATCCGGAACAAATCATAAATAAAAGTAATAATCACGCCCAGGAGGAAGGAATGCAGCATAAACACTCCCTCTCCCGCAATCACCGGGCTCACGGCGCACCTACTTGAAAAGCCTGGAGAAAAGGGATTCGCCCTTTCCGCCATAGCCGGTGTTCTCCGAATAGGTTAAGCTGTCTATTTTACCGTCCACATCGACCTCGCCCTTATCTAACATCAGGCGGCTTACATGCAGATCGCTTCCTTTTATCATGAGCATCCCCTGTTCCGTTTCCAGGAGCACCTCCGCAACGTCAAAGGACAGCACATCACACACGCCCGTGATATTGCAGATTCCTCTGTCCGTCAGAACCATCTTATGCTGTCTTACTCTGGTTGTATTCAAATCTTCCATAGCTGAGGCCTCCTAACGTATGTAACTGTCCGGCTTCTTTACAGTACTGCCAGAATCCATCCCCAACCGCTTCAGCCGATGGATTCCGGCATTCCTGAATCACTTTCAAACAGCCGGCGCAAAACACCGGCCTGCGTAGCCCAATGCATTGCCCTGCCAGACAGTAACCATATTTCTTATAGAATATATGTCAGAAGGTCCGCATTTATGACTCCGGCTTACCTGAAACCATCCTCCAGCGCCCGGATTTTTCCATTCAGCTTCTCCCTCAGCTCCACCAGCCAATCCGGTTCCTCCGCCGTCCGCGAGCTGACACAGCGGATAAGCCGCGCATAGCTGCGAAGATTCACAAACCGGCGCATCAACGCAAGCATCGACTCCGTCTCCTGCGTATAGGCATACTCTTCGGCATATCCCTCCAGAAAGGTTTTCTTTATCTCCGGCAGCCGCTCCTTTTCTCCTTCCAGCTCATCCTCCAGACTGTCCCATACCTGTGCAAGATCCAGCGCATACCAGCAATAAATCCCGTCATCAAAATCAATAACCCGGCAAACCCTTTCCGACGCATCCCAGAACACATTATCCGGTTCAAAATCATAATGCACAAGCCCATAGTTCTCCGCCGTCTTCGGAAGGCCATCCAGCGCCTTCCTCACCTTTTCAAGCTCCTGCCGCGCCCCTTTGGACCCTCCGTACTCCTCCAGGACTTCCCGTATCCATTCCAGGATATCCGCATACGACCGCTTCCGCACCGTGGGTACATACGCCGCAGACAATGCATGCAGTTGCCCCAGCGCCCTTCCATACGCGTACACCGCCTCCCGGGGATACCCGGAATCCACCATCTGCACACCATCTACCCCTTCAAAAACCGATGCATAAAAACATCCATAAACCGTTTCCAGCCGCAGCAGCTCCTCACCCGACACCGACGCGACCGCCTTCAAAGCAGGATACCCCTGCCCACGCAGATACCGGATAAACTCCAGTTCTCCCAGGATATCTCCTTCCACCTTTTCATCCACCGGCGCCAGCCGCAGGAAATACATCTTTCCGCCTGCCGTAAACGGATAAACCGCGTTGGAGGAAATCCGAAAGTACCCCAACATTTCCTCCAGATTCTCCTCATCATGCGCCCAAAAAGCCAACGCCTCCCTCACAAGATTAAAATTTTCAAACATATTCTCAAGCTTCAGCATTCACTCAATCCTTTCCGGACAGCCGCCTTAAGAGTTCACTCCAGGCCCCTGCCCAAACCAATTTCCACAATAAAAAAACGGCACTCCCGAAAAACAGAAGCGCCGTAATTTACCGCCCGAAAAAACAACAGGATGAATGCCATCAGAATTGTCCTGCAAAATGAGCCGTATGCCTTCGTTTTCCGTAATTCAAAAATATCCGATTCCTCATAATAACGACTCACCTGCCTTTCCTGACCCCATCATAACCCCGGGCCCCTAAAAAGTAAAGCCCGTTCTCAATTTATCCCAACACCAATTTCCCTACAGATACTTAAACAGCTCCTTCGCCTCTTCCTTCCGTACAGTCTCCTGCACATCCAGCACTTCCACCTTCACATCCTTATTCCCGAACTGAATCGTAATCACGTCCCCCTCCTTCACATTAGAAGAAGCCTTGGCCGGCTTATCATTAATCAAAACCCGCCCCGCATCACAAGCCTCATTCGCCACCGTCCGCCTCTTAATCAACCGCGACACCTTCAAATACTTATCCAACCTCATACTCATTCATCCTCTTTTCCTCAACAAATAACACCGCACTAACCCTTCCTTCCCTCACAATCCCCCATCCCGCCCCATCTCCTGCGCTTATGGGTTTTGCCCCTCCCCCTCACATTCTTCAACCAAATTCCCCGCCACCGTCCTTCATCCCCGCATTACACAACCTACGCAGGAACGGAAGGAGAATCCGGAATCAGGGCGGCAGGCTGGGGGCAGGGGGGAGACGGGACAGGTGTTTTTCGGGTGCCTTCCCGGACCATGGAGATGAGACTTAAAAATTGTGGAAGGAACCTGACACAATTTTTCGCCCAAGGCTCATCGCAATGCCCGGTCCGGCTGGCACCCGAAAAACACCTGTCCCGTCTCCCCCCTGCCCCCAGCCTGCCGCCCTGGTTCCGGATTCTCCTTCCGTTCCCTCCCCCCTATTGAAAAATGGCTGCCAATACATGTCATTGGCAGCCACCGAACTTGTCCATTATTACGAAACTCTTCCGATTATGCGTTCAGCATATCCTTTAAAGCCTTACCAGCTTTGAACTTGGGAGCCTTGGAAGCAGCAATCTTCATAACTTCGCCGCTCTGAGGATTTCTTCCTTCTCTTGCTGCTCTTTCGGAAACTTCGAAGGTACCGAAGCCAACCAGCTGTACCTTTCCGCCTTTCTTCAGTTCATCTGCTACTACATCAGTGAAAGCTTTCAGGGCCTTCTCTGCATCCTTCTTGGAAATTTCAGCTGCGTCAGCCATAGCTGCTACTAATTCTGTTTTGTTCATTATGAACTCCTCCTGTAATCACTGTAAATTTATAGATTGTATGCAAAAGAGTGTACTCTCTCAGACACTATATTATATATATACGTTTATCCCCCCTTTGTCAAGTATTTCCCCCGAAAAACCTGCGTTTTCAGGGCAAAATTAACCCTTTTTTAATAAAGAAGCTCTCAAAAAAAGACGCACTTCCGTTTTTACGTGTGCGCCATTTTTTGTCGTTTTTTCATTTATTTTAATGCATTGTCAAGAAAAGCTTTTTTTTCAGTTTCCTGCCGCAGCAGATTCTCCAGTTTTTCCCGGTTTCTCCCCGGTATCCAGGCCTTTCCGTTGTTATAATAAAAGTTGACTATCTTCCAGAATTTCTCAGGATAGGCAAACCGGTAATACAGCTGGATGCGGTCCGCTTCGGAGAGTGTGCGCTGCGTTTCATACGCTGTCAGGATGTTCAGGCCAAGGCTGACCGACCATGCATTTTTTTCCAGAAGCTTCCTGAGGAAGAGGTAGAGATCCCGGATAGGATTATCAAGCAGGTATTTTTCGAAATTGATGACGGTAAAGCCATCAGGCGTATACAGGATATTGTGATGCTGAAAATCACCATGGCAGAAATTACCATTCTTTTTTATCGCTGCTTCATCAAAGGCATCCGCATATCCCTGAAGCTCCTCCACCGCGGAAAGCGCTTTCTCATAAAAGAAGTCATAATGATGGAGAAGGTAAATCTCGAACTCCGTCTTCTGGCCTTTTTCCCGCAGATAACGGCGGACCTTTTTCAGCTCCCGGTTATGCTTCACGTATTCATTTTCCATACACAGGGCGGGCACGTCATATTCCTGCACCAGCTCGGGCAGGTGCATGGCATTATGTAACCTTCCCAGCGTCCGCGCGGCGCTCTGGCATTCCCGCACATCCTTCAGATTGCATTCCCGGCCTTCATAATAGGTTTTCAAAATATAAGGCACCCGATCCTGATCGTAGGAGATTAACCCGCCTTCCTTATTCCGGATCAGCTGCTCCAGCTGTGAAAAGCCGTTATCCTTCACCGCCGCCAGAAGCTTTTCCTGAATCTCCAGACGCGCCAGGGGGCCTGTATATTCCTTCAGGATAAACCAGCCCTCCTGTGTTTCACACAGAAGCGCGCCCCTTCCCTTCAGTGTACGGAGAATTTCTATTTCATAATTTTCAAAAACGCTTACCGCTCTGTCATTCACTGATATTTCCTCCCTCTCATACCCGGCATTTTCCGCCGAGCAGATGCTGCCGGCCAAACGCCGCCCGCAGGCCGGGTTCACAGCCCCCGGGCAACAGCAATTTTCTGCCGCTAGGTATTACCTATCATATGAGAAGGAAGCTCAAGTTATGTTTCTTTCGGAAGGTTTGCAAGCAAATATTCTTTTGTATTTTTCCCCGGGTCCTCCAGGACAAACTCCAGGAGGGCCGTAAGGGTCCGCCCCAGCTGCGGCCCCGGCTTCATGCCCGCCGCCATCAGATCCCGGCCCGTCACCGCCAGGTCCTTAAGCGTGAGGCAGTCTCCCTCCTTTTGAATCTGTTCATAAAGGCTGTCAAGCCTGTCAAGCCATTTCACCTTTTCAGCCCTCTGATAATCGCTCTGCGCCGCCAAATCAGCTCGCTTTACTTCTAAAAGCAGCGGGAAAAGCGCGGTCCCCACCTTAGAGGCCGCCCGGCGCACCGCCCTGATTTCCGGAAGGATCTCGCAGTCGTGCCAGTATACCAACTCTGTCACTTTGTCAATCGTATCATTGTCATACCGCAGCCTTTTCAGGATCCCTCTGGCCATACGGCTTCCAGCCGCTGCGTGGCCGTGAAAATGATCCACACCGTCTTCATCTGTAAAAGCGCATTCCGGCTTACCGCAGTCATGCAGCAGCATGGTAAGCCTCAGGACCTTGTCGGCCCGCACCGCCCGCATGGCGCGCAGCGTGTGCTCCCCCACATTCCAGCTGTGATGGGGATTTTGCTGGGACGTTTCCATCATTCTGTTGAATTCCGGCAGTATAATGGCGGTAATTCCCGTCTCCCAGGCGTATTTTAAAAATTCGGGATGCGGGCTTGCAAGCAGCTTCGTCAGCTCCACCTGAATCCGTTCCGCGCTTACCTTCCGAAGGTTTTCAGCATGTCCGCAGATGGCGGCCCTTGTTTTTTCCTCTATGGCAAAACCCAGCTGTGCAGAAAAACGGACGGCCCGCATGATGCGCAGGGCATCCTCCGTAAAACGTTCATCGGCATCGCCCACGCACCGTATGATTCCTTTTTCCAGATCCTCCCTGCCGCCAAAGGCGTCCACCAGGCCTTCCTCTTCATTATAGGCCATGGCATTAATGGTAAAATCCCGCCGTTTCATATCTTCAATTAAATTGGAGGTAAAGGTAACCTCATTCGGATGCCTTCCATCCTCATATTCCCCGTCCACACGGTAGGTAGTGATCTCATAGCCTTTTTTATGGAGCATTACCGTCACCGTCCCATGCTGGATGCCGGTATCCACGGTCCGGCCAAACAGCGCCTTCGTTTCCTCCGGCCTGGCTGAGGTTGTGATATCCCAGTCATCCGGCGTGCGTGAAAGCAGCGAATCGCGGACGCAGCCGCCCACCGCGTAGGCCTCATGTCCCGCCGCCTGTAAGCAGTGTATGATATATGTGACATCCCCGGGAAGCTGTATTTTCATCCTGATCCCTTCCTTTCCGGCCGGCGTCTGCGGCCGGACTTTGCATACTTGTAACTGAACTGCTACTATTATATACAGTTTTCCGCCGCGCCCGCAACTTAAAAAATAATCTCAGGCCCATTCCCGGAGCAATTCGGAGGCAGCCGTTCGGCCGGGACCAAACTGCAGCCTCCGGCCACACGGATTATCCCTGCTCTCAGCTTCTGAAAATAATGGCAGCGGCATTGGTGCAGGCCCGGATATCCGTCTCGGACTGTTTGAAAAGCTTTCTTAATTTCCCCGGGCAGGTAATTACCAGCTCCGGGATGGCTTCCTTCATGGACATCTGCTTTTCCGTCTTTTCCTTTCTGACACGGCCGATAGTTTCCTTCAGATGGCCGCCGAATTCCAGGAGCAGTTCATCCGCCTTCTCCCGCTGCCACAGCAGCTGATGAATTGATACCGCGCCTTCAAACCCGCGGAAACAGGACTGGTAAATATATTCCGTCATATGGGGAATATAAACCGCATACAGCTTCAAAATACCCAGAAGGCTGTGATAGAGGGCATGCTGGGCGCCCCGGCGTTCCGCTTCACCGTGTTTCTCCGGCTGGTAAAGCCGTTCCTTGACAATCTCAATATAATAATCACAAAAGTCCTCCCAGAACAGCTCGTCAACCTTCTTCCTGGCAAGCCCTGTCTCATATTCCTCCAGGAAGGCGGCCGCCTCCCCCGAGGCTTCCTTTACCCGTTCCAAAATCCACAGATCCGGAGGCAGAAGCCGTACCGTCTCCCCATAGTCCGGCCGGTAATCCTCCAGATGCATTCCGGCAAATTTTGCCGCATTATAAAGCTTATTCAGAAAGCGTTTGGAAACCTTCAGTTCCTCTTCGCTGAAAAAAGTATCCGTTCCCAGCCTGGCGCCGGCCGTCCAATAGCGTATGCAATCCGCGGAATGCGTCTCTATCAGCTGCATGGGAGAGGACGCGGCGTTGTTTTTGGATTTGCTGATTTTTTCTCCGGGCTTTGCCAGGACGAAGCCGCTGATCATGATATCCCTCCAGGGAATGCTTCCCGTATGGTAAAGACTGCGTACAATTGTGTAAAAGGCCCAGGTACGGATGATTTCATGAGCCTGATGCCGCATGCCCATAGGCAGGATTTCCCGGCTGCGGTCATCGCTCTCCCCGAATCTTGCATTGATTAAAGGTGTGACGGAGGAAGTGGCCCAGGTATCGAAAACCGCCGTTTCCGGCAGAAATTCCTCACAGCCGCAGCTGCATTTTTTCCCCGGCAGTTCTTCCATGGGGTTCACCGGCAGCTGATCCGCTTCGGCAAATACCGGTTTTTTACAGTTCTTACAGTACCATACCGGAAAAGGAACGCCGAAATACCGCTGTCTTGAAATACACCAGTCCCATTTCAGGTTTTCCACCCAGCTTCTGTATCTGCTTTTCATATAGGCAGGGTGCCAGTTGATTTCTTCCGCCGCATCCAGGAACCGCTGCTTCTGTGAAAGCACATCAATGTACCACTGATTGGAGGGTATGATTTCCACATCCGTACCGCACCTTTCATGAACCGCTACCAGGTGGGTCAGCTCTTCCCTCCGGGCCAGCGCCCCGGCCTGCTCAAGCGCTTCGATAATGGCCGCCCTTGCCTGTTTTACCTTCATGCCCCCGATTACAGGAACATGCTCCGCAATCCTGCCGTCCGGGCGAATTACCTCTCTGTAGGCAAGGCCGTGCTTTTCACACCAGCCCACATCCGCGGTATCTCCGTAGGTAGCGCACATAACGGCTCCCGTGCCTTTTTCCATACTGGCCTCTTCTTCTGTCAGAATGGGAACCTCAAAGCCGTAAAGAGGCACCTTTGCCATTTTCCCGGCCAGCCTCCGATATCTCTCGTCTTCGGGATTTACGAAAACACAGACACAGCCATAAAGCAGCTCCGGCCGTGTGGTCGCAACGAGGAGCTCTTCCTCTCCCGCCTGGAATTCCAGGTAATTAAAGGTAGTTTCCTGCTCCTTCATTTCCAGCTCCGCCTGGGCAATGGAGGTACGGCACTGCGTGCACCAAAGCACAGGCGATTCCTTCATGTAGGCCTTTTTCTGCCGTACCAGATCAAGAAAGGCTCTCTGGGATATTTTTGCGGTCAACCCGGATACTGTCCGATACTGCAGTGACCAGTCTACAGAAAAGCCCAGGCTCTGCCACATTTTCCGAAAATCCGCCTCATAGCTTTCGATGGTTTCCATGCATTTTTCACGGAACTGGCTTCGGGGCATATCCGCGGCATGGAAACCGCCGTCCCTTTCCACAAGCCGTTCGGTGGGAAGGCCATTGTCATCAAAGCCGAAGGGATAGAAAACATCGTAGCCCTGCATCCGCTTAAAACGCGCTATCATCTCCGCCTGGGTATAAGAAAAAACGTGCCCGATATGAAGGCTCCCGCTTACCGTAGGCGGCGGTGTGTCAATGGAAAATACCTTTTTCTCCCGGCCGTTCCTGTATCGGTAAATCCCTTCCTTTTCCCATAACGCCTGCATTTCCCGTTCTGTTTTTCTGAAATCATACTTTTTATCCATTCCGGATACCTCCTGATATTTACGGCTCCGCCGTTTTTTTGCAGCAGTTTTCCCGCCGTTTATTTGATTACAAACCAGATCGAAGCGCCCGCCCTGTGCAGTGAGCGGATGTGAAACCCCGGACGTATTTGTTCCCTGCGGCAGCCGTCAATAGGGACAGGAAAACCGATGGTTATCTGCCACCATTCCCAATTGGCCGCTGTCCGCAGGAAACGGGCGCCGCCAGAAACAAAAAAAACGCCCTAAGCAAAAATGCTTAGGGCGAACAATATGTCCGTGGTACCACCTAAATTCAGAAGAGACTTCTGCACTTATTACAATACGGGAAAACCTCCCGGTCTTCCGATATCGCTTTCCCTGATAACGGTGGAAATCTCCGTTGGAGTCTACTTGGAATCCGAATCCGCCGGGCAGACACCCGCCGCCGTCCTCCGTTCAATCCAAAGCTCAAAGGCTACTTCCATGTTCCCTTCACGGAGATTTTCACCAGCCATCTCCTCTCTGTTCATCCGGAAGAACATGTACTCCTCCTCATCAACGCTTTTGTCTGAGTCTGTTAACGCTATTATAGCATGGGTCCTTGGAATGTCAACCATGAATATTTAACCTGCGACTGTGTAAGCAGATTCCATCCTTTCAAGCAAATGCACATTCCATAGAAGGGACATACTGCACCGATTTCTGGCGCTATCCCATGTTCCGCAAAATATCGGAAAGCATGGGCAAACCCGTTCCTGTGGGCACCCTGGGACTCTTCATACGGGAAGACCATCCCGCTTTGACAGATTTCCCATGTACCCGTTATTCCACGCCCCAATGGTGGGATATTGTAATGAATTCACGCTCAACCATCCTTGACCGGACAGATATTGTTCCCATTGTGCAGACCATTGATAATTTCGAACGCAATCACCGTCTCGGACTGGTTTATGAGGTTTACTGCAACAACTGCCACATAATCACATGTACCGCCGATTTGACGGCTCTTACGGATTCGCTCCCCGCCCAATGGCTGCTGGAAAGCCTGACGGCCCGGCTTAAGAAAAGCGGCATGAAATCCGTTCAGGACGGACATTCCTCTCCCCTGGAAATCCCCACTGTTTCAGAGGAAACCTTCCTCTCCTTATTCACGGAATAGGCAAACAGGCCGATGAATTTAAATTCATCGGCCTGTCACATATCCGCTTATTTGTCATATTTCAAAGCCTTATAAAGCGTAGTGCCAAAATCCAGCAGCAAAATAACGATCATCACCCAAATGAATACATCAGGGAACCCGGAAATGAATTCACCAATCCATCTCTCATCCGCTTTAAAAACACTGTTAACAGCCGGCAGCACCTGAGGATTTACAAGCCCCGGCGTCTTCAGGAACAGGAACAGGCAGAGAAAGCTCAGAAGATCCGCAGCTCCCGTAACCACTGCCAGCCGTTTGGTGTATCTGCCTTCAAAATACCCGTAAAGATCCCTGCCCACGCCGAAGATAACCATGCCGACCAGCAGGAACCATTTGCTCCTCACCGCCTGCGTATTCAGAATCGGTACGTATATGTGCTGACCTCCGTCCTTATAAATCACACAGATGATCTGCGGCACTACCAGAAAAATAATCAGGAACGCCACGGACAGGCAGATACCGGCAATGGCTTCTCCCTTGCTGATGCGCTCCTGCTTTACCGGTACGGGCGGCAGCGCATCCCAGTTCCCGCTGATATCCTCCATATTGATCCCCTTCCTCTGGAAAAAAGCAAACAGCAGCGTGACAAAGGCAAATGCCAGCATCAGCCCCATAAAAGTGCTGCCCAGCCATCCCGCTATATCCAGGAAATATTCATACCCTGCCTTCGTTACCTGCCAGTTATCCATCACCATGGTGATTCCCCCGGCAATCAGCATACCGCCGGCCACTGCCCAGAACACGATCCGCATCATTGCTTTATAAGCGCCGAAGTAAGGCGGACCGATCAGGCACTTATCCTTATCGGGGCTGTAATGGTTCGCCATTTCGGACGGGCTTCCCAGCTCTGCCAGAATAATGCGAAGATCCTTTTCCTCCGCAGGACGGTCCTGGCACCGCTCTTCCAGCATATCTTCAATTAACGTATCCAGTTCTCTGCTGATATCTCCCCGCATTTTATGAGGAAGCAGTCTGGAAACCGCATATACATAACGTTCCTTTAATTCCTGTACACTCATCTTGCCTCTCCTTTTCTTATTATAACTGTTCCGTCATTCCATCTTCCTTCCCCGGAAGCGCTTTGCCATCCGCAGAAAGAATCCGTTCCATGCTGGCCGCCGTCTGCTGCCACTGCTTTTTCAGCTTCTCATAGATTTCCTTACCCTCCGGGGTAATACAGTAGTATTTCCTGGGCTTGCTCTCTTCCGTATTCCATTCACTGGTCAAAAGTCGCTGTCCCTCCAGACGGCGGAGTAAGGGATAGAGCGTATTCGTCTCCACCGGCAGGCCATATTCCGTCAGCTGGGTCACCAGGCTGTAACCATATTTCGGTTCCGTCAGCTGGCTGAGCACGCTCAGTACAATCGTTCCCCGGCGCAGCTCCATCAGCAGGCCGGACAGTACCTCTTCTTTTCCCATGGCTCCTCCTTATCATTCTCCTGTCACCGTTCCTTATTATCGCGGTTATATACAGTACTATATCATTTTATACATTATACTGTGTGCCACACACTATGTCAATACAATAAAATAAACATAATAAAAATACACATAATAAAAATGCCGCAGTTTTTTTAACCGCGGCATACTGAGTCAAATATATTTCAATCAAAGCCCCTCGGGAATAAAGCTTTATTCTGCGGACATCCCCGTATTGGGATTAAGCCGAATACATTCGGCCCGGTCTGCACCAGAAGCGCCCTTCCTCTCACCTGAAGCTTCTTTTTTCCCGCCTCCGAATGCGTTTCCGTGGTATATCCCGTATACATGGCGACGCTGCGCAGGTATTTTGCCGTCACATGATATTCCGGCAGCTTCAGGTAATGGCTGGTTTCAAACTCATCCTCCGCAAAGGCATGGACACAGCCGGTATTCCTGTAACGGATCAGGAGCGGCGACATGGCTGACAGGATACGCATGGTCAGAGCCATATCCTGGCATTCCTCCAGCAAATTGCCCTCTTCATCCAAAGCGCTTTCCGCCCCGAAGCAGCAAATCCCCGCGGCGCCGTAATCCGCCGCCGCAAGCAGGGCATTCATAGCATTTGCCGCCCCGCGGATAGGTGACTCCGGTATAAACAGCGGATTATCCTCTCTGGCGTAGGTCCTGCAGATCCTGGTGTATTCCCTCCGGTTCTGGTTATAAATATCCGGACCGATGAAATCCAGATGCGGCGCGCCGGCCTTCCAGATATCCAGCACTCTTCCCACAGCGGCTCCGGCGTTATAGCACAATCCCGGCTCCTCATAGCCCTGCTCTCCCACCATAACATTCGTAAAACAGGGAAGAGCATACGCCGCCTTTCCCGCTGACGCCACTTCATCAATGTACCGGGCATGATACCATGCGCTGAAGGCCTCGTGCGCATGCCTGCCGAACTGTCTTTTCCAGGCGGAAGCTTCTTTTCCCTCTCCAATCAGTTCCCTTCCGCTGTCAGGAAGCTCCACACCGGCAAGCGCCCCCGGCACAGGCTTCTCATAGTCCCTGCGCGTTTCCGCGGAATAATCCATATCCGTATTCGCATAGCCCATTTCATTTTCAATCTGGACGGCAAGCACGGTTCTGCTTTCCCCGTCCGCTTCCTTCAGAAATTCAGTCATTTTGTCAATACCCTGTTTCCCTGTTTTTTCCTTCATTTTTTCTTCTTCCTTATGCCATTCTCAGACGCATAAAACACATAAGTCGTAAAAAGAAATATTCATCCACGCATTGCCACTTTTTTTATTGAAAATTTCAAAAAACCTCTTGACAGTTTTGCAAAAGAAGGGTACTATGATGCTGTATTCCAAACGATTCAATGATTTCACATATTTTTGTAAATCTTTGGCACGTTCGATGATTTACAAAAATATGTGATTTTTTTGTATTTCGCCCCGAATATGTAAAAATTTTTTAAGAGGAGGTACCACTAATGAGCAACGGTACAGTTAAATGGTTTAACGCAGAAAAAGGCTATGGTTTCATCACCAACGCAGACAACGGAGAAGATGTATTCGTACATTACTCTTCTATTCAGACTGACGGATTCAAGACATTACAGGAAGGCCAGTCCGTAACTTTTGATACGGAAGCTGATCCCAGAGACAGCAAGAAGGTTCGCGCTGTCAATGTTATTCCCCAGTAATCTGAGATAACGTTAAATCAAGAGGCATCTGCAACGTAAGCAGATGCCTCTTTTTTGCTTCCGCAGCCAAAAAGGGACAGCCGCCGGCTGTCCCTTCTGCGCTTGTTTATTCCTGCAAGCAACGAGCCAAGCAGCCATGCTTGCATGGCTATTTGGCGACTGCCGCGAGGGGTGCTATGTGCCAGTGGCACATGTTTTGCACCGACCGAAGCGGAGCGTAGACCAAATACCCCGTTGCTTACAGCGAGGTATTTGATTTGCCGTCCTTCTTTTCCAGACCGGCCGTAAAAATCCCATACCCTCTGACAGAAAGCTTTCCCGGCTCCAGATATTCCTTCTTTTCCCCCAGCACATTGGAGCGGTAAATCCGCCGATCCGTCTCCAAAGCCAGTTCTCCTTCCGTTTCCGAAGCGTTGAACCCACGGAAGATAACGTCACCCGTCTCCTCCTGCACCTTCAGCGCCGTCCACAGCAGCGTATCCGTGCTGTATTTAAGGAAGGTAAAGCCATCCGGTATATTTCCATCCTGCATTTCCGATTTCACACCCCACAGCGATGAGGAATAGGCATAAGCCTCTTCATAGGAACGCATAAGATCCTCTCCTGCCCCGTGAGGGTACAGTGCAAATTCCCTGTGCTGTTTCCCCAGGCACTGCGCCTGCGGCGTAAGGAATTCTCCCCAGTCCCCCATCTCACGCACGCCTCTGTGCAGCGTAAGCGCTATAGTATTATCCTCTGGCAGGATTTCATATTCATTCAGCCCATGATTGGCTACCGTCATGCCGGCCTGATCCTCATGGACATTGACAAACAGCTGCTGATGCTGGGCGTTACAGGGATTTTCCCAGTTCCCGGACACGCTGTTGCTCCGTTTTGCCACCTCAAAGATGGAATCCGCATAGTGCCAGGGCGTATCCAGTCCCGTCCCGACAAGTACGCGTAGCCTGTGATCCAGCGCCTGATTGTCGAAATCCACTTCCACCTTCAGTCCCTTCCCGGCCCTTTCCAGAATATAGGTAACCGTGACGGTCATAGGAAGCGTCTGTGTGCTGCTTCCGGCCTTCCTGTGCCTGAATTCCACCAGGTCATGAATTTCCTGCTGCAGCCGGTCATCGGCGGAAACGGGGATTTCCATGGTCACCCGGGCCTGTACTGCGGCACGGTAGGGCTTATCCTCCGTCCTGGCAAGCGCCGCTCCTGTATCTCTGCTGAGAATCGGCGCTTCTCCCACAGGCTTAAAATAAATATATTCGTTTCCGATATCCCTGGTATCCTCCAGCATTACCGCTTCCCGGTAAATCCGGCCGCTGGGCTTATGTGTGATATCCACCGTTCCGTTTTCATTGATCCGGCAGGAAAGCCACTCATTTTCCATCACATATTCCGAGGTAAACAATGATTCTGTCTTTACTGTCTTCTTCTCCGCCGCCTTTTCCGTTACTGGAACAAGGCAGTAGCTTTTTACGGAAAATGGTTCCTGCCGTTCCGTCTCCAGGGTCACCTTTACACTGCGGCCGAAATAAGCATTCCTGAACCGGTCCTTGGGCAGATCATAGCCGAAGGCATAAGGCAGAATCTCTACGCTTCCCATGACCTCATTGCCTTCACTGTCCACAATGCGATATTCCGGCAGCTGTTCCTGACGAGCCTGTTCCAGGCAGGCCGCCACTGAACTTCCCTGGAAAGGATATTTTTTCACAATCAGCTTCAGCTGTGTCACTTCGCTTTTGTAAAAGCCAGTGGGATTGATTACGAGAAAAGGCACGGCTCCTTCCCCGGCAGCATATTTCCCGGTATCCACATGAGCGGAAAAATAGGCCAGGCATTCTTCAATAATATGCAGCGCCACCTGCTCCGCTTTTTCAAACCGCGCCGTCATTTCCCGGTGCACCTCATCCACGCTGCAGCCGCAGATACTGTCATGGGGATGGTTCTGCATCAGGGTTTTCCAGCCATAGTCAAACAGATGATGGGGATATTCCATCCCCCTGTCGTGGGCCATGGCTGCCAGAGGCTCCGCCGCCCTGGTAAACAGGGCCTCGCACCGGGCGTTCATCTGTTTCAGATAAATCCGGGACGATGCCGTATTGGCCAGTGTGTACCACCCGTCGGTTTCCTGGCTGCGCAGCTCTCCCCTGATGACAGCCAGATCTTCCTTCAGTTCCTGCTTCAGGCATTCCATATATCCGGTAAAATCAGAATGCACGAAATCTATATCGGGATACAGCTTTGCCGCCGTTTTCAGCGCGTCAGTCAGATCTGTCTGCACCGGCTGATGGTCGCAGCCGTTCATGAAAAGAAGATGATCCGTGGAAGCGAATTTCATGGCATCGGCCAGCTTCTTCTCCCAGTATTTTGCCGCCTCCCCAGGATCGGTGGGAATCTCTATGCCGTTACTGTACCAGTTGGCAAACAGCACGCCCAGAATGCGGGAGCCGTCCGGGGATTCCCAGAACATTTCCGAATACCGGGAAGCAAAATCAGCCCCATCTGATACCTCGTTATTGAATCCGGTGGGCTTTACGCCCCTGCCGAAGGCTGCGCAGTCGATCCCTGCATCCAGCAGGATCTGCGGCGCCTGTCCCATATTTCCGAAAGAATCGGGAAAATATCCCACCCTGCTCACATTTCCGTAGCCTTTGGCCTCCCGCATCCCCGTCTCCAGGTTGCGGAGGTTGGATTCACTGCCGGTCAGCCATTCATCCTGCAGAATATACCAGGGGCCTATGTACAGCCGCTTTTCCCTTACCAGCCTTTCCACCAGCTCCCTCCGCTCCGGCCTGACCTGGAGATAGTCATCCAGCATAATCGTCTGTCCGTCCAGATGGAAGCTTTTGAATTCCGGATCACGCTCCAGCGTATCCAGCAGCTTATCCATAAATTCAACTTCCAGCATATGATGCCTTTCATAGGGCAGATACCATTCACGGTCCCAATGGGAATGAGAGATTACATGCGCTTGTTTTTTCATTTACCTTCTCCTTTTTACGCTTCCCGACATGCCGCCTGCGACAGCATAACCAATCTTTTGGTGAGAAGGACAAAAAAGCTCCTCCCTCACACCTCCTGTCCGCCCCATTATAACGGATTTGCGAAAAAAGATCTTCCATGAAAGCTTAGTTTTTTTCTAACGTTTTTATCCTGTTTTCCCCATACCAGAGAATCTCCCACCACTTTTTCTTCTCCTTCTTTTTTTCCGTATCCAAAGTCCCTGTCACCGGAAGCAGCAGTATGACCTCCCTGCCGTCCCCTGAAAATTCCATGCGGCCTCCGTGGGCGTTTATAATCTGTTTTACAATACGCAGTCCCATAATATGGGGCTGTCCTGACGGATTTCCGGGCTGTCCCGCCAGGCTTTTGCCCCCTTCCGCGGCGCCCGGCCCTCCCATCGCAGGCTTTTCCTCCAATATGTCCCGGATTTCCTGAGGAATCCCGTTTCCGTCATCCTTCACCCCGATCCGGCACAGAGGAACCGGCCCCTGCTGCACAAGTCTCCCGCTCAGCAGGATCCGGCAGCCGGTATTGTGACGTATGCTGTTGCCAATCAGATTATGCAGCGCGCGGGTCATAAGACGTACATCCCCCGCCAGTACAAGCCCTTCCAGCTCCTCTCCGATGTCCGCCTCCAGTTCATAGCCCTCCTCAAGCCCCCCATTCAGACAGGAAACGGCAACGGAGCGCAGCAGGGCGGCGGGTACATATTTTTCCATGCGCAGCGGCTGCATCTGGTACTCCAGCTTGGAGGTCAGGTTCAGATCCTCTATCAGGGTTTTGATTTTCAGGCTCTGTTCCTTTATGATCCCCGCCTGCTTCCTGGCTTCTTCCGGCAGTGCGGCATCATTTTCCAGATTGTCCGCATAGCCCATCACCATGGACAGCGGCGTGCGGATATCATGGGAGACACCGGAAATCCATTCCGTACGGGCCGTATCCCTTTTTTCCAGATTCCAGCGCTGCTGCTCCAGCATCCGCGCGGCCTGGTTGAGCTTTCTCCCCAGATCACTCACCAGGCCATGCTCCGGCACCAGAACCTTGCGCCCGGAGGCCAGACCGTCAATTCCCGACGCCACCGGCCGCAGGGATGCATACAGCCGGTATCCCGAAAGCACGGCCAGGATAAGGACAAGCAGGATATTGGCCCCCACCAGCGCCAGCAGAAAATACGGTACATTCCTTATGGAATCCCGTGAAAATTCCACAGAATATTTGGCTGCGGTCAGCTTTGGCTCTCCGATGACAAGCAGGCCCGCGTCACAATTCCACACCCTCACCGGGTAATCCTTCAAATACCACCGGCTGAAGGAGGCCACCTCTCCCAGGCTGAAATGTGTGGGAATTTCATCAGGCAGCCGCCAGTCCCAGATCACGTCTCCGGCATCATTGAGCAAAAAGGCGAATTCTGCGCCGGAGGAATCCAGACAGGCGGTTCCTTCCTCCGACATCCGCACCGTCCCGTCCGGATTCAGCTCCAGCATCTCCGCCGCCTGCGTCACCCGCAATCGTGTTCCCCTGGACGAGCTGTTTCGACTTTGGGAATGAAAATAGGCGTTTACCCCGAAAAGAGCCAGCAGATTCACCAAAATCACCGTTCCGGCTATCCATGCGGCGGAAAAAATATACCGCCTGTATATTTTAAACAAGCTTTTCATTTCCGTTCTCCTTTGCCAGCTTATAGCCCAGTCCGCGCACCGTGAGAAGCCACTGCGGGGAGGAAGGGTTTTCCTCAATTTTTTCCCGCAGCCTGCGGATATGGACCATCAGCGTATTTTCATAGCCAAAATACTCATCTCCCCACACCGTATTGCACAGGATGTCAAAGGTTACGATATTCCCCCGGTTTTCCCAGAGCTTTTTTAAAATAGCAAGCTCCTTGGCGGTCAGCGCCGTGCTTTCCTGCCCGTCTGAAACAGTTCCCGCATTGAAATCCACCGTTTTCTTGCCCAACCTGAGCAAACCCTCCTCCTTCTGCGTTTCCGCCCGGAAATGAGGAAAATAGGTCCTTTTCAAAATCGCCGTAATCCGCAGCAGCAGTTCCCGGGGAAGAAAGGGTTTCGTTATATAATCATCCGCGCCCAGACCCAGATCCATCAGCCTGTCATTATCCTCATCCCTCGCCGACAGGAACAGCACCGGCACCTGGGACAGCAGCCTGATCTCCTGCATCAGGAAAAAACCGTCTCCGTCCGGCAGATTAATATCCAATATCACCAGATCCGGAACCAGATAATCCCCGCTTCCCGCAGCCAGACGCCCATCCGCCGTAAAATGCCGCATCGCCTCCCTGCAGCTGTTTGCCGCCGCCGCATTGGAAAACCCCTCCCGCCGCAGCATGTCCGTCAGCATCCTGCATAATTCCACATTGTCATCCACCAGCAGCAGCCTGCTGTCATATATCGTTCTCATACGATTAACCTGCCTTCTTATTATATATTTCTGCACCTGCCCGGCAGCCCGGACAGTTTACGTCTTCCCCTGTCACAGGCCTTTTTTCATCCCTGCAATGGCCGCAGCCCGGCCTGGGGCCATCCTGATTTACTTTTATTATAGCCGCAGGTCCATGCTTATGCCAGCCGCCGCCAAAAGATTTAAGGTAAAAGTAAGGTAAGCTTCATGAACGGTTAAGGCAAACCCCTTATCCTGAAAAAGAAGTAAGAAAGCCGCCGGACGGACAGACCTGGCGGCAGCATAAAAACAGCCCGGAAAAAGGAGGAAATTATGAAACTCGCAGTAAAAACAAACAATCTGAGCAAACTTTATAACGGCAATGACTGCGTCAGCAATGTGGATTTGAAAATCCCGGAGGGAAGCATCTATGGCTTCCTCGGCCCCAACGGCGCAGGTAAAAGCACTACAATGAAAATGCTTCTGGGACTGGTAAAGCCCAGCGGCGGCTCCGTAGAGGTCCTTGGCCATACCATGAACGATAAGAACAGGCTGGCAATCCTTCGGGAAACCGGCTCTCTCATCGAATCGCCCTCCTATTACTCCCATCTGACCGGACGGGAAAATCTGGAGATCGTCTGCCTGTTAAAAGGCGTCCCGGAAAAAGAAATTGATAATGTCCTGCATATTGTCCGCATGGAAAAGCAGCAGAATAAAAAAGCCGGCCACTATTCCCTTGGCATGAAGCAGCGCCTGGGCCTGGCCGCAGCCCTGCTTGGCCGTCCCCGCCTGCTTCTTCTGGATGAACCGACAAACGGGCTGGATCCTGCCGGCATCCAGGAAATGCGCGAGCTGATCTGCTCCCTTCCTGAGAAATACGGCATGACTGTCATGGTTTCCAGCCATCTGCTCAGTGAAATCGACCAGATGGCCACCCATACCGGAATCATCGACCGGGGCGAACTGATTTTCCAGGACAGCCTGGCTCACCTGCACGAACACAGCAGAAAACAGATCCGTCTGCGCACCATGGATAACCAGGCCGCCTGCCGGTATCTGACAGAACAGGAAATCAGCTGCCGCCTGGATCAGGATTCCATACTCTTCAAAGATATGCCTGACGACCGGCTCTCTACCCTGATGGCGGGTGTGGCAGCGTCAGGCGCGGGCCTTTTGCGGATTGAAGAACAACAGCAGAACCTGGAGGATATTTTCCTGGATCTGACCGGAAGGAAGGTGAGCTTATGATTACCGCTCTGCGTGCTGAATTCATGAAAACAAAAAGACGTTTTCTCTGGCTGCTTCCCTTCTGCGTAGTCTTTTTTGAATTCTTATGGACCATAACCAACAGTTACCTGCGTAAACCGGAAATTGCCGCCGAAGGCTACTATACCCTGCTGTTCCAGTTCCCGCTTATCAATACCATTTTTATGCCGCTTACCCTGGCCGCCATGGCCAGTCGGCTATGTGATGCGGAAAACAAGGGGAATACCTATAAGCTTCTGTGCACCATGCAGCAGAAAAAAATTATATTTGACGCCAAGCTTCTTATGGGTATTTTTTATGTGCTCATTTTTACTGCGTTGGAAGCCGGTGTAATACCGCTTCTGGCAAACCTGCTTCCCTTTACCCAGAAGCTGCCGGTACGCCACTATCTCACATTCCTGGCCGTATTTTTCCTGGTAAGCCTGGTATTGTTTTTACTGCAGCAGATCCTGTCCCTGCTCATCCCCAACCAGCTAATCCCCCTGTTTATCGGACTTCTGGGCAGTCTGGTGGGAGTTTTTTCCGCCTTTTTCCCTATGGGAAGCCTTGCCGGCCTGGTGCCCTGGGGCTACTACATGGTTGGCATGACCCTGTCCTCTGTGTATGAGGAAAGCACGCGTTCCATGTTTATTGAAGAAGCGCCCTTTGCCTGGGGATGGTTTGCGGCCTTTCTGGCAGCGTCTGTCCTGCTTTATCTGGCAGGGAAGCATCTTTTCTTAAAAAAGGAGGTCTGAATTATGTTGTTTGCATGTATGCGTGCCGAATTAATGAAGCTGAAACGCTCCTTTATCTGGAGTGTATTCCTTATCCTGCCCGTCATCAGTACAATCATGGGGTGCTTCAACTATATACAGAATACGGATATCGTGGGCGTCAGCTGGTACAGTCTGTGGACGCAGACCACCCTGTTTTATTCCAATTTTTTCTATGCGCCGCTGATTGCGGTGTACTGCGCCTACCTGTGGCGCCTGGAAAATTTCAACCGCAACCGCAATGCGCTGCTGGCCGCCCCGGTCCCCATTCCCTGCCTGTATCTGGCCCAGTTTCTCGCCATCTCCTGCGTCACCCTGCTGACACAGCTGTGGGTAGGCGTCCTGTTCCTTATCTGCGGCCTTATCACCGGGCTGCAGGGCTTTCCGCCTTTGGATACCATAATCTGGCTGCTGCGCGGCTGTGTGGGCGGGCTGGCCATTGCCGCGCTGCAGCTGTTCTTTTCCTCCTTTATCAGAAGCTTTGCCCTGCCCATTGCCATGGCGCTTCTGGGCAGCGTTGCCGGACTGCTGTTTTCCTCGGCAGGCTTCGGGCTGTTTTTCCCTTATTCCCTCATGCTTTTGGGAATGAATTCCAATAAGGAGGAGGATGTCCTGGCCGGAAGCTTTCTGCCGTTCTTCTTAAGCTGTGGGATTTTCCTGCTGATTTTCCTGTGGTGCGGGATAAGATATCTGAAAAAGACGGACGTAAAGGCATATTGACACGTTTACAGTCCGGACAGATCTGCGCATTTAGCTGCACAGGGCAGACGTATTTCAGTTTATTTTCCGGTTGTATTTACCCTTTCACAGCTGTTATAATTAAACATCGCAGCTGCCAAATTAACTGCCGCTTCAAAACAGCATGACCGAAAGGATGAATCAGATGAAAATAAAAAAACCGGCAATTATGTTAGCCTGCCTTTTTTTCAGCCAGCTTACAGCCTGTGCACAGCCGTCGTCGTTTGAAAGCATTCCCCACGAGAGCATTCCTGCCGTAACAGACACGGCCGGGGTAACGGCCCCTGCATCCCTGGCGGAAGAAAGCCCTACGGCAGAGACTCCGGCCCCGGCGGCCCCGGAGAAAGAAGCCGCTTCGGAAACAGAAGAGAAACAGACAGAACAAGCCGAAGCAACCGACATTCCGGAAGGGGACGGGCAGGAAGGCCCGGAAATGGCTGTATATGCCGCCGCCCTGGAAGAAATATATACAAACCATACCTTCCCCGGCAGCAAAGACTTCGGCTTTGATGGCTTCCATGACATGTCCGAAAATAAGTTCGCAGTATATGACATCGACTCTGATGGGAAAAAAGAACTGATCGTATTATATACCACCACTTACATGGCAGGCATGACAGGAACCGTTTACGCTTACGACAGTTCTTCGGGAACCCTCCGGGCAGAATTGCAGGAGTTTCCGTCGCTCACCTTCTATGACAATGGAGCCGTGGTGGCGGAATGGTCCCATAACCAGGGAATGGCCGGGGATTTCTGGCCCTATACGGTTTACAGCTACAATTCCGGCACGGATACCTATGAACAGACGGCTATGGTGGATGCCTGGGATAAATCTGTTGGGGAAAAAGATTACGAAGGAAACTCTTTTCCCGATGATATTGATGCCGACGGAGACGGCCTGGTATATTATATCATGCTTGGCGCAACCTATGAAAAAAATACGCCTGTGGATTTTGAGGAATATACAAAATGGCGGGATTCCTCCATCGGCCAGGCACAGCCGCTTGAAATTCCATACCTGGAACTGACGGAGGAAAATATTAAAAAGCTGTAACAGCTCCTCCCAGCCTGCGGAAAACTAAAAGCGCATTACCCTCAGCCGCCCTCCTCCATGGCTTCTTCAGCCGACACCATACGGGAAATGTGCACAAAATAGCATTTGAAATTCCCGTTTTGCTCCTTTTTCACCGGCAAGCTGCTTCACCTGCGCCTCCTCCAAAATATCCGTTACGCCGCCCGGTTCAGCCTTACCCTCAGGCTCCGTCATTTTGACGTTGCGGCCTGGAATTTCCTGCTGATGTATGGAGGTATAAAAACTTTTTTCTCCTGATACATCAGGTTTTCGGCTTCATCCACCGCTTCCTGCAGGGTCTTTCCTTCCTCTGCCCAGCTTACGCCCATAGCGGCCAGCCTTCCCGCTTTTCGGAACTTTTCCCGGAGCAGCTCCGCTCTTTCCTGAAATTCCTGCTTTTCCATTCCCCTGCATATAATTACGAACCTTTATCCTTCAGGGGAGGTGTGATATCCCTGATAAAAGCATTTCTGTTCATGGTTCCGGTCAGCCCGTCCACAAAGCAAAGCCGTCCGGATATTCTGAGGCTTAAGCCGCCGGTATTCCAGGGGATCCGATTCCTTTAACTCCTCCAGATCCTTGATGATTATGCATTCCCCTCTTTGAAAGGATGACATCCAACGTCTGATTTCATCCATACTTCCATCTGTGCGCCTTTGGCGGCACAAGCAATCCTTAAGCAGAATGGCCCCGCCATTCCATCCATATGAGATTCAGAATATCCCTGCCGCAAATCCTGCCGCATCTGTTACCCTAATAATAATTCTTATCTCCCGCTCTGTCCAGCGTAGAAAATTGGCAGCGCCCACAGCGCCCCGGCGCCGGAGTGAAAATCATTTCCCGCAGGCCGACAACATTTTCCGCAAACCGGCAATTGCAAAAGCAGCCGGCAGCACGTATAATAAAAGCCGTGTAACTGTCGAATAAAAATAACTGCCGTAAAACTGTCGGTTTTTCAACAGCTGCAAATCCATACAGTCCGACTGCGGAGGTAAAACTATCATGAAAAGAAAGGCGCTGAAAGCCGCCGTTCCTTATACGCTTCCTGTTATGATGGGATTTATTTTCCTGGGAATGGCCTTCGGCATCCTGCTTTTCCTCCTGCTGTTCCGCAGGCAGTGCGACGATAAAGGGAAGCAGCAGTAGATTATAAACTGCCGTTTTAACCGCCTTTCCAGCCGCAGGCGGCTGTCTTTCTTAAAATCACAGTTCCTGATATCACGGAGGTTCTTATGTCCAGTATTCAAATCCTGGTTACCATAATTGTTATTGCCCTGACCACACTGCTTACAAGGGCGCTGCCCTTCCTGTTTTCTTCCGGAAGGGAAGAAGACGCCGGAATTCGTCACCTATCTGGGCGGGGTCCTGCCCTTTGCAGCCATTGCCATGCTGGTGGTATATTGCTTTAAATCGGTATCGCTATCGGATGGCTCCCACGGCATTCCTGAATTTCTCGCCGCCGCTTTTGTGCTCGGCATCCATAAATGGAAGCATAATATGCTCTTTAGCATCGGGGGAGGCACAGTGCTTTATATGTTCCTCGTCCAGATGGTCTTTAAATAAAAAACGCCCGCAGCTGCCGGAACCCCGGCGCTTACGGGCGCTGCCTGATCTGCCTTGCGCAGATTTATAATCAGTAATTCTCAGCCTTTACCTGGAAATATGCCTGAGGATGGGCACAAACAGGGCAAACCTCGGGAGCCTTCTTGCCTACGCAGATATGTCCGCAGTTGGAGCACTGCCATACCACATCGCCGTCCTTGGAGAACACCAGATCTCCTTCCACATTGGCAAGGAGCTTTCTGTATCTTTCTTCATGCTCTTTCTCAATTGCAGCAACGCCTTCAAACAGTCTTGCAATTTCGTCGAAGCCTTCTTCCTTCGCTTCCTTAGCGAAGTTCGCATACATATCAGTCCACTCGTAATTCTCGCCTTCAGCTGCTGCTTTCAGACATTCTGCTGTGGTGCCGATACCGCCGTTGATCAGCTTGAACCACATTTTAGCATGTTCCTTCTCATTATTTGCGGTCTCTTCAAAAATATTGGCAATCTGAACATACCCATCTTTTCTTGCTTTGGAAGCAAAATATGTATATTTATTTCTTGCCATTGATTCCCCTGCAAATGCTGTTTCCAGGTTCTTTTCTGTCTTTGATCCTTTTAATTCTGCCATAGTACAATCTCCTTTTCTCTTTTTCGTTAACAGTTTCCATGTATTCCAGATATTTCTATTTTACTCCCAAATCCGAGCTTCTGTCCACATAAAAAGTATGCAGCATTTTCTCAGCAAGCTCACTCATGGGTTCCTTATAAAACTCCCTGTACAGCCTGATAATCTCCTCATTCTGATGGCTGCAGCGTACCTGCATGCTGCGGTCTCTTTTATAAAGGCTGTCAATGCGGGCCTTTCTCAGGGCGTCGCCCTTCCATTCAGTATCCTTGGGCTGTCCGCCTCCGCCGATACAGCCGCCGGGGCAGGTCATCACTTCTACAAAATGATACTGCTTTTCGCCCTTCTTTATTTTCTCAAGCAGCCTTCCTGCATTGGCTGTACCGAATACTACGGCCAGCTTGAGAATCACGTCGTCATTGATATAGACAAAGGCTTCCTTCACGCCCTCCAGCCCTCTTACGGACTGCAGATCATACAGGAATTCAGGGGCTTCCTCTCCGGTGACCATGTGGTATGCCGTCCTTACCGCCGCCTCCATAACGCCTCCGGTATTCCCGAAAATCACACCCGCGCCGGATCCTTCTCCCATAAAGCTGTCATAGGGTTCATCCCCCAGGGTAAGAAAATCAATATTTTCCTCCCTGGCCCATCTGGCAAGCTCTCTGGTGGTAATGCAGTAATCCATATCACGCATGCCTTCAATTCCCAGATAACTGCCCGCCGCGTGCATCTCCTCCCGGCGGATTTCATACTTCTTGGCCGTACAGGGAGTTACCGCAACGTTGGCTATCTTCTCCGGATCTATCCCCATCTTCTGTGCAAAATAGGTTTTAATCGTGGGGCCCTGCATGCCGATAGGGCTTTTAGCTGAGGAAATATGCTCCCGCATCTCGGGATAGTAGGTTTCCACATATTTCACCCAAGCCGGGCAGCAGCTGGTAAACTGCGGTATGGGCTCGTTCCCCTTCGTGAGACGTTCCACCAGCTCGCTGGCCTCTTCCATTATGGTCATGTCCGCCGCGAAATTGGTGTCCAGCACATAATCGGCGCCCAGCCTGCGCAGCAGGGCCACCATATTCCCCTGGACAAAGCTGCCGTCCGCCATGCCGAACTCTTCGCCCAGCGCCGCCCTGACGGAAGGGGATGTGCTGCATATCACAATTTTATCCGGGTCGGCCACAGCCCTTCTCACATCCTGGTATTCATACTTCTCCGTGATACTTCCGGCGGGACAGACATTAGCGCACTGCCCGCAATGGATACAAATTGCGGTATCACCTGTCAGCTCCAGATCATAACGGTCTGCAACCCCGATGCTTTCCGTGCAGATATTCTTACACTGGCCGCATTTGATACATTTCGTCTCATCCCTGACGATTGATGGATTATCAGGTTCAATAGGCACCCTGATATCCGTAAAATTATGCTTGCTCATTCCGTGTCCTTTCGCAATGAATCTTTCCCTGGTTCCTTCGCCATGCCTGCCGACGGTGCATGGCCTGCTTTTTGTTCCCTTGATGCTTCCAGTATATCCCACTCCTTATTGATTGTCAATATCAATAATAGAAATTGTTACTGTTTTTATGGCATGACTATGAGGCTCCAGACAAACAACGGGTGCGGGCGTGCACAGCACGGAGTAATCGCCTATCATCCATCATGATGACTGTGCCAAGCAGACATGTCCGTTTGTATCCTTTTTCTCTCTCTTGTACCAAGAATAATTATAATTATTTTACCTACTGTTTCTTATAATGAACTTACTTTATGATAAGGATAACTTGATTTTGCTGACAATTCTGCTGTTTTTTCTGTAAGGGGAGGTATCACATTGCTGTGAATTATCTTATGAAATATAAAGGCCAGGCAGGATACGCCGCCCTCATAGTCCTTGCCAATGTTGGCCTCCAGATACTTTCACCAAAATTCCTGAGCGGCTTTATCGATAGTGCAGAAGGGGGCAATGCCCTACTCATCCCCGGCCTGATGATAACCGGATATTTCTTTACCGTTTTGCTGCAAAAGGCAGCATTCGTTTTGGAGGAATACATCTGTGCGAGCCTGGGCGGAAGAATTACAAATGATGTAAGGCATGAAATGCTTTCCCATTTTCTTGATTTGGGTATGGAAAAACATACGGAATACAGCAGCGGTGAAATCATGACCCGCCTGGATGAGGATGTGGAAGGCATTTATGAATACCTGCACATTCTGTTATTGAAAATTGGAACAAGCGCCCTTTTGCTGACCGGCGTCCTGATCGTCATCGGCCTGAATAATCTGTGGCTGGCACTGATTTTGCTGGCTGTCAGTATCTTGTCCATAGGGTGCTTTAAAAAAATAACTGATTTCGGGACGAAATGCTACCGGAGAAGCAATCAGGCCACAGCAGTTTTTAACGGCATCCTGAAGGATAAACTGGATAACCTTGTGGAAATACATCTGGCGGCTGCGGACAGACCTGCACTGCTTTCCCTGAAGGAAGCCATTTACACCAGATTCGGGGAATCGCTTCCGGCCGGCCTGATCTATGGCCGCCTTTGGAGCGCAGCTACAATGATGGAAACCGTTTTCATCGGATGTACACTGCTCATTACAGCCATTTTCTGGGACAGGGGCATCCTTTCTCTTGGCACCGTGTACCTTTTTTATAATTATGTAAATCTGATATTCCAACCTCTCAATTCCTTCCGCAATTATCTCGGTGAACTGCAGAACGCAAGAGCCAGGAAGAAAAGAGTGGAAGAGTTTCTGCAAATCCCCACAGAAAAAAGAGCGCACAGTCTTCCGGTTCCTGCTGATTTCACATCCCTTACCGTAGAAAATCTTTATTTTTCCTACGATGACAAAAACGAGGTTCTGCACTACATCAGCTTTTCAGTGAAGGCCGGAGAACATGTGGGGATTATGGGTGAAACCGGCTGTGGCAAAACCACATTGGTAAAGCTTCTGGCAGGCCTGTATCACTGCCGATACGGTGCGGTCCTTGTAAACGGAATTCCTGTGGAAAAATTCGATCCACAGGAACTGAGGAGGGAAATAGTATATTGTCCCCAGAAAGTCCAACTCATGCACGCATCCCTGCGGGATAATATCACACTGTTCGATTCCCGCATCCGGGATGAGAATATTCTGGCCGCCATCCATGCGCTGGAATTAACCGACTGGTTTGCCGGATTCCCGCAGGGACTGGATACCCCGCTTTCTTCCGGAGAAGGCAGTATTTCGTCCGGGGAAGCCCGGTTTGCAAACATTATCCGCCTGTTTCTGCGCAGCCCGCAGGTTATTCTCCTGGATGAAATCACAGCCAACAAAAAGGCAGAATACAAAAACAGGAGAAATGCAAAGGAGGTATTCCCAATAAAATATACAATTTCAGAAGCTTTCTCAAAAATTAATCAAAATCAAGCCCTGGCTCACCCTGGGCAGTATTCTGCTCAATGCCCTTATTTTTTCCTATGCCGCCGTTAATATCAGCTGTGTGAGATGGATTATGAATGCATTTCAGGACGGCCTTCAGGGAAGAGGTATCCTTCATAGAATCTGGCCTTATTTTATATTACTGGCGGCCAATGCCGCCGCGCGATGGCTGAGTATCCGGGGCAGCTCTTATCTGAATGTGCTCAGCCGATACTATTATCACGACAGCCTAAGGGTCCAGGTGTTCAGTGGCCTGCTTCGTTCGAATCACCTCCGGGACAGGGCGGACAATTCCGAAAAAACCTTTGAGCGGCTGGACGATGATGTGCCCGCGGCCTGTTTCCCTGTGGAGCTTGTCGCGGAGGTCGCTGGATACTGTATTTTCACCTTTATTGCGGTAGGCTCCCTGATGCTCATAAACTGGAGAATTACCCTGTTTCTTTTCCTGCCCCTTTCGCTGTGTCTTTTTCTGATTAAAAAAATATCCGGGCGCATACGCAGCAGCAGGAAACAGAACCGGGATATGCACGACAGAGCCTCCAGCCTGCTGTCCGATATTGTAACCTCCGTACTGTCCATTAAAACAATGGACACAAAGGATCCTGTGAAGAGGAGGTTAAGGAATGGCCGGGCGGCCTAGACACAATGACGGGGGAAAACGGAATCATGCTCTCCGGCGGCCAAAAGCAACGGCTTCTGCTTGCCCGCATGCTGTTAGAGCATCCTTCCCTGTATTTTGGACGATGCCACAAGCGCCCTCGACAGAATTACGGCAGAAAAGCTCATTTTTAACCTGAAGCAGCGAATGATACAGGACAACGCCGCCGCTGTTTTTATCAGCAATTCTGAGGTGGTGAAAGCGGCTGCCGACAGGGAACTTTGTATCAGCCAATACGTGTAGAAAGTAAAGCTTATAAAGAAAGGAAACACTATGAAAAATATATCCGCAAGGCAATATCAAATCCTGGCCGACCATATGAGCATTTACCAGTTCATGATTGATATTTATGAGAAAGACTGGCGCAACGGGGTTCCGGCCCCTTTCCCGGAATACGCCCTATCCTCCGAATGGATGGATAAATCCTATACCCACAGGAACCGTATCTGGGAGGAGGACGGGAATATTGTTGCCTTCTGTTTTACCGCGGCACTCATGGATGCCGCCCGCAAAGCCGGTTATACTCAGACCAGTTCCTATACTGACATGATATATGAATTTGATAAGCCTCTGGATTTTCCGCTTCCCGAAGGGTATCACTTCGTGGAACCGGGAAAATGCATTATTGAAAAAATCCAGGAAGGCTGCTGGAAGGGCTTTAATCACGAGGCAGAGGAAGGCCCCTGTATGGAAATGCGGAAGGCGGCTATCATCTTTGCCAGGCGCCGCATGCCACCATGCAGTATCCTGTGGCAATTGAAAATGAAAATGGAGAGTATGTTTGCTATGCCGGGATGTGGTGGACTCCGGAAAACCATCTGGCTTATATGGAACCGCTTTGCACAGTCTTTTCAGAAAAATGCAATTTGAACATAAGTATATTGTATTCTTCCCTGTACACAGGAGTCATGGAAAAATCATGCGGCAGTACGCGTTCAAACAACTGGTTAGTCACTTGAAGATTTCTGATACGGGACATTTTATAAGTACGGATGTCATTTTTATGAACAGATCAGGCGACCAGATACCAGGCATGTGATTTGAAAACCAGCTTCAGCGGCTCAACAGTCTAATTGCCCGCTCCAGCGCTGATATATTGTCCCGTTCCTTTTCAGGACTGCCCCAATACGAAAAATCAATCTCCAACCATTCCGATTGTATATTGTGGCTGAACAACCCGGCTACCTTGTTCAAAGTTTTACCAACATCCGGATAATTGGATGATTTCAGGATTTGCAGGGCCTGAATCATATTACTTTGTTCTGCCTGTGTGAAATAGGACTTGTCTAAGGAATAACCTTGCAGTAAGGACAGACCGCCGCCATATCCTTTCTGTGATGTGATTGGTATGCCCGCCGCCGGGAGTATATTGATGTCCCTGTAGATCGTACGTGTGGAACCACCAAGCTCCTCCGCCAGCCGTTTCGCCGTCAGGCAATCGCAGCTTAACAGCAAAAACACAATTTGAATCAGTCTGTCTATCTGCATATTGAAAACAATTCTTCCCCCAAATATTTGTCATACGGCGCTACCAGGCACTTTTCAATTGCCTTCCAATAGCTGTCGTAAAGATTTTTTTGTGCTGCCCCATAGCTTTCTTTCGTATCAAACTCCCAATAGAGCATGTATTTAACGCTTTTTACAAAGCGGGTGAACTTAGGCGGCGGCAGCCCTTCTTTAATCTGTTCCATGTCGATATGGTACTCTCTCTTTATAAACCGCAGCAGGAGCAGACCCTTTTGCTTTTCCAGAAAAGATTTTGCTTCCAGCATAAGCGCCTCAAACTCATCAACCTTTTGCGGCTTGACTTGATAAATACATATTTCAGTAAACGGCTTATTCCATCCCTCCTTTGTCTCAGTCAATTTTATCATGAGGAATGCGACATCAGCATGTCGCATTCCTAAAAATATGCATATGTTATTATCAAATACATGAAAATAATTTTCAGAATTGTCATGAAACCTTTTTGGTTTCTGTTAAGTTTTTTGCTTTTAACTGTGCCGTTGTTTCTTCTGTTATGTGCAACGCTCCTACAACGAAGCACTCCTGACGCATATAATTATTTTTCTCCAGGCGTGAATGCAGATAAAAATTTGTATTCTCAGCAATGCGGAACATACATTTCGCTGCTTTTTCCTCACCTATCCGTTCACATCCCCGGATGTGTTCATCCACACTGTCAGGATAAACATTATACAGGGGGAATACTACCAGACGCCGCCCGGAGGATTTTAATATCCATCCCTCATAAACCTGTGTTTCCGTATCCTGATACAGGTTAATAATCTGTTCCTCTAATTTTAATATTGGTTCATTCATCAGCCTCATCTCTCCTTTTCCTGATTTCAGCTGACTATACCATCTTTCTGCCCGGATTTCTTGTATGATATCTTCCCCCGGGGACATTTTCGTCCCTTCCTTTAGAAAAAATAAAAAACAGGCTCTTTCCATTCTCATGAATCAATCATGGAAAGGCCTGTTTTCATGCACTTTTATCAACCATCCGTCAATCCGCGGCCCGGATTGCCCATCTCATTTTTGTAGAACGTGCCCTGCTGTTTCTGGCGCACTCCTCCGCCGAAGGCCGGATCACCTCATCGGAAATCTCACTGTAAATCCCTTCCTTATAGAACTGTTTAAAGGACTTCTTCACAATACGATCCTCCCCGGAATGGAAGGTCAGTATTGCCGCTCTTCCATTAGGAGCCAGTACCTGGGGAAGCTTTTCCATCAGGGCATAGAGGGCTTCAAATTCACTGTTAACATCAATCCGGAGCGCCTGGAAGGTTCTCTGGCAGGATTTTTTCACTGCTTCTTTTCTCTCCGGAGCAGGGAGAAAGGAAAGCGCGTCCTCGATCGCCTGACGCAGTTCCCCGGTGGTTTCAATGTGTCCGCCCTTTTTCAGCCGGGATACTATCTCCTGGGAAATCTCCTTTGCATAAGGCTCATCGGAATTTTCCTGAAGCATCCCCATAAGCTCTTCCCGGAAAATATTTTTCAGGCGCTGCGCCGCGCTGATGCCCTTCTGCGGATTCATGCGTAAATCCAGCGGGCCTTCCGTTTTATAGGAAAACCCTCTGTCGGGATTATCAATCTGCATGGAGGAAACGCCTAAATCCGCCAGTATGAAATCAAATCTCCCCGCATCCCGGGCCACCAGATCAATATCTGCGAAGTTCTGCAGCCGGATGGTAAGGATATCCTCCCCATAGCCCAGCTTTTCCAAGCGTTCCTTTGTTTTTGCCGACTCAATGGGATCCACGTCCAGCGCGTAAAGATGCCCCTTAGACTGCAGGCATTTGAGCATCTCCTGTGTATGGCCGCCATACCCCAGTGTTGCATCCAGCCCTGTCTGTCCCGGCTTGATCTGCAGAAAATCCAGAATTTCCTTCACGCAGATGGAAATATGCATCCCTGCGGGCGTGCTTCCTTTTTCAATTACCCTGGATACGGTATCCGCATACTTTTCCGGGTTCAGCTCCTTGTATTTTTCTTTATAATTTTTAGGATACGCGCCTGAATAACGGATACGTCGTTTATGCTTTTTCTCCTGATTTTCCATCCTGTCTCTCCTTCCGTTCATCTTGCATACAGCAGATTTCTCTATGCTTCCTCTACTATAGCAACTAATACGGCGGAGAGCAACTTTTCCTGTTCTAATTTAACCTGTTCAGCCTTTGATACCACCGGCCATAACACCATGTTTAAAATTTTTCTGGGCACAGGTATAGACAATAATAATGGGAATCATGGAAATCAGGCTGCCTGCCATCAATACATTGTATTCCGTACCATACTGCCCGTTTAAATTATTTAATGCCAAAGTCAGAGTCATTTTATTTCTATCCGTCAGCATCAACAGCGGCCACAGGTAATCATTCCAGCTTTCCATAAAGGTCGTGATTGTCAGCGTGGCAATAGAGGAACCGCACAGAGGCAGGATTACCACCCGGAATATCCTGAACATCCCCGCTCCGTCAATACGTGCCGCTTCCATAAAATCATTGGGAATGGAGCGCATCTGTTGTACCAGCATAAAAATACCAAATACACGGAAAAGAGAAGGTAATATCACGCTGGGATATGTATTAATCAGTCCCAATTTATTCATAACCACAAAAAGAGGAATTAAAGTCACCTGAGTGGGTATCATCATGGATGCCAGATAAAGCTTCAGCAGTCCATCTGCACCCGGAAAACGGATTTTGGTAAAGGCAAATGCCGCCATAGAGGCAGAAAGGATTGTAATCAGCGTATAGGAGATGGTAATAAAAAAGCTGTTGAAAATTGCCTTTAAAAATGGAAACTTTGAAAAAACCTTTCTATATGCATCCATGGTCGGATTTTCCGGTATCCATTGGATCGGTATCTCCATTAATGCTCCTTTACTTTTCAACGAGGTGGAAACCATCCAGAAGAAGGGAACCATCACCACCACGGCAATCAGGCAGGATATCGCATAAAAGCGAAATACTTTCCAAAATTTATGATTCATAATGCACCCACCCTTTCTGCAGCTTCATCTGCACTCCGGTAAGTGCAAAAATAATCACGAATAAAAGCCAAGAATAAGCCGAGGCGTACCCCATCTTAAAATACTTGAAGCCATAGGTATATATCCGTTCCACCATAACCTGTGTCGCGCCGTTCGGCCCTCCCTCCGTCATGATCATTACCTGCGGAAACAATTGAAATGCATTAATTAATGACATAATCATACAGAAAAATATAGATGGCGTCAGCAGCGGAAGGGTAATGCTGAAGAACTGTTTTCTTTTGCCTGCGCCATCCACACGGGCAGCTTCATAATATCCTGTATCAATAGCTTTCAGTCCTGACAGCAGAAACAGGCCAAAAAATCCCATGTCCTTCCAGACAGATGCCAGTACGATAGCCGGCATCGCCCATACCTCACTTGTCAGCCAGCTGGGGCCTTTTATCCCTACAATGGAAAGGAGCTGGTTAAAAATACCATACTGGGGGCTTAGTACCCATTTCCAGATCAGGCTGGCCGCCACCCAGGAGGTCAGCACAGGAATATAATACATTACCCTGAATACAGTGATTCCCTTCATATTTTTATTCAGAATCACAGCCACTCCAAGAGCCGCAATAAAAACAAGCGGAATATAAAGCACAATATAATAAAACGTATGCCCCAACACCTTCCAGAACTCTATGGCGCCAAGAATCTTTATATAGTTATCGAAACCGATAAAATGGCCGGACAGCGTCTTCCAGTTGAGTGAATCCAGCCCGTTCCAGTCCGTAAGGCTGATAACTACCGATATCACAATCGGAAGCAGGCTGAAAACTATCATGCCCGTAAGGCTGGGAAGCATAAATGGAACTGACTGCAGCAGCGCTTTTTTCTGTCTTTTTTTTCTCATAATCCTTATCCTCTTGGCAGGACGGCTCCCTGCGCCAGATAGCCGCGGCGGCCTTCACCCTTTTCATCCCGTTGTCGGGACAGGGGCTTACCGGGCCGCCGCGTTCCTATTATTTCCCGGAATCAGTATTACTTAAGTGTAATCTGTGCCTCACATTCGCTCTGCGCCTGATCAAGTGCTTCCTTAACAGTAAGCTTTCCGGATGCCGCCATGGAAAGTTTATCCGTAATAATATCAGACATTAAAGAATAATCTTCAATAATAGGCGCAACTACAAGGTAGTTCAGGGAATCAAACACCGCCTGACGGTTTTCGGGAGGTGTAATCGCAAGATAACCTGAAAGCACTTCCTGATTGTTAACAGCAGGAAGATCCCAACCTGCTTCGATTCTTATCTGTGCAGCTTTATCACTTGATGCCAGCCAGTTGATCCATGCAGCTGCCGCTTCTTTTTTCTCACTCTTCTCATTCACTACAAGGGCATTGCTGAAAAAATGGGTTGCTTTCTGTGTTCCTCCGGGCTCCACACAGATATCCCATGCAAAATCACACCCTTCCGTAAAGGTTGAAAAAGCCCAGATACCGGTAGGAATCATTCCCAGACGGCCGCTTTGGAACAAATCCCAGTCACCCATTCCCCCCATTTGCTCTTCATTCGGCTGTACGTTACTCTCTGTCACCTTATTAATCATCATTTCTGCGGCTTTCAGGTTTTCTTCCGAATTAATTGTAAATGCGGATTTATCCTCGCTCAGGATGCTGCCGCCGTACTGTGCTGCGACCTTGAAAAATTCATTGAAGGTAATCGGCTGATAAATACCATAAGTATTCTCATCCAAAGCTCTGATAGCTTTCGCAGCCTTCAGCGCATCATCCCAGGTCCAATCATCAGAAGGATAATCCTGCTTTGCCTGATCGAACAAATCCTTATTATAAATCAAAACAACATTAGAGAAATTACCGGGAACCCCATACTGTTTTCCATCCAAATTAAAAGCGCTCAGCGCTGTCTCATCATAACCTGCAGTATCTATTCCGGTTAACTCCGCCAATGCTCCTTTATTTGCATAGGCAGCAAAATTCTCAATATTCAGTTCATAACAATCCGGCGCTGTCCCTCCTGCCACACGGGTCTGCATCTGGGTAAAATAATCATCATAGCCAATTGTCTCAATCTGCACAGTAATATTAGGGAACTCCTCATGAAAGGCATCATACATTTTCTGAAGCGTTTCCTCATTGCTGCCGGAAGCATTAAAATTAGCATATGTAATAGTCACTTCCTCCGGGGAATCTCCCTGCGAAGTAATGTCCACCGTCTCAGCCTCCGGCTGCGCTGTCTCTGTCTTTGCAGCCGTCTCCTGTGCCGCCGGGCTCTCTGCCGTTGTTTCAGCATTGCCGCAGCCTGCAAACATTACGAGCATAGATGCACTCACTGCCATTGCCAGTAACTTTTTGATATTTCTCTTCATTTTTTCTCCCTTCTGTACGCTCCGGCGCACATTCCAATCATATAATGAAAATCTGATGTTTCAGCCTGCTCAACTTAAAATTGAACCGGTTAACTTTGCGTAAAATTATGTTTCCTGAATTTTTTCCCAGGTAATCTGCCTTTCCCCCATTCCTTCTATGGTAACTCCCTGCCTGTCCCAGCAAATGTTAATTTCTCCTGCTTCATCCCAAAAATGTTCTTCCCCCGAATTACCGGCCAACATAAAATGCAAATCCACTGTTTTTCCGGTTTCATTCCCCGTATCCGCTGCCAGCCCTTCCCGTGCTCCGCCCTTCAATGCCAGTGCACAACCGGACCGGAGGTAAACCGGAAATCTTTCTTCAGATATAATATGACGGCTTCCTTCATATTTTCTATGAGTAAACAAACCATACCAGTTTCCTTCCGGAAGCCATATCTGTCGTTTATACTGTTCTTCTTCCAATAACGGAGCTACCAGCAGGCTTTTACCCAGCAGATATTCATCCTCCGTACATACTGCCTCTCTATCCTCCGGCCATTCATAGATCAATGGGCGCATCATCGGCCTGTATTCTCTGCAGCACAGAATAGCCGTGCTGTAAAGATAAGGCAGAAGATTCATGCGCAGTCTGTGCCAGAATCTCATTTCATTCACAAATTCAGGACATCCCCATGCTCTGGCAATATTCCACGGGCTTCTCTCATTATTTCCTTCCATCCCCGGCATTAAATCCCGAAACTGCCCTCCGTCCGGTTCGGAATGCCACTGCATCACAGGCGCAAAGCAGGAAAACTGCGTTGCCCTTCGGTATAAATCCGGCGTGGGAAGTTCTCCGGCAAAGCCTGCAATATCAAAACTCCAGAACGGAATCCCTGTCATTGCCGCTGACAATCCTGCCTGAAGGACACTGTACAGCTCCCCATTTTCCGACTGCTGATCTCCTCCCCAGTGAATTGGAGTTCTGTGAGCGCCGGCAAAGCCTGCTCTGGAAAAAAGCACCTTGTCCTTTCTTAAGAATTCTGTATAGGCCTCCGTATAAGTCTGGGCGTAGCTGTTTTGTGCCTCTGCTCCACTCAATTGCCGACAGAAAACCAGGTCATCTTCATGAATGAATTCACCGCCATCTGTCTTAAATCCATCCACACCCATATCCAGCAGATATCGGCGTTTTTCAAACCATGTATTTTTACTCTCCGGATTCGTAAAGTCCGGTATCAATGATCCTGAAAACCAGAAGCCTTCCGGAATCTCATAAGGACTCCCGTCCTTTCTAAACACACACAAACCCCGATGCAGAGCATCCTCTTTATCCAGCTCTAACTGTCTGCAGCTGACTTCCTCCGCTGCCTGCTTTTTATAGACAGGAATCTGCCAGAGAACAAGGTGGATACCTCTTTCATGCAGCGTGTCAATCATTTTCCGTGGATCCGGCCACATACTGCTTTTTGTAAAATCAAATTCTTTAGCCTCATGTGCCTTGCCTCCCTCCTTAGGTTCATAACCTGCACCATTCCAGATATAAAATGTGGCCTCATCGCTCCATGCCTCCAACACCAGGACACTGGCAGGAAAATGATATTCATCCATCAGCCGCAGCTGCTCCTCCACCGCTTTCTGCGTATTCCAGTGGTTTGCTGAAACCCAAATACCAAAGCTGTATTTCGGAGGCAGCTTGGCCGGCCCGAAGCATTTCATATACCCCGCAATAATTTCCGACGGCGTACCTGTAAACACATGTACCATGGCATCTGAAGGAAATATGCATTCAATTCTGGCTTCAAAATTAAATTCTGTCTTTTCCCTCGTCTCTACATATATGCCAAGACCTGTATCCGTTACAAAAAAAGGTGCTGACAGATAGGTATTTTCTCCCTGATGGCAAAATTTCTCCGTCACCTGGTTTACGGCCTTCTTCCCTTTTTGGTTCAGTCCGTTATATTTTTCTCCCATGCCATAAGCTCCTGCATACGGGATTTCTATATACAGATGATCCCCGCTGCCGCCGCATTTTCTTTGCAGCACAGCCTTATGGCCTCCTCTTAACTCCAGTTCCCATATGCAGGGTCCTGTCTCCATAATTCTTTCTTCCATAACTCCTTCTCCACTAATCATTCCCTTCCAACTAACGTCTTTTTTCAGGTTCCATCCTCTTTACGCTCGCACGCTCTACCAGGCGCACCGGAAGTACCTCCTCCACCTTTGCCATATTCGGATCCGCCATATTCTGTACCAGAAGGCTGACTGCCCGCTCCCCCTTCAGGGATATATGCTGCTTGATTGTTGTAAGGCCAGGCGTAAGATATGCGGATATATCCAAATCGTCAAATCCGATAATGGATATATCCTCCGGCACCCTGATTCCCATCTCATAAAAACCTTTTATCAGTCCTATGGCAAAAATATCAGCTGTTGCCACTACCGCAGTTACATCCACTTTCTCCCGGGCAATCCGTCCGGCAATATCAACACCGCTGTCATAATCTACATTTCCTTCAAAAACGTATTCCGGACGATAAGGAATTCCAAAATCGGCAAGTGCCTCCTGATAGCCTTTGAAACGCTTATTCATTACCCCATCCTCATGCAGGATGCCGGAAACTAGTGCGATCTTCCTGTGTCCTGCCTCCAGTACATATCTGGCAGCCATATAAGAACTCTTCTGGTCATCAATACGGATCTCATGAAACCAGTCATACTTACAGTAACTGTCCACCAGCACTACCGGAACATCCAGCTGATTAAGCTGACTTAAAAACTCATTCTGATAGGTTCCAATAATAATTACTCCATCCAGATTACGTTCCCGAATCAGATTCAGATAATCCTCTGTCACATCCGTTGCTGATATCAGTACATGATAACCATTCTGTCTGGCGTGAAATTCTATGCTCCCCAGAATTTCACTGTAAAAATTATTGCGGAACATCAGCGTGCTTCCCGGCTCTGTCTGGGGAACCACCACACCAATAAGCTTTGTATCTTTAATGGAAAGTCCCCGTGCATTCAGATCCGGCACATACTCCATACGGCGTATTACATCCAGCACCACATCTCTTGTCTGTTCTGAAACTTTCTTCTTCCCGTTTAATACATAAGATACCGTTGCAGCCGATACGCCCGCCGCCGCAGCCACATCGCGGATTGTCGCTTTTTCTTTCATAAATATATCCTCTTGAGGTTCCTGTTTCCGGATTATTATTCAAATGCATTTTTAACCGGTTAACTAGGTTAAGCGGTTAACTAGATTATAGAACAATTATGCGCATATTGTCAATATACTTCTTTATAATTATATTTTTATATAAATTATGTACAATTACTAATTTCAAATATCTAAATTCTGCCTATTATTTTAGTGTATTATTACACCTCATAAAAAAAGAAACAAGACCGGAATTATGCACAACACCAAGTTGCATACACACCACCAGTCCTGTTTCTCCTAAAACAATAATATAGAAATAGCCCTTCAATTTTCTTCAACACACAAAACATGCCGAACCGACTGACTAATTACGAATGATCTTCTTATAGAAATCAACCCCCATGGGAAGCGCTCCGATATAAATATTTTCATTTACCCCATGAATGCTTTCATACTGCTGCTTATTAATATAAAGCGGCGCAAAACGGATGCAGTTATCACAAATATCCTTATAATATTTGGCATCGGTTCCCCCGGTCATTACATAAGGGCTGACGCCGACTCCCGGATAAATTTCATGGATGGCCTGTTCCACCTTCTTAAAGGCATCGCCTTCATAATTTACCACAGGGCAGGGGTAGTCCTTATAAATGACCTCGGTTTCCAAGTCATATCGTTTTGCTTTTTCACTGATTAATTCAATGCTCTCATCCGTAGACTGGTGCGGTATAAAACGCAGGTTTGCCGTAACAAAAGCTTCCTGCGGCAGCACATTCAGCCCATCCGCCCCTTTTGCCATAGTGAAAGCAATGGTGGTATGCAGCATGGCCGCGCCCGGAGGGCTGATAACGGGCATCAGCTTCTTCAGAAGCGGTTTAAACAGCCACAGGTTGGAAAATACAAGCTTCATCCCGAAATTCATATTGGGTGTAACGCGGCGGAACATTTCCAGCACAGTCGGATTGAATTCACTGGTGAAGGGATCCTGCTTCTCCACATCCGTAATGAATTTCCCAAGACGGACCAGCGGCGTATTTTTATCGGGAGCGCTGGCATGGCCGCCTTTGCCTTTTGCAATAAACTTCAGATCTCCGTAGCCCTTTTCCAGGACGCCTACCATCGCATACGTTCCCTTTACGCCGCCGATTGGCTCCTCCATAATCATGCCGCCTTCATCGATCAGCAGGGAAAGCTTTATGCCCTGATTTTTCAGGTATTCCACGGTAAGGGGCGCGCCTTCGCCGCTGAACTCCTCCGTACAGCTGCTGGCAATATATACGTCCCCCTCAGGCTGGAAGCCTTCCGAAATCAGCTCCTCCACCGAACGGAAAATGCAGTACAGGCTGCCCTTTGTATCCACAGTACCGCGCCCCCAGAGCTTTCCCTCCCCGTCAATATAACCGCTGAAGGGTTCATGCTCCCAGCTGCCGTTGGCCTCCACCACGTCCTGATGGCTCATAAGAAGGATCGGCTCCGCCTTTCCCTTCCCGCTCCATTTGAAAAGAAGACTGCCGTTGAAAACATGTTTTTCACAGGTTTTATGTACCAGTGGAAAAAGCTCCTCCAGGATTTCATGGAACTCATAATATTTGGTTTTGTCTGAATCAAAACGGCTGGAAACGGTTTCCTTCTGAATCATTTTCGCAAGCTGTGATCCGTACTCCTGCGCCCTTGGCCCCTTGTCCAGCTCCACAATGGCGTTCATGGCCTCTGTGGGCTGCCTGCTGCACGTCCTCACCACAAGAATAGCAGCGAGCACCAGAATAATAATAAAAATCCCCAGTAATATGCTTCCTGTCATATACTTCTCCCTCCTTTTTTTACAGCTTCCGTTTTGCCTCCGGCTGTTACGGTTCCAAACGGACACAACCCTCAGCTGTTGCTTACAGCTTTCCTTTCCTGAACAGAATCCACCCAATCAGCAGTGCCATCCCGCCTGCCGGAATCATCAGAAGGCTGGTCTGGGAAATGGCTGCGGGCACCAGTACACACAGCAGTGTCATGGACAGTACCGGAATGGCCGCAATTTTCGGGCTCTTCATAAAATATTTCAGTCCCAGCGCACCGAACAGGGCGGGCACTACATTGTCAAAAGCCGGCACAAGCACGGGATTTTCCAGTACCGGGCGGAGCGGAATCATCAAAATGACTCCCGCTACGATAACCAGTGTGGTAACGATGGCGCTGGTTGCCACGCTGATGGTGGAAATAATCTCATTTTCCGGTGTCCCCACCTTTGTTTTGGCGATATCCCTGGCATTCATTGCACAGGGGATCTTCATATTCGTCACATTTCCCGTGATAAAGGCCAAGTAGCTGCCGCCAACGCCAAGCATGGGAGTATATACCAGAAATTCCACAATGGCTACCGGGATATAGATGATCCCCACCTTGGCAAAGCCTACCAGAAAACCCTTCAGGCTGGGTGTTACTCCATTGATTGCCCCGATAACAAAGGGTACGCCCACCAGCAGGATAATACTCACGATCAGCATACATCTGCCGATGCGGTGAAGTCCCTTGTTAAAATCCTCCAGAAAGGCCTGCTTCTGTACTTCGCTGCCCTGTGGCTGCTGCATCTTTTTTTCTTCCATTCTTTTCACTCCTCCCTAAACCAGGCTCATGATTACAGCAGCGGCCATACCCGCCAGCATGCTCACCGCCATGCTGAAGTTATCCAGCACGGCCATGCCCTTTTTGTTGGTGAAATATTCAAATACTGCCATAAACGCTGCCGATACGGCGGCAACAGCAAGTGGTACATAATTTCCGCTGCTCGTCAACGTGCCCACATAAGAGCCGATATAAGCGCCGCACAGCCCTACAAACATACAGGTGGTTGCATGGTCGCCGAAGCCGGGCTTGCCTTCCGTTTTTGCTTTGGGGGCCTTCTGGATTTTGCCCAGATATTTTTTCAGGAAAAGGATGCAGCAGATGACGCCGCCCAGAATCCCAATCGTCATTACCAGAGAAATGGTTACAAAAGCTGACATGCTCATTTCGGAAAGCTTCAGACCGGACAGGCCGATGCTCTGCGCCGCGATTTCAGCGACGTTAAGCTCATACTGGAGCGCTCCGATAACGGACAGGCGCAGCCAGGAAAAGGGCACTCCCAGCGTTCCGCTCAGGGCGATGACGCCCAGAAGGATGCTGATGCTGGGCAGTATGGTAAAGGTAGCGCTGGAAATAATCGCTCTTTTGAGCACCTTTTTATCCATTCCTATCGCCAGGCCCGCCCGGTAGCTCTTTATCAGATAAACAAAACACATTATCGTAATAAAAAGAAGGACGCCGGCAACCAACAGGTAAAAGAACCCGGAATTTACACTTGCTATATATTCGTTGTTCATAAATACGTTCTCCTTATGGGAAGCAGGCTGCATTACCGGCGCTGCTCTTTTTTCAGAGAAAAGGGGCGCCTGTATGGCACCCCTCATTCTCATCAGATCATGATGCTCATTTTACGAGTCTGACTGTTTCACGGGCGATGGCCAGCTCTTCGTTGGTGGGAACCACCATGGTAACCACTGCGCCGCCTTCGTCGGAAAGGATGATTTCCTCGCCCCGTACTTTATTTCTTTCCGGATCGATGTTGGTGCCGAGATAACCGATGTATTCTCCGATCATGGCACGAACCTCCGCATTGTTCTCACCTACACCGGCTGTAAATACGATAACATCCACGCCGTTCATGGCCGCTGCATAGGCGCCGATATATTTGCCTACACGGTAGGCATAGGCCTCCAGCGCATGCTTTGCCTGCTCATTTCCCGACTCAGAAGCCTGGACCAGGTCACGGAAGTCACTGGAATATCCGTCGGAAAGCCCAAGCACGCCCGATTTTTTATTGCATACATCGATCACCTGGGAGGCTGTCATACCTTCCTTTTCCGCCAGGAAGGAAATGATGGCGGGATCTAGGTCGCCGCTGCGGGTGCCCATAATCAGGCCCTCCAGCGGTGTCAGTCCCATGGAGGTATCCACGGATTCCCCGTATTTTACAGCGGATACGGATGCTCCGTTGCCTAAGTGGCAAACGATGATTTTCAGATCCTTTCTGTCTTTTCCCAGTATTTCGGCAGCTCTTTTTGATACAAAATCGTGGCTGGTCCCATGGAAGCCATAGCGTCTGATTTTATATTTCTTATAATAATCGTAGGGCAGGCCGTACAGGTATGCTTTTTCCGGCATGGTCTGATGGAAGGCTGTGTCAAATACCGCGACCATCGGCACACCCGGCATAATTACCTGGCAGGATCTCACGCCGATAAGGTTGGCCGGGTTATGTAACGGCGCCAGATCATTGCAGTCCTCTATGGCCTTAATTACTTCATCATTGATGATCACGGAACCGGAGAAATTCTCTCCTCCATGCACCATACGGTGCCCTACGGCATCTATTTCCGTCAGGGAACGGATGACTCCCACCTTCTCGTCCGTAAGCTTACTGATAACCAGCTTGACCGCCGCTGTATGATCAGGCATTGCCGCCTCTTCCTTCACCTTTTCCCCGCCGGCCGGCTGATGGGCGATGTTGCTGCCATCTATGCCGATTCTCTCACATAACCCCTTCGCAAGCACCTCTTCCCTGTCGCTGTCAATCAGCTGATATTTCAGGGAAGAACTGCCGCAGTTAATAACCAAAACCTTCATCTTCCAATTTCCTCCTACAGATTATTTCCGCGGACAACGAGTCAAACGGATGCACTCGCAGAGAACCGAAGGTTCTCTTGTCCATTTGGCGACTTGACTTCCGCCGGCCCTTGGGCCTGCCTTTGGCTCGATCCTATGAGAATATTCTATCATACTTTTTTCTGGATGGGAATTATTTCAAACTTATCCCATTACATTATACTTCGTTGCTTCACCAAAGTAAACAGCGGCAAATTTCAGACTGAAAAAGCCGAAGGATGGAATTACCTTTTTCCTTCCTCCAGCTTTTATCATATAATGCAGCCTATGGCTGCCTTTATTTATTCAAATTCGGAAATCAATATGCTCTTCCCCAGTAAACCATCCTTTTGGCCGGTTTTCCGCAGCAGACACATGTATGGGAAATCTGCTCCTGTTCAAAGGGCATACAGCGGCTGGTTGCTGCGAATTTTTCCTTAATGGTATCCTCGCAGGCCTGGTCGCCGCACCACATGGCCTTTACGAAGCCGGGCTTGCTGTTCAGTATTTCCTCCAGCTCCTCCATATTCCGCGCCGTATAGGTATGGGAATCCCTGTGGGCGCGGGCGCGTTCCAGCATATCCTTCTGAATCTGCTCCAGAAGCTCTCCTGCCTTTACTTCCAGCTCATCCAGGGCAACCTCAATCTTTTCCCTGGTATCCCTGCGGCAGATGACGCACTTTCCTGCTTCAATATCCTTGGGGCCGATTTCCACACGGATCGGGATGCCACGCATTTCCTGCTCGGAGAACTTCCATCCGGGGCTCTTATCGGAATCATCCACCTTTACGCGGAAGTTGCCCAGTCTGTCCCTGAGCTGGTAAGCAGTATCCAGAACGCCTTCCTTCTTCTGCTGGATAGGGATGATCATGATCTGGGTGGGCGCTACTTTGGGCGGCAGTACCAGTCCGGAATTGTCACCGTGTACCATGATGATCGCGCCAATCAGGCGAGTGGTCATTCCCCAGGAGGTCTGGTAAACGTATTTCAATGTATTGTCTCTGTCCGTAAACTGGATGCCGAATGCTTTCGCAAAGCCGTCTCCGAAATTATGGCTTGTCCCTGACTGCAAAGCTTTTCCGTCATGCATCAGCGCTTCGATAGTGTAGGTGGATTCTGCACCTGCGAATTTTTCCTTATCCGTCTTACGTCCTTTAATTACGGGCATGGCCAGAACCTGCTCGCAGAAGTCCGCATAAATGTTCAGCATCTGAATCGTGCGCTCCTCCGCTTCCTCCATAGTGGCATGGGCGGTATGTCCCTCCTGCCAGAGGAATTCGCGGGAACGCAGGAACGGCCTGGTTTCCTTCTCCCAGCGGACAACGGAGCACCACTGGTTATATACCTTCGGGAGATCTCTATAGGAATGAATGTCATTTTTATAAAAATCACAGAAAAGGGTTTCTGAGGTGGGACGCACGCACAGGCGCTCCTGCAGCGGCTGAAGCCCTCCGTGGGTTACCCATGCCACCTCGGGCGCAAAGCCCTCCACATGATCCTTTTCCTTCTGCAGCAGGCTTTCCGGTATGAACATGGGAAGATATACGTTCTCCACGCCGGTTGCCTTAAATCTCTCATCCAGCTGCTTCTGGATCAGCTCCCAGATAGCGTAGCCTGCCGGTTTGATAACCATGCAGCCCTTTACGCTGGTATAGTCGATCAGCTCCGCTTTCTTTACTACGTCGGTGTACCATTGGGCAAAATCTTCATCCATGGAAGTTATTGCTTCCACCAGTTTCTTGTCAGCCATTTCTTCTTCTCCTTTTCTTACAATTGCATTTGCTTTTACGGTTCAGTTCCTTCACAGCATGCATTCCGGCGCCTGTCCGGATTCTGCCGTCAAAAAAACCGCCGTTTTCCATCCCCGCCCAGATTCCCAAAACCTGGACAAAGGGACCGGAAAACCGGCGGTACCACCCTGTTTAATACGCCTTCGCGTATTCTCTCAACTGCTCCGTTAACGCCGGATTTACGTTATGCTTGGGGAAAGCATATGCCCAAAATGTAACTGTCCGTTTCCCACACACAGTCACTTAAAAACAACTCTTCACGGCATGTCTTTCTTTCGCATAAGGCTCCGAGGCCGGTTGGGCCGCCGCTTTACAAAAACCTTCCACCTGTGGTTTTCTCTCTGCTGAAAAGCTTACAGCTTACTTTTCCTCTTCTTTGCCAAATCTGTATACGTATTGATATTAGGCGAAATGCTGGGTTTTGTCAAGCATTTAGGGTATTTTCAATCTTGCATTGTAACAGTTCAGGTTACTGTTCACTCAGTACTGTGCATTTACTGCACAGTACGTAAGAAAGTGATTCAAGAGTGTATAAATCCCATTGCCGTTGGCAATTTTTAATGGATTTATACAGTTACTGGTCACGGAGTGAACAGTAACAACAGTTCAGCCTTCGGCCGAACTGTTACTGCATCCGCCCATGATAAGTCGCCTTTGGCGAGGGGCGGATGCCTGCTGGCATTATGTTTTCTCACGGTTTGCGCAGTGAATGAGCAAACCTGCCTGAACTGTTACCTTGCATTTTCAATCCTTCCGTATGTTTTTCTACAAGCACTATGGCGTCACTTTCCGACAGCCCGAATCTGTTTACCAGCTTTTCAATAATCTGCTGTCTGCTTTTTCCTTCTTCCAGATTATCTGAGATAAAAATCTCTATCCCCTTATTCATCCCCTTCTGCAGCCCTTTTTCGAACCCTTCTTTTTCGCCCTCCTGGCGCACATACTTCTCCCTCGCCTTCCGGTCCCGTACATCCTTCATATGCGCTTCATAATGGGCGCGCAGCCGCTTGCTCAGACTCATAACCTTCACCTCACGAATTGCTTCAAGAATCCCTGCATTTTCTGTCTTTATCATATCCAAATCCTCCTCGCTTTCCGCATTAAACAGACGAATCCAGTCATTCATCCGATTCTGTCCCACCAGGTTCTTCCTTAATTCCAGCGTATGTATCTCCATCATATCGGAGTATGGGATCCCGTTTTTGTCCCTGAAAAGATATACGGTGTGGTATTCCGGGCCGTCACTCAGGTTGAAATCCAGGATACTGATGGCCACGCAGCGCCTGAGCCGGGAATAATCTTCCCCCTTATTCGCCTCCGCCGTAAAGATCTTTGCAAGATAAAACAGCTGCCGTTTGTCCCAGTCGGCGCTGGCCTTTACCTGGATTTCAATATTAATTTTGATATTATTGTTAAGCTCAATCAGCACATCCAGAATCCCCTGCTTCTGGCCGCGGTACCGCTTCCACAAAAACGTATTCAGCAGCCGGGAGGAGCGTATTTCCTCCACTGGTATTTCCAGTATATCGCTTAAAAAATGGTTGCGCACTACCTCATTCCGGAAAAGCTCCTTTGCGCAATAATCGTATTTGGGTGATATTATTTTCACTCTCTGCACTCCTTTCCAATACGGAAAGGATGGAAAGAGTGATCTTCTGATATTATTATACGCATTCTTTCCGTATCTCTCAATCTTTTTTCAGCTGGTTAATGAAACTTTTGGCGAAATGCCGTTAAAAAATATGATATAAGAATAATTAGGGAAAGTGACTTTTCCCGATGAAGTTACTATAACAGAAATCCCCTTCCTATACAAGCTGGTTGTTTAAGAAGTATTTTTTAAAACCGTCCAAAAAATGTTGTTAATAACTGTAACAGTCCGGAAAAAACAATCCGGCTATCTGAAATTCAAATTTCAGGACAGCCGGATTTCCGTTTTCCTCATTCTTACTTATGAGACATATACCGGTTCCATTCCAAGCGTATCCTCTTCCTCCGTATGCTCTGCGTAGTACTGCGCCTGTGCGTTCCACAAACGTGCATACAGACTGTCTTCCCCGGCCAGTAGCTCCTCATGTCCGCCCCTCTGGACCAATCGTCCTTCCTCAAAGACTGCAATATCATCGCAGAACCGGCAGGAGGAAAGGCGGTGGGAAATATAAACGGCGCTCTTGCCGCCCACCAGCTTTTCAAAACCCGAATAAATCTCATACTCTGCAATAGGATCAAGCGCAGCCGTCGGCTCATCCAGGATAATAAAGGGCGCATCCTTATATAAGGCCCTGGCCAGCGCAATCTTCTGCGCCTCCCCGCCTGATATCTCCACACCATCCTTATCAAAATCCCGGTATAAAGGCGTATCAAGCCCTCTGGCCATTTCCTTCAGCCTGTCCCCGAAGCCGATCTGCCCCAGGCTGGACGCCGCCCTTTCCCGGTCTATATCCACAGCCGCAGCCACATTCTGTCCCAGTGAAAAAGAAAACAGCCGGAAATCCTGGAATACCACGGAAAACAGTTCCAGATATTCCTCATAATTATATTTGCGGATATCGATTCCATTCAGAAGGATTTCTCCCTCCGTGGGATCATACAGACGGCAGAGAAGCTTGATAAAAGTGGTTTTGCCGCTGCCGTTTCTCCCGACTACGGCAAGATGCTCACCAATCCGCAGCTTCAGGGAAAGATGCCGCAGCGCCCAATCTGAGGAACCAGGATACCTGAAGCTCACATCCCTGAATTCTATTTCAAATTCATTGTCATCCCTTTTTTCCACAGGAATGCTGCCCTGATATTTCACAGGCCTGGAATCAAGAATCCCAAGATAATTTTCAATAAAAGGAGTCTCTCCCCGCAGTTCCGCCAGGCCGCCGGCCATCTCGGAAAAACCTCCGGTAAACTGTGTCACAGCCCCCACATACTGTACTATCATTCCGGCGCCGAAGGCGCCTGCAATGGCTCTCGCCCCTATGAAAAAATAAACACAGCCGCTCAGAAGCATGCCCAGGCCCGCCTTCATCATTTCATAAAAACCGGTAAGAAGACCCTTTTTTCCCAGCCTGTCTATATCCAGGGACTTTTTCAATCCTTCCAGAAGAAGCTTTTCTTCCCCATAAAGACGAATCTCCTTCCCATATTTATATTGCGTACATTCTCCAGAATAGTAAGCAAAACTCCGGTTTCCCTCCATGAATTCCTTATAAAACTGCATCTCCCTTTCCGTCTGCCTGTGATTCAGGCACACAGTACATACCAACGCTCCAGCCAGAAGAAGCAGCATCAGCAGGGAAGCCAAACCAGAGGTAAAAAAAGAGGTCCCCCCACCATAATCCAGAAAAGCCGGTACAGCAAAAACAACCGAAGCCGCAATGGTGCAAATCCCTTTCACCATCCTCTGCACATTGTAGATTGTCCCCCAGCACAGGGCTCCATCCATCGTCCTTCTTTCCAGATAGTACCTTTTCTTATTCTGATATCCCGCATCTCCCAGGTTTTCAAAGTCGGTCTTCAGGAATGTATCTCCCACACTACGCAGTTCCTTCCACATCACCTTACTCTGGGCGACGCTGTTTATTTTCCCGATTCCCTGTGAGAATAAAAAAATGGTCAGGTTGCATATAAGCGTAAGCAGTACATAGCTTCCCAGCCTCTGCGCATCCCTGCCTCCTATCAGCTCATTCAGGATTCTGGCACTGAAATACAGATTCACAAAAGGACCGGCAACCTGCAGCATGGCCTGCGCTGTTACGCACCACCAAAGCTCAGGCGCAAAGCCGTGGTAAATTTTGATCAGGCGCAGCAGCAGATGCATCTGATATTTGTAGCGTTCCCTTTTTTCCGTTTTCATACCACAGGCCTCCCTTCCGCTTTTTTCTTATAATAATGGCTCTGAACCTCATACATATGGGCATAAGCGCCTTTGGCCGCCATAAGCGCTTCGTGATTCCCCGTCTCCGTAACCCTTCCGTTCTCAAGAAACAAAATACGGTCGCAGAACCGGGTGCTGGAAAGCCTGTGGGAAATATAGAGTGAAGTCCTTCCTTCTGTCAGCTCCCCATAGCTTTGATAAAGTTCATTTTCAGCGATGGGATCCAGTGCGGCCGTAGGTTCATCCAGGATAACAACAAACGCCTTTTTATACAGTGCCTTTGCCAGCAGAAGCTTCTGCCTTTCCCCGCCGGACAGCTCTACCCCATCCTCATTCAGCTCCCGGTTCAGCAGGGAATCCATTCCATAAGGCAGCTTTTGTACCCTGTCCCACAGGCCTGCCAGCTCCAGGCAGCTTTTAACCCGCTCCCTGTCCATATCCTCCATGGCGCCCGAAACATTCTGGGCTATGGTAAAGGGCATGAAATTTGCTTCCTGGAACACCACGGAAAAAAGCCGATAGTACTCATCCCTGCTCAGCTTCGACATATCCTTACCATTAATCATAATTCTTCCTCCGGTAGGATGATACAGCCCGCACATAAGCTTGACACAGGTTGTTTTCCCTGCGCCGTTCAAACCCACCAGCGCCAGCTTTTCACCGGCCCTGATATGGAAATTCAGATCACGAAGCGTATCCGCCTCCGCGTCCGGATAACGGAAAAAAACATGCTCAAACGTAATATCCACGGGCCTGTTTCCCTCCGTATCCAGGCATTCCTTCCCGTCATTGACAAATCCGTCCGGCATCTCCAGGAAATCCCGGAATTCACAGCACTGTACGCTGAAACGGTTGATTTTTTCCACCTGTTTAGTGATATCGTTAAGCCACTGGGAAACTCCTGCCACCGCGCCGAAATACATGGTAAAATCCCCCGGGGTAATGCTGCCCTCCAGCACCATACGTATCAGCAGCAGATAGCATGCGCCGTCACGCAGAAGATTCAGAATCCCTTGCAGTACATCATCCGCGAACCACCACAGCTCATTTCTTGCACACAGCTTTATCATGGCCGGAAAATATATGGAAAACAGTCCGCCGAACCACCGGCTGATTTTATATATCCGCAGATCCTTCCCCGCGGCAAAGTCTGTGGGGGCAGCAAACAGATAATTCAGCTTCCGCTCCAGATCCGCCGATTCATCCCGGATTCCAAGCTCCAGCTTCTTAATAATCCGGCCCGCAATATATATGAGCGCGGACATAAGCACAAGCGCCGGAAGCACTGCAGGATGAATGGATGATACAATTCCCGCGTAGATAATCAGGCCCAGGGCATCTCCGCAGATTCCCACAACACAGTCCACTACCGCTTCCCCGCCCGCCGAGCTCTGATATAGAAACTGCAGCGCCTTTTCCTTTTTCCTCTGACCGCCGCTGCTTTCAATATTTGGAAAATCCGTGGTAAAAATCTTTTCCGCCCACAGATACATATAATTCATCCGGTTTTTCAGCCCGATGGCAAAAAGCTTTCCCTGTGCAATGTATTTGTCATACATGTGCAGGGCGCACAATAATGCTGTAAAAATCACAAGAGTTACCGCCAGCCTCCCATAGGCCGCCCCTTCCGTTACGCAGTTGATTACCTCTCTTGGAAGCAATATTCCCATCAGCGGAATCAGTACTACGCACGGTATTCTGGAAAATGCCTGTACCAGCCCCCTGCTGTCCCATCCCCACCATTTGGAAAGTGCATAGCGCAGGTTTTGCAGCGTAGTATACGTGAGCTTTTTCTTCTTCTCTTCCATATCCTTTTCACCATCCTGTTTCCTTTTTATGTCTGGGATAAGAATAGCATTTTCTCCCGGTAGAAATAAAAATCGTGCACAAGCGGTATTCCCTCATGCACGAATGGTTTTTATAAACAGCCCCTAATTTTTATAAACAGCTCCTGGTTTTTACAGCGGCAGCATAACCTCGGTTGCAAACACGCCCTCTTCCGTCTGGCGGTTTACATACCCTCCGTTCTGTTTTACAATACCGTCTATCCTCATCAGGCCAAAGCCAAAACGGGCCTGTTCATCCCGGCCGCTTTTGGAAGAAAGGAAACGGCCTCCCGTTTTTTTCAGGTTATCTCCTGCGGAGTTGGTGACGGAAATATACAGCTGCTGCTTCATAACCCCTATGTAAACCCGCAGGAATCTCTTTTCCGGCTCCTCTATCCTCATGCAGGATTCGATGGCATTGTCCAGCAGATTTCCCAAAATGGAGCAAAGATTCACATCGGAAACAGCCATGTGCTCAGGCACCCTGGCCTTTGCATTGACCGCTATTTTCCTCGCCCCGGCAAGCGACAGCTTACTGTTTAAAATAGCATCCGCCATCACATTTCCCGTCTTTAATACCTGATCCACGCTGTTCAGATCCTCGTTCAGGTTCTGCAGATACCCCTCCAGGCGCTCCGTCTCCCCATTCTGTACGAAAACCAGCATGGTCTGGATATGATTCTTAAAGTCATGCCTCCACCCCCGCATCTGGCGGTACATATTTTCCACTTCATCCACCTGCCTGCTGATCAGATCATTCTGGAAGCCTTCAATCCTTCGGTCCACCAGACAGGTCAGATACCACCTGAAAAGAAAGAACAGCCCGATCCCCGCCAGAATAATTCCCAATCCGCCTGCGGCTGCCATCCAAAGTTTCATCTCATACCTCCTGCTCTTCCCTTAAATAATAAGAAACAAAGGCCCGGTTTACCTCCGGGAACAGCCGCCGGCTGATGGGTATGGCTGTCCCGTCATCCAGCAGAAGCTCCGTTTTTTTCAGCCGGGCCGCAAATCCAAGTCCCGCAATATAGGAGCGGTGGCACCTGACAAAACGCCCACCCTCCAGCTGCTCCTCCAGGGCGCGGATTCCACACCGCACCTGTGCAGTCTCACCCTTGAAATGTATCTGCACGGTATGGGCAAAGGCTTCAATATATGAAATATCCTTCTGGAAAACACGTACCCGTTCCCCTTCCACTGTGGTAAGAAGCAGATAGCTTTCCTTCACATCCTTTTTCACAGCCTTGTCCAGACATTGAAAAAGCTTGTCCTTTTTTACCGGCTTCAGCAGATAATGAAGGGCCGCCACATCATAGCCCTCCTCTATGTAATCAGGAAGCGCGGTGATGAAAAGTATTTCCAGTTTTTCATCCATTTCCCGCAGATACTTAGCCAGTGAAACACCGTTTTCCCCCTGCATCTGAATATCCAGGAGGATCAGCCACCAGTCCTTTTCCTCCTCCCAGGCAAAGCGGAAGGCTTCCGCGCTGGGAAAAATCTTAATCTGTACCGGCAGGCCGGAATTGGCGGCCCATTCTGCCACATATTTTTCAAGCATACCCGCCTGCTGCGGTTCATCATCACATATGGCTGCCTTCAGCAACATCTTTTTGCTCCTGTTCCCTGTCTTGTAAGGCGCCGCTTTCTTATATGAAAGAGACGCCTTAACCAGTTATATGAAATGCTTTAAATAACAGTCCAGCTTTCGGCAGAACTGTTACTGCTTTAATCCTCCAGGATCAGATACTCCTTGTATTTGGCGTAATCACTTTCCCGGCAGCTTACGAACAGCCTTACTCCCTCGGCCAGGTACTCCTGGCTGATAACCGTCGCATGATCGTTAAAATAGCCCACTATCTCCCCTTTTTCATAGGGAATGAGGAAGGAGCCTTGCCTGTTTCCTGAAAAAACCCTTTCCTTAATTATCCGCAGAAGCTCCTGCAGCCCGCATCCATCCAGGGCCGACATGAAAATTTTATCCCCGTCAACCTTGGGCAGCTCACCTTTCTGCATAACCAGATCCGCCTTGTTCATCACATAAATACAAGGTATTTTTTCAGCTCCCAGCTCCCGCAGCGTTTCCGCGGTCACCTGCATGTGTTCCCTGTAATGCTCATCAGAAACATCCACCACCTCAAGCAGCAAATCCGCATACCGGACCTCATCCAGGGTGGAACGGAAAGCCTTTACCAGGCCATGGGGCAGCTTGCTGATAAACCCGACCGTATCAGACAGAAGAAAATCCTTTTTATCATTCTGCGTGATTTTACGCACTGTGGTGTCCAGGGTGGCAAAAAGCATATCCTTTGCCATTACCATTTTTTCCTCTTTCCCCACATAGGTCTCCACCATTTTATTCATCAGTGTGGATTTCCCCGCGTTTGTGTAGCCTACCAGCGCCACCTGCGGCAGCGCGGACTGATTCCGGCGCTTACGCTGCGTATTCCTGTCATGCTCTATAGCTTCCAGCTCCCTGCGAAGCTCGCTAATCCGCTTTTCTATTTTTCTTCTGTCCAGCTCAATCTGCTTTTCACCGGTACCCTTATTGCTGAGGCTGCCGCTGGCGCCGGCCTGCCTGCCCAGCGCTTCCCTCATCCCTACCAGACGGGGCAGCATATACTGCAGGTTGGCCGATTCCACCTGAAGCCTGGCTTCCCTTGTCTTCGCCCTGCGGGAAAAAATCTCCAGGATCAGGTTGGTTCTGTCCATAATAGGCACCCCCACCTCCTTCTGCAGGTTTTTCAGCTGGGAGGGGGAAAGCGTTTCATCAAAAATCACATAATCCAAATCCATCTGGTCAACAGCTTCCTGTACCTCACGTACCTTTCCGCTTCCAATATAAAATGCGGGATTCGGCGTTGACAGATTCTGTTCTACAATAGCCGCAACCTCCATCCCACAGGCCTCTGCAAGGCTTTCAAGCTCCTCCATCGCTGTTTCAAAATCCGGGTTATCATCAATATTTACTCCCACCAGAAGGACACGGGAGATATCCGTCTGATCTATATTATTTATTTCGTTCATTCTATCCTCTTTTCCGCGCCGCTTTGTAATTTGCTGCAGGCTCGAACAAAGCCCCAGGCTTGCGGCAGCAGCGCAGACACAAACCTGTTATCTATATGCTGCTTTTATTTTTCTTCCTTAATCTGATAAATTTTTTAATCCACATGCTAAACATATCTGTCGGAACTGTAAAATACATTTAACAGTCCCTTACCTCCTTTTTCTCATTTTCAGGTACAAAAAAAGAGATTGCTCCCCGCAGTATCCGGGAAACGGCAATATGCCCGGACTCCTGCCTGTAAGAAACAAATATTATTCCCCATATATATGGCAGCATACAAAAAAATCCCGCAGCTGTCCGGATTCCTGACAACTACAGACTTCTTTCCGCACCAGCGGTATCTGTTCCCGGCCGATTGCGGAAGGCTACTGTGCCATATATTTTATTCGGGAATAACTATCTGAATCTTATTCTAATAATCAATCTCTCTGACCTCTGTTTTTCTGAATATTTGATTGTAAGTACCTGAAAATGTAATTACATTCTCATGATAGTTTGGAGAATGGCTGTTGTCAAGATAATTATTTGAAAACTGAGTAATATAAAATGTCCAGGCAACAGTACAGTTATCCCGACTGATGCGTTTATCCTGTGAATATACAAATGATGGAGGAACTGGGAGACACCTTTGATGCCTTTGAGCTTTGCCTTACGAAACCGGGACAGGGTCCGTTGTTTGAATATGCGGGAGATCATTTCCCGATTCATGCAGCCTGCCCTGTAATTGCAGGAATCATCAAATGTGCTGAAGTGGAATGCAAACTGGCTCTGCCTAAGGATGCGCAGATAAAGTTTATTTGAGCATAACAGACTCCCCTGCCGACTCCGGAGTCGGTTATGAGTCCGGATAAATACCAAGGCTGACGGGGTGCATTCTTGCTACCGGCGATACATTTTCTATTCTACATAGCGTACTGAATTAGCTGACTAAATAGCCTTCTTTTGGGTATGTCTCTTTTGATTTCACTAAAGGGGTATTCCGGGTTACTCCTGCAAGCAGATATTTGTGTATCAGTAATATCACCCGTCCATCTCTTATCGTCCGCGATAAGACCGAAATCAGCTTATTGCGTCAAAAAACTTTATAAGTCCATGCTCACTACTATCCAGCTAAAGTCTTCCCGATATCGGGGTGGAATCCAGGCTTTCACTGGTTAGAATGTATGCCCGCCGGGCGTTCAATAGAGGGGGCCATTGCCTGTCGGCAATGGCCCCCTCTGAATTACTTACTTCTGTAATAACAATCCGTCATTTATCTTCTTTTTTACGTTTTTTTGCTGTCAGTGCCAACGTCAGAATCGCTCCTGCAATTACAAACGTCCATCCTGCGATTGGAGCTGTGTCGCCAGTCCCGGGACCCTTACTTTCACCGAGAATACCTACCTCTGCCCCGCTGTCAGGCGCTGCGGCCTCACCAAGAACCGATATTTCAGGCTGAACGGGAGCATATGCTTCACCCAGCACGGAAGTTGTAGGTTCCGGAGTCGTTCCGGGTGTCTGATCACCGGTGGTCTGATCTCCAGGTGTCGGATTGTCAGGAGTCGGGTTATCCGGAGGGGTAACAGGGTTGGCTGCAAAGTGTGCAGTATAAGCCGCTTCTACATTCATTCCGTCTATCTTAGCCGGCACAAATGCTGCATCCGTACTTACCACTTCTCCAGCTTCATTGGTCCAATTTACAAAATGGTATCCATTATCCGCAGCCGCTTCAGAACCCTTAGCCACGCCGGTCACTGCATTTAAGGTTTCACCGGCATTGCTTACAGTACCATTTGCATCAGCATTGTAGGTGATTGTGATTGTGTTTTCAGTATAATAAACGTATACAATATCACCTGTTTTTACTGTCTGCGGCAGCTTCGGGGAATCTGATTTCTGTGTATAGCCTGTGAAACTCTTGCTTTCTACTGATGTTACTTCGTAGTCATCAGCGTTTATCCAGATGCTTACGGTCTTATCTACAGTATCAAGTACTTCTCCGCCTTCTACCTGGTATACTACCTGATAGCTCAGGTTCTTTGTTGCTTCTTCATTCTTTTCGTAAAGGACATAGATCTTGTCATTGTCTTTTACTGTCTGCGGCAGCTTCGGAGAATCTGATTTCTGCTTATAGCCCGTAAAGGCCTTACTTTCTACTGTTTCTACTTCATAGTCGTCAGCATTCACCCAAATATTTACGGTCTTATCTACAGTATCCAGAACCTTTCCACCTTCTACCTGATACACCACCTGGAAGTGCAGTTCCTTCGTTTCTTCCTCATTCTTTTCATAAAGAACATATATCTTATCATTATCTTTTACTGTCTGCGGCAACTTCGGAGAATCAGTTTTCTGCTTATAGCCCGTAAAGCTCTTGCTTTCTACTGTTTCTACTTCATAGTCATCAGCATTCACCCAAATATCTACGGTCTTATTTACTGTATCAAGCACTTCTCCGCCTTCTACCTGGTATACTACCTGATAGCTCAGCTTCTTTGTTGCCTCTTCATTCTTTTCGTAAAGGACATAGATCTTGTCATTTTCTTTTACTGTCTGCGGCAGCTTCGGAGAATCAGTTTTCTGCTTATAACCCACAAAGGTCTTGCTTTCTACTGATTCTGCTTTATACTCATCAGCATTTACCCAAATATCTACAGTCTTATTTACTGTATCAAGGACCTTTCCACCTTCTACCCGGTACACCACCTGGTAGTGCAGTTCCTTCGTTGCTTCCTCATTCTTTTCGTAAAGAACATAGATCTTATCATTATTTTTTACTGTCTGCGGCAGCTTCGGAGAATCAGTTTTCTGTTTATAGCCCGTAAAGGTTTTGTTTTCTACTGTTTCTACTTTATACTCATCAGCATTCACCCAAATATCTACGGTCTTATTTACTGTATCAAGGACCTTTCCACCTTCTACCTGGTATACTACCTGATAGCTCAGCTTCTTTGTTGCCTCTTCATTCTTTTCGTAAAGAACATAGATCTTATCTTTCTCTTTTACTGTCTGTGGCAGCTTCGGGGAATCCGCTTTCTGCTTATAACCCGCAAAGGTCTTGCTTTCTACTGATTCTACTTTATACTCATCAGCATTCACCCAAATATCTACGGTCTTATTTACTGTATCAAGGACCTTTCCACCCTCTACCTGGTATACTACCTGATAGCTCAGCTTCTTCGTTGCCTCTTCATTCTTTTCATAAAGAACATAGATCTTATCTTTCTCTTTTACTGTCTGCGGCAGCTTCGGAGAATCCACTTTCTGCTTAAAGCCCGCGAAGCTCTTGCTTTCTACTGATTCTACTTTATACTCATCAGCATTCACCCAAATATCCACGGTCTTGTTTACTGTATCAAGCACTTCTCCACCTTCTACCTGGTATACTACCTGATAGCTCAGCTTCTTTGTTTCGTTTTTATTCTTCTCCCACTGCGCAAATAAAGCGACATTCTTGTACGGCATAAAAAACACATCTTCTGCCTTATACTTTACTTTTCCAGCCGCAGTTTCACTCCAGCCAAGGAAAGTATATCCATTCCTTACCGGAATTTTGGAAGAAACAGTAACGTTACTTCCACCTTTGTACATACTGCCGGAGGGTACATTAGATACTCCCGATGCATTCCCATTATATGACAGCTGATAGTTCTTAAGCCTGTAATATAAAGCAAGTGTTAAAGAACCATCATTCAGAACCTTTCCGGCCCTGACCGTACCCTCAACCGAATAATCCACCTCATAGCCTTCATAATTTTTAGGTATTGCGAAAGCGGTGGCTCCCGGCTTACCAATCAGCGTCTTTTCTTCCTTCAGTTCGTATTTGCCTTCTGCAGTTTCAATAAAATGCCGTACATTATAGCTTGCTGCTTCATTTTTTGGCAGCCATTGGGCAGTAAAGGTAATTACCTTGTCTGCCGCCAGTTTAGATATATTATCCGCCGTCAGTGTAACCAGTTCTTTTGCAGAATAAATCTTTCCTGTACTGTCGCCTTTCAATTTCCATCCTGCAAAAACATAATTATTTCTGGCAGGGACTTCCGTACTGACAAAAATTTTATTCCTGCCATTTACCAACGCGTAATTATCCTTATCGTAAAATGAGGAATTTCCGCCATTAGCATCGTAAAAAACACGATACTCAATCGGTACAGCCTTCAGATACACTGTTCTGTTCTTTTGATCTGTATTATTTGTGTAATGGAATTCGTGAGTACACCCTAAATCAATGGCCTGCTGCTTCCCTGAATAATTATTTTTATTGATATTGTCTATAATTTTAAAACCTGTTCCTTCAGAACTGAAGTGAGGTTCATATCCCGGCTGTGTTTTCGCATAAAAAACTGCAACCTTTCTTTCAGATAAATTATAATTGAATTTTACCACGGAGCCGGGATATATTTTTTCCAACCCGTTTCCATTCCAATAATAAACATCAACACCTTCAGCCTGAACCAATGCAATTTCGTATGCGCTGTTTTTCCTTAAATGGCCTTCCACATCCAAATCCTGCTTAATATTACTGATGCTGATTTTATACTGATAGGCATATCCAGCATTACTTCTGGAAACAGCAATCTCCATTCCATCAATTTCAGTATTAGCCGTATTATTATTAGCCGGAATTTTTACATGGACTCCGTTAACCAAAAGGTACGTCAGACCATAATTTTTATCCGGGGTTCTAATCGTGCCGGTCCAGGTTCCATTATAATCGGCATTGTCATTTCCGGTAAACGTTCCATTTTCACTGTTGGACGATAAACTTTTTGTGATTGTAAAAACATTCTTTTCAATGAAAGATACTGCTATAATTAAATCCTCTGTTACTTCAGCTACTGTATAGGTTCCGTCCTTTTGCGCCGTAGCCTTTTCTCCATTAATGGTTACTTCTTTAATTTCACAATCTTTATTTGGGACAGGGGTAAATGTATAGGATAGCTTTGCTCCCTTATCCCCCGTAATTACCTTTTCCCCTTTAATGTAGCCTTTTTTATCATCATATACAAAGGAAATATTGTATTTTTGTTTTTCCAGCTCATAGTTCAGCTGAATTTCGGAATCCCCTAACTCCAACGCGGATTCCCCATCTACACTATAATAATAAATGCCTTCATAAATACCAACAAAAACAATCTCCGTATTGCCAATCGTTGCATTAATAAAAGAATAACCTTCATAATCAGGGGCATTATTGGCAATTGTTCCTAACGGAATCTGATTTACTGTAGATCCCGGCCCTTCCTCACCATTAAAATTATAAGTGACCTTTACCATTTCGTTTGTCGGAGCCTTCAGCATTCTAAACGTAATGATAGCCGGTTTAACCTCTTCCTGTATTGTCTCTTCCTCAACAGCGATCACTTCAATTGTAATATCAGATTCCGGCTTTACTGTGTAACAGCCATTATCAGGAGTAATTATATTTCCTTCTGTTTTTACTGTAAAAGACTCTCCCTCATCTGCTTCTACGAAAAAAGAAATTTCACTTCCTTTTTCCACAGCTACTGTTTCGTCTATTTCATTGCCGGAAGCATCTTGAATCAGTACATTGCCTTCTTTATGAAAACTCACGGTCCATGTACTGTTTTCACTTTCAACATTTTCTACCTGAGTTTTATCGGATACTGTTTCGGTACTTTCTTCAGATATAGTCTCAGTACTTTCTTCAAAGACTGCCTCGGTATTATCTTCATCCGTTTCAACAGCAGGGCTTTCCGTATTTTTAATTGCTTCCTGCACAGAATCATCCTTTGCCTCCGTATCTTCAGGCTGTGATGGATCTGTCTCTTTTTTCTCTGACCCCTCAGATATATTATCCTCTGTATTGTTCAGATTAGCTTCGTCTTCCTCTGATACTTCTATGGTTTCGACTGCCGCCTTTTCTCCCTCTGCAGCTGTAATTGTCAGCCCATCACTGCCAATCGTCGTTACAGTTAAAACGAATGCAAGCAGAAATGCCCATATTCTCTGAGTGCTCTTTGCCTTTTTCATATACTCGATCTCCTCTCTGTTTTGATCCTTCTAATATTTTCCTTACCTTTATCAGTCACTTTGTACCCCGCTTCCGGCGCTGCCGCCTGAACTGCGCTGTCCATCAACTTTATCAGCTCCAGAGAACTTCGGAAATATTTTGTAACTCCTCTATCTGTCCAGGTAATTGAACCCTGCCAGGTATCATTTTTCCTGTCGGTGATACGAATGATAAAGGAAGCTCCCTGACTAATTTTTTTTTTGAAGTTCTGTTCATCCTGCACCGTACTGCCTCCCGGATTCGAAACATACTGTTTTATGGTCCGCTTCAATAGCGTTACATCAGCTGCTTTTTTTCATGTGTTAACCTGATTATAAAACCATATGTGTTACACTAAGCGTTACATTGTAATAAAAATAGCTGGTTTCGTAACTTTTTTAAAAATTACAATACCAGCAGTCAAAACAAAAATATGCTATACAAAAAATCGTCCGGGCATTCATTCATACCCGGACGGCAACTTATCCTATAATCTATACCATAAAATCAAACAAGCTTAATTGCACCGCTTCCTCAACAGGCTTCTCCTTCTTCGCCTGCTCCCTCTGCGAAAACTTATCGGGGATTTCCCCAAGAAACATGGAAGGCTCCCCGGAAAAGGTGAGTATTAATTCCTCCCTGGCCCGCGTCATGCCAACATAAAGAAGCCTTCTTTCCTCCTGCACATCACCCGAAGCCGTCCCCAGCTCCAGCGGTAACAACCCTTTTCGGATCCCATAAATAAACACGGCGGGAAATTCCATCCCCTTTGAACCATGCAGGGTCATAAGTGTAACGGCGTCCGCCGGGAACCTGCGGCTTCCGCTTCTCCTGATGTCACCCTCAGCGCCCAAGGAAAGTGTTTCCAGGAAATGCTCCATCTCAGGATATAGAACCGCAGCGTTCACAAGCTTCTCCATTTCGCCGCTTTCCTCCAGCTTTCTGTCCTTTATCCAGTTTTCCAGAAGCTTTTCCGTCCTGTCCTTATGTATTCTCCTTTTATATTTGGAAATAAGAAGCGTCAGCTGTTCCTCTGCCGTCTTTTCCTCCGGCGGCCAGAGAAGCCTGAGACACAACTGCCCCGCAGCCTCATCCTCCGGGTGAAGGACATATTGGAAAAAGTAAAGCGTACCCCGGACATTTTTTTCAAGCAGGAAATCCTCCCTGCCTGCAACCACGTAAGGGATGCCCTCCTGCCGAAGGCATTTTTCCAGAAACTGTGCCTGTCTGTGCGTGCGGTAAAGCACTGCGATATCGGAAAAACTGCGCACCCTTCTTTGCTCACCGCTATGATTTTCCTCCACATCCAGCATATCTATTCCGCCAATCAGGCGGTTAATTTCCTTTGCCGTAAAAATTGCTTCCCCCATCTCCCCGGAGGCCTCCACCACACGGACCAGAGCGTCCTCCTTGGCCAAAGCATGCATCCTTCTTTTTTCCCCGTCATTATGAGAAATAAGGGACAACGCACTCTCCAGAACCGCCGGCGCGGATCGGTAGTTTTCCTCAAGCCTTACCGTATGTATCTGCGGATAGTCCGCCTCCAGCCTGGAAAAACAGCCGGCGTCCGATCCACGGAAGCCATATATGGACTGATCCGGATCCCCGATTACAAAAAGCTCCCAGCCGTTCCGATTCCAGGCCTTAAGCAGCTCATACTGCACCGGGTTAATATCCTGGAATTCATCCACCAGCAGATACTGAAACTGCTTCTCTGCCTCTGCGCCTGGATTTTCCCGGAATAGCCGCAGCGTTTCCAGTAAAAGGTCATCGTAATCCAACACCTTTTCCCCGGCAAGCAGTTCCTGATAAAAAGCGGCCGCCTCCGCAGTGACCTGCGCCCCGGATGCGTGGCTCCCTTCCTGCACCACTCGGCTTTCTTCCTGCACCGCCGGACTCTCTCCCTGCGCTGCGCTGCATTTCCTGTTAGAAATTTCCCGCAGGAACCGGGAAGGGGAAAGCTTCAAAGCGTACCTGGCGATGGCTTTTTCCGCCAGTTCCTCCTGCAGTCCTTCGTCCGCCACCATAAATTCCAGACCTGACGAAGTCAGGAACCGGCTGCAGATTCCATGAAAGGTACCGATATTCATTTCGCAGGCCGCCCTTTTCCCGCCGGACAGCCGTTCCAGACGGCTGCGCATTTCCTCCGCCGCCTTATTCGTAAAAGTCACCGCCGTAATGGAGGCAGGTGCAATCCCTCTTTCCTTCAGAAGATAGGATATCCGCGAGATCAATGTCTTTGTTTTACCCGAACCGGGACCTGCAATAACGGCAGTTACCCGATCCAGGGCGCACACCGCCTCTTCCTGACCAGGATTTAGCTTCGCCTCCTCATACAATCCGGAACTATTTTCTTTTGCATTCCCTTCCCGGGAATTGCATATTCCGGCGCCGTGTTCCTCATCATTTTTTTCTTCAGTAACAGACGTTCCCCCTTCAGGCCGGGCCGCTCTTAACACCTCCGTCTGTCTGTGGCTACGAATTTTTTCCGGAGAATCTTCGTTTCCCATGCCCTCTTCGATAAAAAAACTGAGCTGTCCCTCCAGACTGCTGATTTCCGAAGGTGTAAGAAGGCTGATAGTGCCGTATTCGCCGTCAAAGCCCGGCGTACGGTCAACCCGGCCTTCCCTCAGCCGTTTTATTCCCTCTGCAATCGGCGCCCCCGCGGCTGCCTTGATATCTTCCTCCGGAATGATACGGAGGATGTCGAATTCGGACCCCAACTTTCCCAGAAGCTTCTCATATTGTTCCAGCACCTTTTTAGAGGAAGCCGATTTTCCGGTGGATGCGGCAATTACCTCCGGCAGGGGAACCAGGCTTTCAAAAGGCCTGGCCTGAGGCAATACAAATCCCTCCTCCCGGTCTGCCAGCTGTTCCACCCTGTGCAGCACGCCAATGGTCAGCTTCTTGCCGCACACCGGACATATATTTCCATAGGAAAGCGCCTCCGCCGGGCTGATGCAGAGACTGCATTTCCTGTGGCCGTCAAAGTGGTATTTCCCTTCCTCCGGGAAAAATTCAATGGTTCCCTGAAGGCCGTTTCCTGTGGTTATGGCATCCGCAAGCCCGGAGAAGGACAGCGGAATCTCAAAAAGATTGGCTTCCCGTCCAAGCTTTGCCGGGGAATGTGCATCCGAATTGGATATGAGCTGATAGGAATCCAGGGCGGAAATCCTCCAATTCATGGGCGGATCAGAGGAAAGCCCGGTTTCCAGCGCATGGATATAGGGCGTCATATCCTCATAACAATCCTCAATGGCATCAAACCCGGAAAACGCACCGAACATGGAAAAATGCGGCGTCCAGATATGGGCGGGAACATATAAGGCCTCCGGAGAGGTTTCCAGCATGATTTCCAGCAAATCCCTGCAGTCCAGCCCCAGAATCGGCCGGCCGTCGGAATGGATATTCCCGATCAGCTCCAACCTGCGAGCAAGCCTGTCCGCATCCTTAAGACCTGGCAAAAGCAGAAGGCTGTGAACCTTCCTCACCTTATCCTTTTTCTTATATATGGAACTGATTTCCCCGGTCACCACAAAACGCGGCCTGCGATCATCCGGAGCCGCAGCGTCATGGATCCGGTACTCATCCTTCAGCGTGTACAGACCATCCTCCGCCGGCTCCAGCTTTTCCTTCAGCTCCTCCCGCCATGCCGGATGGGTGAAATCGCCGGTCCCCACAATATCGATTCCCTTTTTCCTGGCCCATAAATCCAGGTATTCCGGCGTACAATCCCTGCTTGTAGCCCTGGAATAGCGCGAATGAATATGCAAATCCCCTATATACATAGTTTTTCCTCTTCTGAAAATTTCTGCATGCAGAACCAAAGCGTTAAAAATAAAAAACAGCATAGGTTCCGAACCGTTATGAAAGCATCATAAAATATTATAGCTTTTCCTCTCCGCCTCCGCAAGGACACTCCTTCTCTCTGCCCATGAAATACCGCCATAATTCCAGCAGGATTACCATGGCAAGCGGCCCCTTGATAATTCCGGAAACGCCGAACAGCTTCACGCCGGCATATACGGAAAGAAGCATAAAGATCGGATAAATCCCTGTTTTTTCGCCCATCAGCTTAGGCTCCAGGAATTCCCTCGCCCCCATGCATGCCACATAAACAACCACGCACAGCACCGCCGCGCCAATACGGCCGTTTACCAACTGCCAGAATGCCGTAGGCATCAGTACGATTCCGGTCCCGATAAAGGGCAGGGCATCCAGTAGTCCGGCCAGTATGCCAAGCGTCAGCCCATGGCCGATCCTTCCCAGCCAAAGCCCCAGGCAGCATATCACCATAATCACCAGAAGAATGACAGCCTGCGCTTTCAGGTACACCCCCACCAGGCGGATAATCCGCTCCGCAATGCCAAAAGCCTTTTCCACCGCTTCCGCGCCTTCTCCTCCGTCCTGCAGCCTTTCCACCATCCCGTCATAGTCCTTGCAGAGCAGAATCGAAGCAATGAAGCTGACTCCAAGAAATGCCGCGCAGGAAATTATTTTTTTCAGATACCACCAGGATTCCTTCACCATGTTCGGGACAAACTGTACCTGGAGGTTCTCTATAAATATGTCCACTTTTTCCAGGACCGCCTTCTCTACTTTAACCGCATCCACACCAAAATGCTCCTGGGCAAACAGACAGCAGTCCCCGAAAAAACACCTTATCTGCACACACATACTGTCCCAGTTATCCGCCAGTACCTTTGCCTGCCCAAAGCCGCCCTGCAATGCCGCCCAGACAATAACAACCAGCAATGCGGCAGCGGCAGCCAGAATTCCCGCAAGCAGAATTTCCTTTTTTATATGTGTTTTCCCCTGCAGCCTGTTCAGCCATGGATTGCAGAGGTAAACAATACAGAAAGACAGCAGAAAGGGCGTAATGAGCGGAAATAAATAGCGGAAGCCAAGAAATACTCCCAAACCGGATCCCGCGGCAAAAATCAGTTTTTTCGGACCTTTTTCCAACAATTTCCCCATACCCATATCACCTGTTTTCCTCAAAATTTTCACGTGATTAGTATAAGGATTTCACTCAAATCTATCCTGCTTCAGAATCAATTTGAAGCTGCCAGTTTCAACCACCGGATTTTTTTACTTTTCCAGCCGCCTTAAGGCGCTTTCCGCCAGTCCCATGATGATAAAAAGAAACGGCGTACAGCATACCTGCTGATAACAGAAAAAATTAGATCCCGCATAGGCCAGGATACAAAGCATTCCCGCAAGAATCAGTGGACTTTTCCGGGATGCACGGTAAAAACGCGCCACTCCCATACAAAGCATGGCAATAAAAGCCAGAAGCCCTGCAATTCCAATGCAAATGAGCAAATTTAAAAATTCATTATGCGCATTGGTAAGGATATTGGGTTTCCAGTATTGATACAATTTATCCGCATACTCCGGTATACTGTAGCTATAGGGCATAAAACAGTCCGGCCCCACGCCGAAAAGCTTTTTCCCAAAGGGAAGAGCCGCAAACAGCCCGGCCGCAGTTTTCCATATGAACCCTCTGTCGCTTCCCCATTTATTATCAAACAGAAGATACTGGTTATTCAGTGTAATCCCAAACCATTCCTGCAAAAATCCGTTTGTATTAAAATAAATCAAAATAACCGCCAGCACAATTCCCGCCGCGGCCATGAAAATACAAACCAGGCGCAGCCGGCTTCCCCATTTTTTCCAACTTTCTTTTAACCGTGCTTCACCCCTTTTTTCCTCCAGCTGCAGCAGCGCAATATAGCAGGCCGCAACAACCAACAGAACCAGCCAGGAAATCCATCCTTGGGAAAGTGACATGGATAATGTCCCCAGCTCCAGCGCCTTATCCGCAAACCCCCACTGCAGTAAGCCAATCGCTTTAAAGGACGCGGCGCTCAAAATAATTACTTCAAGAAACCTCTCCATCTTATGGGGACTGCCGCAGGCCACGGCAAACAGCCCCAGAAACAGCAAAAACATGGACGAAAATGCACTGTCACTGTTCTGCGTTACCAGGGTCATGAAGCCCAACACGCAGTAAATCCCCGAAATCACCCTGATTTTCCTGCTCTCTGCGGCAAAAAAGATACAAAGCCCAACCGCAAAAACCGTACATACATAGCTGGAATACCAGGTAGCCTGCCCAATCGTGGACAGAAACCATATATGGTAGGAGCTGTCAATCCCTTTATACATTCCCAACGGATCAATGAGGAATCTGTGCAGAATACCCAACAGAAAAGTGAGTCCTGATCCCAGAAAAAAGCCGCAGAAAATCAGTTTCCCGCCTATCCCCGTGGTCCATAAAAAACCCGGTCCTTGTGCCCCTTTTTTCCAGGGAAACAGACGGGAAATCAGAAAATAGGAGGTTCCCATAAGCAGCTGGGTACGCAGCCCCATATTCCAGCCTCCCACGCCTTCCCATGCCTCCGAAGGAAAATCACTCAATAAATAGGAAACTGCCGAAGCCGCCATATACAGCAAAACTCCTGCGTCCAACGCAGAAATCTCCCCTTTTACTACACGCAGCCTGCTTTTCCCCAGGTTCCACACCAGTACAAGCACCGCCAGCACTGCTGCCGGAACGAGAATCATTGTTGATACCCCTGAAAAAAAGGAATACTTATAAGCGCCTATTTCATGGTATTTATCCCCAAAGTACAACGGAAATACCGCCAGCATAAGAAACATCCAGCAGCCGGTAAGAAATTGCGCAAAATCCCTGATATTAGCTATCACCCAGCCCGCATCCCTGCTTTCCTGCCCGCTGCCGCTGCCGTCACCGTCAGCCCCTATGTGGTCTTTGGACTCTGCTCCATCGCTTATATTTTGTCCCGTCAATTGTTTTTGATCCATGGAAGCTCCTCCAACTGAAAATCTATCTTTTTTCCGGTTGCCGGATGATAAAAACTTAAAGAAAAGGCACAGAGACATATATTTCCATACCCTTTTTCTGCGGAATACCCCCTGCTTTCTTCCGTCCCATACCTGGCATCTCCCAAAAGCGGCAGCCCAGCGTTGGCAAACTGAACACGTATCTGATGGTGACGTCCGGTGAGAAGCCGTATCCTGACAAGCGCCTGCCTGTCCCTTTTCTCTACCACCTCATACAATAGCTCCGCTCTCCTGGCGCCTTTTGTATCTGCCTTCACCACTCTTGATGTATTTTGTCCGGCATCCCGGAGAAGATAATCAACGAGTTTTATTTCTTTCCTCCGTATCTTATTCCCTTCCTTATAAAGACCCGGTTCCTGTACGGATTCTTGTATCTGATGTATCTGCTCTGTAGCTGTTCCATCTCTTTTCGTTCCGGTATAAACAAGGGCCATGTACCCCTTTTCCATAGAAGGTATTGCTCCTTTTCCCGGCTTTTGATTTCCGTTCTTTTTTTGTTTACCCGTCTGGTTTTTCCCGCCCTGCGGCGCTTCCCCATGAGCCGCCGCCTGCTGGCTGAGCTTAGCCGCGGCCTGAGGCGTTTTCGCAAAAACCAGGATGCCGGATACCGGCTGATCCAGCCGGTGAACCAGTCCCAGATAGGGATTCCTGCCTCCCAGATAATTTTTCAGTTCGCTGATCATGTCCGGTTCCCCGATCCTGCCGCTCTGCACCGCAAGCCCCGGCGGCTTGTAGCATACAAGTATATGTTGGTCTTCTGCCAGTATTTTTGATTTCAATTGGTGAGATTTCCTTTCCGATTGGTTTATGGGGAATATTATAGCACGGAAAAAAGGACATGGCAGCGTATCTTTGAAAGAAAATGTTTGTTCTCTTTATTCCTATAAAAATCGAAAAAATAATTTCGTATGATGATACGAGCGCTCCCTCCTTCCCTGTGTATTCCGGCGTACCGGTTTCACATATTGGGGAGGTTGCACTCCTCACAGCCCTATATTTCCTTCCGCAGCCCCAGTTTTGATTCGATATACCTATTAAGTCCCTCAACAGACTCCACACCATATTTTTCAGCCACTTTTGTAAAATATTCTTTCATCGAACTCCATGATATAATCGTATTAGAAGGTTCATCTGGATCGCAGCCCATTCTGGCTTCAATCCAGGGTGTTTCCTCATGTGTAATTGCCTCCAGTGCTTTCCCGCTGTACATCCCGAACGTACCGATCACCAGATCAATCACTCTCTTCTCTTTGTCTCCCAATTTCTTTGCTTTACCGGTCAACATGACAAACCGGTTATCTTCAATCGGATTAAATTTAAAATCCCTGAACAGATAGTAAACACTTTCATAGACAGGGCCATGGACCCATGCCTTGCATTTTTCCGGATAAGGTAGCTCATCAAACAGGACTAAATATATAGCCTGTATATAATATAAAATTTTCTGAAGCGCCAGTGGCGTAACCTCCTGCATCTGTTGAAAAATATAGGCAATGGTTATCAGCATTTTCTCGGAAATTTTAAACAGTTCCTTCAGCTCTGCGGCAGCGCGTGATGCTTTCCTATATGCTGTTTCCCCAACCTTCTCTCTGTTTTGAATCAGTAAGTTCTCCATATATTCCGGGTCTGATAACGCCTTTCTCATGATTACGGAGTAGGCTTTTGAAGGTATCTGACCCTCTAAATATCTGGATATTGTTATTTCCCCAAACCCCAGTGCCAATGACAGCGGCGCCTTGCCAATGCGGTAAATTTCCATAAGCTTTCTTATTTCATCTATTTTTATTATGTCCTCAGCTTCTCGGTACTGAATATCCCTCTCCTGTGCATTGCGATCCATAAGTCCGGGAACGCTCAGTCTTGCGCCGCATTCCCTGCAGATGGCTGTTGTCAGCTTAAACTCGTACTCCTTTTCCCTGATCGTCTCCCTTTGTACCGTTTTTAGCAGCAAATACTCTGTTTCCTTCCTGCATTCAGTACAAAAATCCATTCTCCTTACCTCTGTCATATCCACACCTCTCTGTTTTTCAACATGCTTATATTCTGTACCATTTCTAAAAATATTGTAACTGTCCAGTACAGTGTATCTTCTTGAATAGCGGTGCCATTCAAGAAAGATCAGATGTTCATCCGATATGAATATTGGTACAAAAACAGATTTATTTATAACCCCATTTTTACACCAATATTCCCGCCGTCCTGAGCTACCACATATTATTTAAAAGCATAAACAAGCGGATATTCCTGTTTATGAAAAGAGATTACTATCACATACCTGTTAAAAAGTTTATTAAACTTAATATATAGTGACAATAACTCCTCTTCCTCCCCAAATCTCTGCAATAATCTTACTTCTTTTCCAAATACATAAAGCAATTCATGTTCAAAGCCTTCATGCTCATTATGCAGTATTTCACAAAAATCATTTACCTCCAAACTTAAAAGTATTTCTCTGCATTTCTCTTCACTGATAAGATAATCTCTGAATAATTCTGTATTTTTCTGCCGTTTTTTATTGATTTCTATTCGATATCTGCCTGCAGAAACTGCGTCCTTTATTTCTTTTATGTATTTAATAATTTCATCATAGTTGTACTGCATGAATAATCTCCCCTCCATATCGTGATAGGATTTGAAGATTATCCTATCATCATTATAATTAAATGATGTATTTTTGTCAATATGCCATCATTTAATAAGTTTCAATTACCTCTTATGATATATTATCTTTTCTGCGCTAAAGCCCGGCGAAAAAATAATCTCATTCACACCTTTGTTTATCCTTAACCTTGGGAAATAAAAACGAAAAAATAAAATCAGAAAAATGACTCAAGAAAGAATCAGAATTTATAAACTAATAAGTGCCAAACTTGACTTTTCCTTATGATTTTGAAAGGATTAGCCGCCTTATTTAATATGATAAAAGTGAGGTAACTGTTCAGCAGGTCAGCGCATTTACTGCGTTGACCGTAAGAAAGTGATTCAAGAGTGCTAAAATCCATCGCCAAAGGCGATTTAGGATGGATTTTAGCAGTAACTGTGAGGGGTACTGAACAGTTACAAAGTGAGAATACATAAAGAAAAATATCTGTTCGGCAGGCCGGCAATTTTGCTGTGCTAACCTGCTGAACAGTTTGAAAGATGCATATAACTATTCCAATATCCAAATCCCTACATTTACAAACGGCTCAGTCCCACGGCTTACACCTTAAATCGATACCCGACACCCCAAATTGTTTCAATATACTGCGGGTTTGCAGTATCCGCCTCAATTTTCTCCCGGATTTTCTTAATATGCACCGTCACGGTTGCGATATCCCCGATAGAATCCATGTCCCAGATCTCCCGGAACAGCTCCTCCTTGGTAAATACATGGTTGGGGTTTTCCGCCAGGAAGGTAAGCAGATCGAATTCCTTTGTGGTAAATGCCTTCTCTTCCCCATTGATATATACACGTCTTGCTGTTTTATCTATGCGGATTCCGCGGATTTCCACAATATCGTTGGTCTTCTGCTGGGAGCTGACCAGCCTTGTGTAGCGGGCAAGATGGGCCTTCACTCTGGCAACAAGCTCACTGGGGCTGAAGGGCTTTGTCATATAGTCATCGGCTCCCAGGCCCAGGCCCCTGATTTTATCGATATCGTCCTTCTTTGCGGATACCATGAGAATCGGTATGTTTTTTTCATCCCTTATCCGGCGGCAGATTTCGAAGCCGTCCATTCCCGGAAGCATCAAATCCAGTATAATTAAATCGTATTCGGAGGTCATGGCACGTTCCAGCCCTTTGTCTCCCTCATGTTCTATCTCCACCTGAAAGCCTGACAGCTCCAGGTAATCCTTCTCCAAATCTGCAATCGCTTCTTCGTCTTCAATAATTAATATCTTATTCATTTTCCTCTGCCTCCCTGTATTTTCTGATTACAAAATGCAAACAGGTTCCTTCTCCTTCCTTACTGGTCGCCCAGATGTAACCGCCATGGTCCTCAATAATTTTCTTTACAATAGAAAGGCCGATACCGCTGCCGCCCATGGCGGAATTCCTTGAAGCATCCGTCCTGTAAAACCGTTCAAAAATACTTCCCAGATCCTTGGCAGCAATGCCTTTGCCATTATCATCTATTTCCACCCGGATGGAGTCCACCTCATCCAGTATCCGTATGTTGATGATTCCCTTTGGCTTGTCGATATACTTGATGCTGTTTCCGATAATGTTGTTGATTACCTTCTTCAGCTGCTCCGGATCCGCAATAATCCGGGTGTCGGGATCCACCAGATTCGAATAATTCAGCTCTATATCCTTAGATTCCAGATCAAGCCCCACATCCTCCACACAATCCTGGAAAAATTCCGCCACATTGATGCGGTGAAAATTATAAGGGATTCTGTTGCTGTCTATGCCCGAATAATAGGTCAGCTCATTAATCAGGCGGTTCATGTCATTGGCCTTGTTGTAGATAGTTTTAATGTAGCGTTCCATCTTCTCAGGCGTATCCGCCACGCCGTCCATTATTCCTTCCACATACCCCTTAATGGCCGTTATGGGCGTTTTCAGATCATGGGAAATATTGCTCACCAGCTCCCTGTTCTGCCGCTCATTCTGTATTTTTTCCTCGGTGGATTCCTTCAGCCGAAGCCGCATGTCCTCATAATTGCGGTACAGCTCGCCGATTTCATTGGTATCCTCCGATGTAAGGATATATTCGAAATTTCCTTCCGCAATATTCTGCATGGCCACGTTCAGCCTGTTAATAGGGGCAAAAACACTCTTGTAAATCCACTGGGTGAGAACAACGCTTGTTACAATCAGAATAATTACAATAGCAAAGAACATATAGATAAGCAGTGTCTTGGAAATAACGCTGTTTACCCTGGTTATAATGAATACGCTGCCGTCTGAGCCATCGGAAAAGCGGAAATCAATCTGCTTTACCAGCTTTTGCATATCATTATAATAAAAACCGGAATTGGAATCCCTGCTTTCAAAACCATAAGCGGGAAGCCGGCTGAAAATTTTCTGTGTCGCAGTCTCATTGCCGGAATAATAAACCGTATTGTCCTTCCTCACCAGAATATAGGAAGACTTCTTGAAAGCATCCTCATTCACAGCCGCCAGAAAATCCTTATCCTCAAGCCTTGCAGGCTCCTCTTCGGCCGTTTCCTCCAGACTGTAAAAAATATCATCGGTTATTCCGCTGAAGGATGCGAGTGAATCGGACATGGTGCTGTAGTCCGTCGTCTCAAAACCGTATCTCAAATCGGAATTATGCACCATCACAGCGCCGATCGCCACAAAGGCAATCGCAGAAAGCACAAGGGGCAGCAGAATAACCGTTAAAAAGGTTATCACCAGCTTTGTCCTGAACTTCATTTCATATTTCACATCCTTCCCTGAGTATCCATTGTTATTCTACCATAAAAAGAAAACCTAATTATAAAAACGAAAAAATAAATTTCTAAAAAAATTATAAACATGTTGACAGAATTGAAAAGCTTTGCTATAGTAACAGTAACGATTATCATTTTTAGCAGAAAGGAGGCAGAAAATGACGCTGAAATACAGCCGTCAACGGGAAGCCATCAAAGATTTCCTGATGACAAGGAATGACCATCCGACGGCAGATGTAGTTTACAGCAATGTGAGAACAGAATTTCCCAACATCAGTCTTGGTACTGTTTACAGAAATCTTACGCTGTTGGCAGATCTTGGAGAAATAGCAAGATTACGCGTCGGCGACGGTGTGGATCATTTTGATGCAGACACCAGTCCTCATTATCATTTTGTCTGCAGCGACTGCGGAAGTGTAATTGATTTGGAAATGGATAGCATTGACAGCATCAATCAAACGGCCGCCAAAAATTTTGACGGACAGATAGCCGGCCATATCACTTATTTTTACGGCCTTTGTCCCCATTGTAAAGAGAAGAAGCTGAAAGCTCTTTCTTAAAAACCAGCCATCCGCAACTCCCGGTTTCCGGAGTAGTTGTAATAAAAAATATATTAAAATTAAAAGGAGAAAAAAATTATGAAATTCGTATGTCAGGTATGTGGTTATGTTTATGAAGGCGAAAAAGCACCGGAGAAATGCCCCGTTTGCGGAGCTCCCGCAGAAAAATTCACCGCACAGAGCGGAACAATGGAATGGGCTGCTGAGCACGTTGTAGGTGTTGCCCAGGGTGCAAGCGAAGATATCATGGAAGACCTGAGAGCTAACTTCGCAGGAGAATGCTCTGAAGTAGGTATGTACCTCGCAATGGCAAGAGTTGCCCACAGAGAAGGCTATCCTGAAATCGGTCTTTACTGGGAAAAAGCTGCTTATGAAGAAGCAGAGCATGCTGCAAAATTCGCAGAGCTGCTTGGCGAAGTAGTAACTGATTCCACAAAGAAGAACCTGGAAATGAGAGTAGAAGCAGAAAACGGCGCAACCGCTGGTAAATTCGACCTGGCTAAGCGCGCAAAGGCTGCCAACCTTGACGCTATCCATGACACCGTTCATGAAATGGCAAGAGATGAAGCTCGTCACGGCAAGGCATTCCAGGGCTTACTGGAGAGATACTTCGGCAAATAATATTGGGAACTCCTCCAAGAGATCTATATAAATTCACACAAAAGGCATCCCGGATTCCATTGGAATCCGGGATGTTTTTTCATAGGAAATCTCATAAATAAAAGAATCCAAGACTAAAATATCACTCAGGCCACCGTGCCCGCCGCCCTGATGAATAAAATCACTAATAAAAAGAAAAAGGATTCCGGGACGGCATCAGTAGCGCTTCCTATACCGGACATGGCGCAATGAAATCTTGTCGCCTGATGATCGCAGCCCGGCACATAGCCGCCGCTGCGAATCACCGGGAGAATCCGCTCGAATTCCCTGTCTATTGCATCCTTCCCCTGTTCAATCACAAGCTTATTAAAGCCCCCGATAAATTTCAGCCTGGGATAAAGCTCCCTGACCTTAACAATATCCATTCCCGCATTCACATCCATGGGAAGGAAACCATCCACGCCCGCAGCAATAAACTGTGGAATCAGCCTGTTAAAATCACCATCCGTATCCACAAAAATATTTTTCACTCCCTTTTCCTTCAGAAAAGGGAACAGCTGTCTCCTCCTCAAAAAGCATGACCTCCGGCTGGATAATATCAAATATTTTCCCATGCTTTTCCCGGAAAACCTCCACCGCAAACCGGTTCATATCATGGATTACCTTAGGCATGTCGTAAAAGGCATACATCTGCCCCTCGATTCCCAGCAGCGTACGGGGCAGCCAGAAGAAGCCCTGCGCCCTGAAGCGCAGTGAAAAATCGCCTCTTTTGTGGGCCTGCGCATATTTCCCATAAACCTTCCCGATATTTTCGTCGGTACAATACAGCTCCAGATGCTCCCTTACCTTATCCTTCAGCGTATACCAGTCCTTTTCCTCCTCCACCGGCGCCTTCAGTTCCTCCACAAGATTGCTGTTTTTATGGTACTTTCTTATCCAGCCATCGGTATCCAGCCTGACGACATAAGTTAAGGTTTCCTCTAGGACCGTCGTATCAAAGCATGCAAAGGGAATACGGAAGGCCATGCGCTTCACTCCGTCAAACCCCAGGTATTTTTCATATTCATACACCGGCTCCGTCATTTCATCGCACAGATATCGTGACCGTTTTACGGTAGCCGGATTCGGCTTCTGCATGTTCGAGCGTGCCTGGAGCCTGATGGGAATGGAAAATATACTGATGAACATGCTGCTTTGCCCGGATGAGCTGGATGCACTTTTTGACCGCATTTGTGACTACTCCTCCCCATGATCGATCTGGCACTGGAATACGGTGTTGACGCCGTCTATTTCGGAGACGACTGGGGACAGCAGAGAGGGCTTATTATGGGTCCTGACCATTGGCGTCATTTTCTGAAGCCCCGAATGGCAAGGCTTTATGCCAGGGTAAAGGAAAAGGGAAAATACGTCATTCAGCACTCCTGCGGTGACTGCCATGAAATTTTCCCTGATTTAATCGAAATCGGACTGGACTGTTATCAGACCTTTCAGCCGGAAATCTATGATATTGCGGAAATGAAACGGCTCTATGGCAAGGAGCTGACCTTCTGGGGCGGAATATCCACCCAACAGTGCCTGCCTTATGCCACACCGGACGGGGTCTGCAATGAAATCCGCCGGGTTTCCAGCATCCTGCGCAAGGGCGGCGGCTATATACTGGCTCCCACACACGCTTTATCCTTCGATGTACCGCCTGAGAACATCCTGAAAATGGCGGAGGTGTTCCATCATCAGGACAAATACCTTTCCGCTGAAACCATCCGTGAATAATATCCTTTCCGCCTCATCCTTCCGCAAGCAGCCTAAAAAAGAGCTGTACGCACCATGCCGTGCGTCAGCTCTTTTTACCACAGCAGCTTTTTACCGCCGCTGTCATCGCTTATCCATTTCACTGTTATATATTTCCGCGCAGCTGCTCTAATCCTTCGCAGTTACTTTTCCCCGATACTGATTCCCCGGGCGATACTGATTTCCCGGTGTTCTTGTTTATACCAGGGATTTATTCAGATAAGCCTCCTGCTCCGCAGTCAGCGTATCGATTTCCTTCCCAATAAAACGTAGCTTTCTCCCCGCCACATCCTCATCAATTTCCACCGGCACATCGATGAGCATCTCTGTCATTTCACGGCCATGCTCCACCAGATATTTCGCGGAAAGCGCCTGAATGGCAAAGCTCATATCCATGATTTCCGCCGGATGTCCGTCTCCTGCCGCCAGGTTAACAAGACGGCCCTCAGCCAGAACGAAAATCCACTGGCCGGTAGGCAGCTTATAGCCCATGATATTTTTACGCATTTCCTTTGTCTCCACAGCGATTTTACGAAGGCCCGCCATGTCGATTTCGCAGTCAAAATGTCCGGCATTGCACAGAATAGCGCCTTCCTTCATCACAGCAAAATCCTCTTCATCAATTACCTTGTCACAGCCCGTTACCGTCACAAAGAAATCGCCGATTTTGGCAGCTTCCTTCATGGGCATTACCTCAAAGCCGTCCATTACCGCTTCGATAGCCCTCACCGGATTGATTTCCGTTACAATCACCTTGGCGCCCAGGCCCTTTGCCCTCATGGCAACACCCTTGCCGCACCAGCCATAACCGGCTACCACAACATTCTTTCCGGCTACAATCAGGTTGGTGGTACGCATCACGCCATCCCATACGGACTGGCCCGTACCATACCTGTTATCAAAAAAGTGCTTGCACTGCGCATTGTTGACACGGATCATAGGGAACTTCAAGTCCCCAGCCCTGTTCATGGCCTCCAGGCGGATAATGCCTGTGGTGGTTTCTTCGCAGCCGCCCAGGATATTGGGGATCAGCTCCTGCATTTCCGTATGAACCATATGCACCAGATCCCCGCCGTCATCAATGATGATATTAGGACCTGCGGACAGTACCGCACGGATATGTGCATTGTATTCTTCTTCCGTTGCTCCATACCAGGCATGAACCTCCAGCCCGGCCTTAACCAGCGCCGCCGCCACATCATCCTGTGTGGAAAGAGGATTTGATCCGGTTACATACATTTCAGCGCCGCCTGCCGCCAGCACCTTACACAAATACGCGGTTTTCGCCTCAAGATGAACGGAAAGCGTGACTTTTTTCCCGGCAAACGGTTTGCTCTGGCTGAATTCCTCTTCCAGCATCCGAAGCAGATCACAGTTTCTTCTGACCCATTCGATCTTCTGCTCGCCGGATTCGGCCAGGTTAATGTCTCTGATTTCGCTACTCATATTAGTTCCTCCTAAAATTTGCAGTTTCCGTCCCCGCCCAGGGAACGGCATACATTACATTCACCAGCCGAATTTTTATTATAGTGATGGTCGTCTGTCCTGTCATCACTGGAGTATTCCGTTCTTATGGTAGCAAAGATACTGTGAAAATGCAAGACCGTGCCCTGGTTTTTCCTCCTGATTTGTCCTATATTGTTACGGTTCACGCCGCACTTATGGCCGGGACCTGTTTGTCCCGGATTTTATTCCTCTTTTTACGCCGTCACCACTGTTTTCCGCCCGCCTCCCATTCCTCACGCAGCATACGGTATTCCACCCGATCCCTCATTTTCCCGTGCATCCAGACTTTTTTCTTCATATCCGCTTCCTTTATCAGTCCGCACTTTTTCATCACCTTTTCGGAACCTTTATTTTCCGGGTCACAACCGGTCGTCAGCCGGAATACCCCATTCTCCTCAAATGCGAAACGCAGCACCTCCGCAAACGCCTCTGACATATATCCCCTGCCCCAGAACCTTTTCCTGCTGAAATACCCGGCGTGAACCAGCTTTCCCACCGGTGCCTCCTCCGTAACCGTATAGCCGATCTCCCCTATCAGCTCTCCTGTTCCCTTCTCCTCCATTCGTAGGAAATACTCTCTCCTGGGCTGTGCCGTCACCGCCCTGACCGAGGTTTCCAAATCCCGCCGGGATTCTTCCAGGCTGTGAGTCATAATGTCCGGCAGATAATACATCACCTCCGGATCAGACAGCATTTCGTGATGGCTTTCCAGATCCTCCAGCCTGTGATCCCTGAGAATCATACGCGCGGTTTCCAGCCGGATCGCTCCCAGCACCGCATTCTGTGTCTCCTTTATAAAATCAGTCATATCTCATCTCTTCCCGGTTATTCTCAAATACTTTTTCTCAGCTTTTCAAAGTATTTTTCAAAAACCACCGTTCTCCTTCCCGCCGTTCTCAGGCAGCTTCCTCGCAAAAACAGTATCCATACAATGCTTATGCCCAATCCTGCCGCTGCGGCAGTCAAAAACTGTCTCCCTGCATTCCTCAAGCAGCCAGTCCCTGTAATAGGTAAAAAGCTCTCCGGACACCCAGTTTTCCCCGCCGTCCGAATCAGGCGGCACGGGAATAAACGGTTTTTCCACGAACACATTAATTGCATGCATGCCGCCAGGCGCAGTATGGGCAATATAATTCTCCAAGATTTCCCTGCGCAGCTTCCGCAGGATATGATGGAAAACCCCGGAGCTGTATATTACGTCAAACTCCTCATCCAGCCGGTAATCATGAAGATCCGCCCTGAAAAAGTTAACCTCCACCTGATGGATATCCGCCAGCCGCTTCGCCTTCTCAATTCCGGACTCCGTCACATCAAATGCCGTTACCTGATATCCGTTTCTTGCAAAAAAGACTGCGTCTTTCCCTTCCCCGCAGCCCACCTCAAGCAGCCGCAGCGGCCTGGTGGGATAGCATCTGCGCAAAAGCTCCAGACACATTTCTCCGGGCATAGTTCCCCAATAATATTCCTCAATTTTATAACGCTCTTCATAAGGCGTTACCGCTTTCTTTTTCGGGATATATCCCATATATCCCCTGGATTTCCTGAATCTTGCAATATTTTCTGCCAGCCGTAGTTCCATCCTGCTCCAATCCGTATGCTGAAAGAGCATACAATTTTTATTAACTGCCATTTTTACAGCCCTATTGTAACACGAACCGGATCCCTGGAAAATAACGGGGCATTAGAAAAACCGGCAGAAATCAACTGCCGGTTGTAAAATCTCCTACCATTGATAGGACTGTGTTCTTTTCAAAGAAATCAGGTCCTTCATTATTTCCTCCGGGACCTCCCTGTCAATACAGTCAATCCCCTGCCTCAGCTGCGCCTCGCTGCCAAAACCCGCAATGGGGATGGATGGAAACCCTGCCATTTTCACATATCTGAAAAGGAAATCCGTCACCTGGTAACCCTCGCTCACATACAGCTTCAGCTTCCGCAGGATAGCTTCATTGGCATCCCCGTGATACCGCTCCTTCTGCTGTGCGGACACCGGCTTTCCCGCCATACGTTTGGAAAAATATCCTCCCGCCATACACATATAAGCCATAAAAGACAGCTGCGTTTCCTTTTCATACCGGTAATACTCCCCGTCAAGAATGGTAAGCTGCGGCTTCACAAGCGTTTCCGGAACCACATCCGCCAGAACAAACATCATCTGATTACATGCAAACCCTCTCAGGCCGTGCTCCTTTGCATACCTGTCGGCCTCCTTCAGACGTTCCAGGCTCCAGTTGGAACATCCATAATAACGCAGATTTCCTCTGCGGACCTCATCCTCCAGCGCCTCCAGCAGTTCCCCTGCCGGCACCTGCGGATTATCCCTGTGCAGAAAATACAGATCTAGGCCCAATCCCCGTAAACATGAGCGGTATCAATAAAATTACCGCCGCCGTCCAGGAAAACATCCATCTGCTGGAAAGCCTCCTCCCGGCTCCTCTTCGTCCCGAAATCCGCAGTTCCCAGGCACAGCTGTGATACCTGAAGCTCCGTATTCGTCAGACCGACTTTCTCCATTTCCTGTCCCTTCCTTTCCCCATACCCTTCTGTAAATGTAATGATGATAGTTTATTCTAACATTGTATTGTGGAAAGAGGAAGGGGGATTTTCATCCTTTTGCGTCTCTTTCCCTGGAGCCGCCTTTCGTTAACCATTCACAGGTATTTCCGGCTCTGCAACCACAATTTGCTTGTAATTCCCCTTCATTCCCTGCATAATGATAACAGTACCAAAAATTAACAACACAACGTTTTTTCAAACACGTCGGACGGACAGGAGAATCCCCATGATATTTGATAAAAATTATATAACCTCTGCCCTTCTTCCACGCATCCGTGGACTATGGCTCTCTTCCCAGGACACCTTTCCCAATTTTCTCTCCCCTGTATCCCTGGAGGAAAAAAGAAACAACGAGGCCTGGGTAACTGCTGCTATGGAACGGCTTCAGCGGCATATGAAGGCCTTCCCATCCCGAAGCAGAATTGCGGTCAGGCTGCCCTTCTCCAGGAAGCAGCCGGAACAGGCCGCCTATTCCCAGTCCCCTGCTCCCCAGCTGCAGAAATGGACACAGGAAATGGAATCGCTGTTTCACGGGCTCCTGTTTGACGAACCGATCCTGGGTATTTGCAGAGCCATGTCTGAGGACAGCCTGACCGCCTTTCAGGCTTCCATAAAGGACTTTCTCCGGCAGGTCCGCAGCTTTGCACCTGAAATGAAGCCGGAGGATATGGGTCAGGCCCTGCGCAATTTCATGGTCTACTCCATTTTCAGGGAGCAGAACGGGCTGCCTCAGGACTGCCCCTCTTCCATCTTTGGCTATAGCATGCTCTATCCCTTTACCGATAACTTTCTTGATGATCCCAAATATACTTCCGAGGAGAAAAAGCATTTTAATCTCCTCATACATCATAAAATAAGCGGCCTTCCCATCACCCCGCTGTCCCTCCATGAAGAAAAAACCGCCCAGCTCCTGGCAGATATTTTCGCCGTCTCCCCCAGTCCGGAGTCGGTCGCCTCTTATGGTGAAGCCTCGGGAAAAGATATCCGCCAGGGCCTTCTTCTCATGCTGGAGGCGCAGGAAATCAGTCAAAAACAGGCCGATGCATCCCTGTTTCTTACCGAACGGAATATTATGGATATTTCCATATATAAAGGCGGCCTGTCCGTCCTCATAGACCGGTTTTTTATTAATCTCAAAATGACGGAAGAGGATATTTTATTTTATTTCGGTTTTGGCTTTCTTCTTCAGCTCTGTGATGATCTGCAGGATATCGGCGAAGATAAGGGAAACGGAAGCCGGACGCTGCTCTCCTCCTGCCGCACCCCGGAAGAAACAGCTGCCAGAGTCAACCGTCTCTTTTCCTACACCGCCGGCCTTTTTGACCTCTGCCCCTGCAGAAATCCCGCCTTTCGTGATTTTCTCCTGCAAAACTGCCATGAACTCATACTCACCTCTGCTGCAGGCAGCGGTTCATGGTTCGATGAAGAATATCTGAAAAAACTGGAAGAATACCTTCCTGTCTCCCTGTCCTTCCTGTCCGAACAGAAGGAAAAGCTGCCCACAGCGTTTCCTTCCGGAAACGAGGAACGTATATTAGAAATGCTGGATGCTTTTCTGATTGAATCCTGACTGCTTTTTTAATATACCCGATAATATCAGCCCAGCCCCAAATACGGTTAATCGGAAAACTTTAAGCTCCCAGTTTGTAAAATATCGAAAAATGCCGAGCCTGTTATTCAGCGCCCGGCATTTTACCTCTTAATTTTATATTTTTTATTCTGATTTCTATTTTTTCCGACTTTCCTTTTTCTGATTTTCCTTTTTCTTTTCCTAGTACATCCTGTGATCTGCCTTCTGCATCAGGCTGTCATAAGTCTTTCCATCCTCTGGAAATACAGCAATACCGATACTTAATGACAACTGCCGGCATTCTCCATCCACATAAAAAGGCTTCTCTATTACCTCCCGCAGCCGAGACTCCATATTTTTAATTTCCGCCAATCTGCTTCCGGGACATACCACTACGAATTCATCCCCGCCGATCCGTGCTGTTGGATTGTCTCCGCCTGCGCAGCTGCGCATCCGCTCCGAAGCTTCCTTTAAGATTGCATCCCCTGCCGCATGGCCCAATTCGTCATTTACCGCTTTAAAGTGATTTAAATCCATATAAAAAACAGCAAATGCGTTTTCACCTTTACACAATTTATCCAGAAGCTCTCCAAGATACCTCCTGTTATAAAGTCCTGTCAGTTCATCTATGGATGCAAGGATGCAAATCTCTGAAGCTCGGACACTCGCCTTTGCTGCTGGTATACAAGCAGTGCGCTCAACGCTGTAATAATCCACCCGGCCAGCAGCAGATACACCAACACCAACGGATTTACCCATCCATTTTTCGGTGCCATACTCAGCACCCATGTATGATTGGGTACACTTACCTCATAGCTCAGACTTCTTTTCTCATCAATCTGCTCTGCTCCGGCAATCGTCATATCCTCTCCGGTCTCCGTAATAACATGAAGCCGGTAATCATAACCCTCGGTTTCCAGTTCCTCCAGCATCAACGGATTCAAAGCCTCCGGCAAATCCAGGATAATTACGGAAAATCCCCAGAAACTCTCTTTCCCATTTTCATCGGTCAGAAAAATAGGATTCCGCGCTACAAGTCCCAATCCGCCCTGTGTCAGACTGTACGGGCCGGACAGCGCAATTTCCCGTGTGTCCACAGCAAAGCATCATCACGACGACGTGGATTATCAAAAACATTATTACCAATAACTGCCTCATTTCCCTCTAACGGATAGCAATATAAAACCGCGCCTCCCGGCAGATACTGAATGGCCCGGATTCCCTCTCCATCTGCCAGAGATTTGGCCAAATCCCGGAACGCCTCCTCCGAAATCTCTCCCCTGCCCGTAATCACAATAGATTCCAGCACATCCGTCTTATGAGACAGGCTGTCCAGAAGCGCTTCCGTTCTAACTGCATATCCCTCTGCCAGTCTCAGTGCATCCTCCTTCTTATTTCCGGCGCTCCATAACGCCGCTGCACACACAATGCAACCGGTCAGTAACAGCCCTATAATAACCGCCGCCCAACACGCCGTATTATATTTCTCTCTCACTCCATGCTTCTGACTCACTGTATCCTCCAAAATAATAATTACTGGCCATACATTTCTGGATATTATACCGCCGAAAAACTATGAAAACAAGCTGCCGGTCATAAATACTCTTCTGAAAAGCATTTTTACCAATCCTGTATAAAATCTGGCTCCATCACTTCATCCATATAAAACTCATTAATAAAATAGTAAAAATTCCTCCGCCAAAACTTTATCAAAATTCCGGTTGCATATTTCCTTATCATACTTTATACTGAATATGTATTTTAGCTTTTCAAAGAAAAAATGAAAGGAGATATGAATAATGACAGCAAAGAACGAGGTGTCCTTCCGCTAACTGAACATGTAAACAAAGCGACAATCCTTTCATGCATCCTGTTTGTATGTAATTCCATTGCATATGGTTAATTATGTCCCGCAGAAACCGCAGCCAAGGCTTGTTTCTGCGGGATTTTTGCGCCCTTTTTCAGGGTTGCCGCCGTCAAAAAGAAAAGGAGATGATTCTATTATGAGAGAAAAAATAAACAACTTAACACAGTCAGACAAAACTTATTTTAAAACTTTAAATATAATTTTCGGAGGAATAATGCATGAATACAGATATAAATATAGAGACCTATGGATTTACCCGCGACCTTCTGCCTGAGGGAACTGATGGAACTGTCGCAAGAATTACCGCTGTGTATAAAGACAGGTTTGAGATTGTCAGCGCCCATGGCAATGGCTATGCCAGATTAAAAAAAGGATCCTATTATGCCGGAGATGAACCTTTTCCCACTACAGGGGATTTTGTCCTTCTTTCCTGGCAGAATAATAGCGACAGCATTATTTATAAAACGCTTCACCGCCGCACCTTTTTTTCCCGCCTGGATCCATCTTCTGCAGGTCACGCGGAACAGGCAGTTGCTGCTAACTTTGACTATGTATTTATCATGCAGTCACTGAATCATGATTTGAACCTGCGGCGGCTGGATCGTTATCTGACGCTGGCCTGGCAAAGCGGGGCACAGCCTGTAGTACTTCTTACCAAAGCAGATTTAAATGAAAACTGGGAGGCAGAGACCGATAAAGTCCGCGCGGCAGCGCTTGGCGTAGACGTCTATGCCGTCAGCTCTAAAACCGGACTTGGCCTCGACAGCGTAAAACTATATCTGCTTCCGGGCAAAACTATTGTCTTTCTAGGATCCTCCGGGGTCGGAAAATCCAGCCTGCTCAATGCTCTGGCCGGACAGGAAATGATGGACACAGGCGCCATCCGGGAGGATGATTCCCGTGGACGCCATACCACTACACACCGTCAGCTTATCCGCCTTTCCTGCGGAGCCATGATAATTGATACTCCTGGCATGCGTGAGCTGGGTATGTGGGATGTCTCCTCAGGGCTTGGCGAGGCTTTTTCCGATATTGAACAGTATTTTCCTCTTTGCCGTTTCTCAGACTGCCAGCATAAAAGCGAACCCGGCTGTGCTGTAAATACCGCCATTGAGAACGGCGAACTTTCCCGCGAACGCTGGAACAGCTATCTTAAATTAAAAAATGAGGCAAAATATACAGAAAACAAAAACAACTACCTGCGTGAACGGCAGCAGCTTCATAAAAGCTGGGCCTCAAGAAAAAAAGGGAATAAAAAGAGGTAGCTGACAGGCCGCATTGACTGCTGCCCGCACGATTATACTGACTTTTTAATTTCTGTAAATCCTATTCCCAAAAGCAATATATAGTCCGTATAAAAATAAATAAAAGGAATCCCCGGCGGCATACGGCCACAATGCACGCAGCTGATACCAGCCGTTTTCAGATATCTGTTAGAAACATCTGGCCTGCCGCTCCGGTATTCCTTTATTATCTGCAGTTTCTATTTTCCTGCCTTCCTGAAATCTTCCTTTTTATCCCTATCCCTTTCAATTTCACCCTCTGAGTGCCCATCCTTTTCACTGCCAATCCTTCTTACGGATTTACCACATTCCTGGCTTCTCCCCGTAAAAAAGCCTCAATATTCCTGCAGGTTTCCGTAACCACCCGGGTACGCGCTTCCACGCTTGCCCATGCCATATGCGGCGTAATCAGGAGTCTGCTGCTGTCCTGAATCTGCAAAAGCGGATTCCTCGGATCAATCGGCTCCCTGCTTAATACATCAATTCCTGCCCCCATAATCCAATTTTCCTGCAGTGCAGTACAAAGATCAGCTTCATTTACTACGGCACCTCTTGCCACATTTACCAGAATCGCCGTTTTTTTCATCTTTTTTAACGCTTCCAGATCAATCAGGTTTCTCGTTCTGTCACTCAGAGGACAATGCAGTGTGAGCACATCAGATTCCCGCAGTAAGGTTTCAAAATCCACCTGCTCATAATCCGTACAGCCTCCTCGGCCGGATGCTGAAAAGCAGATAACACGGCAGCCGAAAGCCTCTGCAATAGCGGCTACTTTCCGTCCGATATTTCCCATGCCCACGATTCCCCAGGTCTTACCATCAAGCTCTGAGTAAGGCAGACCGAAATGGGAAAATCTCGGCTGTGCCCCATAAGCCCCGGACTTTACATAATCATCGTAATAACGAAGCTTTTCCAAAATATAGAGAACACAGGCTATCGTATGCTGTGCCACAGCAGCCGTGGAATAATTGACCACATTAACTACCGGGATTCCCCTTTTTCTGCAGTAATCCAAATCCACATTATCAAAGCCGGTTGCAAACTCACAGATAAGCTTCAGATGGCTCGCGCCATCCAGGGTATCAGCATTCATAGGCGTTTTATTCACAATAATAATATCTGCATCCTTAACCCGTCCAGCTGCTTCCTCATCCTTCGTTGTCATGTGGAAGGTAACCTCTCCGTACTTTTTCAGAGGCTCCACCGACACATCCTCTCCCACGCTGCTTCTGTCCAATACCACGATATGCAAAGCCCGCTCCACAACTGTTCCTCCCATTTATCCGCTATTATCAACCCGTCCCGCTTCCTTCTTCTTATCCCTTAAAAAACTAATCCAGGCTCCCCGGGGAGCCTGGAACAGAACTTGTTAGACGTTATGCCAGACTACCCTGTGCAGTCAGCATTTCAGAAATACACTTCACCAGATCTTCCGATAAATCCATGGCCTGCAGCTCTCCAATAATAACAAGCGGTGATTTGCCGCTGCATACCAGCTGATAAATCCGGGTCTTAATATCAAATTCCATTTCCGCCTGATCCAGGAAAGCATAAACTGTCTTCTTCACAGGATTCTCAGCCAGAACCAGCTTCCTTACAAAGGTAATCACTGTCTCAGCACACGCATCAGCCTGGCTTACTGTAATTTTCAGGCAGTTCTTATCCGCATCATAGGAGGCTTCCGCCTCTGCCGTTTTTCCATTGGAGGTACATAACACTTCGCTTTCCGTACATCCCCAAATCTCTATTGTATAATCCCTCTTTTCAGGTACCAGAGAAAGCTCGCCCTGCACCGGATGAACTGCAAAACGCTGCTCGCCATCCCACTTCCATTCAAATTCCGTAATCGCACAGATGCCCTTTTCATAATCACAGGTTTCATTATCATCCTCATACAGCGAAAAACTGCCGTCAGCTCCGGCATAAACCTTAAGCGTCAGAGAAGAAGGATTTCCGCAGGTACTCACCGCATCGATTTCTTCTGTCATGGGAATAACAGCTCCTGCTTTCGCAAAAACAGGCATGGTATTGATATCCCTGTACATATCCATCATACGGCCGCCTTCATAAATGGTACCGCTGAAGAAATCAATGAAGGTTCCTTCCGGAAGCCATACTCTTTCCTTTGCGCGATTCAATCCTGACAGACGAGGGGAAGTAATCGGGGCAACAATCAGCCCGGTTCCAAAATAATACTCATTTGGTACCCGGTAGGACTCAAGGCATCTGGGATTATAATAATACATCGGCAGCACCAGCGGTGTATCCTGCGCATATGCTCTGTAATTCATGGTGTACAGGTACGGAACCATTTTATGGCGCAGCTGCAGAAATTCATTCATCATACTGTGAATTTCCGGATTAAAACGCCAGGGCTCCTTTCCATTAAATTCGTTTTTAGTGCTGTGAAGCCGGTTAACAGGAGAGAATACACCCAGCTGGTACCAGCGTCCTTCCAGCTCATCATCCTTATATCCATTCATATGACCGCCAATATCATGGCTCCACCAGCCATAACCGATATTGGATGCCGTACTGGTAAAATAAGGCTGGAATTTCAGAGATTCCCACGTAACTACCGTATCACCTGAAAATCCCACCGGATATCTATGGGAACCGGGACCTGCATATCTTGAAAAAGTCATGGGACGCTTTCCATTTCTTGCGCTGTCCAGGAAATGGAAGTGGTTGAGCATCCACAGCGGATCCAGGCCTTCCATCTTCGTAATACCGCCCTGCTGCCAGTCAAGCCACCAGAAATCCACCCCTTTTTCTTCATTGGGATGGTGCGCATATTTAAAATAGGCGGAAAGGAATGCCGGATCCGTAATTTCAAACGCCACAGGCTCTTCCCTGGATATATCCTTCCCCAGTTCCTTTGCCATAGCCTCATACATTTCCTCATGCGGGCGGATTCCGTCTGCCGGATGCACATTCAATGTAATTCTCATACCACGCTCATGCAGGCTGTCCATGAATCGCTTCGGATCCGGGAAAAACTCCCTGTTCCATGTATAGCCTGTCCAGCCGGTTCCATATTTGGGATCGATATTTACCAAATGCCAGTCCATATCAATGACTGCAACTGTAAAAGGGATTCCCTCTTCATCGAAACGGTTCATCAACTCCAGATAACTCGCTTCGGTATATTCATAGTAACGGCTCCACCAGTTTCCCAATGCGAACCTGGGCAGCATGGGGGTTTTACCGCAAAGATAATAAAAATCCTTCAGACATTCCAGATAGTCCAGCCCGTAACCCCAGAAATAAATATCCTGAATTCCTTTTTTGCGGGGTGCAACCCATCCTTCCTCGGTAAGAATAAGTGAAGCAGAATCATCCAATACGGAAAAACCTTCCGTAGAGACAAGACCATGCCCCAGTTCACAGGCGCCGTCCACCGTATCCAGTGTCCTTGCCGTTCCCTTCAGATCCCGAAGCTCGTCTCCATAATGCCATACATTATTCCAGAAACCCGTATTTCCAAGCACCTGAGCCTTGAGTCCTCTGGGATTGAATTCTTTTTTATTATAATTCAGGCGAAATCTCCAGGTCAGAATTTCCAGCTCTTCCTCCGTCTCCTTCACCTGAAACTCCACAGGCGGGAAATCTCGGTTGATAACAGTCTGTGTCGCCCTGTCCTCGAAAACTCCGTCCTCGCTGTATTCCAGACGTACCAGCCCTTCAGTCAGCATAGTAATCCGGTATTTATCCCCCTGCAGGATATTCTGTCGGTTTGCTTCCGGTCTTGCCGGCAGCTTATACAGTTCTTTCATGTTGCAGCCCTCCGCTTACTCATTAATAAATCAGGATAAAAGTACTTTTTTCTTCATTATATCCGGAGCCCTCCGGTAAATCTAGCTTAATACTATTCCAAAATAACACGATCCTATGATTTGCAGCCCTTTATACCCAAATGCTGGCATACTTCCAAACCGATACACTTCCAGTCCAATTCACACCAATTCAATTCACATCTAATTCAATTCACACCTAATTCAATTCACCCTAATGAAGAATACTACATTTTATGAAGCACCCTCTTTGCCAGCACCTCAGCCATACGCCCCGGCTGAATCGGCTTTGCCAGATGCTCGTTCATCCCGGCCTGCAGAGACTTTATCACATCTTCTGCAAAGGCATTTGCCGTCATTGCAACAATGACAACCTCCGAGGCATCCGCGCGTTCCAGTCTGCGGATTGCCTCTACAGCTTCATAGCCGTTCATTACCGGCATCTGGATATCCATAAAAATAATCTGATAATACCCCGGCTGAGAGGCCCGGAACATTTCCAGCGCTTCTTTTCCATTTTCAGCAGTTTCCACGCAGGCTCCGGTTACCTCCAGCAGACTTACCGCTATTTCTCTGCTTAGCTCATTATCCTCTGCCAACAGAATATGTATGCCCCTGCAGTCCACATCCTGAATTCTAAGTTCAGGTACTTCTTCCGCCTTTTCTTCCTGCAGCCTTAATTCCAATACTACCGTAAAACAGCTGTCCTCCCCAATTCTGCTTTCTACCCGGATTTCCCCTCCCATCATCTGAACCAGGTTCTTGGTAATTCCCATCCCAAGTCCGGTACCGCTGATTTTACTGATCCGGGAGTCGTTAGCTCTGCTGAAGGGTTCAAAAATATGCTGCAGATATTCCTCGCTCATTCCAATCCCGGTATCTCTGAAAACAAAACGGTAACGTCCCAGCCTGCTGTTTCCGGAGGAAAGCTCAGAAACTGAAATGAATATCTCTCCTCCTTCCGGAGTATACTTGCATGCATTGCTCATAATATTCAAAAAAATCTGACTTAATCTGGCACGATCGCCAATTACACGCTCATGCTTCAATCCATCCATGGACACATGGAATATCTGTTTTTTCTCCTCTGCCTGAGTCCTCATCAGGCAAATTACTTCTTCCAGAAGCTCATGAAGATTAAAATCACTATTATTAAGTTCAAACTTACCGCTTTCAATTTTGCTCATATCCAGCACTTCATTTACCAGGCTCAGCAGCAGTTGGCTGGATACTCCGATTTGTTCCAGATCATACAGCAGTCTTTCCTTATCATCCATATGCAGTCTGGCCAGCTCCGTCATACCGATGACAGCATTCAGCGGAGTCCTGATATCATGGGACATTTTTGAAAGGAAATCACTTTTAGCCTTATTGGCGTTCTGCGCCAGCTCATATGCCTCCTTCAGCGCACTCCGGCTTTCCTCTTCTCTCTTTTTCTGCTCGTGTGTATCCTGGAGCGCAAGAATCGCCCAGTTCTTCTTTCCCCCAAAGTAAACATTGCAGGATATGTAATGATACTCTCCGTTTATCTTCCTGTAGCCCTCAATTGTATATCTGTCATACCCCTCAACAATAAGCTCACGGAAATGATGCAGGGAAAGTTCCCGTTTCATATCCTCATACCAGCTGGGATGCAATGTCTTCCTTGCAAAATCATCCCAGAACAAATCGTAAGAAAATTCCTCCTCCGATATTTCCTCCACGTCCTCCGGAACCCGAATGGCACGTACAGAATTACTCTCCATATCAATCCGATACACTGCAAAAAAAAGATTATGAAGAGAACCTACTATTTCTTCATTAAGTTCCTCCAGTTTTTCTTTTTCCCGCCGCATAACTATAGTGTCCGTCACATTCTGGTGATACCCTCTGAGTCTTAATACCTTCTCACCGATACGCTCTGCCACACCGCCGCAACGGATATAAATCCTGCCAAACACCGGATGCTGCCATGGATACTGCACCTCAGCCCTGCCTTGCCTTATCATATTATCCACACAGGAATTTACCACCGGATAATACTCCTTATCGATATTCCGGTACCAGTGTTCATAGCATTCCTCTGGCGAGGCCTCTTCAGTAAGGCCGAGAAGATCCAGCATCGTCTCATCCGCAAACATCCGGGAATTACAGCCTTCCTCTATTTCTATTATCCATAAACCCGTCATAGATTCATGAAGAACATCCTGCATTGTCGATATATCCTGAATTTTTCCTCCCATGAAGCTGCCTCCTTTCCTAAATAACCGTCTCATTAACGTAATTGTAGCTTATTTATTTCCACAGAGCAACCAATAAAAGGAAGATAAAGATATTTAAAAGACATGATATCGACAAAGTAAAAAATAATATGGCTAAAAAAACGAAAGGGCGTGATTTGAATAATTTGCACACCCTTTCGCAGCTTAATACCTTTTTACGGCTTCTTATTTATTTTTCTGCTCCGAAACGGGCTGTTTTTTACAGTCTCTTCAGAAGCTCTTCTCTCTGCGCTTCATATCCCGGTTTCCCAAGCAGCGCAAACATATTTTTCTTATAGCTTTCTACGCCAGGCTGGTTAAACGGGTTTACGCCAAGCAGATATCCGCTGACCCCGCATGCAAACTCAAAGAAGTAGAACAGCTGGCCCAGATAGAACTCGTTCACCTCAGGCACGTCGATCATCAGGTTGGGAACCTGACCATCCGTATGAGCCAGGATGGTTCCGTTCATCGCGCTCTTGTTAACGAAATCAACACTCTTCCCTGCCAGATAATTCAATCCGTCAAGATCCACAGGCTCTTCATTGATGGTGATTTCTTCTCTGGATGTCTCTACATTGATAACCGTCTCAAACATAATACGGGAACCGTCCTGAATAAACTGTCCCATAGAATGCAGATCTGTCGTCAGGTCAACGCTTGCCGGGAAAATACCCTTCTGGTCCTTTCCTTCGCTTTCACCGTACAGCTGCTTCCACCACTCGGATACATAGTGAACACTGGGCTCATAGTTAGCCAGGATTTCCACTGATTTTCCTTTTCTGTGAAGGATATTGCGGACAGCCGCATACTTCAGTGCGTCATTATCTTCGTATTCAGCCTCCAGCGCTTTCTTGCGTCCATCAGCTGCACCTTCCATTAACTTGTCAATGTCCGCACCGCTTACTGCGATAGGAAGCAGACCTACTGCAGTCAGAACGGAAAAACGTCCTCCCACATCATCCGGAACAACAAAGCTTTCGTAACCTTCTTCCGTTGCCAGTCCCTTCAGGGATCCCTTCGCACGGTCTGTGGTTGCATAAATTCTTCCGGCAGCTTCTTTCTTGCCGTATTTCTTTTCCATCATTTCCTTGAATACACGGAATGCAATTGCGGGCTCTGTAGTAGTACCGGACTTAGAGATCATATTAATAGAAAAGTCTCTGTCCCCAATCACATCAATCAAATGCCTGATATATGTAGAGCTGATGGAATTTCCAACGAAATAAATTTCAGGAGTTTTTCTAATCTCCTTGCTTACACTGTTATAGAAGCTGTGTCTTAAAAATTCAATTGCAGCTCTTGCTCCCAGATAAGAACCACCAATTCCGATAACCAGAAGCACTTCTGAATCACTCTGGATTTTAGCCGCCGCTTTCTTAATTCTGTCAAACTCTTCCTTATCATAATCAACCGGCAGATCGATCCAGCCAAGAAAATCATTTCCCGCACCGGTCTTGGAAACCAGAAGTTCCCTGGCATCCATCACCTGTTTTTTCATAAAATCTACTTCATGCGCACCGATAAAAGGTGCTGCTTTTGAATAATCAAAAGTCACTTTGCTCATCTGCTTATCCTCCAATTCTGCTGCACTTGGCAGCAAACAAATAGATATAACCGCAGCCATCGCAGAAAACCTGCAATTTCGCTCAATTTCCGTTCTTAGTGTAGCAAAGTTGGTTTTTATTTTCAAGAGTTTTTATAAGAAGCCTTGTTTTTCCTCGTTTTTTCCTTTTTTGTTAAGAATACGGTTTTCTGAATTCTGCATTTTTTCTGCTTCTGCCAGCAGTGCTGTATTATGCAAAAAACTCCTTCAGAAGCTCTTCCAGTTCTTTTTCCTGATTCTTGGTAAAAATCTGTTCCTCCATCTGAGTTTCCGCCGGGCTCTTTTCCATTGTCTCCACTCTTTCCGGCCGTATTTTTTCCTTTAGCTCCGCAGCTATCAGTTTTCCCGCCGATTGTTTTACTGTCGTCTGCTCTGCTTCCGCTTGTATTTTATCCTGTCCTTCCCCTATACTCTCCATTTCCCGGAGTATGACACCTCCGGCCGATACACTCCGGACTTCGGCTCCGGCCAGCCATTCCGACTCATCCAGTAATGAAAGCCTGGCCGCCATATGATTTTCCAGATAGTCTGTCAGACTGGTCTTAAGCGCAGCCTTTTTCCCATGTACATCCACCAGGCCTGAAACGCTGAAATACAAATACAATCCCAAAAAGCTCATAAGATAGAACGGAAGGATTTCCCCCAGTGTTTTTCCGTCAATAATCCCCTTACACGCCCCCGCCCCTGCAAAAAATACCGAAAGCATCATAAGCTGCCCGGCAAAATGGGACAGCCCGTCCATGGAAAATTTCCATATTTGAATCCGATTTAAAAACTTGTCCACAAAAACCGGTATGTTGGGAACTCCGTCATTGAGCTTGTAACAGTTACGGAATTTAATCTTACACTGCTTAAGCACCTTGTTTTCCGTTGAGGACATGTTTTCAGCCTCCCTTATCAGCGTATTCAGAAAAATTCCTGTTATAAACTTGCATAATATGCTCAATAATAGCAATATAATTGTCATAGCCACCAGTTCTTTATTTTCCACAAACGAAGTCATACTCTCCTCCAATCTGCTGTCCGTATCAGACAGCCTCCCGTCCACTGTTCTGCTTCTGCAGCTGTGAGACCAGCCTTTTTTGTTTCCTTTGTGAATAGTATTATAGGAGATTGACCCGCCTGCCACAATACGGACAGGCCGGGAATCGATCGGAGAATTACGCCTCAATCTGCCATAATTGCGGATTTATTGTGAAAATACTGGTAACAAAGGAGGATTTTTGATATAATTCGGATATTGAATTTATATTGTTTAATTTGGAGGCATATTATGAAATACAGAACAAAAGGCACTTGCTCCAGCGCAATAGACATTGAACTGGATAATGGAATCATCAAATCTGTACATTTTACGGGAGGCTGCAATGGTAATCTCCAGGGTATTTCCCGCCTGGTGGAAGGAATGCCCGCAAAAGAGGCAATTTCCCGTCTGAAAGGAATCAAATGCGGCTTCAAGCCCACATCCTGCCCTGATCAGCTGGCTGTGGCACTGGAATCCATTGTGGGAACCGCAAATTAATAATTCAGCTAGGGGGCTAATTCATGTCAAAGAAAATCGTTCTTACCGGCGGTGGCACCGCCGGTCATATTACGCCAAATATTGCCCTGCTGCCAAGGCTGTCACAGCTCGGTTATGAAATTTCCTACATCGGTTCCTACAATGGAATGGAGAAAAAACTGATAGAGGATTATGACATCCCCTACTACGGAATATCCACCGGAAAATTCCGGCGCTATTTTGACTTAAAGAACTTTACGGATCCCTTTCGCGTTATAAAGGGATATGGAGAGGCAAGAAAATATTTGAAAGAAATCCGCCCGGACATTGTATTTTCCAAAGGCGGTTTTGTATCCGTCCCTGTAGTCCGCGCAGCATCCTCCCTGAAGATTCCCTGTGTTATCCACGAATCAGATATGACACCGGGACTCGCTAATAAGCTCTGTATCCCGGTTGCTGCAAAGGTATGCTGCAATTTCCCCGAAACGCTGCACAGTCTTCCCACGGAAAAAGCTGTACTTACAGGCTCTCCTATCCGTGATGAACTATCCAAAGGGAATAAGCTTGCCGCACTGGAGCTGTGTCATTTTACTGCCAATAAGCCTGTACTTATGGTAATAGGCGGTTCCCTTGGCGCTGCTTCCATCAATCAGGCTGTTCGTGAGGCTCTGCCAAAGCTGCTCAATGATTTTCAGATAGTGCACATCTGCGGTCATGAGAAAATTGACAACTTGCTGCTCAACCAATCCGGATATGCACAATTTGAATATTTGAAAGCTGAGCTGAAGGATGTGTTTGCCATGGCCGATGTAGTGGTATCCAGAGCCGGAGCAAATGCTATCTGTGAACTTCTCGCCCTGAAAAAGCCTAATCTTCTGATTCCGCTTTCCGCAGGAAGCAGCCGTGGAGATCAGATACTGAATGCCCGCTCCTTTGAAACTCAGGGATACAGTATGGTTATAGATGAAGACTACTTAAGCCCTGATCTTCTGGTTGAGAAAGTACAGGAACTTTACTTTAACCGTCAGACCTATATTAATGCAATGGGAAAAAGCCAGCAGATGAATGCGACCAAGACAATTACAGAATTGCTGGATGGAATTGTAGAAGAAAATAAGGCGGGAAAAGGCAAATAGGATTGCGGCCTGCCGGGGAAGATAATGAAGCTTCCCCGGCGGACCGCTTTTATTCACCGCAAATTGTCTTACGGATATTTTCAAGCTCTTCCTGTGAGGGTTCTTGAGGTACCCAGTTGATGTTCTGCTTATCATCGTCATATCTGGGAATCAAATGCAGATGAAAGTGACGTACCGTCTGTCCTGCGGACTCTCCATTGTTCTGAACCAGATTAAACCCGCTGCACTGCAGCCTTTCGGTCATCCTGGCCGCCATTCTTTTAGCCAGCTTCATAACTTCTCCGCATACCTCATCCGGAAGCTCATAAAGATCACAATAATGATCCTTGGGAAGGATTAATGCATGTCCTCTTGTAGCAGGGCCCAAATCCAGAATTACCCGGTACTTTTCATCCTCATAAATAGTATTCGTTGGAATATCTCCATTAGCTAATTTACAAAAAATACAGTTATCATCCTTCATAACAATTCTCCTTCCTGCCCGCAGGCATCCTCTCTGTTTTTATGCTCTTTATGCAAAAGCCTGTTTCCTCAGTCCGTATTAATACCATTTCTCAATATCCATAACCTCCTCCGCCATGCCCTATGCTTCTCCCAATATGGCACAGAAGAAAGGTCAGCAGGAAACCGCTGATCAGCCCGCCTAAATGAGCTGCATTATTCACCATAACACTGCGGAAACCGGAATAAAGAGAAAATATAATCATAAGAAGCATTCTCTGAATGGAAATCTGAGCCGCCCGTCCCTTCTTTGTAATGACCAGGTAAAGCAGTCCGCCTATCAATCCGAAAACAGCCCCGCTCGCCCCAAAGGAATAATAAAAGTTGCCTGTAGTCAGCTCATATACAGCTGACAGAAGATTTCCGCAGATTCCAGATATAAAAAACAGGGCAAGGTATCTGAAACTACCGATCGTCTTCTCCACAATCTCTCCGCCAAAGTACAATAATATCATATTATTAACCAGATGGCCAATATCAGCATGAAGAAACATGGATGTCACAAGACGGTAATATTCCCTGCTGTGAGTCAGATACAAAACGCTGAACTGTCCTTCATCATACAGCCAGTCACCCGTGAATTCGCATATCAAAAAAATAACGACATTTATAGCTGTAAGCACTGCGCTGCACCATGGAATATCCTTGTATTTCTGATCCTGGTACCGATAAGTCTGCCGTTTTACCATATACACCCCCGTTACCCCCAGTTTTATGGTATTTACTGCGTCCCTTACGGACATAAAACCTGCAGATACTGCTAATTCTTCACCAAAATATTCCTCAATACCAAAAGGGTAACACTTCCGTACAGCCTTGTCAATAAACCGTTTTTGATAGTTTTCACCTGTATTTCCAACTCCTAATCCCAGAATATATTATTCCTCGTAATGTAGTATGACGCTTCCCAGCCGGACCTCATCTCCCGCTTCCAAAACCATTGTTTCATTTTGTTCCAGGCCTATCCCGTTGATAAATGTGCCATTTGTAGAATTCAGATCCATCAGCGCCGTCCTGCCTTCCTTTTCTACGAATCGGGCATGAATACGGCTAACAGAAGCATCCGGCAGCTGAAGCTGCACCCGGCCTTTCATCTTGCCTGCGGTTACCGGAAGACTGTCCAGGGCAAAACGGATATCCTGTTCTCCCAGTTTTCCCGTCAGTCTGGGGCTTCTGGTCCTATTGCCGGGTATATCGCTCATGCTATAAACGCTTCCTATGTTGTTTGCAGAAAATATAGTGTCATCAAAGTACACCTCCTTCTCACAGCAAGCATAACTGTCCCACGTTTTTTCCTGCTTTCTTTCTGCGTCTGCCTTTCCCTTTTTTTCATCCTTTACCGCAGTCAGTTTCCATAAAAACAGAAGAAGAATTATGCCATCTGCGGCAAGGCCTCCAAAGAATACAGCCTTAAGCGAGCCTTCCGGCTGCAAATACCAGATAATCCCACAGATAATCCCAAATATAAGAACTGCTGCCACCAAACCAATCAGATTTCTTTTACCATTCTTCTTTTCCTGTGTTCTCTCTTCACCAGTATTACCTTTTTCCGCTTCCGTTTCTGTATTACTGGTACAGTGTATACTTTTTTCTTTATACAGTGTTCCCTCGTACGCTGTAGGGCCTGCTGTCCTGCCATATTCATAAACTGCCGGTTCTTCATAGAAACTCATCTGGCTCTCCCAGCCATCCTCCGGCCACTGAAGGTACCCTCTTTCTGCTGCCGCCTCGCCCCTTCTGCTCCGTACAGGACTGTACCCCAGTCCTATCTCCAGCCCGCTTTCCGACCTGTTTTCCAGTTTTGTATCCGGTCTGTCCACGCCTCCTTTTTCCAGGAGCGCACGGAAACTTTCTATAGTGAAACTCTCTGCCTTCGACATCTTATAAAACTGATAAGCGGCGCTTACTGCTTTTTCCTCTCTGTGATCCACATGCTCCAGAAAAAATTCCGCTATCGGCATATAAATGCTGCCGATCGGTTTCTCCTTCTCTGCAAAGGGATAGTAAAGGAAACAAAGCCGTTCTGTTTCCAAATCCATATATATACATGCCGGTTCAAGCAAAAGGAACCTTTCTTCAAGAAGGTATCCGGCCATACCTCCTAATAACCCTGACATGCTGTCCACCACATCCAAAATCTCCTGACAGGTCATTTTCCCTGACTCATACATCTGTTCCAGAGACTGACGTGAACTGATGTCATAATACAGACATACCTTACCATCCACATATCGTTCAGTGGCTTCAAGCAGACCCGATATTTTGTTGTTCAATATCATTGAACCAAATCGCACATGCTGTGCAATAGCCTTTCTTATCTTTTCTCTGCACCGTTGCCACGGTGCTCTTTTTCTTTTACAATAGCCTTATCCTTATGAAAGGAAAAACCCTACGGATGAGTGCT
>NZ_VUMI01000080.1 GCF_009696275.1 Eisenbergiella porci
CTTAAATTCAAGAATTGAATTGTTAAAGGTGGAAAAGCGCTTTTTTTGGTAAGAAGGCTCAATGCCACCAGTGGTTTTTACAATTGTGGCAACGAGAAAAGATTTGTGAACATCGACACCACAACAGCGTTCGTCCGGGAAACCTGCCAGCCAGAACTGATGATCCACATTGGTGGTGAGTATGAAATAATTTTTATCCTTCAGAAGCGCGTACAGATCCAGATAGGGTTTTCCGGGCGCCACATCATAACGGTTATAGTAAATATGCCTGCTCCAGTAACCCCATTTTTCTTCCTGAGTAGGAAACGGGTAAAAACCGGCGGAATACATATCCCTTAATCCGTAGCGTTCTATAAATTCACGGAAATTTGCCGTAAAACGTTCTCCTGAATACATAAGCCCTGCGGCGGTGGACAGGCCGGAACCTGCCCCCACTACAACTGCATCCGCATTTTTCAGAAGCGCTGCCAGTTCCCCGATTGGCCCGCTGTTTCCTTTTATTCTTGATAACGGGTGAGCGCCGTGATAGCGGCCTCTTTTCCATTCTGCAGCTCTCTGTAAAAATTCTTTCCTCTGGCGGTTACAAAATAAATTTCTCCTTTTTCCGGTTCCACATGCATGATATTGATAATTCGCACCTGGGGATTTCCGTGAGCATCTACGGTTCCCATGGATGTGCTGCATACATATCGCAGTTTTCGAATACAGGTTTGCGCGTTCATCGGCTGCTCCTTTCCTTTTTGTCCTTCCCGAAAATGCCTGGAGAAGCTTCTTGCGCCGCTTCAGGCATTTGGGGATGAAGTTGTTTTCCAGCACTGCGGATCGGGCGCGTACATATTTCCCGTATAGCCGAAGGTTACCGCAGGGCAGCCTCTGCAGAAGCGGAGAAGTTCACAGCCGGCACACTTTTCAAAGCTGTCATATTGCCGATACTGATCCGTTTTTTCTCCCAGAAACAGATCCGCCATGCTGTCCGTCAGGGCATTTCCAATCCTGCTTTCCATCCTGCGGCAGGCATAGACATCGCCTGTGGGCAGTATCGTCATATGGCAGATGCTGCAGTGGCAGCCGTCATAAATAGTGTCTGGTTTCAGGTTCTCCGGGATTTTGAATATTCCCTTTTCATAAAGGAACAGGGTCCACAGGTGATCCTTGAGCTGGAAGGTGGTGCCGCAGCCCTTATATTGTTCAAACTTTTCCCAGCATTTTTCCAGATATGCCCGGTATTCCAGGGGTTCCATATGGAATTCCGCGCTTTTTTCCTCACTGGTGGGGCAATAGCGGCCCACGGCGAAAACATCGGCCTGTTTTTCCACAACTACATCAATCAGCCCGGAGATTTCGTCCATATTGGTTTTAGATACGGTGGACATGATGGCACAATACATACCCGCCCTGCGGATGCAGCTAATTTTTTCCAGGGTAATGTCGAAGGAGCCGGGCTTGCGGAAGCTGTCGTGGGTTTCCCTCAATCCATCCAGGGAAAGCTGGTACTTACGGCAGCCATAATCGTAGAGCCGGCGGCAGACTTCATCATTAAGATGGAAGGGGTTTCCCAGAATGGCGAAGGTGATTTCATACTTTTTCAGCAGTTCCAGCAGCCTCCAGAAATCAGGGTGCAGAATGGGGTCGCCTCCGGTTATGCAAAAATACGGGGTACGGGACAGCTTTCCGCACATATCCAGGCAGTTGTCCAGCACCTTTTCCATATCGCTATAGGACATCTCAGCCAGCTTTTTACAGCTGTCTTCAGAAAATATGTAGCAGTGCCTGTACCGCTGATCGCAGTTGTCTGTTATGTGCCATTGAAAGGCGAAATAAGGGTTCATTCTGTATTCCTCCGGTATGTGGGCTGGCTGTTATGGTCGGGTTATCTATGGCGGCGGGGCGGGGTAGGATTGGTGCGGGTCAGGACGGGGTTTTACCTTTCAGGGACTGATGCGCCGCAGGGGGAATTGCAGGCGCCTGGTGGCTGCTCCGGATCTGAGGTTCCGCCACACGCAGTCGGTTTATTCTCCGGATCTGACGCACCACAAGCAGAACCGCATGCACCCGGCTTCTTCTCCGGATCCGCCGCACCGCACGCAGAGCCGCATGCCGTTCCCGCGCCTTCCGCTGCACGCATCATCCCCTGTGCGCTCGTCCTTGCCTGAAACTCTCCGTTTCCGTTCCATTCATCCAGGTTTTTCAGTTTGTCCATCATTTTCATTTCCATATCAGTTTCTCCTTTTCCACTTTACTTCCCCAATTTCAGCTGCTGCCCTCATTCCCCGCGGCACTGCGCAACATATTCGGCCGGCACTGCAGGAACATACGGCGCAGTTAGTTTCATGTTCTATATCCATCATATACCCGGTTTTGCTGCAAAAAAAGTACGCACATAAAAGTGGGATAGTATCTCCAGGCATATTAGTATCCTTCTGGTAACCATACACTTTCTTCAGAATTCAAAAAAGCATCTTCCGGTCAGGAAACCGGAAGATGCCCAATCGCTTTCTATATCATTTTACAAGAAAAATCTTTCAGAAAGAATCCGCCGCATACCAGAATACCGGCAGCGGGAACCAGCCCGCCGGAGCCTGCACATCCATGAACCGGCCATATTCTGAAAGCAGGAGTTCCTGCGCCTGATGCTTATCAAGCACCGCCGCCCCCAGCTTTGCCGTACGTTCTACAGAAATCCCATTTTCATCCGCACATACCGTTACAGGCTGTCCGTCCAGGACCGCTGAAAATTCACCCAAAGCCAGTCCCAGGGTTTTCTGTTTCAGTGAAAGATAAGCCTCCAGGACATTGGCAAAATCAAAAATCTGAAACATCTCGCTGGGTTCCACGCAATAAGACTCTGCAAAGCGTCCGATACACTGGTTCAGCGCTTTATCATAGGCAGACGCCACGATCTCAATTTCATCCCGCCCTGTATAAGCAAGATACGCCTTAATCACAGCCTCCATAATTCCCGCATCCAAAAGTCCCAGTTCACACACCGTATCACCGTTCCCACTGACAAGGATATATCCGGTTAACTTTTCGTTGTCCAGCACTGCCAGGGCCTTTTCCCCCATATTCCGCACAATGGAGCCAATCTGCTCCTTCGGCCTCTCCACCCGGGCAGGACGCTGTCTGTTAATGTTGTAAACAAGCTCGTATCCGCCCTCCGCTTCCTCCAGCGGACAAAAAGAAATGCCGCCGCAGTCCGTCTTCTTCAGTGCATGACGAATATTGGAGCTGTTTACCGAATATTTGTACTGCGAGCCGCCCCGCGTAAATCCAAAATATTCATATCGCTGCCTCTGGCCGCCTAAAACGGCAATGTCACAGGTTTCGCACATTTCCTTCAGCCATTCGCCCATCAGAACCTTCATATGGCCTTCGCCCCGCGCCTTCGGATGTACTGAAACGGTTCCCACAAAGCCTGCCTGCAGCGCTTTGCCGCCCACTTCAAGCTCTTCCCGCAAAACCGCAATCAGGGCGCGGATTTTTCCTCTCTCATCCACTGCTATACGGTGCATGGAGGCGGAATCAACGCCTTCTCCATAAACCCTCGGTATCAACGTTTCGAAATCATGCGGACAGTGCGCTTTACTGAAAACATAATCTGCAAATTCAATACAGGCTTCCCTTTCCTCAGGTTTTGCTTTTCTGTATTCGCTCATCGTAAGTTCCCCCTTTTACTATTCCTGGATGTCCATCTGAAAACACATGCAGAATCAGTGTATCCTTTCCTGCCGCCAATGTCAATCATATGAAATTGCGTAATGCCTGGGCAATAAATTTTGTAACGCTTCAGTAATGAATTTCCGGCTAAAGTTCATACAGAGCAGACCATTTAGCTGCGCAGGCCAGCGCTTCGCACTGACCGCAGGGCTATTTCGCCTTCAATTCCGTGATTTCCTCCGCATTTCCCGTTATGCCCCCTGCCATGTTATTATCCATTTCCGCGGCATCCTGTTCCCACAGCTTCTGCATCATCTCCATGATTTTTTCGTTTGCATCCAGGGAAATCCCCAGTACGGCCCGGTCATACCGGGAAAACGTGATGGAAACACGTTCCCCGCTGACGCCATATACATCAATAGTAATGGTCGGATCGTTAGAGCTGTAGCCCTGACTGTTATAGTCGCATTCCTTCACCGCACCGCCGACCAGATTCTTTTTTTCCGCAAACTCCTTTGCCAGCTTCATGTATTCACCTGGATCCTTTGCCAGCGCCGCATCCAGCCCCAAATCTACTTTTACGCTCAGAGTCCTGCCATACGCTGCCGAAAAGCCTTCCCCCGTTACCGCATCTATCATAAAAGTATAGCAGTTATCCTCAGGCCTCCGGGTTGTGCCGAACCTCACATCACCGCTCCAGAACGCCCTGGGGAAGGTTTCCGTTCCATTATCATAGCCCATATAAACCGTGGCTCCGTCCAGCCTGACCTCAAACAGCCTCCATAAAAGCTGCGCACCGATTTCCGCCGCTTCCTCCTGGGTCAGATCATTTTCCGCGGGCTTTTTATCCCGATAATATTCCAGCGGATCCGAAACTGCCGTATAGCTGGCTTTGCTGTAGCCTTCCGGCGCTGTCTGGCTCTGTGCCGCAGCCGGAAGGTTATATACGGTGGGAATCCGCTCCGTCCTTCCCATATCGGTGCCGCTGCCGCCTCCGCCATGCCGCTGAACATGGCCGCACAGCCGCATACAAGGGCAAAAGCGCCTGTCACGGCGGCCAGAATTCCTGCTCCCTTATTTTTTCTCATTTTTCTTTCCATCCTGTTTTTCCCAACTTTTCTGTTCTCTCTCATTTTCTTTTCCTGCCTTTCTTTTTTACGGCGATACACTTTTCATAAATTGCCCTGTGCCGTCTCTGCTGCAGCGGATGGAACAGGCGGTTCAGCAGCGCTATCAGGCAAAGGGAGAGTAAAAGCGAAAACACACCGCCGCATAAAAAAAGCAGATTTTTCATTTCTCTCCAGTTCTTATAAATATCCTTAAGGCTGTATTTATAGATGAGGGAATAGTCCTCATAGGGCTGGGGAAAGCACCCCTCCACATAGAGGAAGCCGTATTCCCCGGTTTCTTTTTTTCCTTCACCATCCGTATTTCCCGCTGGCCGCTCTTCTTCAGGCTGGGCGCCGGCGCATTCTCCGCATCCTTCCCTGTCCGCTTTGTTTCATCGGAATACAGCAGCTGGCCGCCATGATACAGATAAAGCGACCTGTGCCCGTCCTGCCTGAACTGTGTATAGGGCTGCATCAGTTCCTCCATATTATAGTTCCCGCCGTTTCCCCGGCTGTCCAGCGCCTGCATGTCCCTGGCCGCGGAGGTGAGAATCATATAATGCTCCGACAGCGCCATTTCCTTCTGTACATCCAGTTTTTCATGCCAGAAAACCACCGCCTCCCGTATCTCTGGTATTTTGCTCCATTTAAAAATACATCAAGCGATACATCAAACAGCTTTCCTGTCATTTTTGATGAAATAAAAACGCTCACAGCTATCAGCCCCGCTAAAATAACGATTGCGAAGGGTGAATTCACCACATTGTAAATACCTGTAAATTCCCGGCTGGATGCACCGCGGAAAATATCCGCACACAAAAAGATGGCAATGACGGCTGAACAAAGGCTTTTTACAAGGATTTCCATATCCCAGTAAAGACTTGCCATACCTGCCCCTGTTGCGCCGCTGTTATCTGAAACCTGATCGCGAAGCTCCCTTATTTCAGGCTCCTCCATATTCATATATGGCAGTCTGTGGCCTTTCTCATTCAATCGTATTTCATGAGATGTAAAAAGCTGATGATAACCGACATCTATTCTTTTTTTCATATAAGAGGACAAAACCGTCAGCACCAGGCCGGCGGTAACTGCAACTAATATGTAGAAGGACAGTATTTTTATCCCGCTCTCCGGTAAGTTCATTGATAATACGCGATGACATATAAATCGGCACATATGGTGTCAGGGATACAATAAAAGAATTTAAAATTACCAGCTGCATCTGTCCGTGCAGAATGGAATCAAATTCTCTCAGGCCGCGAAATAAGCCAATTTGGCAAACCATTCGCCAAGTCCTGTAATCGCGGCAAAATAAAGGACAAAATCACCGATAGTTATGTGTCCGCCCAATACCATATATATCAGATAGGCATAAGCCCCGCCGTCTCTTATAAATACCAATACAATATTAACCAGGTCCAGAATAAACTGGCGATCTGCGATTCTTTTTTGTATCCGGATATTATCCTCTTTTGCCTTAAGCGCCATAGCCCTCAGCCAGCCCGTCATTGAATAGATCCTGATATCCTTTCCTATATCAAGGCCTCTGGTCCTGTAGGCAATATAATTAAGCTTTCTGCCTGCCTTTGCAATATCATCCTTTGACGCCTGCTTTATTTTTTCCACATAAAGCGTTCCCCCAAGATTAATCAGATAGAAAACAATAAGTATGGGAACGGTAAGCGGATGCAGCTTCATGATAACTGTGCTGTATGAAATAAATCCTGCCGTATTCATAAGCATTGCGGAAAATCGCGGAAAATATGTCCCCAGCCCTCCTCTGTTCCCATCTTCCAAAGCTGCGCGCGCCTTCTCGGCCTTTTGTTTTCCCTCTTCCGATGTAAAAGCTTCATAATCCATATCGGCTGCTTTGTTCAGCCATATGCGCTGCATATGGGTAAGGACAAAAGCATTCGCACAATGCGCTGCTGTGTTGCGTGAATAAAGCTCTATAATAAACATTGCGGCCAGAATTAAGGTAATAAAGATAATGGTCATGGTAAATTCTTTGATATCTGCCGGCCTCTGAATTGCATCCAAAACAATTTTGGGTGAATAAATCGTGACCAGAGAAACCATTATTTTCGCCGGAATCTCCAGAAAAGATATTATGATGCCGCTTATACTAAAGCGCTTCAGCTCATGAAAGATATATTTTAAATTACTGAATAATGAATAGCTTCCTGTTCCCCGCATACCTTTATAACTCCATATCCATAAATTGACTGACCCCTGAAGCAACTGCCATATTTTACTGTATTTAAACTGATGACTGGTTTCCAAAACAACCAATAAGGTTTTTATCGTTCCTGTGTTCCTATGGACATTCTCCTGAATCAAAGGTGCCATACTAAAAAAGAGGCGGCACCCAGGTTGGACAGCCGCTGTTTCCCCCTGATTGGATACCGCCTCAAATTATTGATTGCCATTTACTGCGTATAGCCGAGTGACAATCCGGATTCTAATTTTAACGAATACAAAGTTTACTATTTCTTTATATGGCAGAAATTCCACCTAAAAACAGATTACTGCAAAGGATCCGAACTGGATTTTCTTTTCAGTTCCTCTATACACCTAAGGGCTTCCGCATATTTTGCTTTTTCTCTTTCCAGCTCTTCTTCATGCCGTTTTCTTTCTGCTTCCAGTTTTTTCTCATTTGCCTCAAGCGCAGCTGCCTGCGCGTCAATCGTCTCCTGCATCTCGTCAATCATATACTGCACTGTATTACGATCCAGTTCCCGCAATTCCTTTGAAAACATACCCATCACCTTTTCCATATTCCGGCAGAGTTCATAAATATCATCATACATCTCCCTGAACATCGGGTATTTATCTATCAGTTCAATTATCCGTTCCGGATCCTCGGAACTGAAAAACATTAACCACGCATCCAGTTCATTCTCTATGCTTTTATTTTCCATGTTTTTACGAAAAATGTCAAGCGTAATGAAGATAAAGTTCTGCAGAAGCTCAACTTCCAGACCTGTATCAAAGCCCCAGTAGGATTTATGCAGGTGTTTTCCCAAAACAGCATGAAATTCTCTTGCGCTTTTGTCAAACAAAACGATTATGTATACGTTTTTGATATCCTTATAGCTGAACTTCTGCTTTGTCCTGTTTTTCTCATCCCGTACCCTTTTGTACTGCCTCAGCAGCAAATCCGCGGAATAACAGGCGCTGCGTTCTCCGGGAAAGGAATAGCCTATTTTCTGGATTTCCACGTTTGCCAGGCTTCCGTCTTCAAACTCCACCACAATATCCGTGATCAGCAGCGTATTCTCATCGGCAATCCTGCTGCCGTCGTTGGGAATCACCTGCCGGATCGTTACCTTTTTCCCAATCAGCAGCGACAGAAACCGGTTCAGCCTGCCAGGCGTATACTCCGGGTTCATGACCTCTTTAAAAAAAGAATCATAGAGGATTTTAACCCCCTTCATCCCTGTACAGAAATCAAGGAATTCCTCCTGCTGCTCCGGCTTCCAGCCCGTGAATACCGCATACAGTCCGCTGTTTTCGCCAATCTCCTTTAACACCTCCTTTCGTTCCCTGATGAGCGGGAAATAATTCCTGAGCTTATTTGCCATAAATGCTCCTCCTGTCTTCAATTGTTGTCATTTACGGATTTTTGCTTCGAAAAGAAGCGCCGAAATGAAAGACCGGCCTGAACGGCCTGTTATTACAGCAGCGTAGATACTGCTGTGTGACGGAATTATAATAACATATCTTTTTAAACATGGCAATACAAAAAGTCCGTATTCTCATTCCGTTACCAGAATCAAAATACGGACCTTTACGTTTACTTTCCAGTATCCTGAATTACATCACCGTCTCCATCTGCGCGCACATCAGCAGGAAGGCGCCAACTCCATGCAGATCGTTTACTGAAGTGGGGCGCTCACAATAATGCCTGTAATCCCCCACGCCGGTTCCGATGCACACGCCGCCCACCAGGAGATCCTCTCCCTCCCAGGCCAGAGAATGGATAACCGCTTCATACCCTTTGACGGCCTGTTCCAGGTACTGCTCCGGCAAAATCCCCTTATGCACCGCTTTTACAATGGCGGCCGTATACAGACAGGAGCATGAGGTTTCCAGCCAGTTGCCCTCTTTTCCGCCTTTATCCACTACCTGATACCAGCGGCCGTCTGCAGACTGATAACGGCAGACAGCCTCCAGCAGATTACGCACCAGGGCACACAGCTTTTCATACTGCGGGTGGGAAGGCTCCATAAAATCCAGTTCGTCCAGAATGGCAACCGGCACCCAGCCTATGCTTCTCCCCCAGAATTCATGAGACAGCCCTGTTTCCTGATCCGCCCAGTCCTCACGATGGGAACAGTCCCATGCATGATACCACAGGCCGGTCTTGTCATCCCTTGTTTTTTCCTCCATGAGAAGCGCCTGCTTCGCAGCAAGTTCCAGATATTCCGGCTGCCGGAACCTGACGGCATATTCCGCACAAATCGGTCCGGCCATATACAGGCCGTCCAGCCACATCTGTTCCGGACATCCTTCCTTATGCCAGAATCCGCCGTCCTTGTTTCTGGGAAAATCCCTTATGATAGGAAGCAAGGTATCCAGCGCCTTCTGATACCTTTGATCTCCTGTTTTATCCAACAGCGGATACAGCAGAATCCCCGGCTGGATATCATCCAGCTGCCCCTTGTCAAAGGTATGTATTTCCCCATTCTCATCGATAATGGAATCCACCCAGTCTTTGATATACTGAAAATACCTCTCATCGCCGCAAAGCCTGTATGTCTGATATACCCCTGAAAGGAAAACACCCTGGTGATAATGGAAATGTCCTTTGGGCGGCAGATCCTGCGCCGCGAATTTCCGCATCATCGTTTCGCAGGATGCTTTGGCATAATCAATTGGTTTCCTGTTCTGATTCATCTGATTTCCTCCCGATTGCCCCGTTTTGGTACAAAATAATACATATTATACACGTTCCGGCTTTTTCCAGTGATACACATCTCCCTGACAGCCGTGCAGTACAATTTCTTCTTCCTTATAATCAAACACGGACCTTTTCCAATGAAAATGCAATAAAATCAAAGCTGCCTTCCCCATCATAGCGGAAATACAAACCCTGCTCGCCGTCCGGCATATTTACTTCGCCGGAAACCTCCTGCCAGGAATCCGAATCCACATCCACGCGGATTGTTCCGGCCGCTTTTCCTTCCGCTTCGGCGGAAACGGTCACGGTTCCCTTACCGCAGCCTCTTACAAGCATGGTAATCTTTTTTGTCCCGCTGAAACAAAACGATTTATACCCGATTACCGTGCCGTCGCCCACATTGGCTATATACTGGACGGGAAGCCCTTCCTCCGTATTCACGCCTTCCGCATCAGGATCCCTGTCCGGAATATCCTGGGTAAGATAAGGGAACCTGAATTCCATATCCCCCTGGGAAGAAAATACAGCCCCGTCCTTTCCGGTCAGCCTGCAGCAGATATAAGCGGGATATTTCCCTTCTCCGGCCAGCGGGCCATCATTCAAACCGCATGAGGTCACCGGCACCTGCCTGATATGCCCATCCGCATCTATGCTGATTTTTTCCGCGCAGCCCTGTCTGGAAAACTGGGTGCGGTTGGTCTGCCTGTGGTAGAAAACATACCACTGCCCGTTAATATATTCAATGCCGCCATGGGTATTTCCCAGACAGTTCAGGGCATCCTTGGCGCATCTTCCCTCAAGTCCCACATCTCCGATATCTATGATTGTCCCGCCATAAATATAATCCCGGTCAGGCCTGCTGCTGACCGCATAGCACAATTCGTGGCTGAGGACAGAGGAATATACAAAATAATAGGTGCTTCCGATTTTACGGATGGAACTGGCCTCAAAAAACTCATGGCCCACAAAGCTTGTCCCCTCACTGTCCGCAATGGAGGGCAGAAGCAGGCGGGGCTCCGTTTTCAGGGTAACCATATCCTTTTCCAGCGTCATCACCTGGGAGCCCTGCTTCCCTCCGATATGCTCCTTATGCATGGGCGCGTTGCCGGAATACAGATAGATTTCCCCATCATCATCTATAAAAATACCGGGATCAAACTGTCCCAGATCATTCTCCCCTCTTCCCAGTATAGTACCGTCCGCATGCTTCACAAAGCCCAGGAATTCATAGCTTCCCGCAGGCGTATCGCAAACCGCAACGCCGATTTCCGGAAGGAAATCCAGACAATAATATAAATAATATTTTCCATCCAGCCCCTTCACCACGTCCGGCGCCCAGAGAGCATGGATTCCGGGAGGATTCAGACCATTTCCAAACCTAGACTTCACATTGTAAATTTTACGGATTGGCTCCGTTTCCGTAGGGTTCTGGTTTCTGGGGTCCTGATCCTTTCTGAAAATAACGCCTTCATACTTCCACTGCGTCAAATCCTTCACATCCGCCGAATAGCAGATATAATCGTTCAGGCAAAACATTTCACCGTCAAAACGGTCATGGCTTCCGTAAACATAAACACGGCCGCCGAATACATGCGGCTCCCCATCCGGTACGTATTCGTAGGATGGCAAATAGGGGTTATAAACCTGTTTCTTTGTCATTGCTTTCTCCTCCTGTGATTAAAGGGCAGTAACTGTCCAGTCCCTGCACAGTTACTGCCCTTCCATATTATATCACATCCGCCAGCTTTATACATACCCCTTATCCGACCAGTTATGGGATTTTATCCGATCATATTCCTCCATGGAAATGGTCAGTATTGTTCCATGCTTAAAGCCATAAGGGAAATCAAAGGAAGAGTCCGAGCGTACAAAATGTCCGTCCGCCAGGCTGTCCGCCACAAAGGGGACATACCCCTGTCCCGCGCCGGGAACGCCGTAATAGTCCAGGAACAGGCACCACCGGCCATCCTCCAGCTTCACCGCGGTAGGCGCTTCGTACAGGCCGCTTTCCACAGCTTCCATGCTTTCGTCAAAGGCCTCCACACGCTCGTAAGGTCCCGCTGCATGGGCGGACCGCAGAAGGATGATCTTCTCCGGGTTTCCTTCACTCTTGACAAACATATAATACCAGCCGTTTTCCTCATAAATCGCGGAGTCAATCACGCCGCTGTCCTCTTTCCGGTATAAAACCTCAGGAGCGCTGAATTCCTTAAAATCCTTCGTACGGCTGTAATAAATCCCTTTCCTTCCATAATTATTGCAGCTGTGGGAGGACGACCAGTGCAGCAGATAATCCCCGTTTTCCCTGTCATAAATAATATCCGGCGCCCACAGGCAGCCGAAATTCTCATCCCCGATTTTTGCCAGCCGCTGCTCCGTCCAGTCAACCAGATTGTCCGATTCCCATACGGAAAAGCATTTGCTGCCGTTCCTTCCGATTTCGTCCCAGGAACCATGATACTGGTTTCTCATACCATAGGAAAGGCTTAAGTCCGTGGCAAAAATATAAAATTTCCCATTCCCTTCACACCGGGTAATCGTGAAATCCCTCACGCCCTTGTCCCCGTAATAGGTCCAGAGCACCGGGTTTCCGCCGTTCACCTCTTCCCAGTGGAATCCGTCCTTACTCAGGCCGAAATACACCTGCTCCCCGTCAGGGGTCGTCTTTTCTTTGAAATGTACAAACAAGTATGCCTGCATTTCATTTCTCCTTCCGTCTGAAAACTGTCAGTAATATTCTGAGGAACTCCTATGCAAATATGCAGCCTTCCCTGTCTTTTGCATGTGATTTATCCCCGGCAAAAGGATAACCTCCACAAGGCTGTTTACCGGATATTTCCCCAGAAATATATTCTAACATGGATTGCAGGCCGGAAAAAGAGGAAGCTGGCATACTGCGCCATTCTTTTCCCGCTTTATTTCTTACCCCCGTTTTCTCCCTTACCCACGCCATTGCCGATCAATCTGCGTTTCCATTTTATCTCCGGGATAAGCACCGCTGAAAGAATCATCCCCGCTCCCGCCAACATGCGCAATGTTATATGCTCCTTTAAAAGCAATACGGAAAACAGGCAGCCAAATGCCGCTTCCAGAGATAGTATGACCGCCGCCTTTGTTTCATCCACATACCTCTGGGAAAGGGTCTGCAGCAGATAAGTAAGCGCTGTGCTCACCGCACCCAGATATAAAACCGACAATACCCCGCCGGCAGTAAAGCTTACCTTCACATTCCGGCCGCATACCAGCCCGGCCAGAGAACATATGCAGGCCGTCGCCATCTGTACAAAATTAAGCGCCATGGGGCGATACTTCTCCACCGCTTTTCCCGTCAGCATAATCTGAAAAGGTTCCAGGCTTTGTAACGCAATATCGCTGGCGGTAAATCCCGCGCCCCAGATAATTGTGACAAGCAGCAGTCCCAGCATTCCCCAGTATTCCTTCACGTTTTACTCCTCTCCCAGATCCGGATATTCCCACAGCAGCTGCAGGAGAACGCAGGAGGGCCAGGAAAAAGCCGGATCGTCATAGCCATCCCCGGTAAAGGGATCATAATTTTCACTCATCAGCCCGATTTGCGTGACACGGCAGAATTTCTCCGCCAGCCTGCGCGCCTCCTGCTCATAGCCGTTGTCCCGCAGCATATCTATCATCAGATACATAACCGGCGCCCAGACAGGCCCCAGCCAGTATCCGCCCGTTTTGTAATATTTACTCCGGGGGTTTTCTGTTGCCAGCCCGTACGGCATCTCAAACCGCTCCAGCATCTGACGCACCAGTTCATCCGCCGTTTTCTTTTCCATCCGATAGGCAATCTGTAGCGGCATATACATTAACAGACTGTCCCCTTCCATAATCTGCTGCCGTTCAGGCGTATACCATGCGCACAATCTGCCGTTTATAAAAAACCTCTCAAAAAAGCGCCCATACATTTCATCCGCTTTTTTCTTCCATGCCGCACTTTCCTCCGGCCTGTGAAGCTCCTGCGCCATACGGGAAAGCACATCCATTTGATAGATAAGAAATGCGCTCAAATCCGGGGATTCCACAGGAAAACCCCGATGGAAAACAGAAGCGTTGTCCCAGCCTGAATCATTTCCGTGAAAATAAACCGGCATCACAGCTCCCGGCGTCCTGCGGCAGCAGAGCCAGTAATCCGTAACGCGGCAGAAGCTTTCATAGGCCTCCTCCTGAATTTCCTTCTGCAAAAAGAAAGCATTCTGAGCGCACATTTTCTGAAATGCCCAGGCATGGATAGGAGGCTTGGTACAGTTAAAGGAGGCGCCCGCCTCATTTATGTAGTCCGCATATACGCCGCAGCTGTCCTGATTGTCCATAAAAATCTGTGCCGTTATAAATACGGGACAGATTCTGCGGAATCTGTACAAATCCCATAATAAATACATAGACCGCCCCGATGGCCTGCAGCTTGGGGTTATTGGTCATCAGTCTGTCCCAGCGCGCGTGCCGCCAGCGTTGTGGAGGCCGTGCTGAAGCCGATGGCAGGCATTTCCGTCACGGTTTCCGCCTGTATGCCCAGCTGGTAGGCTGCAAATGAATTCTCACCGTAAGCAAGGATTACCTTACTCAGAATGATTGCGGAAAACTGCCAGAACATGCTTTCAAGCGCCGCCGGTACTCCTGTCCTGTATATCTCTTTGATTAAACGGCCGTCAGGCCGCAAATGATACTTTTGCTCTTCCGTATTCCGCAGCAGGCCGCCTTTTCTGTATAGCAGATACAGACCGATGCAGGCGCCTCCCGCCTGGGATGACACCAGCGCCATGGCCGCCCCCCTGATTCCGAATTCCGGCAGCAGGCCCGGGCCGAATATGAGAAGATAACCGAAAATGATATTGATAATATTTACCGCCACCGCTATGTACATAGGCGTCCTGGTATTCCCATGCTCCTGAAAGGTTGCCGTCACCACCGACATGATAACCACAAACGGGAACCCGAATACAATGATTCTCATGTATTCTCCCGCCTTAACCAGAATTCCCGCATCCTCCGTAAAAAAGCGGAAGACAGGCATTCCCACAAAAAACAGCGCCACACCTAAAAGCAAAGCGATGGGGATTTCTGTCAGCAGCGTCTGTTCCGCCACTCTCCTGCATTTATCCCGTTTTCCGGCTCCGAAGCTTCTGGCGATCAGAACCGTGGCTCCTATGGCAACGCCTTTGTAGAAACACCACAGGGTATCCGTAATTCGCACGCATAATCCCTGGGCTGAGATATCGGATGCCATCAGCCGCCCTATCATTGCCGTAGAAATAAGTCCCGCCGATACCTGAAGGAGATTTTCCAAAATCATGGGTATATTCAGGCGGTAGATTTCTTTCCTGACCGTTTTTTCATTCCCGTCCTTTTCCGCCGGGCTTCCTCTGCTTCTTCCTTCCCTGTTATTATTCATTACTTTTCACCGCCCTGCTTTCCGCAAGCGCTTTCCATGCTCCTCGGGCCTGTTCCCAGACACTCCCGCACCCGGCCGCCCCCAACTGCCATTTCAGATGAAAAGGAAGCGGGCGCAGCCTGTACTGAGGAAGCGCTTCCGGCCCCCAGCTTGCGCTGTCCAAACCATTCTGCGCGTAATCTGCCTGAAGATACACCTTATTTTCTCTGTGAAGTTCACAGGTATGCGCAGCACGGGTCAGCTCCTAATAATGCAGGATACTGAAGGAAAAAAGGCTTTCGCCTGCCAGATACAGGGCGTTGCTTTTTCCTTCAAAAACCGCGAATCTGGTATCTTCCCTGTTTCCGTTTTCCTGAGGCACCACGTAAGGGAAATAAAAAGCATCGGCATCCGCCCGGTAACGACCCACCCGGTTGCCTTCCTTACAGTCGGGATATGTCTCAAGAGGCCCTCTACCGTACCACTGCGCATTTTCACATGGGTCATTGAGCAGAAACCGCAGCCCGATACGCGGCAGGCATTCCGGCAGCATTCCCACCGGGTTCCCATTTACCTTGATGTGGTAAACTAATTTCCTGACCTTGCCCTTTTCCTCTTTGGGTATTTCCACCCTGCGGACTGGATTGGGTTTGTATTTTCCTTCCCGTATCAAGTTCATCCACCTGCATTCCGTCTATTCCACCTTTGCCTTTAT
>NZ_VUMI01000081.1 GCF_009696275.1 Eisenbergiella porci
TCCTATAACTTCTGATGGAGGGGGAACTCCTCCTTCCGTTATATCTATATAGATTTATTAGATTGGACTTTGTAACTGTTAACCAGTAGTCGTTCTTGACTACACCATTATTATACTAGGAGGAAGGTAAATGAAGAAGAGATTTACCAAAATTGGTGCACTTATATTGAGTGCGGTAATGCTTGGAGGAACCATACTGGGCGGATGCGGCGCTTCGGATAATAAAGAAGCCGGCAGCGAAACCGTATCTAAGGAGACGCAGACGGCGGCAGCCGAAGTGGACAGCAATTTCAATGCGGAGGGACTTCCCATTGTAAATGAGCCGGAGACCTTTGTCATAGCAGTGCCGGAAAGAAGCTCCATTAAATCGGCCGCTGAGAAAAACTGTGTCATTGAAACGGAAAAGGCGACAAATATTCATATTGAATGGATGGAAATACCCGCCTCCGGCTGGGATGAGAAAATAAATATCATGTTCAGCACGGACAGCCTTCCTGATGCGATTATCGGGGATGTGGATATGGCGAGAAACTTTGAACAGCTGGCGATCCTGGATGACTATCTGGATCAGTATGCGCCGGCCGTAACCGAATTTTTCAGCACCAGGGACGACTATCCGCAGGCGCTGCTTTCCCCTGACGGCAAAATCCGTTCCCTGCCCACCGGTGATGAATCCACACAGAATATTATTGATACCCAGTACTGGATTAACGGCGCATGGCTGGATAAGCTGGGGCTGGATATGCCGGAAACCCCCGAGGAACTGAAGGAGGTGCTTATCGCCTTCAGAGATCAGGATCCCAACGGAAACGGGGAAAAGGACGAAATCCCCTTTACCTTCAATTCCGCATGGGAATGGGGAAATGCTATTGACAATATGATGGGCGCCTTCGGCGTGATAGAGAACAGCAACCATGTATTTACAAAAGATAATAAGGTAATTTTCAGCGCAAAGGAACAGGGATATTATGATGCGCTTGCATATCTGAATGATTTATATAAGGAAGGCCTGATCGATAAGGATGTTTTTACCCTGAGCGACGATCAGTATGCGGCAAGGGATTCCTCCGGCAACAAGGTGGGAATGCTGGCAGGCTACAATCCGGGGGACTGCGGAACCGCCGATACGGACAGCTTCCGTGCGCTTCCTCTTCTGAAAAATGCATCGGGGGACAGGATGGTCGGCATCAATAATGTGACAAGGACAGGCGGATTTGTCATCAGCAAAAACTGTAAGAACCCGGCGGCGCTGGTAAGATGGTATGACTATATCAATTCCACCCTGGAGCAGGCGCTGTTATGGGGACGCGGGGAACGCGGCGTATGGTGGGATATTGTGGAAAAGGACGGCAAAGAGGTTCCCATGTTCCTCACCATGGATGCCCAGGTGCTGGAAGAACACGGCGGCTACAAGACAAAGGCTGAGTACAGGAATGCGGAAAGCTTCGCCGGCGTTACCCCTTCCCTGTGGAGAAACGAATATGACCTTGAACTTATTTACGATGACAAATGGCCGAGAGATCTGAAACTGGAGGCTGTAAAGGAACAGATGGAATATGGCGTGGTATCCCTGCCAGCCGGAACCGCTTCCCTGGAAAATGCGGAGAGAAGATCCGTGCTGAGTGCGGATATTGATACTTACCTTAAGAAATTCATTGCGGATTCCATCATTAACGGCATCGATGACGCGAAATGGCAGGATCACCTGAAAAAGCTGGAGAGCCTGAAGGTGGATGAATATACGGCGCTCTGCCAGGAATTCGTGGACTCCATGAACAAATAAGGCGCGGGCAGGCTGCGGGGATTTTAACCCCGCGGCTGGTCCGTTGAATTACACTCGCGCCAAAATGCGCGGACGGGAGCAGGTGTGAAAAAGCGGTTTCACACTCCCTTATTTTTATGTGCGCTTCAGCGCGCAGATGGGAGCATATATGAAAAGTAACAAAATGAATAAGAACAGGGGACGCAGCCTGAAAAAACTGAGAAGAAGCTGGGGCTGCTATCTTTTTGTCCTTCCCATGATGATTTATGTCCTGCTGTTCAGCTATCTTCCCATGTATGGGATCCAGCTGGCTTTTAAGGATTACAGAGTTGCCGATGGCATATGGGGAAGCGCCTGGGTGGGCCTGAAGCACTTTAAGACTTTTTTTGAATCCTATCAGTTTACGAATCTGGTATGGAACACGCTGGCGCTGAGCCTTTATTCTCTGATAGCGGAATTTCCGCTGCCCATACTGTTTGCCCTGTTTTTGAATTATATCAGCAGCAAAAAGCTGAAAAAGTTTTCCCAGATGGTGACCTATGCGCCGCATTTCATCTCCACAGTGGTATTCTGCGGCATGATTCTGATATTTCTTGCCAGCGACGGCATTATCAACCAGATTCTGATGATTCTGGGTATAGATCCGGTGAATTTCCTGTCAAATCCTGCGAATTTCCGGCATATTTATGTCTGGTCCGGAGTGCTTAAGGGAATCGGCTGGGGGTCCATCATGTACATATCGGTGCTCACCTCCGTAGGGCCGGAGCTTCACGAGGCGGCTACGGTGGACGGTGCGACCAGATTCCAGAGAATGCTTTTTATCGACATACCGTCTATTATTCCCACAATGGTGATTATGCTCATCATGCGTACCGGAGAGATCATGGACGTGGGCTTTGAAAAGGTATTCCTGCTTCAGAACAATATTAACCTGGATTATTCCGAAATTATTTCCACCTATGTTTATAAGGTGGGCATCCAGGGCGGGCAGTTCAGCTATTCGGCGGCGATCAGTGTTTTCAACAACGTGATAAACCTGCTGCTGCTTCTGGCTGTCAATACGATTGCGCGCCGGACTTCGGAAAACAGTCTGTGGTAGGAGGCAAGGTCTGAAAGACGCAGCATTGCAGGCATGCCTGCGATATGCAGAAAGAGGTAATTATGAAAAATTTTAAACGGCTGTGCCTGTCGGATAAGGTATTTCTGACAATTGTCTATGCAAGCGTAATATTGCTTACACTGGCGGTGCTTTACCCGCTGTGGTTCGTTATCATTGCATCTGTGAGCAGCCCGGAGCTGGTGGCCTCCGGGAAGGTTCTGCTTTTTCCCAAGGGGGTTACCTGGGAGGGCTACCGTTATATCCTGAGCGACAGGAGGATTTGGACAGGTTATTACAACACCATCCGGTATACGCTGTTCGGTACGCTGATTGCCCTGTTCCTCACCATTCCGGCAGGCTATGCCCTTTCCCGGCCGGATATGGCGGGCAGGGGCGTTGTCATGAAGCTGCTGATTATCACCAAGTATTTTTCAGGCGGCCTGATTCCCACCTACTTGATCGTCAAAGGGCTGCATCTCACCGATACGCCCTATGTACTGATGATACTTGGCTCTTTTTCCGTATTCAACCTGATATTGTGCCGCACCTTTTTTGTAAATACGCTGCCGCTGGAGCTGCAGGAGGCCGCGGAGATTGACGGCTGCAACATGTTCCAGTATTTTATGAGGGTGGTAATTCCTCTGTCCAAGGCAATCATCGCCATTATGGTTCTGTATTATGCGGTAGGGCACTGGAACTCCTTCTTTAATGCGCTGATTTATGTCAATAACAACAAGCTTTATCCGCTGCAGCTGATCCTGCGGGACATTCTGATTACCGGCCAGTCCGTGGATCCTTCCGTGACGGACCCGGAATCCATCGAATTAATGAAGGAAATCGCACGTACCATAAAATACGGGGTAATTATCGTCTCTTCCCTGCCGGTGCTTGTACTCTATCCTTTTGTACAGAAATATTTTGTTAAGGGCGTAATGATCGGATCAGTAAAGGGGTGAATGCTGTGGAACAAAAAAATGTGCTTATTATATATACGGATCAGCTCAGAAGAGATGTGCTGGGCTGCTACGGCGGGCATGAGGTATTAACGCCCCATATTGATTCCATCGCTGAGGAGGGGCTTGCGCTGGATGAGTTTTATACGCCCAGCGCTGTCTGTACGCCCTCCAGAGGCTGTTTTATGACCGGCCGTTATCCCCATGCCAACGGGGCCTACAGGAACGGCGTCCCTGTAGGGATGCAGGAGCACGGCTTCGCGGAGGCTTTTCATCTGGCGGGGTATCAGACCGGGTATATCGGAAAATGGCATCTGGCAGATCACAAGGAAAGTGGGGACCTGCTGGGGGAATATAATCCGCTGGGGTTTGAGGACTGGAAGGATAAGGTGGAGTTTGGGCACTGCAAATCCGTAATCAGGACACAGGACGGCATCCGGCCGGAACGCTGTGTTGGGGATGAACGTACCTATACGACGGACTGGCTTGCGGATGAGGCTGTTTCTTTTATGGAGCAAAGGCAGAAAGAAAAGCCGTTCCTTTTGATGGTGAGCATTCCGGATCCCCATCAGCCTCATGAGGTGAGGCCCCCCTATGATACCATGTTTGATCCGAAGAGGATGGAAATCCCGGAAAGCTTTTATGACAGGGAAATTCCGGACTGGGCGGATAGGGATACCTGGGGAAGGAACCATTATTTCCCGATGGGCATATTCGAACGGGAAGGGCATCTGGCCAGGCTGAAGGCTCAGTATCTGGGGTCTGTGAAATGCATTGATGACAATGTGGGGAAAATGCTGTATTATCTAAAGATAAACGGCCTATGGGACAACACGATAGTGATTTTTACCACAGATCACGGAGAATATATGGGAGAGCACGGCCTGCTGGAGAAAAACAACCTGTATGAAAGCGTATATCATCTGCCGCTGGTAATGCACCTGCCGGGTAAGGCTGAAACAGGCGTGCGCAGCAGCACCTATCTGGATGTGGTTGATTTCGGCGTGACGCTTTCCGGGCTGGCGGGGATTGATTATCCCTTTGCGGTTCACGGTACGGATAAATCAGAGGATCTGCTTAAAGGTGAGGCGCACTATCAAAGGGAGCTTTATATTCATCCAAGCGATGTGCCAAGGGCGGGGATACTGACGGAAGACTATGAGCTGGCCTATGTAGGCCGGGGAAATACGGGAGAGATTTTTCATGACCATGTTCTGTTCGATATGAAAAAGGATCCTCTGCAGAGAAGGAATCTTTATCAGGAAGAGGAATATCAGGCTGTGGTGGAGGAGCTGACACGGAAGATGAAGGAGCATCATAGGAAGTATCGTACGCCGAAGCGCTTTCTCCCAAGGGAGGTATGGTATTGAATTCGAAAAAGGGTATGCCGAATATTATTTTTATTTTAACGGACGATCAGGGGGCGTGGGCCATGCACTGTGCGGGCAATGAAGAAATACAGACGCCCAACCTGGATTACCTGGCGGAACACGGAACAAGATTTACCGATTTTTTCTGTACTTCCCCTGTCTGTTCGCCCGCGAGGGCTTCGATTCTGACGGGAAGGATTCCCTCCCAGCACGGCGTGCATGACTGGATCGCGTCGGGAAATGTGGATCAGGGGAAGCTTTCGGAGGAGCTTAAGAAGAGCGGGGAGTTCAGGCTGGAAGACAGGCCTATCGGATATCTGGATGGAATGCCCGCCTATACGGATGTGCTGGAACGGCACGGCTACACCTGCGCCCTGTCCGGTAAATGGCATCTGGGGGACAGCCTGCGCCCGCAGCATGGATTTTCCAAATGGTATACAATCGGACGCGGCGGCTGCCATTATATGCGCCCGGATATGGTGGAGGATGGTGTCCTGCATCAGGAAAAACGGTATGTGACGGATCTGATTACCGATCATGCGCTCACTTTCCTGGAGGAATTATCCGCGCAGGCTGCGCCCTATTATCTGGGCGTGCACTATACCGCCCCTCACAGCCCATGGGAAGAGGAGGAGCATCCTGCGGAGTATATAGAACGTTACCGCAGCTGTCCATTTGACTCCGTTCCTGAAAAAGAACCCCATCCCAGGCAGATACCTACGGCTCCCATGGGGACGGGGGAACACAGGAAGGAACTGCTGAGAGGCTACTATGCCGCAATTACTGCCATGGATCATGGCGTGGGGAGAATTCTTGATTTCCTGCGGGAAAAAGGGGAGCTGGAAAATACCCTTATATTCTTTATGGCGGACAATGGAATGAATATGGGGCATCATGGGATCTGGGGAAAAGGAAACGGAACCTTCCCCTTCAACATGTATGATACCTCCGTAAAGGTGCCTTTCCTCGTTTCCTGGCCCGCGGCGCTGCCCCAGGGGCAGGTGGTTACAAGCATGCACAGCCAGTATGACTTTTTCCCTACGCTCATGGATCTGCTGGGGATGAAGGAGGAATTTCCGTCCGGCCTGCCCGGCAGAAGCTTCCGCAGGGCTCTGGAGGGGGAAAACCTGGAAGGGGAAGCGGTGGTTGTTCTGGATGAATACGGCCCCAACCGCATGATAAGGACCAGGGAATGGAAGCTGGTGCACAGATACCCTTACGGGCCGGACGAGCTGTATCATCTGACGGAGGATGCCGGGGAGGAGCATAATCTGATCCATAAAGAGGAATATGAAGGGATCAGACGGCTTCTGCTGGCAGAGCTTGAGGAATGGTTTGCCAAATATGTGAATCCCGCCATGGATGGCAGCCGTGAAGGCGTTTACGGGATGGGACAGACCGAGAGGGCGGGCGTTTATGCTAAGGGGAGGAAGAACTATATCCCCTGCAAGGAGGCGTGCCCGCCTGACTGGCCTGACAATTAAGCGGGGCTGCGGCTGCATCCGGCGGGAAATTACCTGCCGGCGCAGTAAAAAGCAAGTATGGCAAAAAGATAAATGTGCGCGGGATAGAAGATATAGAAAAAATACTTCATCCCCGCGCCTTTTTGTTTATTATAAAGCAGCATGACGGGCAGGGCGAATATCATCATCCATTGGGTATCCGCGGTGTAAACGCTCAGCAGGCCCTCCCCGGAGCGGTAGCCCGTGAATAAGATAAACAGACAGAACAGCGTATAAAACAGGGAAAGCTTCTTTTTACTGTCCAGACAAAAGTAAAAGCCCACGCCAAGCAGGACAAATGCAAAACTCCCCTCACAGAACAGGAGGGATGGGACGAAGGCTATGATAGCTGTGGAAACGGCGGTAAGCCTGGGTACGAGTATTGTAAGAACTATCAGAATGCTGCTTACAACAGGAACGGACAATCCCCCCGCCGGGCAGAGGAAAATAAGTGTTAATCAGCTTATTCCCAAAACTCATGAACACGGAGTCGGCCCACAGACGCAGCATATATTTTTCGGGATGCCTTGTGACGCCATAGCCACAAATATGAAGCTGAGGACGAACCTTCTTTGGATGCTTTCCACACTTTTTATAAGTATAATTGAAAATGATCATTTATACCTTAATGCTGCCTTTCATATACCTTACATTTTTGTCACCTTGCTGCAGTTAAAAAACGGGTATATTTCTGAAGTACTCACAGAAGCGCATTTCACACATTAGGAAGACATTGTGTTCCAGTATCCTTCCGGCAAATTCAAAAAATTATATTAAATCTTTCTGCGTCAGTTGAATTTACCGAAATGTGCGCTATAATATTCTTCAACATGCCGCCGGGAAGAAAGAATCTCCGGCCGGAGCTAAGAATGTGCAATCTGTAACAACAGGAGTGAATAGCGTGAGAATCAAAGTAAAACAGATGATACTGATAATTGTGGTATCCGCCGTTGTTTACCTGGTAGTAGGGGCAATGGCGCCTTTTATAAAATATAAGGAGGTCAGCAGCCAGGCCGGGGATTCCTTCCGGCCGGAAGACTTCCGCAGCGGGGAAACGGGCATGGACAGGGCCATGATTCTGGAGACGAGCCAAAGTGCCTGGGAACATCGTCTCCGTCTGCTGGACGGCGCGAAGTCGCGTATTATATTGAGTACTTTTGACATGCGCAATGGGGAGAGCACAAAGGATCTGCTTTCCGTAATTTTACATAAGGCGGAAGAGGGCGTGCAGGTACAGATTCTCGTGGACGGCTTCAGCGGCCTGATCAGGATGGAGCCTGACCCGCTATTTTACGCGGTATCCTCCCATCCCAATATCCGGATTAAAATATACAATCCCATCAATCTGCTTGCCCCCTGGAAGAGCCAGGGCAGGATGCATGATAAATATGTTATAGTGGACGACGGCGCCTATATTCTGGGCGGACGCAATACCTTCGATTATTTTCTGGGAGATTATGATACCAAAAATAAGAGCCTGGACCGGGAGGTGCTGGTTTACAATACCGGGCAGGGCGGCGCTGACAGCCATGAAAGCTCGCTTTTTCAGGTGGAGGAATACTTTGAAGGCGTATGGAATATGCCGGAATGCAGGCTTTTCCATGATGATGAAAGCCTGCGGGACAAAAAGCGCATAAAAGAGCAGACGGCGCTCCTTGAGAAAAGGTATGAAGCTCTTCAGGAAAATTATAAGGAGCTTTTTGACGGCTCCTATGACTATCTGTCCCATACTGTGCCCACGAACCGGATACGCCTTGTATCAGGCCCCACGGGAATCTACGGCAAGGAGCCGGACGTCTTTTATACGCTGACCGAGCTGATGAAACGGGCGGAAAAACGAGTGGTCATCCACACGCCGTATGTAGTGACCAATGACTATATGAATCGGACGCTTTCTGAAATTGTAAACACGGTCCCTGATGTGAAAATGGTCATCAACTCCGTGGAAAACGGAGATAATTTTGTGGCCTCCAGCGATTATCAGTACCATAAAAAGGATGTGGTGGCTACAGGCATCAAGCTGTACGAGTATGACGGCGGCTACTCCACCCATGGAAAATCCCTGGTGATAGATGACGATCTGTGCGCCATAGGTTCCTATAATTTTGACCTGCGCAGTACCTATATGGATACGGAGCTTATGCTGGTAATCCAGAGCGAAGAACTGACCGGACAGCTCCTGGGCTATATGGGCGAAATCGAAAAGGACTGCCGCACTGTGGTGGATACGCATAATTATATCGTCCCCGATCATGTGACTGTGGCAGAAGTCCCCTTTTGGAAAAGAGCGGCCTGGAAGGTGGTGGGGCTTCTGCTCCAGCCGGTGCGTGTGCTGGCCTGAGAATCCCGGAAGAGGCTGAACAGTTACAGATTTCCCCTGAATAATTAACATAAGAAAAAAGCGAAAAGAAAGGCATGGAAATTCGGTATGGAAACAAACGCAAAAAATTTTACCATGAGAATGGCTGTTATGGAGGACGCGCCTGAAATCCTGGCGATTTATGAACCCTATATACGCAAGACAACGATTACCTTTGAATATGAGGTGCCCACAGTGGAGGCCTTCCGACAGAGGATGGCCGGCATCCTCGGCGCATACCCTTATCTGGTATGTGAAATGGACGGAAAAATCACAGCCTACGCCTATGCCCATCGTTTCAAAGAACGGGCGGCTTATCAGTGGGACGCGGAGCTTTCCGTTTATGTGGATGAGAACTGCACGGGAATGGGCATGGGAAAAGCCCTGTATCAGGCCCTGATAGAAATACTGAAATGCCAGAATGTAAAAAATGCATATGCCCTGGTAACAAGCCCCAATGAAAAAAGCGATGCCCTCCATAAATCAATGGGCTTTACGCTTGAGGGAGTGTCCCATAATACCGGATATAAGATGGGCAAATGGCTGGATGTATCCAGCTATGTCAAGGCAATTGGCTCACATGATCCGCAGCCGGCGGAAATCATCCCTTGTTCTGCGGTAGGGGAAGAGCGGATTGCGGCGATTTTAGGTCGGATACAGGGGTATTTATTAAAGAGATCCCTATAATTATTATATGAAAAATTACGCCTTTTACTTTTTTGAATAGGATTACCAATTATCTTAAAGGCTTTTTATTTTCACCTATTGGTATTTTATACATGAACTTGCCTGATATCTATTCTTTCGGCAAAGTTCAATTTTTGTACATATAAAAAAGGGTATCAATTAAGAAAACTTAAATAATTGTAAAAATATAGAAGGATACAGAAGGGGACTGGGAAGTTGTGAGAGGCTTTTCAGAATAGAAGGTTATTGGAAGTGAAAAGAGACAGCTGCATGAAAATACAAAAATATGCATGAAAATACAATCTAACGCTTGACAGTTAAAAGAAAAGCCGATAAAATAATCCATGTTGCAAATAAAATATTATATGCGGCAGGCCCAGATAGCTCAGTTGGTAGAGCAGAGGACTGAAAATCCTCGTGTCACTGGTTCGATTCCGGTTCTGGGCAGTTACGGTGGTAATTACTGATATATGAGGTAATTACCTTTTTTTGTATAGAAAAACAGTGATTTGGGGGGATTGAATTATGGCGCTGGTTAAATGTCCTGAATGCGGCAGGGAAAGAGTATCGGATACGGCCGAAGCATGTCCTGACTGCGGATATAATGTAAGAGCACATTATGAAAGAGTAAAAGAAGAAAACGAAAAGAGGCTGGAGGAAGAGGAAAAAACAGATACGGAGAAAGAAACGGCATCAAAGGAAGAAAAGGCATCAGAAGAGGAAAGTGTTCTAAATGCAGAAAAAGAATCAGAGGAAGAAAAAACATTAGAGAAGGAAACAGCTTCAAAAGAAGAAAGCATATCAGAGAGACAAAATGAACGGATGGAAAACGGGTATTTCGGGCAATTAATAAACTTGTGGATGCTTGTCCGGAAAGTACAATTGCAGTAGTTTCTCATGGTGCATGGATTAATGCCTTGCTTGCAGTTGTTTCCGGACATGAGATTGGTTCTGGCAAGACCCAGCTGAAGAATGCATGCATCAGTATGTTGTATCAGGAAAAAAATAAGTGGGAGATAGGTTTTTATAACTTGGTGAAAAATTACCTGGTGATTCATCTTTTTGTATGAAATGCGGAACAAAAATCGAGGGGGGATGGACCGGGTATAGAGCAAGAGCAGCCAGCCCAGGCGCCTGGTTTCTGGCAGAAAAATAAAAAGAAAATTATAATTGCAGCGGCGGCGGTTGCAGCAGTAGTTCTGGTTTTTGTTATTGTGAATGCGGTACAGGCGTCAAACCTGAAAAAAGAGCTGGAACGGCGGCTTTGACTGTAATGCGGCCGGTGATTATCAGGTGCTTTTCAATGTAAAAAATAAAAGAGGCAATATTAAGCAGGTTCAATATGATTTTCATGTGACGGACACAGTGCCCCCGGAGCTGACGGTGCTTAAGGATACTGTATATGTGGCAAAGGGAAGCTCATATCAGCCGGAAAGCAATGCGGAGGCTGCTGACGCAGACAGCTGTACCGTGGAAGCCAGCGGCGATTACGATTTGAATGCGGAAGGGACCTATGAAATTGTTTTTACCGCAAAAGACGGCAGCGGAAATGACTGTCTTTTCAGAAATGCCAAACTGGGCGACAGTGCGGAGGTGATACAGCGTTACGAAACAGGAGAGCTTTTTACAAAGCAGGATGAGGATAATGGGGAAAGCCTGATCATTTATGAAGATGCCGTGGAGGGCGAGGATGCCTATATTACGGAGAACCTAAGAAAGAAAAGGGTAAGGGAAGGCTGTATGGCTACTGTAGTTCCGAGGGTGAGGCCCTGAGCATCGGGGAGGTAAAATTCAGAAATCTATGGAGCAGCGATGATGTGGACATTGTTCTGTATCTGGGGAGCGACAATTACGAAATAAGCTTTGCCATGATCTATGATTCCAATACCCTCGATCATCCGGAAGGGACAGGGCTGAATTAATCAAGGGACGGCAGAAGGCGGGCAGCAGGCCTGCCTTCTTAGCTTTTTTACATTTATCCTAAGCTGCATAATGGTTCCGTCCCTTCACAGCTGCCGGAGGGCGGACACATCTGAAAAAAATATTTTTTAGAGTTGACAATTAAATTATCGCATGGTAATATATAACTCGTTCGAAACACAATTCATACAAAATGCTTTGGCTGCAGGTTTGATTGGGTTTTGGCATCTCGCGGGAAGCGCTGTTGGCGGTGAACGCCGGGCGTGGAACGCTTTACATATATGCGGGTGTAGTTCAATGGTAGAACACCAGCCTTCCAAGCTGGATACGTGGGTTCGATTCCCATCACCCGCTTGCGGATAGATTATCCGTAAGCAGGTTAATTCCTGTGCACAGGTGACTGATTTCCAGGAAGAAGCAGTCACTTCTATATCAAATGCGATAGTGGCGTAGTTGGTAACGCGCGACCTTGCCAAGGTCGAGACCGCGGGTTCGAGCCCCGTCTATCGCTCTCACAGAATCCAGTAAAATAGCGGCTTCCGAGACTTCGAGATGCCGCTATTTTTGTGCCTTATAAAAAATCCACAGAAAAAAACCACAGAAATATCAACCACTCTTTTTTGTAAACAGTTTTTCGCTATAATTTTCTGTCACCTGCCGCCGCATGTCTGTTGTAACATGGGCATACCGGGAAAGAACCGTCTTGACACTATTCCCCATTACATCGGCTACTAGGGCCGGTGAGATATCATCCAGGAGCAGGTTGTTTGTTGCGAAAGAATGTCGGATACCATAAAGGGATATCTGCGGCAGCGGCGTACTTGCCTGCGAGTTATACTTGTTCAGCAGTTTTATATATGCCTTTGAGTATACATCAGGATTTATCGGCCGGCCTTTTGCCGATACAAAAAGAAAATTGTTGTCGGCAAAATCTGGGTATTGCTGCCGCATTTCAGCTTTCCAGTTCAGGTGCCGATCAATGGCATGGCAGATAAAATCCGATAAGCTTAACGGACGGTGGGACTGGTGGTTCTTCATGTCAGAAAGTACGTTATATTTATCGTATCCACGGGACATTTTAAGAAGCTTTTTCTCCCGCAGGTAGTCTTTTTCAGCTAATCCGCAAACTTCCCCAGGACGAGGCCCAAGAGCGCTTACACAGAGCAATGGAAAATAATGAGACTGCCTAACCAGAGGACTATTAAAAAATTCTGCCTGTTGCTCCGGCGTCCAGGTCTCCATATCGCTCAATGCAATTTTAAGCCGGTTTATTCCCTTCATTGGATTCTTACTTTCATCCATTATATTCAGTACATTTATAGAAAATTGAAAAAGAAGAGAAAGAATATTAATAATCTTGTTTATGGTTTCGGCGGAATATGCTTTATGTTCTTCCCCGGCTTTGCCCAGGTCATTTATATAATTTTGAATATGAACAGGTTTTATTTTTAGAATGGGGATATCCCCCCATAAATTATTAATGAAGTGTGAATAATAATATTTATACACCTCATAAGTGCTGTTTGCATATTCATTTTTGGCAGCATCAATCCAGCAATCATAGACTTCTTTCACTGTGATTCTTATCTTTTCTTTTTCCTTCGCTTTTTCAAATTTTTCTCCGGCCTCTATGGACTTAAGTATATTTGCTTCATCCTTTACCGCATCGGATCGTTTCCCCCGCAGCGGCCCAGAAACATTTTTCCCGGTGTTAGGGTTATACACCCAGGCATAGTACTTTGTAATTTCTTTGTTTTGCCGTTTGTAAAACTTTGTTTTTTCCTGAATTGACATAAAATCTTCCTCCTTTTGGGCATAAAAATGCCCGCTGCTATTGATTTTAACGCCGGGAAGATGATACAATCAGGGTGTAGGTCTTAGATGTATCGGTTCTCCCGGTGCATATCCGCCCTGACGCGCCAACGCCGGGGCGGTTTTTATTTACACGATAGACAGGTTATACCATAGGTAGTGATTTTCGTAATAATTCATTGACTGAACGCACAAATGAATCCGCAACTTCTTTCTTGACATTGAGAACAGGTATGACACTTGCGCCAGTTTCTATATATATTTCCGAATATAGTAATTTGTTTTTTTTATAAATAGAATTTACGTGCCTCAAATTTATTTCTTTATATATACCGCCATATAATATTCCCCTATTGAGAAAGAACAGCCTTATATTTGTGCAAACCAATATTCCAACAGATGAAAATAGGGTTCCTTTTGCAATGAATTTTACATCCTCACCGTCTAATAAAACTCGTTGCAGGTGCGTATTTTCTGTCTTATCCAAAGTATCAATATCAAAACTGTCATTTCTTATTATTTCAACACAATTACCTAATTTTTCGCCGCAGTTATCACAATACTTATGATTTGCAGGAATGGAATACCCACATTTTCTGCAAATTATTATACCATGTTCTGAAGCTTCTAATGAAAGATTATCATCTTGTATAATTGGCATACCACAATTAGGGCAGGCCCTAGCTTTATTACTGATTTCCTTGCCACATTCAGGGCACTTAATAAGAGCCATAAGTATTCCTCCTTTATCAAGAGTATCCGAATTATTTTCTATATTTTTTCGGTGTATATTTTTCTTTATTCAATTTTTTGCAATAAACAAGCGCTTTGTAAATGGCTTGCATTAAAGGTTCAATATCTATATCGTCCGGTAATTCCATCATTATTTTTTCGCGCTCTTTTACCATAGAACGTTCAATGTCTCTAATATCACGTCTGTTTAAGCCAGTTAAATCTGCAGGAGCATTTCCATCAATTATCATAACTCACCTTTTATCCTTATATAAACTTCATCCATTCATTGACACGTAGTTTTATAAGTTCTTCTGGATATCCTAACATATTTGCCAACTGTGATGTAGTATAGTGGCAATGTTCAAGAAGTATATCATTTCCGATCCTTAAATCCAAAGCAAATATATTGGCTTCCTTTTCTAATTTATCGACAGATAATAATGAATTGTTTCTCAAAAATGGAGTATTTGCTTTTGGATGTAAAACTGCGTGACCTAATTCATGTGAACAAGTAAAAGTCTGCTCAAATTCTGAAAGCGCCTGGTTGATGTGTATCTGTTTCATTCTAAGAACCATGTTATAGTATCCATAAATATTTCCAAGGTCCTCATATAGCACAGGTATATTTAAGCATGCAGCAATGCGAAACGGATCATTAGTTCCTGCAAGGCGTATCAGTCTTTGAACTGTGTCCATTATTTTATCCAATAAAATCACACCCTTCTATATGAAGTAGTAATAATGGACGATTAACTCTGCTCAGACTCATCATCTTTTTGATATCTTTTATTAGTAAATTTTTTGGCATTTATCTTTGCTATCCGTATGCTGTTTTCCAGACTTATTTTGAGCAGTTCCCGTGTTTTATCATCCAGTGGTTCGCCTGAAAACATAAGTGCAGATTGTTCATTCTCTAAATCTGCAAGCGCTGCTTCAAGGCGTTTTTCTATGTCACGTTCATCTTTTTGGGTGAGCGTGTTTTCTTTGTTGTCGGATGCCGGTTCATCATAGAAATATGAAAGCGGCAGGTCATACGTAGTACATATCTTTTCTAAAGTAGTTCTTTTTGGTTCGGATTTTCCGTGCTTCCAATCGCTAAGAGTTGGCTGCGATATATTAGCTTGCAGAGCCACTTTATACGGCGAAAGGTTTCTTTCTTTAAGAAAGGCTTCAAATTTTTGATACATACTTTTTGCCACGATTTTCACTCCTTTTATAATGCTTAAGAAAACTTATAAAATATATTGACATTATAAGAAAACCGTAGTATTCTATTATTGTACTTAAGCAAACTTATACAACACATTCAAATGCTACCAACATTTGAAAAGAAAACTTCGGGATTCTTATATATATCGGTTATCCTAATTATATAATAAAACCGAAGTAAACACAAGTATTATTTAGCAGAAAGTCCAGCTAAGAAATGTCAATAGGTAAAATGAAAAATGTTTACAAAGTTTTTTTCAAGCAGCTGATGTAAAAAAGGGTAACCTTAATAAACCCATTGCCATGGGATTTTAAAATGTAATTCAAA
>NZ_VUMI01000082.1 GCF_009696275.1 Eisenbergiella porci
GTTATCAGTTGTTGCTCATCCCTGCCGAGATAAGCCCGACGCTTTTAGCATCACATGGCCATAAGTCTATGAAGTATTACCCTCATAGCGTGATGTTTGTGCGTCAACGTGTCGCACCAAAGATGTTTTCCACCTCACGGGAAGAAAGCAGGTCCTTGACATTCTGGGTGATTCCGGTCGGAATACCGCCCCACTTTCTGAACCGCTTCCAAATCTCCACACTGTATGCGGCAGTCTGTTCCTCTTTGAGCAACAGATGGAACTCGTCCATGTAGTATCGGGTGGACTTGCCAGCAGCGCGGTTGGCGGTGACGCGGCCCCATACCTGATCCTGGACAATGAGCATCCCCAGCTTTTTGAGCTGCTTGCCCAGCTCCTTAATGTCGTAGCAGACGATGCGGTTGTTGACATCCACATTCGTGCGGTGATTGAACACGTTGAGGGAGCCGGATACATAGATCTCCAGCGCGGTGGCAATGTGGTGGGCTTCTTTCTCGTCCTGCTTCAAAAGGGCCTCATACAGATCACCAAGAATAGGAATGTTCTCCGGGCAGGGATCATTGAGGTACGGCTGATAGATCAGGCGCACACAGCGGTCAATGACTGTCTTTTCCACGGGCTGCAATCCGTCCCGGCTGCCAACCACCAGCTCACACAGGGACAAAATAAAATCCGCCTTCAGAGAAAGCGGGTTTTCATCGTCAGAATAGTTTAAGTTGATGTCCATGGGGTTGATGTAGTCGGAGCTTGTCGGAGAAATACGAATAACCTGACCGCCCAGCCGCTGCACCAGCGGGAAATATTCTCCCTCTGGGTCGCAGATGGCAATATCATCGCCCGTAATGAGAAACGCATTGGTGATTTCGCGCTTGGCGGAGAAGGACTTGCCGCTGCCGGGTGTACCCAGAATCAGGCCGTTAGGATTTTTGAGCTTTTTTCGGTCCACCATGATGAGGTTGCTGGACAGGGCGTTCAGGCCGTAATACAGAGCCCCGCCGCCGGACTGGAAAAGCTCCTGGGTGGTAAACGGGATAAAGATTGCGGTGCTGGAGGTGGTAAGACTGCGCTGAATCTCCACCTGATTGAAACCCAGCGGCAGGCTGCTCATCAGCCCCTCCTCCTGCAGGTAGTCCAGGCGCACAAGCTGACAGTTGTACTTCTGCGCGATGCTGGATGCCTGGAACACGTTGTTGTCAAGCTGCTGCTTGGTGTCGGCGGTATTCACCAGCAGGAACGTCATCAGGAACATTCGCTCGTTGCGGCTTTGCAGCTCCTTCAGAAGATTTTTCGCCTCGGTGCCGTAGGTGGCAAGGTCGGAGGGAATGATGTCCATATCGTATCCGGCCCGAACCGCTTTTTTCTGCTCCTCGATCTTCATCTTGTCCAAATCGGTGATCTTGCGCTTGACTGTCTTGATGGCAGCTACCTGGTCCACAGACTGAATGTGCATCGTGGCGATCAGGCTGCTCTCCATATCCAGGAAATCAGCCAGCATCCGGTCATTCAGCTCCGGAGCCAGGATTTGCAGGAAGGATACCGCACCGAACTTCTTGCCCATACGGAAGGTTCGCCCCTCTTTGAACTCGAAGGAGGATGGCGCGATAAAGTCCTTGGTGGACAGCCCGCTGGGTGCCAGCCAGTCCCAGGAGAACTGAAAACGACTCTGATCATCCATGTGGAAGATGTCGTGCATCAAGCACAGGCGTTCCAGCCCGTTTAAGACGGCAGCGGATACACCCAGCCGCTTGAAGTTGTTGAGAATATCGTTTTCGATGCGCTCCAGCCGGGGCTTTGCTGTCTTGATGCTGTCCGCCTCGATACCAAAAGTCAGAAACTTGGTCTTGGTCAGGCCGTTGTTGCCCTTGGCAAGCTGGTTCTGGAGCATTTCAGCGTACTCGGCCCGGATGCTGTCAAAAGCATCATTCTGGGGCGGGATAAAAATGCTCTGTTCAAAGCTCTCCATGCTGGCGGTCAGGTTCAGGAATGAAAACTGAAATCGGATGGAGCTGTCAAAGTAGTTGAGGAAATCACACCAGGCATCAAAAATGGCGCTCTTGTCCTCGTTCTGAGAAAGCTGATAGTTGATGTCCTGAAACTGGATGGTCTTGGTGTAGAAATTGCCGGTCACGCGGCATACACCGTCCGGCCACATCCGCTCATAGGGAATGGACTGCTGGGCCGACTGCTGTTTCTTATCCGTCCGCTTCGCCCGTTCGATGGCGGCCGCGATCTCCCGGCGCTCGGCGCGGGTCAGCTTTCTTTTTTGTGTCGTTTTTGCAGACAATGCGTTGTACCTCCTTGTCCAAATGATACTGCCGGTCTAACACGGCATAGAAATTGTCAGTCTGATAAGGCCGGTGCTTGGGGCGGATGAACCGCACCTGCACATAGTTGTGAATGATTTTTTCAAAGGGCTGGCCGTTCTTTTCATACATGGCGAACAGAAAGAACGGCAGCATCACAAGCACCATACACAGCGAGGCGGTGCTGGTGCTGATATAAGATTTGAGCAGAAAAAACAGCGGCACGCCAACCAGTGCGCCGCTGCCGAAACAGATGAGCTGTCTCTTGGTGAGGTTGAACATCACCTTGGTTTTTACCTTGCTCAAATCCTTTGGCACGTTGACATAGGCCATAAAGGAAAGCCTCCTTTCATGGGTTAGTGGGCATTGAACACGCTCTTGGCAAGGCTGCCGGTCTTAAAGAGGGTGAAGCACAGCAGCACCGTATAGCCCATGCAGGTCCAGATTGCCGCGCTGATGTCGCTCTCCAGCGCGATGTTCTGCACCAGAACGGCATAGATGCCCACGCAGATGATAATGAGAAATGCCTGAAAGCCCAGGGCAAACAGGGCGCGGAGATAATTCTGTCCCATCTGTCCCCATTCCCGATTGAGCATGGTCGCCATCGGGATCGGGGCCACGGAAGTCACCAGATAGATCTCCACCATACGGCCATACACGATGATGAAAATACAGATCGTCAGCGCCCACATGGTAATGCCTACAAAAAGGCTCTGGAACCAGAGGCCGAACAGCGGCCCCAAATCCATTTCCATCAATCGGGCCTCCATGTCCGTGGCCACACTGGAAATATCAATGGAGGCATCCGAGATAATGACGCCCGCTGCGTTATTGACCACGCTCTGAGCCACATCAAATACGCCCATGACAATATTCCAGGTGTTGGTGACGATGAGAATGGCGCAGGCCGTCTTGAAAATCCACTTGAAGAACATCCAGGTATCCACATCGTGGAGATTGTTTTTGTCAGTAATCAACTGGATCAGCTCCAGCGTCATCACAAAGGCCAGGATGACACCGGCAATCGGGAGAATGACTGTTTCCGAAAGGTTCTGCACCATCGAAAACACGCCGCTGTTCCATGCCTGCGGAGTAGTTCCCACCTGGGTGGAGATTTCCCCGACCTTCTGGTTTACATGGTCGAACATCCCGGACAGGTTGCTCATAATACCGCTGACCAGCAGTTCTTTGAGCCATTCTGTGATGGAATCCCATAAGAAATCCAAACGCTTGACCTCCTTTCTTGCCCCTCCCGCATGAAGCGGAAGGGGCAGAGAATTTCTTGAGGCTCAATGATTGTCCGAACCGTCCGAGGCCGGAAGTTCAATCCGAAGACATTCCGGTGCCAGCGACGCAATATTGCCGCCAGCCAGCACCATATCCAGGCCACGCCGCTTCAGGCTTTCGTCCTCGTTTTCGTAGCCCTCCAACAATGTGATAGCCCCCCAGATACCCAGGCCAGCGCCAATGGAAATGACAAGGATTTGCATGATTTCCTGTACCGTATATTCCGGCTTGGAAAGATCGCTCGGTTTCATAAAAGCCTCCTTACAGTGAATGGTTGGTGAACAGGTTGCAGGGGTTCGGGATTAACCGAACAGGCCGGACAGCAGGGGAACCAGGGTGATGCCGATGAGGGCCACGCCGCCGCCCGCCATGAGCTGCTTCATACCCTGCGACTTTGCGCCGGGGTTGTCATTGCCATAGCCTTCCAGAAGGTTGATTGCACCCCAGATGCCGAGACCGGCACCGAGCGCCACAACGAGGGTTTGAAGAACACCAACTGCAGAATTGAAAAATGCCATAATAAAGTACCTCCAAAAATTTTATTGTTTGGAAGGCACGCTTTCCTCGTTTCAAGATCAGGCTGCGTTAAGCGGGGGCAGCCTCCCCATCGGGCAGGGTAATATCAAAGGCTTCAAACCGTTCGCCCGGCTTCGGTTTGAGCTTGGTGTCAAGAAAACGCTCTATGTTGAAGGCATTTTTCTTATCAAAATCGGATAGGTATTTGTAGTTCGGGTGCTTGGTAATGTCGTACTTGTCCGACAAAAACGGCCGCACACCGCGAAGCTGGAGGATGCACTTGCTGCCGTCCAGAACGGCCAGCTCATCCACGGAGGCCAGCTCCTTGCCCAGCTTCTGAAAGTTCTGCCCGTGGCTTTCCTGCGTACCCTTGGTGACGCTGGTGTTATACATATCAATGGTTTCCTTACCCAGTGCGGCGCTCAGTTCCTTTAATGTCGTAGGCTCCGAGCCACCCAGGAAGATACGGGCATCCATGTTGCCGATGATGGTGTCACAGTTGTCCTTATACAAAGCTTTGAGCTGAGACTGTGCCTGAAGGACCAGGCAGCACGAAATCTCGCGGGAGCGGATCGTTGCCACCAGCTTTTCCAGACGGGGAATCTGCCCGATGTTGGCCGCCTCATCAATGAGGCAGCGCACATGAACCGGCAGACGGCCGTCATACACATCATCGGCCTTTTCGCACAGCAGATTGAAAAGCTGGGTGTAGGCCATAGAGATCAAAAAGTTAAAAGTGTCATCGGTATCGCTCATAATGAAGAACAGAGCCGTTTTCCGGTCGCCCAGGGTGTCCAGCTCCAGCTCATCATAAGCGGTCAGCTCCCGCAGCTCCTGAATGTCAAAGGGGGCCAGACGCGCACCGCAGCTAATCAGAATCGACTTGGCTGTTTTTCCGGCAGCCAGCTTGTATTTCTTGTACTGGCGCACCGCAAAGTGGTTGGGCTTGCGCTTTTCCAAATCCTCAAACATCAGGTCAACGGGGTTCTGGAAGTCCTCATCGTCCTCCCGCGTCTCCATCGCGTTCAGGAACTCAATCAGGGTGGAGAAGTTCTGCTCCTCCTCCGGGGCTTCATAGTGGATGTAGCCGATCAGTGCCGTGTAAAGCAGCGTCTCCGCCTTGAGCCAGAAATCGTCCCCGCCCTTGCCTTCGTAGAGTAGGAATGAGCCGCCTTGCGGCATTCCTGCCGTAGGTTTGCCCAAACCCCTCCCAGAACCGGACGTACACCTCTCGATGTATCCGGCTCGCCATCATTGCTTCAAATCAGCGTCGTTCAAGGGTGATGAATCTTGTGATGACAGTCCTTGCACACTGCAAGAGTTTTACGCTTTTTCGCTATCATCGCAAGTTCCCACAGTTGTTTTCCTTTGAGGTTCTTCACTTTATTTACATGGTGTATTTCCAGCGGTACATTGGTCTTTCCGCACAGCTCACACACGCGGGCGGACAGCCTATCGTCAAATGACGTTCTGGAACCGATGTGTGCGATTGCAAAGTCTATGATTTTATCTGTCCAGAGGTCTGTATTTTTGCAATCCATAAACCTTGCGAAGCTGCGGCGCTTTATGCCTGCTTTTGTTTGGTAGGGCACACCCCAGCTGCCGTTTCCATCACGGTATTTGCGCATCATTTTTCTGCTGGTGCTCTCATGCTTTCCAGCGAGAGTTTTCAGGCAGCTGTATTCCATCAAATATTCAAAATATTGAAGCTTGTTGAAATTGCTGGCTATGCTGTAATAGTTGCAAATACCGCGCAGCTCAGAGTTGTACGTTGATACAATCTCCAAGTCCGTACACCGAAAGATATATTTTCTTGCGGTAGGCTCTATTGTCCCGTCGCGTAGTTGCCGAATGACCGACTTCCCAAACAGGAAAGGCATGATTTTGTCCGCAAACGGAATGCACAGCTCAACAGACCCGTTGAGCGTGCGGGAAACGTGGTTTCCGTGCGGCTTTAGCTTCTGGTCTCTCCGCACACGGATGTCATAACCCAAAAATCTTGCATACTGGTTACTGTGCGTAATGAGTGTCTTTTGCTCTGAAAGCTCCATTTTCAGGGTTTGGCTGATGAAGTCGGACAGCTGTCTCTTGATACGCTCACAGTCCGCTTTATCGCCCTTCACGCCAAGAATGAAGTCGTCAGCATAACGGATGTATTTGATGACTTTGTCCGTTTTGGACATACAGGGCGTTTTATGCATGACTGCTTTTAATTGAGCGATTTTCTGCAACAAAGCTGTTTTTTCCTGACCCGTTGCAGTTTTCAGCTGTTTCTGAGCCTTTTTTATCTGCCATGTGACCTTATCGTATTCCGGGGTATGGTGCCTGTCCCTGCTTTTATAGAACTCTTTGGCGGTTTTTTCTACGAACTTGTCCAGCTCATTCAGGTAGATATTTGCGAGTATGGGCGAAACGATGCCGCCCTGCGGGCAGCCGGAGTAGGTAGCATGGTATTGCCAGTCCTCCATATAACCGGCTTTTAGGAATTTCCAAATGAGCTGAATCAGCCGTGCGTCTTTAATCTTGGCGTTTATGATGTTTGCCAAAACTCGGTGGTTGATGTTATCAAAACAGCCCTTAATATCGCCCTCAATAAACCACGACACACCTGAAAATTCTCTTTTCAAGGATTTTAGCGCAGTGTGGCAACTCCTGTTGGGACGAAAGCCGTGAGAGTTGTTTGAAAAAATTGGCTCGTAGACCGATTCCAATATCATTCTCAATACTTCCTGCACCAGCTTGTCCGTAAAGGTAGGAATCCCCAGGGGACGCTTTTTCGTGCTGTTCTGCTTTTTCTGGATGTACTCGCGGCGAACGGGATTCGGCGTATAGGTTCCGTCAGCCAGAGATTGGATGATCCGGTCAACTTTTTCCTTGCTGAATCCGTCAGCTGTGTCGTCATTCACGCCTTTTGTTCCTGCGCCCTTGTTGGCGTAGAGGTTTTTGTACGCAAGATAATACAGATCGGGTCTTAATAGATAGCGGTAGAGCCTTGTGAAGATTTCCTCTTTGTTGTCCCTTGAATTTTTTCTGATTCTATCCAAAATCTCGATTGTTGGTTGCATTTGAGGCTTTCCTCCCTAATCAAATTTCAATTTTGGAATGCAATAACTGTTCTCCTTCGTCTGGAATACACGATATATTCCGTGAGAGTCGTTACTTCCCACATGACTACTATGAGAACTCCGTTGCCGTATCGGATATTCAGCGTCATCTCCCTTGCCTTTCGAGGGCTTGGGATTTATCGCCCGCAGGGGGCATTTCGCATAGCTGGTTTGAGCATTCCGACTTAGGCAATCCCCAGTTAGCGTAATAAGTAGGCAAATGCGGATTGTCGGATACGCTTTCGTTTCGTTATTTCCAGTTCTCTGGCTTGTCACATGAATGGATTGATAACCCATCGCGCAAAGGCGAAACGCAATGTTATTCATGTCAGAGGTTGATGCCGCCGTATCTACGGTGGTTACATACACATTCCTCCGCCCGAACACAACGGGGACTTGAAACTCGCATTCAACATTCAGTAGTTCTATCCTCATATCCGCTTAACGTAGCAATTCAGTCGTGCTCTTGTGTATAGAGCAACTTATCGCTTTCCCGCCATGCTATGGTCCCGCATCAGCTTTCGCCTATCGGTTAGGCGGGTCGTTTCCACTGTTATCTGAGTGGGTAGTGCCTGATTCTACTTCTTACTACGCCCTATCTGGGCGCGCGCCTTTGGTGTTGGCAATCAGGGTCGTGACCAGCTTCAAAATGTCCTTTTCGCTGTGAATGTACGAGAAGGATAGCGATAGGTAACCCTTTGAAATTGTCTCCGGGTTTTCCCCCACTTCACACCGGACATGCGACTTTCACCGCATCCGGCGTTCCATCAAGCATAGTTTCAGCAGTGATACACAACCACTCTTTCACATTGGCTAAGTTTTGCTACTCTACCGCCAGAAGCGGCAGTCCTGCGGTAGCGCGCAGTTTGTTCACTTTGGTAATAGCTTTGGCATTCAAAGAGTATTCCTTTACCAGCGCCGCTACAGATTCAATGTTTTCCGAGCTGACAATTACCCATCCCTGTAAAGAAAGAAGCATCAGGTTTTGGTAGCTGTCATTGCCCTTTTTACATTCGTTTGATTTTCTGTAGCAGACACAGGTCTGCACATCCAGTTCCTTTCCGGTGACTGCACACTTCCCATCTTGTCCTGCATAAAGCGAAACGCGATTATCGTTGTACCTCACCGATTCGTATGGTATCGGATGCCGCATCAGCCAGAGCATTGACTTCACATCTATTCTCAGATTGTCGTGTATCTCAGCTCTGCCTTCGGGCGTATACGGATTGATTTTTCGGCTTTTTCGCATTGGGATTTTGAACTGTACGTAGGCTAATGGCACCAGCGGCGTTTCTCCGACCCATCGCATCTGCCTCGATTCTCCGTATCGTTTCCTCAGATATCTGTTTTTGATTTCGCCTTGCTTCTTGATCCCATCGATACGATGGAGAAGCTGTCCGTTGATAGGACGGGCGATATCGCTGAAATTCAAGTTGACTCTTGTCGCAATGCAGTAATAATCCTGTATTCCGATCACCTTGGCGTTGTAGTCACCCACGTTCAGGCTTATTTCTTCAGCCGTCTTGCTTCTTTGTATCGCCCTGATGGTTTCAGCCATTTCTTTGCTGATCCTTTTCGTGGCTTTATCGCAGACATTTGAAGTTATCACCCATGAATTACCTTTACGCCGCAGCTTTATACGAAAACCCAGAAACTCACTGTCACGCTTCCTAAGATTGGTCACTTTGGACTTTTCATCAGAAATTACCAGCTTAAGCCGTTTCCACAGCCAGTCTTTCACTGCATAGTAGGTTTTCTCGGCATCCTCTTTGGTTCTGCAAAATATCTTGAAATCATCCGCATAACGGACAATCCGCATTTCCTTGAGGTTGCTTTTCTTTAAGGCCGTATAGCTGTTGTACTTTTTCTCCGCACCATTAGGGTAATAGGTCACTTTACATGGATGTTCCATGTGCGCCACCATCTCATCCCACTGGGAGGCAATCCACCAGTCCAATTCGTTGAGGACGATGTTCGCCAGAAGTGGGGAAAGGATACCGCCTTGCGGTGTTCCTTTTGATGGCAGGACGGTTTCTCCGTTGGGCATTACGATTGGTGCTTTCAGCATGGCCTTAATAATCTGAATCAACTTGGTGTCCCGTATACCCAGAGTCCATATCTGCCTAAGCAACTTTCTGTGATCGACGTTGTCAAAGAATCCTTTAACATCCACATCGACTACATAGTGAAGCTTGTTCATCTGAGCAAGTCCATAAGCGTAGGAGATAGCATTTTCAGCGCTCCTGCACGGTCTGAATCCGTAAGAGTGCTCATAGAACTTTGCTTCGCAGATCGGCTCCATGACCTGCAAGATACATTGTTGTACTATTCGGTCGATAATACACGGTATTCCCAGAGGCCTCAGCTTTCCGTTTGGCTTCGGTATTTCTACTCTTCTTACTGCCTTTGGCTCATACCTCCTGAATTGTTTCTGGATGAGCTTCACAAACTTATCCTCTGGCATGGCTGCCAGTGACTCAATCGTCCGCCCATCCGTGCCTGCGGTATGACTGCCGTCATTTCCCTTGATATTTCTGAATGCCAGCTTGATGTTGTTAGGCGCACTGATGATTTCCATCAAATGCCCGAAAGTTTCACCGTTCTTACTAGCGGCATACAGGTCGTCAAAGGTTTTCTGCATGTCATAGTATTCCGCATGGCGCATCTTGCTTTTCTTCTTAGCTTTCTGTGCCATGTACATCACCCCATTCTTTTGAAATCGAGTGACAATTTCTTTTTCTTACTCGACTGCATGAATAGTGGTTGTGTACTGCTGACGTTTTGCCTGACTCGTGGCCATTCCTAACCATCCTCTTTTTCGCAGATGGCATCATCGGTTCGACCACTGCTTTTCAGCAAGAATTTATCCGCTTATTGTTCTTCGTCGGATTATCCAATGGACTTCCTGCCTTTCCTTGTTCCGATAATTCTATCTGTCCATACATACCTTTAGGTGTTCCCTCTGGGCCTGACAGCTTGGACACGCCTGTAACGTGCCACGGCGTTTCGTAACAACCATTTCTACTCTGCCGCACTGTCTGGGCATTAACCCACACACCCATTTCTGAGCGTGGCACTTTTAGACCTTTACATTCGGGAGTTTCGTCAGACATCTCTGTCATTCTCACCATGGGTATCTTGTAGACCCCCGGCATATAGGATGCACCGTCCACCTCTGGACAGCTTTCGTCAGCTTAACCTGTTACGGCATCTCTCTGCCGACTTCACCGGGCTCCATACAGAGTTTTGCCCTCTGCATGCCGGAGTATCAGGGGAGGCGTTTCAAGGCGTTACCCTATCATTCCACCTCTTGAATTATCAGTTCACAGAACTGACTGAAACAGCACTGTGCGCCGCATTTTCGGTGGCGAACAAGTCGCACGGTTGTAGTGCATGGACTTCTTGAAATTGATGGTGTTCATGATCTTGATGCGGTAGCCGTTGCGCTGCAGGAGCTTTCCGCACTCGACCACGATACTGCCCTTGGGGTCTGTGACCACAAAGCTGGTGGGATACGCCCTGGAGGTGCATTGCATCAGGTTGGGCTTGAGCCAGAAGCGGGTTTTGCCGGAACCGGAGCCGCCGATGATCAGCACATTCTTATTTCGGGCGTACTTGGGATTCTTGGGCCGGTTACTCATCATCAGACTTTCCGTCTGCGTGAGTATGATGTTGTTTTCAAACACCGGATCGACAAAGGGCTTGATGTCCTCTGCCGTTCCCCAGCGGGCGGAACCGTACTCAATGTCCTTGCGGTATTTCTTGGCGTTCTTGCCTTTCACATAGACCGCCAGCCGCAGGGCTGCACCACAGAGTAGACCGATGACCAAATCCTGCGGGTAAAGGCTGGGCAAGAAAGACTGAAACGCGGCGGCGAAGCCCTCCGGCAGATGCAGCAGCTTCGTGGAAGCGTCCACACCAGCGGCCAGCCGCCATGCCTGTCCCAGCTTGGTGGCAAAGAGGCCGATCAGCGGATAGGGCAGGTTTAGCAGCAGGAGCTTCTTGATGTTGATCTGTTTCATCGTTCCAGCTCCTTTCGCTTGGTCCGGTCCACCACGGCGTTTTTCACCAGAGCCTTGAATTTCTCCAGCTTGCCCAGCACAGATTCGCGCCGCTCCGCTTTTTTGAGCTTCGTGGCTGCGTACTTCTCAAAGGCGGCATTCATATTTGCCTCATTGGGAGCCTTGAAGAAAATCTGAAAATGGCCCTTTTCCGTCTCAAAGACGGTGTAGCGGACGCCGTGTTCTCTGGCAATACGGTCAAAGTCCCGCAGGCTCTTGTCCTGCACATCGAGCTGGCGCATATCGCCATGCTCCTGCTGTAATTCCTCCATGCTGACCTTGCCGAAGGACTTTACATCAGGGCTGTCCCGGCTGGCCTGCAATTTCTTTTCCTTGCGGTAAGCCAGGTACTTGCACAGGGCAGCTTTTAAGACCCGCCCGGAGAACTTGGTTGCATTGATGCCCAGGGTGAGCGTCCTGTTTTCAACTTCTTCCTGCATTTCTCATCACTCCTTTCCGTCAGATTTGCAGGGAGGCGGCTTTCACTAAGGCGGCACCACCAACCGCCGGAGCAGATATTTCAGCATCATGGAGTCTCCGTTACCGTACCTGGTCTTTGCGGTCATAGAACAGATCTCCGCGAATGACCTTGGCGTGGGACAGAATTTTGATGTTCCCATGTTCCTGGTTCTCCAACGCTTTCTGATAGCCGGTGTCGGAGAGAAACATCCGCATCCGATCTCCCATGAAGCCCACCGGCGAATCATGGGTCAGCACATCAAAGATAATCATGTGGCGGGTGTTCTCATCGAACCGGGCCAAATCCAGGTAGTCATGGCCTTTGTAATTCTGCGCTCCGGCCTTGATACGCATTTCCTCCATCAGCTCGCCAATGGTTTTACCCATGCTGATTTCCTCCTTTCTCCCGCCCCTGGCCCTTTACGGTGAGCAGGCCGTCCAGAGTGGTAGCAGTGATCCGGAGCCGCTCCGCGATGGCAATATCATTTTTCATGGCCTCGTCTACGGTATCGCCGCAGACTACCAGCACATGAGCGCGGCGGAGAAAATCGCGGGCAATGTCGATGCTGTCCTTATGCTCCTGTGGAATCGCATCGTTGAGAAACAGAGGCAGGAACAGAAGCGGACAGACCGGCGAAAAACCGGCATCATAAACGGCTCGGCAGTAACGGGCGGCGGTTTCAGTGTTCTCAAATTCGTTGCTGCCCCAGGGGGCAGTGATGTAAGCCAAAGGTCGCTTCATGGCATATCCTTTCTCCCGGATGTCCGGGCATAAAAATAGGCGGCCATCAGCCGCCGTACATGTCGTGGTTTACCAGTGCCGTGTAATAGTTCCCGATGGTGGTGGGTGCATTGAACAGCGCCGCCAGCAGGTATTGCTTGATGTTCCGGATTTTAGTGGTGTTCTGCCTCATGCAGTCCATCACAAAGCGAATATGCTCACAGTTCAGTTTCAGAAGCCGGGACTTCACGACCTCATGGGGAAAGTCGCTGCCAGCTACCCGCGTGAATTTCCGTCTGGCGCAGACTGTTTCCACCATGATTTCAACGATTTCGTCCAGATCATCTGCATAAGGACCAGCCTCCTGCCGAAGAAGGTCGTACTCGATGTTTTCCAGAATCAACTCCCGATAGCTTTCCATTTCGCTCACCGGCGTCGCTTCCCTTCGTTTCGGTTCCGGCGGGTTTCCCGCCGCATACCCACGGAAAGGAATCGAATCGGTATTTGATCCATCTGTAATTGATTTTTGGGTATTTAATTCTTCTATATTTATTTCTGCGGGCTTTTCCAGATATGGCGTGTCCATATCCGGGGAAACCATATCCGGATTTTCCGTATCTGGTGAATCCGTATCCGGGGTTTCAGCTTTATGGGGCTGCTCGTAAATGATGTACTCCGTATCGCTGATCCTGCCATTGGCACCGCGCAGCTGATGCCGGACGATATAGCCGGTGTTTTCCAGTTCTTTCAGGGCAGAACCGATAGCATCCACGCCCTCCTTGCAGATGGCGGCCAGCCCCCTCGTGGTGTAGTTCCATTCATCCGGGAGAGACAGCATCATAGACAATAGGCCCTTGGCTTTCAGGGTCAGGTTCTGATCTCTCAGGTGATAATTTGACATTACGGTGTAATCGCGTGTGCGTTGGACGCGAAAAACAGCCATTGACTTCACTCCTTCCTTGCGCCGGTTGGCATGAAAAAAGCCGCAGTCACTTCAAACTGCGACAAATCAGTGTTTCTTGCTCTTTTTCCTGTCGTACAGGATATGGCCCTCAATGATGTGGGCAGTCCGCTTGATGCGGATTTCTCTGCGGTTCTGGCTCTCTAACGCCCTCCGATAGTCCGCCTCGCTCAGAAACAGGCGCATTTCATCACCGGGGCTGCCGTAAGGGTTGCCCTGCTTGCGGACAACAAACTCAATCATCCGGCGGGTGCTGTCCCTGAATCGTTCCACGGCCAGAATGTCATGGCCTTTCAGCTCCCGAATGGGAATATCGCTCATACCGGCTCCTTTCTCAGCGTTCCTGCTGTTGCTGGCGTTTGCGCTGCCATGCTTCCAGCAGCTTGATGATGGTTTCCTCCATCTTCTTGGGGGTATAACTCTTGGGAAAGTATTTCCGCAGGGTGTCAGAGGTGAGCGTAACGCGGTCCAGCTCGCTTTTCTTTTCCTCAGACATAATGGCAAGCATCACATCTTCGGTCAAACGCCCTTCCTGGCTGAACTTCTTCATGCGTTGGGCCTGGGAAAGAGAAGGGGTAGCCTGTTCATAGTCCATTGTCTCAACAAGTTGGGCCTGTTCCTCCGGTTTGAGGAAGGACAGCTCGTAGGCCGGACTGAGGGCGATTTTCTTCTCGTCTACCATATCCAGCAAAGGGGGAATCAGCTCGGTCAGGCGGATATAACGCATAACTTGAATACCACTTTTTTCACCGGCCTCTTGCGCCACCCTGTCACGGGCGCTCAACTTCTGTTCAACTTGAACAGAAGTGAGGTCCGTTCTGGCTCCTTGGTGCTTAACGGCCTCCAACTTCATCTTATACGCAAAAGCCCGCTCACTGGGAAGCAGGCTTTCACGCTGAAGGTTGCTGTCAACCATGATAATTGTGGCGGCATCATCATCCAGATCACGGACAATACAAGGCAAGGTTTCTTTTCCGGCCAATTCGCTGGCGTGGTGCCGCCGGTGCCCAGCAACCAGCTCATAGCCGCCATTCGCATCGGGACGGACGATGGCAGGAACCAAAACGCCGTACTGCCGAATACTGTCCGCCGTTTCCATCATGGCCTCGTCATCCTTGACCTTAAAGGGATGGTCCTTAAACGGATGCAGTTCAGACAGCGGGATTTCCACTACTTTTTCGCGGCTGGCGTCGGCGCGGCTTTCCTCGGTGGAAAACAGATCATCTACCGATGCCAGCTTTATGTTTTTCGCGCTGCTTTTCAAGTTTCAGCACCTCCTTCGTCAGATTTTTGTAGGCGGCAGCAACCTTGCCCTCCGGGTCGTGGGCGTAGATGCTCTTTCCTTCGGCGCTGATCTCCTTGGCCCGGACGGAGTGCGGAATCTCAGAACCGAATACTTTAATTTTGGAACCGTAGGTTTCCCGCAGCAGGGCGCTGATCTCTTTTGCAAAGTTGGTGCGCCCGTCCACCATCGTCAGTAGGATGCCGTCGATTTGCAGTTTGGGATTGATCTGCCTCCGCACTTTGCTGATGGTTTGCAGCAGCTGTTCCAGTCCTTTGGCGGGCAGATACTCCGCCTGGACGGGAATCAATACCCTGTTGGCGGCTGCCAGTGCATTGACCGTGAGCATACCCAGGGAGGGTTGGCAGTCAATTAAAATATGGGTATAGTCCCGTTTCACCGTGTCCAGATACTGCCGCAGAATGGTTTCTCTGCTCATGGCGTTAACCAGGGATACCTCCATGCCGGAGAGCTGAATGTCCGCAGGCATCAGGTCAACACCCTCCGCATGGTGCAGAATACCCTCGCCGGGCTGGATGGGCATATCGGTCAGGACCTTGCCCATCATATCGGAGAGCGTAACCGGCAGCGTGTCCGGGCGGGAATAGCCCAGGCTGATAGACAAGCTGCCCTGGGGATCGCCGTCAACCAGCAGCACCTTCTTTCCTTCCTGTGCCAGTCCGATGCCGAGATTGGCGCAGGTCGTTGTCTTGCCAACGTTATGCGAAGCTTCGCATAACGTTGGTTATGAAAAGTAAGTTATTATGCAAAGTGGAGCCCACACTTTGTTGATTATATAAAGTGTACGGGCTCTTTAGACTTTGCATAATTCGGAAG
>NZ_VUMI01000083.1 GCF_009696275.1 Eisenbergiella porci
ACCTCCATAAATTTGATGATTCCATTATCAGGGATAAGGTGGATTTTTATCCACATCTTTTATTGAACAATGCCTTGATTTATGCTATATGGGGCAAAAGATGAGGATAAAAATATCCTGCGTATAAGCTCATTTTGTTTGAGAGGCTGCATCGGCCATCCTCCAAGTATGTCATCAGGATGTCCTGGCGGTTCCTGGCATGGGACAGCGCCTTGTTGAACTTATTGCTGGGGGCGGACATCTTCTGCTGGTTCAGCCATTTGATGAACGCTTCCGTCACCGGCTTTTCATCCTTAGGCCTGCGTTTTTCCCGCTGTTCATAGGATAATTCCTGTTCCTTATACCTACGCTCATAACGGAACAGCTTATCACAATATGCCACGCCCTGTACGGCGGGGTTTGACAGGTCTTTTTCACTGCCCTTTGGGATGGCATCAAAAAAAACTCCTCATCTCCACCGCATTATCCCCGTTCCTTGTCAGGGAGTACCGGTACAGGAGCAACGGAGGCAGGCCGTTCTCCCCGGAACGTAGCAGCCACACATAGGACTTGGACTGCGGCCTTTTATCCGGCTCCTTCAGCACCTGGACGGGCGTTTCATCCATCATCAGAAACTGCCTTTTCAGTAGCTCCCGGTGGAAATACTGTACCAGCCACTGGAAATACATCTGGAATACGAGGATGGCCCGGGTGGCCATGGAGGCCCTGGTGATGAGGATGCCTGACCGTTTCAGATCCTGCTCCTGCCGGTAGAACGGTAAACCGAGGACAAACTTGTTCTTTAAGATCCCCGCCACCAGTGACGGCGTGGCGTAGTTTTTCTCTATGAGTGAGGGAGGGCGGCCATCATCCTTTACGAACCGGGGATCCTCCGTCTGTTTGCAATGCGGGCATTCATAAGTGGTGGCGACATACTCCGTCACCTCATATTTTGCGAGGATGAACTCCACCTCGCTATCAACTGTGCGCTCTATGATCTCATACCCGGTACGGATTGTGACGGTTTTTTCCACGCCATCCTCCGTGGTATAAGTGACCGGTCTCCAATCACTTCCGACATATGGGAGTTTGCCTTTGCCATCTCAAACCAGACGTCCTTACTTTCACGGCGGAGATTTCTTTTTATAATGAAGTAGCAGCCGCTTTCCAGGAGGATGCCGATGTTTTCCGCGGAATCATTCCCGGAATCCAACCGGATAAGTAACGGTTCGTTTGTGATTTGTCGGCTCAGAGCGGGTAAGAGCGGGAAGAGTGACGGAGGGGCTTGCTTATTTTGGAATGGCGATGTTTGCCTTTTCCGCATTTTTTTTCGGTCCCACAGGCGGTAGCCGGACTGGGCGGCGATGGGAAAAAGGTGAAAAAGGCCGTATTTTTAGGGTTAATGAATAACTTTGTATTGATTGTTGTCATTTCCGTGTGCGCCCTGCTTTCCTCTGTGCAGGTGACGGAGGTTGCCATGATTGGGTGGAGCCATGGAATTGGCAGCTGGGCAGAGATTGTTGGTTCTCTTTTTACCATCCTGGCTATGCTGACGACCTACTGGTCCATTTCGCTGGCGCTATCGGACATTGTGGAGGAACAGTTGAAGCTTTCACGCAGAATCTGCTGGGTTATTGCGACGCTGCCATCGCTTTTGATGACCTTTGCAGGTCTGGGCGGTTTTATGGAGTTTATGCGTCTGGCCGGGGGGCTGATTGCGATTTTGATAGCGCTGCTTGTGGTTCCGGCCTACCGAAAGGCGTCCCGGGAGCCGGGGAATTCCCTTTTGGGGAAATGGGGCGGTGCCGGGATGCAGATAATGATTATGCTGGCCTATTTTTTAATGGCTGTGGGAAATGTGGTGACGATTTAGAATGAAGATATTTTATTACGGCGGTACGGTGCATACCATGCGTCTGCATGTGGAAGAAACCTTTATGTCCATGGGAACGGACGGGGACAGGATATGCTATCTGGGAAACGGCGGCCCGGAAACGGAAGTTGGCTATGACCAATATATCAGCCTTGAGGGAATGCATGTGTTTCCGGCGCTGACGGATTCTCATGTCCATCTGCTTTATACAATGATCCTGGCGGCCTCCAGTTTTAATATCTGTGAGATAACCTCGGAAGGGATTGCGCCGGACTGCATGGCAGGGGTGGAACAGAAAATACGCGCCTACTGTAGCGCACATCCGAAGCAGAAAATAATTATGGCAAATCAGTATATCCTTTCCGCAATGAAGGAAAAAAGACTGCCCAGCCGGCAGGAGCTGGATGAATGGACCGGCGGCAGGTGCATGATTATTTATAATATTGACGGGCACAGCAGCAGTATTTCCACGGCTTTGATGGAGAAGCTGAAGCTTCCTGAGCAGGGTTCGGACGGCCGTTTTTTTGGCGAAGCCCATGAGTTTATGCAGGGGAAGGTGACGAACCTGATAGCGGCATCGGTGACACCCTCTGTGCTGGCCGCTGGCATCGCCAATTTTTCCAACCTGTGCGCGCATTACGGAATCAGCCGGGTATGCGCCATGGACGGAAACGGGGATGTGAAGCATGATTTTCTCACCAGGCTGCTGGCGTTTGTGGCATCCCGGATGGATATTGACGTACGGCTGTTCCCTCAGTATATGGAGCTGGAGAGGGCGGAAAAATATCACAGGCTGCAAAAGTTTCCCCGGGCAGGCGGTTGCGGAAGCTGGGAGCTGGATGGTTCCGTAGGCTCCCATAGCGCGGCTTTCTATGTGCCGTTTATTGATAATGGGGAAAAGGGACACTGCTACTATAAGGATGATTTTATTCTGGGAAAGGTGCGGGGGGCGCATGAAAAGGGGATTCAGTTGTCCAGCCATGCCATTGGGGAGGCGGCCATTGATCAGATTGTGGATTGCTATGAGAAGGTGTTAGGACTGGGTGACGGCCGGGATGGCGGAGAGGAAGAAGGGGAAAAAAGGAAAAGCAAACCTATGCCCCGTATTGATCATTTTGAATTTCCTTCGGCCTCGGCAGTGGAAAAAATTAAGCATCTGCCGGTGGCGCTGACGGTTCAGCCGGGATTTTCCTGGATGGACAAGCGCTATCTGAAGAGCTATGAGCAGTTTCTGCCAAAGGAAAAGGTGAGGCAACAGATTCCGTTAAGAGAGCTGACGGAAGCCGGCGTGTGTATCTGTGGATCCAGCGATTCTCCGGTACAGTCCATGAACCCTTATGAACAGATGCTGGGGATGGTGGAATTTTATCTGCCGGGGCAGTCCCTGACTCCCTTTCAGGCTCTTCGTACCTATACGGCGGAGCCGGCGAGAATGTTGGGCGAAGAGATGGAAAGCGGAACGCTGGAGGTGGGAAAGAAGGCGGATTTCTTTGTCACAGGAAAGGATTTCTGTCGGGCGGAGCCGGAGGAAATCGGGGAGTTTTACGCGGAATATCTGGTGAAGGACGGCCATCGGTATGTGGAGAAGAAGGGAACCATCCGGGAACTGGTGAAATTGCTGTTGAGGCGGGCGAAAAAGATATAATAAAACAGGTATACTTGTCCATGTGTGTATGAAAAGTATACCTGTGTTTATTAGACCTTTTGATTTTTAGATTTCCGTCTTCCAGAACCCATGCAGATTACAATAAGCATAAGCCGCCTTCACCGAGTCCCCGTCCTCCAGTGTAAAATGGGCTACCGGTTCGCAATCGGGAGCCAGACAGATCCGCATGGTGCATCCGGCTTTTGTTACAAGGCACACCCAGCCGATGCTGTGCTCCTCAGTCATGGGATGAAAAATACTTCCCACCTTCACCGTAACGTGCCGGCCATCGATTTCCACCACCGGCAGATGCTTTTCCGCAGCGCCCTCCGAGGTATTGGGAGTCAGCAGCTCAAACGGTTTGCAGGTATCAGGAACGGCTGCATTGGGAACGCCGGTCACTGCCTCCAGAATAACGGTATGATTTTTATCGGTTAAAAAAACAGGATCCTTACTCATATGATTCCTCCAGTCAAGTTATGGTATTTTTTGTATAGTATTCCGGAAATATCCGGATTTTATTCACTACAGATTCCATTGGATAGTGGCAGTACATGGTCTAGGGACAGGATAAGCTGAATCAAAATCAGATTGCGGTAACAGTTCGGATGACAGAGCATAACAGGAAACCAAAGAAAGCATTGACAGTACGCTTTTGTCTGTCTATAATTTAGTTGTTGTATCAGAACACAGATACAGTACATAGCCGGATGGCTTAATATTAAAAAAAGTGAGGTAAGTGCATGCGTGTGTTAAGTAAGGAGATTGCAACTGCATAGTTGAAAAAAGGGACAGCAGGCTGGTTTTCCGGCTCTTTTTGTACCCTTTTACCGGTCATTTACCCGGTATCTGCCTTACTAAATACTTCATACACTTCTAATAGAAGTCTGGTTATTGGAAACAGACGGTTTAAGAAGCATGACGTAGCAGGTCATGTTTTTTATTTCCTCAGGCTGCGGCCCGGATGGACGCATTTGTCCGTCCTGCTGTATGGCCCTGCCTGCCTGGAATAATTCCGTAGTTTTTCCATTTCAGAGTCCAGGGATTGCCTGTCAGGCCCCCGAAGCAGTATGTCCGTATCAGGGCAGATGCTTCGGGGGCTTATTTTAGTTTCAGTCAGGTATTGAGAAAAAAAGAAAGGAGCATAACTGTTCAGCCAACAGACGTATTTGCTGCATCTGTCAGTGAAAAGGAAGCAGTCATGTGATTATAGGAACACTGGACAGTCACAAAGGAGTTAAATCAGAATGAATGTAATTGAAACAAATCAGTTAACAAAAACATATAGGCGATTCAGGAAGCAGGAGGGCATTCTGGGTAGTGTCAGGGGGCTGTTTCATAGGGATTATGAAGAAAAACAGGCGGTCAGCCAGATGGATCTTTCCGTACGCGGAGGAGAATTCGTCGGCCTGATAGGTCCAAACGGTGCGGGGAAAACCACGCTTGTCAAAATGCTTACCGGAATCATTGCGCCCACCTCCGGAGAAATCAGTGTTTTAGGCTATTATCCCAATAAACTGGAAAACGACTTCAAAAGGCAGTATGCGGTGGTTATGGGACAGAAGAGCCAGCTGTTTTTTGAACTGACTGCGGAGGATACTCTGCACTTGTTCCGGCAAATTTATGGACTCTCCGATAAGGAATATCGCTATAACAGGGATTATTTTGTGGAGCTGTTCGGCGTAAAGGAACTCATGGATGTGCAGGTGAGAACTCTGTCCTTAGGAGAAAGGATGAAAATGGAACTGATCGTGGCTCTGCTCCACAACCCCAGGATATTGTTTTTAGATGAACCTACTATTGGTCTTGATGCAGTGGCAGGCAGACAGGTCAGAAAGTTCCTGAAGGAAGTGAACGAGGAGAAAGGTACCACTATCCTTCTTACCTCCCATTACATGGAGGATATCAAATCACTCTGCAGTCGTTGTGTGGTGGTAAATCACGGAAGCAAAATCTATGACGGTGCAACGGAGGAGCTGTTTGATCGGTATCAGAAAAATAAGAGAATTACCCTTACCTTTGAACGGCCGGAAAAAATTGCACCCAATAGTGAATGGCGTATATTAGAGGACACTGCATATAAGAAAATTATTGAAGTACCACGAGAGAAGGCGGGTGGAAGTCTGCGTCTCCTTCTTGAGCACAATCCTGTGGATGTCACAATTGAAGAAGAGGAAATAGGAAAAATTGTAGAGAGGATTTACAGGAGGAAAATGGGATGCGTAAATATTTGGAAATTGCATCGGTTCATTTCAGAACGCAGCTTATCTGGAGAGCGGACACTGTTTTCCATATACTGTTTACTGTTACCAGAATTATATTTGCCTTTATCCTGTGGGGCGCTATTTTCGAGGGAAAAGAAATCATATCCGGCTTTTCTTTTGATAGTATGCTTTCTTATTACATAATCAGCTCTTTTCTTGCACAAATCGAGCTCTCCGGCGGTATCAGCGATGAGATCAGTGTTCGAATCAGAAATGGGACTTTTTCAAAATATATGGTGCTTCCGATGAATATGGAAGGATATTTTCTGGCTATGGAGGCGGGCGTGGTGTCCTTTCATATTTTATTTGATCTGTTGGCTGCGGGAATCTGGGTGGCGCTTTTTCGGATTAACTTTGTTTTTGCGGCGGATGCGGTTTCGATAGTATGCGCTCTGATGCTGATTTTTCTGGGATTGTTGTTCATGGCTCAGCTGAACTATTATCTTGGATTATTGACGCTTAGGTATGAAGAAATCAGTACCTTCCTGATGATAAAGGATAATCTGGTATCCCTGGTAACCGGCACCATCATTCCCCTGGCGCTGCTTCCTGAAGGACTGACGGCCTTTATGCGTTTCTTCCCTTTTTATTATGTGACCTATCTGCCATCCATGCTGCTGACCGGCAGATGCGGGGAGGAAGCGGTCAGGGGAGTTATCCTGCTGGCAGCCTGGTGTATTTTTATGGAGTTTATCAACCGCTGGACTTATCAGAAATACAGATTGAAATATGATGGGGTGGGAATATGAAAAGAAATATAAAATTTATATATGAATTAATCAAACTTCGGTTCCAGCATCTGATGATGTTCCGGCTGGGATTCTGGGGGCCTTTTTTCGTGGACGGAAGTCTGTTTGTGATACAGTTGGTCGTGTTCCAGGCAATATATGCCAATGTTGATACCATAGGACCGTGGGGAAAGGGGGAGATGGTTATTTTTATCGGAACCTTTTCTCTGGTAAATGCGGTGAATATGGTGGTTTATTTTTTCGGAGTGAACGGTATTTCAGGTAAAATCAGAAATGGAGATATCGATTTGTACCTTACCAAGCCGGTAAGCCCGCTGTTGCGGCTCAGTTTTGAACAGGTGAATCCGGGTTCGCTTCCGTTGGTGGCTTTGAGTGTGTGCATTTTATGGTACGGCGTCCGGCTCTGCGGGCTGAGAGTGTCAGCGGGGCATGTCCTGGGCTATTTAGTTTGGGTGACATTAATGATTGTGCTCTGGTATGAGATGGAGGTAATTATCCGATCCCTTACTTTTTTCCTGGTTTCCACAGTCAACATAACCAGGCTGGAGGATGCGGGAATCGATCTGTGCATGAAAATTCCCGGTGTTGTTTTCCGGGGAATTTACAAGCTTCTGTTTTATGTGATTCTTCCCTATGGCATTGTGGCGACTTTTCCTACAATGTACTTAAGCGGTGATGGGACCTTGAAAATGTGGCTCTATGGAATCGCTGTGGTCACGGTTTTCGGGGGAATTACAGCTTTTTTGTGGAAAACAGAGCTGAAACGGTATAATAGTGTGAGTTCTTAGTTGTTTGTGCGGAATATGTGTATGACAGGTGTATATTCTATAGGGAGGTGCCACTTGTCAGGAATGATTTATTTATAACTTCTTTACGAATATTTTTTATCAAGAAACAAGCCATACTGTAGTTATGGTTAACCGGAAAAAATGAAAGAAGATTCAATTTATGGGAAACAGCTGAACCGTGTATGTCTGCTCTGTAATATTCACTTGAATGTAAAGTGAAAATGCTATAATGTAAAATATAATTGACATTAAGAACAGTATAGTATATTATATACAATATAAGAGAAATACCTTCCCATAACAGTGCAGCGTTGAAAACCACCGGGGAAGGTCAGGGAAAGCGCTGCCGGTTTAACATCCTCCGGCAGCGCTACATAATGAATAGAGGAGGAGTTATTTATGCAGACAAAATGGACTGCTGTAGAAAAAAAACAGCTATGGATCTTTGTTGCAGTTGCATTTGGTATGCCCGTATTGATGGGAATTCTTATGGGTATCAGTTTTTACAGGGGGAATGATGTTTCCGTATTTCCCAACGCCCAGATGTATTATCCGGCGGCAGGCGTTATGATTGCTGTCCTGCTTACCCGGAAAAAAGAAGAGAAGGTGCCCATAAAGTTCTTTACCGGCTTCCTGGTTTTGACGGCAGTTATGGCAGGATGCGCTGTGGCCAGCCTGTTTAAGCCGGAAATTCAGTTAGCATTAATCAGTCAGTATATTATAATTTTAGGAAGCATTGTTTTATGGCTTCTGCTTTGGCTGGATAAGAAGGAGGTCAGAAGAAAGTACGGGCTGAGCCTGGGAGACGGACAGAAAAGAAGGCCCTGGCTTTATGTTCTGATTTTCCTGGGATTATATTTCCTCCGGATTTTTTTAAGCTATTTATTTGAAGGCGAACCGGGGATGTTTTTTGAAATGTTTAAGAGTCCCTATACATGGCTCAATCTTTTGGTTCTGCCCCTTAATTTCTTCCTGGTATACACTGCATTTTTCGGAGAGGAGTACGGATGGCGGGGCTTCTTCCAGCCGATGCTGCAGAAACGGTTCGGAAAGCGCGCAGGCGTTCTGCTGCTGGGTATTTTCTGGGGCTTCTGGCACCTGCCTATCAACCTGTTTTTCTACAGCCCCCAGACCTGGCTGCAGAGCATTGTCTGCCAGCTGATAACCTGTGTCGGAATCGCTATATTCTTTGGCTATGCACAGATGAAGACCTGCAATATCTGGGTTGCAGTTATTATGCATTATCTGAACAATAACCTGGTTGCCGTTATCGCAGGGAGCGCGGATGTCATCAGCGGACAGGTGATTGCGTGGAGAGATGTGCTTATTCTTCTTATTTTGAATTGTATTTTGTTTGTTCCGTTTATTTTTACCAAAATATATGGAAAACAGGAGCAGAGCGCCGGGGAAGAGAAGCTGCAGTAGCACCGGAAAAAGGAGGCTGGCTGGTGAAAAACAAAAGAATGAAAATTGCACGTATCGAAAAAGATTTTTCCCAGGAGCAGCTGGCTGACGCCGTAGGAGTGACCAGGCAGACCATAGGAATGATTGAGGCGGGAAAATTCAATCCATCCCTGCAGCTGTGCATCAGCATATGCAGGGCACTTGGGAAAACGCTGGATGACCTGTTCTGGGAGGAGGAGAGCGAAGATGAAAAAAATAGATGAAAGACAGCATATTGATCTGTTAAAATCTGAGCAGGCCGCCTTCTGGGCGATGTGGCTCATCCTGCTGATATCTATCATTGTACAGAGTTATATTCTGGAACGGGATGTCCGGGAATACGCATGGGAGCTGGCCGCATTTATAATAGGCTGCGTTGTTTCCATTTTCGGAACCACGAGAAAAGGAATCTGGGACACCTGGCTGAAGCCCTGTATGAAGAATTATTTCCTGGCAAGCCTGGCGGGGACAGTTGTTTTTACTGTGATTTTTGTGATTGGCAGATACCGGAATAATGAAGTTTTCCGGGAAGATGTTATGGGAACGCTGGCGCCGGCCACGATCATTTTTGCCGCAGTGCAGTTTGTTATGATTTTTACGGTTATGGCGTTGACTGGTGTTTATTCAAAACACCGGGAACAGAAAATGCTGGATGCACTGGAAAAAGAAATGGGAGATGAAATGGAGGATGAGGCGGAGGATTAGGCTGACAAGGGCGGCTTTGACGGCGAATCGAGTTGACTCCCCGTCAAAGTCCTTGTAAATAGCAGTTCCAGAGTGCAAAGAAAATTTCACGCCTGGACTCATTTGAAGAATCTCTGCCGGTAAGCGCATTGTAGGTGAGCGCTGCACGGCAGAGATTTTCTGCTGTCTGGCGTCCTGCGGGTTCCATTTTATCAAAAAGAAATGCGAAGGCTTCCGTATCGGTGTTTTGATAGGCCGGGACTTCACCATAGCCGTATCTGTGGATATTGGTTCCGTATTTCGCATCCCGCATTTCCATCTGCAGAACCAGCCCTTCCATAATCAGCATGTGGGCAAGATGATCCGCAATCAGATAATCCCTGCGCAGAAGCTTTCCCAATGCCTGCACGGCAATGAGCCAGAAAGCGTCGCAGGGGGAAGGACAGGGTGCATTTTCACAGGCTGACAGAGGAGGGACATTTTCATTCCATTGAATTTCAAATATGATATCCGCACGATACCCGGTGGCAAGGCAGAGGCGTACTGTCTCCACCGCTTCTTCCTGCATTTCACAGGCATTTCCCTGGATGGAGAGGCCGAGAATTCCGTCTTTCAGTCCCATGAGGGACAGAAGGGTATGGCTCAGCGGTTTTGCCAGGCTGCGCAGTGAAGGATGGACTGCAATCCGGGCCTTAAAATCCACATCGCTGAGAATGTCATGCCAGGAAGCATCAATAGCTGACAAAATAGTCTGGGAATCATCGGGGGATGCGGGAGAAATTCCTTTAATGGAAACCGAGTCAAAGCCTGGCAGCGCAAAAAGCGCTTTCAGGATATCGACGGTTTGAAGCTGCATAGTCTGTCTGCTGATTTGCATGTTGGATTTCCTTTCTTTTGTAGAGGATATGTTTTTCAGGAATATTTTCAGGTATATTTTGGGGCGGCATGAAAAAATGCAGTAGTGATTCAAACGTAAATGAAGGAACGTTTCTTTTGTGTTATTATACCATAATGGAAGCAGTTGTACATGGGCTGTATCTAAATTGTATTTTTAAACTAAGCAGAGTAACGGTTCAACTCTTTCAGTTACTGCCATAATCCATCCTGAATTGCTTTCGAAGATGAATTTTGCTATTTCTGAATTACTTTCTCACGGTCAGTGCAGTAAATGTGCTGACCTGCTGAACAGTTATAAAATAAATTTCAATTAACAGTGGCAGTGGATTAAGGGATATGATAAAGTGTCAGCAGAAAGAGAAATAAAATCGTGTAAATAATAAATCTGTTTGTATTTGCAGGTGGTTTTAACGGGACAGCGGCAGGGGATATGATGCCGGTGTTTCAGTCAAAATCGGATTTTGAAATCATAAGAATAAGAAGGGCGTTCTCAGGCCCGGGAAATGAGGGTTATATGAAAAAAGAAATCAAATGGTGCGCCATCGGTGATTCCTTCACTTACTTAAACGACCATCTGGATGAAACTGCATATCGGGTGAAGGAAGGGTATCTGACGCGGGCATGCGGATATTTTGACAATTTGTCAGTTATCAACATTGGAATGAATGGTTCTTCTACGCCCGATTGGATCAGGATAGGGCTGCCGGAAGCGGATCTGTATACGGTTCTTCTTGGTACCAACGATTGGCACGGCGGCGTACCGTTGGGGAAACGAGAGGATTTCAGATTGAAAAAGGAAGGCACTATTCTTGGTAACCTGGGGCTTTTAATATCCCATATCCGGGAAAAATCACCGGAAGCAGGGTTGTTGGTAATGAATCCTGTGGAACGGGGGGATTTTGTCTATATTTTGGATCCTCTGAACAATGCCCACGGCAGCTATCTGCCGGATCAGGGGCAGTGGCTGGCTGATATTGCTGAGGCCATTTATGAAACCTGTTGTGAAGAAGGGATACCTGCGCTGAATCTGCATGATCTTTCAGGTTTTACGCCGGAAAATGTGGTACGCTTTAAGCGGGTAAAAACGCCTGGCGGCTACCGGAATCTTCCTTATCCGGAATATACAAAATATCCGGTCTGTTTTGATGAGGATGAATATCCTTATCCGCCGGAAGCCGCCGAGTTTACATATGATGGGCTTCATCCTTCTGATAAGGGCAATGAAGCCATTGCCTCTTTGCTTGCGGCCAGGCTGAAAATGCTGATGGGAGACAGGCTGCAGGCAGTGGAAACTAATTATTGAGATATGGCGGGGAGAGCAGAGCTGCCGCAGAGGTGGTTTTACTGCGGGTATTTGTGGAATGGGGATGGCTGCGGAGATAAATATATTTGTAATTAGTGAAATTATAAACCGTTTAGAATGATATATTTTTATAATTCAGTGTATATAAATGGTGAAAAATTCTGCTAGTGTGTGGATAGCTGGGAATTTTTGCAGGTAAGATTGGGAGAAATGTGTAGTAAGGATCTGAGACTTAAGCGGCTAAGGTGCTTTATAGGGAAAATGAGAGTTAGTGCGAATATGAAGTGCACATGAAATCCCCAGGGGATTCGCACCTGGAAAAGACTATGTTTTGTTTGAATATAGATTTGAAATTGAATAAAAGTAAGCTGGGTTAGTTTTTTATGTGTGGAATGTATAGAGAAATGGTGGTAGAATGATTAGTAGTTGTTTAGTTTTGCTGTCTCGGTCTTGCGACCGAGTGGATTGAAATGCCCGAGTCGCTGCCTGGCTAAATGATACCTTTGTCTCGGTCTTGCGACCGAGTGGATTGAAATGATAGCTTTCCGGAAATCTTACCTGATTAAACTGTCTCGGTCTTGCGACCGAGTGGATTGAAACCCCTGTGTAAATTCCAAACTCATAGCCGGCACCGAGTCTCGGTCTTGCGACCGAGTGGATTGAAATTAAGGAAACGAAGGAAGAATTTATTGCGTCTTGCCGTCTCGGTCTTGCGACCGAGTGGATTGAAATCATTATACTTGCCAGATGCGGCAACGTCGTGGCCCTGTCTCGGTCTTGCGACCGAGCAGATAGAATAAGTATTAATATAATGTTGGATTTCCCCTGTTTTACTCGTTCTAATAAAGATACGCACATAGCAGTCCTCACAATCTATCCCTGCTTATGTTATACTCCAACACACTTAACTGTTTATTCCTATAAAAAGATACAACATACACTAATAGTTTTACATTCATAAAACAACTAAATAATAAACAAATCAATTAACAGGAACCCCAAAAATGAAAGCACCAGAAATTAAAAAAATTGTAGAAAACAGACTCCAGGAACTTGGAGCAAGCAAAATTCTTCTCTCTCCATCAGATTATTGCTGGGAATTCCAAGGTGAATTTTACAAGGTGACGGCCTTATCTGATTTATGGATAATAGAGTGGACCAACAATCCTTTTTACGCACTTAATCAATGCTTTGAAGATGCGGATCCCATGCAATACGATTTATTAGAGCAACAAATAATTGAATATATTAATAAACTGCTGCAGCATTAATCAAAAAACCGGACAATTCAAGTTTAGATGAACAAGGGAAATAGAAGCATAACAGTTCTTCTTCACACATACTGACACTGCAATTCCCACTCCCGAATCACTTTCTTACGGTCGGCGCAGTAAATGTGCAGACGTGCCTGAACTGTATGAGCTTATTACACAAACAATAAAAAATACCAATTTACCACACAAATTACTTCACAGCATAAAGACTTTCCGCAAATAAAAAGCTTCCCTCATAAAAAATCTCCTGCCTGCCGTTAAATATTTTCCCTTCCCCAGTTGACACATCCGCTGTCCAGTGCTAATATAAACAAAAATCACAGGCAGGTATCAGTTCGCCGGCAGATCATCCGTTTACCATAAATTCTGCCAGGCCAACTCTCATACCGGAAAGGCACAAGCCATGCTGAAAAGAATGAACAGCAAATTTCACAGGGACGACGATAGGCGGCGTTTGTATCGGCTGATGTAGAAATCATCGCAGGTACAAGCGCTTTCCGTGTTGTACCTGTGTGGAATAAATAACTTTTGTTTTTTATCAATCAAAAGAGTCCACACTGGTAATGAAATTTACCTTTGAGGGCTTTTTTATTTTACTCAAAAATAGGCACCTTATAGCGGAAACAGGAAAAACACTCCCCCTGCCTGCAGGAATGAGAATATGTGATTTTAAAAGCGCCCTCAAATTCGCTGCTTTTTTGCATTACCGGCTTCCGGCCGGTCCGGCTGCTTTTGACCCGCAGAAAACCCCTGCTGGTTGATATCCCCTATGGAAAGGATGTGGTACAATGAGACATAAAGACGATGTCCAGATGGATTTCATATCTCCTTAAATCAGTACCCGCGCGGCAGCCGTGAGGCTGACACGTCTGTTTGTCCCGCAGCCAGCGTTAAATAATAAACGTAACCCATGTTTTGCATACACCAATAAGGAGATAATATAATCATGATTCATTTGGAAAAAATACAGGCATCCCCCATGATAAACAACCCATCCCCGGAGCAGCTTGCAGCCAGCCTGAACAAGCAGGCGGTTCTGCATGGTAGTGTTCATAGAATCCGGAAAATGAGCGGATTTTCGTTCCTCATCCTGCGCACTGCGGACAGTCTCATCCAGTGTATCCTGGAACCTGAAAAGTGCCGCATAGAAGGCCTGCTTAAGGAAGAAGCCTGTATCCGGGCCGAAGCCACTGTGACGGAGGAGCCTCGTTCCCGCACCGGCTGGGAGCTTCATCTGACGGAAATAAAAGTCCTTTCTTCCCCGGAGGCGGAAATGCCGGTGGTCATTCATGGGAAAGAAATCGATGCATCCCTGGAAACCATACTGGACTATCGGCCGCTCACTCTGAGAAATGAAAAGCAGCGCGCAGTTTTTAAAATTCAGGAAGGGCTGTGCAGAGGCTTTCGTAATTTTCTTGAAAAGGAACAGTTTACCGAAATCCATACACCGAAAATCGTATATCAGGGGGCGGAGGGCGGCGCCAATATTTTTCAGCTGGACTATTTCGGCAAGGACGCCTATCTGGCGCAAAGCCCGCAGTTCTATAAGCAGATGATGGTGGGCGTATATGAAAGAGTTTTTGAAATCGCCCCGGTGTTCCGCGCGGAGAAGCATGATACCGCAAGACACCTGAACGAGTATACAAGCGTGGACTTTGAAATGGGCTATATTGACAGTTTTACAGATATCTGCCGGATGGAAGCGGCCATGCTTGGTAGCGTATTGCGGTTTCTCCGGGAAAAATACGCGCCGGAGCTTGCCCTGCTGAAGGTACGGCTGCCGGAGCAGCTGCTGGAAACAGGGGAAATCCCGTCCATTCGTTTTCATGAGGCCAAACAATGGGTTGCCAAAGCTTATAGCCGTCCGGCCAGTGAAAAGGATGATTTTGAACCGGAGGAAGAAAAACTGTTGTCCCGGCTCATAAAGAAGGAAACTGGCAGTGATTTTGTATTCGTTACCCATTACCCGACTGCCAAGCGTCCCTTTTATGCCTGTGAGGACGAAGGAAACCCGGCGGTAACACTGAGCTTTGACCTCCTGTTCCGGGGACTGGAGGTAACGACCGGCGGACAGCGCATCCATGAATATTCCGTCCAGCTGGAAAAAATGAAGCGTATGGGGATGGAACCGTCGCTCTTTGAAAGCTATCTTTGGATACACAGGGCCGGAATGCCCCCTCACGGCGGATTGGGCCTGGGCCTGGAACGATTTACGGCCCGCCTGCTGGAGCTGGACAATGTCCGTCAGGCATCCCTGTTCCCAAGGGATATCCACAGGGTCACTCCCTGATATAAATTCCGGCGGCCCGGGCGATGGCAGAAAGACGGAGAAAAACAGGAGAAAAAAATGGAAAGATTAAAAAATTATTTACAATGGTGTTAGTCCGTAAATGTGTTGGTAAGGTTATATAGTCAATATCCCAGCCGTTCTTATATCCTTATTATTGTGGTAATAGCTTGTGCCGGTTACTGCCAATACGGTTTCCGTCAACCGCCCGATT
>NZ_VUMI01000084.1 GCF_009696275.1 Eisenbergiella porci
CCTTGCGGATACATAGGGCAGAGCCCTATGCCCTCGGAGAGCTTTCAAGTATCAATATCTGCAGTTTTCAAGGTTCTTTTGAGCCTATTTTTTTGACTCTTTTTTTCATACATCATTTGACACTATCCGGGATTTTGAGGCGTATGCGTTAAAATACGGTCTTCCCATCACTACCCTGAAGGAGCTTATTACTTATAATCAGGAAGATTCCAGGCGGCGCATCCGTTATGGACAGGATCTTCTGGAAGCAGCGGACGGGGTGGAACAGTGCGATGACGGCCCCATAAAGGGTTCCATACAGGAAGCGCAGGAAATTCTGGATACACTTTTTTCAGAGCACGGCCTGGATGCCGTCGTTTTTCTGAACAGCACGGCCTCCGCCACTGTTTCCGCCGCCGGTTATCCTTAGTTGACGGTGCCCCTTGGCATGGATAAAAAAGGAGTCCCCCAGGGCGCGACCTTTGCTGCGGAATATGGCCGGGAGCGAAAGCTTCTGGAGCTTGGCTATTCCTTTGAACAGAATGTGCAGGGGCGGTTCCGGCCCTGAACGAAGGATTTTTTGCCAGGATTTTCCTGAGGCATTAGAGCCTTGCAGTTCGCCGCAGCCACAAAATCCATTTGATACTCGTAACAGTTCAGATAGCAGATCTGTTACTCCTGTTGCAATTATTCAGCTGTCCAGCCCTTTCACAGTTACTTTATTTTCCCTATATTTATCAAAAAATTTTTTGGTTGTTTACTCCGAACATCAGTTCTGTTATAATCAAATTATACGGCTGCCCTGCAATGCTTTCTGCCGCCCTTCTTCTTTCTTCCCGGCATGCCAACAGGGCGCAGCCTGCTCACTCTTACAGGCGGCGTACTCTGTTAAGCCGGGCCTGTGCAGGATAATATCCATATGGACTGGAGGTCCTGGGAATGTCTGACAGAATGTATTTATGTATTGATTTGAAATCTTTTTATGCTTCCGTAGAGTGTGTGGAACGCGGCCTCGATCCTCTTACCACCAATCTGGTTGTTGCGGACCCTGAACGTCACAGCGGCACTATATGTCTGGCCGTATCCCCCTCCATGAAAAGCATGGGCGTCAGGAACCGCTGCCGAGTATTCCAGATTCCTGACAATATGAAATATATCATGGCGCCGCCGCGCATGAAGTTATATATCGAACACTCCGCCAATATTTATTCCATTTATTTAAAATATGCGGCCAAAGAGGATATTCACGTATATTCCATTGATGAAGCCTTTCTGGATATCACGGATTATCTGCCTATGTACCGCCTTACAGCCAGGAAACTGGCCCTTCGCATCCTTCAGGACATCCGTGACACCACCGGCCTTCCTGCAGCCTGCGGCATCGGTACGAACCTGTATCTTGCCAAAATAGCCCTGGATATCACAGCAAAGCATAATTCTGATTTTATAGGCTATCTGGACGAAGAGACTTACCGTAAGACTTTATGGGATCACCGGCCGCTTACCGATTTCTGGCGGATCGGCTCCGGCATTGCCAGCCGGCTGTCGTCCATGGGAATCACCTCAATGGGCGAGGTTGCCCATATGGACGAAAAGCTTCTTTATAAAGCCTTCGGCGTTGATGCAGAATATCTCATCGACCATTCCTGGGGAAGGGAACCCACCACCATCGCGGAAATCAAAGCCTATAAATCAAAAAACAATTCCCTCTCCAGCGGCCAAGTGCTGTTTCGGGAATATAATTATGAAGAAGGGCTGCTCATCGTCAAGGAAATGGTGGATCTGCTCTGTCTTGACCTGGTGGATAAGGGCCTTGTCACGGATTCCATTTTTCTTTACGTGGGTTATTCCCGGGATACCGCAAAATCCTCCCACGGGACCTCCCCGCTCACCGTAACGACCAACTCCGTACGTGTCATTACCAAAGCTTTTTCCCTGCTGTATGAGAAAATAGTTAACAAAACCGCCCCTATCCGCCGCGTAAATATCGGCTTTAACAATGTGGTGGATGAGGCATACGAGCAGTACGATCTCTTTACCGACCCTGCCGAGCTGGAAAAGGATCGGAAAATACAGATAGCCGTCCTGGACATCAAGAAAAAATTCGGCAAAAATGCCATCATGAAAGGAATGAACCTGGAGGATGCCGCAACTACCAGAGAACGGAATCTTCAGATAGGAGGTCATAAAAGTGGCGAATCAGACTAAGGCCGACCGTGCTAAAATTTTCATGCCCTTCGATGCAGTAAAAGGCTTCCGTGAAGCTCTTGCTGAAAAAGAGCGGATCATTGTTCCCAAAACAGAACTGTCAGAGGAGCGCAAGGAAGAGCTGGACCGCAGGCTGAGGATGATACACACCGGAGACATCATCACCGTCGTTTACTTTCATGACGGTGAATACGTAAAGCTCACCGGCATGGTCTCAAAATTCAATCCCGCCGGCAGAACGCTATCCATTGTTAATACCATGATACCCCTTGACGATATCCGCGAACTGGAGAATTCTGCAGGAGATAATTTCTAGGGCAAACGCATATAAACCGGCCGGGGCGCAAACCTGCTTTAATAAATGGGCGAAAAATCTCATCACAGCTATGCCCTGCGCGCGCCCCCTGTCCCACCACAACAAACGCTGCAGGCCTTTTTGCAGCCTGCAGCGTCTGACTATTATACATATTTAAAATTCCCGTTTCGTTTTTACGGTTTCTTTCCCAATCTTTTCTTACTGTTTCCCATGCTCCGCATCCCAGTCTTCATTTGCTTTTTCCACCTTCAGGGAATACAGAAGTATTATCATAATTATAACCATGATAAACGGGAACCACAGATACAGGAAGTTCAGCATATTAATACAGGACTGCGGCTGAATCTCCGCGTTTGCTATATAACCGCCGGCTGCGAGCAGCCATCCGGTTAATGCGGTACCGATGCCGCTTCCGATCTTAATTCCCAGTGAGGAGCAGGAGTACATGGTTCCGTCAATCCTCTTGCCTTTTGTCCTGTAGGTATAATCGCTGGTTGCTGCAATCAGCGCGTTCAGATCTCCGGTCAGGGGGCTGACACAGAGTCCGGCAAGAACGGAGAAGCACAGCATCATGGGGATATTGCCCATCATTCCGCCCACAATAAAACCGATTCTCATAAAGAAAGCGATACAATACCCGAACAGATTTACCTTATACATTCCCTTTGCTTTTTTCACCAGCCAGGGAGTAAATGCCAGGCCGATAATCATCGGGAACATCTGCGCCGCGGAAAAGGTTCCCAGCAAAGCGGGATTGCCCAGCACATAGGTCATATAATAAATACCGATGCCCGCAATGCCAGTCTGAATATAAGTCAGGACATAAACAGCTACAATAATCAGATAATATTTGTTCGCAAACAGAAGCTTGGCGGATTCCCAAAGGGACAGCTTATCTTCCCCTCCCTTTTCAGCGGAGGTCTGCACCTTTTCTTCTTCATCCGGCACTTCCTTTACAGACAGGACGGATATGGTATTTACCACCAGGCCGATAAGCCCGTACACAATTGCCACGTTACGCCAGCCTGCAGCGCCGCCGCCCATGGATGCCACTGCCTTAATGGTAATGGATGCCACTACCAGGTTGGTTGCCAGGGAAAACATGAACCGGATGGATCCCATCTGCACACGTTCATTGTTGTTTTTGGTGATAAGCGCTGTTAAAGATGCATATGCAATATTGTTTGCGGTATAGAATACAGCATTCAGCAGCGTGTATGCGATAAAGAAATAAGCATATTTTGCGGTATCGCCCCAACTGGAGGGAATCGCAAAGATCGCAATCAGACATACTGTATTTCCTATGTAGGACCAGAGCATCCAGGGACGCGCTTTCCCCATTTTACTCTTGGTCTTGTCAATCAGGCTGCCGAAAAATACGTCCGTCACGCCGTCTGCAAATTTTGAGAACATCATCAGAGTTCCTACAATACCTGCATTCAGCCCCACCGTATCCGTCAGATAGATCAGAACAAAGCTTGTCAACAGGGCATAGACCATATTGGCTGCCCAGTCACCGGAACCATACCCCAGTTTGTTGTACCATTTCAAATACTTTTTTTCCTGCATATCCCCTTGCACTCCTTTTTTGTTTGTCCAAACCCTGCATCTGCGTTGTATACCCGGTATCCGTGTCTCCGGATCTTACATCCCCGCCATTACAGAAGTCCGGCATTTTTTCCCTTTTGCAGTTGATTTATTCTCTGCAATTAGCAGTGTGTACGAGCACTATATTTATATTTTAGTTTTATACTTCCATTTTGTCAATAGAACAAAGTTATACGCAAATATTTCTATGCATTTTTCACAAATTACAAGTTGTAATTTTATTATTTTTTTCATACAAAACGTGAACGCGATGTGTCCGCACACATTTTCGTTCTGTATTTTACATATTCACCATATTTCTGCAAATGCAGTGCTGTTTTACAGTACTACAATTATTGCGTAAAAAAAGCAAACAAACTTAGAGTGAATACAGATCTGTGCTGTTATAGTCTATGATAATCTGATATACTCAGGAAAATGGGGATTGAAATATTGGACATATGAATAAAGAATTGTAAAATTGAAAAGGGAAATTTTATTCTGATTGCCGCCGCTATGGCTGTTATTATCGCCGCTTCCGCTGCCAAATCCGTTTTTGCCCTGTTTTCGCCCTGTTTTTGCGTCCGTTTTCCTTCCCGGCAGCCGTAATCCTGCCAGCGGCTTTTATTTTAATATTTTCACGGCATCAGATATCAGGGAGGTTATAAAGATATGGACAAGCTGCTGATTATTGACGGTTCCAACCTTCTTTTTCAAATGTTTTTCGGCATGCCTTCGCGTATTATAAACGGGAAGGGAAAGGCGGTCCAGCAACTGGAAACCGATGACATTATCGCGGGCTATGCTTACGCCTATGGGGAACAAATGTCAGTTGTAATTGCTTCCTTTGACAGTGATTTTTTTCAGCTGATCAATAAAAATATAAGGGTTTTACGCTACCGCGGCAAAAATACGGTTGTCTGTGATTCTGATTATATCAAAGAAAAACTGGGCATCGCACCTTCCCTGTATGCGGATTTTAAATCCCTTACAGGTGACAGCTCCGACAACATAAAAGGCGCGGATAAGATCGGTCCGAAAACCGCTGCCCGGCTTCTCCATGAATTCGGGGATTTGGAAAGCATCCTTGAAAATTCCGACAGTATCGAAAGACCGTCCATAAAAGAATCAATTGTAAAAAATGCAGAACGACTGCGCACGAATTATAAACTCATAAAGCTTGGCGGCAAAGCTGTAATCCCATTTTCCATAAGCGAATTAGAATATAATTACAGCGGAATTACAACAAATGAAGTCCTGAACGGGATTGGATTAAAATAAATGAAGAGAACTATCTTCCAGGCGCTTTATCCTCAAGTTTTCTGTTCAGTTCCTCCAGTAAAGCAGGAAGCTCCGAAGGATGATGTACCGTATAATCCGGCCTCCAGTCCTCTTCCTCTATAGTTCTGTAATAACGCGGCGACCAGTCCAGCCAGATGCTGGTAATCCCAAAACGGTTTGCCCCTGCAATATCCTTTTTCAAATTATTGCCAATCATGACAATCCGTTTCTTATCCTTTTCCTCCAGTCCCAGCTGTTCCATGGCTGTCTGAAACATAATTGCCTCCGGCTTCTGCTGTCCCACTGTTTCCGAAACCACCCAAGCATCGAAGCAGCTGCGCAGTCCGTTTTTTCTGTAAACATTCTGAAAGGACGCTTCTTCCCCGTCCGCTACAAGCGCAACAGTGTAACCTTCCTCATGCAGCTGCTGCAGTATTTCTCCTGCATTTTCAATAAACTCCGCCTGGCTTACAATCCCCGGTTCCTGTGCATCATAAACCTGGGAAGCCTCGTCGATAATGGTGTCTCCGCTGTCCGTAAAGATAATCAGCGTTTTATTTTTCTCCATCATACTTTCTTTCTCCTTACTCTGCCTGTAAAAAACTTTGTTCATTTACAAATTTCCTCTGTTTTGACTTTTTCCTGTTTACTGTACAGGAAAACAATTTCCGGTCTAAGTATACCTGTAAAGCCCAAAATAATCTATGTAATATTTGTCCTGAAAAAGTCAAAAACATTGCATTTTTTGTTTTATTTTTTTCTTCAACAATACCGCCCCCTGCTCATGACTTTCAATTTCCAAAAAGTCCCCCGAATTCTATCAGTGGTAGAAAAAGGCTGTAAACTCAAAAAAGCAGTTATTGTAACAGCCCATACGCCCAAGCTATAATCACTGTATAAGAAACGGAGGAATGCGCAATGCTGGACAGTATTAAAATCGGACATTTTATCTCAGAGAAGAGAAAAGAATTGAAAATGACGCAGATAAAGCTGGATCGTATAGACGGCCTGACATTTATCGAACAGATTATGAAGCCCCACACGCCCTATTACAAAGCGGTTAAGGAACTGTTCGGCCAGGAATATCTCCACGGCATGGCTCATATCACAGGGGGCGGGATAGAAGGCAATCTCTGCCGCATTATCCCTGATGGCCTTACGGCGGAAATCAGCCTGCCGCAAATCAGGCCGCTTCCTGTATTCAAATATATTAAGCTGCGGGGAAACGTGGAGGATGAAGAAATGCTGCGGACCTTCAACTGTGGCGTCGGCTTTGTCCTGGTGGTTTCCCGGGAGGAAAAAGAGGATGTAGTACGCCGCATCTCCCAACATTACCCCTGCTATGAAATCGGAAGGATAACAAAAGGGGGCAGGAAAATTGCAATGAAAGGAAGACTCAGCTGGCTTTAATCAGTTAAAAAGGAATAGCGCCTCTTCATCAAGACGTTCTCTTTATTTTCCAATAACATACAGGAAGGTTCCCCGCAGCTCTGTTCTCCGAATAAGCAGGCAGCGCTATACATTCTGGCTGATACGTATGCTTAGCTCCGTAAAATAGTATTCCTTCATCGGTTCCATGCCAAGCGCCAGGTAATTGAAGAGAAGCTCCAACGGAAGCGCTCCCTGTTTTTCCGGTTCCTGGCATATGGTGGCGGCAATTACGCCGTCCTTTACCATCTGACGCTGCTTTTCCACCAGATCGTTGGAGATGATCTTAATGTCCCTGCCGGTGCTGGCTTTGCGTATTGCCTGACAGATGCTGTAATCTCCGGGATTTACCAGATACAGAATATTGATTTCGGGATGGCATTCCACCATTCCCTGCACTGCTACAAAAAAATCAAACTGATCCTTCTCCCTTGTCATCACCTGCTGGGAAACCACGGACATTTCCGGGTATCTTTCACTGATTTCCATATGGAAGCCTTCCATACGTGCCTTAAAGCTGCTTATGGTACCGTCATCCACAGAAACCACACCTACCCGGGCTTTACCATCGGTCATCAGGGCCGCTACTCCTGCTGCCAGCCGGCCCGACTTCTCGTAGTCACAGCCGACATAGGCCATCCTGTCCGCTCCCGGTTCGTCCATATTATAAAAAATTACAGGTACCGGCTCTCTCCCACATGACTTCATAGCCCTGGTAAAGTGCTCGGACAGAACGCCGTTAATCACCCAGCCGTCCATTGCATTCTCACTGACAATACGCTCCAGGCACTCTTCATCCATCAACTCCTCTATCCTGGTAATAAAAAAAAGTACCTCAACGCCGTACTGCCTCAGTTCCTCCGCCTGCTTTTCCGCGCCTTTGAGCACATCTGTAAAAAAAGGCGCAAATTCATCGTCCACACAGATAAAACCCAGCTTCAGATGCTTCTTCCTCGCCGCCAGGCCTTTTCCCGCCACATTCGGCTTATATCCCAGCTCCTGGGCTATCCGGCGCACCCGTTCCTCTTTTTCCGGATTCACCTTTCCCCGGTTATTCAGCACACGGTCCACCGTTCCTCTTGAAACACCGGCCCTGTCCGCAATTTCTTTTATTGTTACCATACCTGTCACCTTTTCCTGTTTTCATCTGGTAAATGGTCTGCATTGTTATTTTTCCGCATATGCCGGACTTTAACGTAAATTGTAGCATCCCGGCAGGCCGGTGTCAAATTCTGTGCCGAACGAAAAATCAAGCAAAACAGCTTCCGGAAAAGGCTTCAGCCATTCCCCTCCTGTCTGCACCTTCTATACTCCAAAAACTCCATTTCAAAGATTCCCATGCCGCCTGTCATGCTCTTTAGTTCCACCTGGAATTCCTTTGCCGTATCAAAGGGCACCTGGCCTGAAACCTCCAATTCATCGCCGTTATAGCCCACATCGTCAATAGAAGCCTGCATATTGGCAAGCCTGCCCATCAGTCTCTTCTCACAGCCTGACGGTGCAAACAGCCGGTAGCTCATAACCGGCTCCAGCTTAATCACTCCGGCCTGCCGCAGCGCTTTTCTGACCACCAGGGGCGCAAGTCTGCGGTAATCCGCAGGTGTACTCGTCACACTGTCGTAGTCTGCGTCCACGAATACAATCCGGGTATCCGCCACGGCATATTCAAGCCCTTCCTCGAGCGCCTTCCATACCCCCTCTCTCACCGCATTCTGAAATGATTTCTCTATAAAGCCAAAGGAAACCTGTGTCTCATACCGGTTGCCTTCCCCAGCCTCCAGCGGTTCCATCCGTATTCCGATTCCCGCTCTGTGCAGGTTCCTTTTTTCTCCCATTCGTATTTCCGCACAGGCAGCTGAGACAGGCTTTTCCCTGCATATCGTCTTCATACCGGAAAATTCCGCTTTCACACCAAACCTTTCCGCCAGCGTATCCCGGAGGATTTCTATCTGCAGCTTTCCGAACAAATCCATCAGTATTTCCCCTGTCTGCTCCGATACCCTGACCTTAAGCAACGGATCCTCCTCCGTCAGCACATTCAGCGCATCCAGAAGCCGGTATCTGTCCCCAGTCTCCGCCGGCGCCACATTTACGCACAGCATCGGCTCCATCAGGCGCCCCATATTTTTACCGCCGCAGGCTTCACCGATAAATCCGCCGCAGTCCAGAGCCGGGATATCCGTCAGGATTCCGATGTCATTTACCCCTACCTTTACGGCAGGTATCTGCCTGCCCCGGCTTACAGTCATCAGATTGTTAATCGTGATCTCCTGAACCGCCCCGGCAGCGGACACCCTGTCCTTTTGCGAAATCGTTCCGGAAAATACCCGGAAAAAAACCTTCTTATGTCCGCACTCATCATGCTCCACCTTATAAATATAGGCGGAAAGACGGCTGCTTTCCGGTTTTCTTACAGGAAGCCAGCGGACTATCCCCCGCATCAGCTGTTCAATTCCCAGATCCTTCAGGGCAGAACCTGCATAGACCGGATACTGCCGCCCTTTTCCCACGCGGAACCTTAAACATGCCTCCAGCTCTTCCGCCTCCACCTTCTGGCCATCCAGGTACTTTTCCAGAAGCTTTTCGGAACACATGATAATCTGCTCCGTGTAAACAGTGTCCGCCCAGTCATATTCCCTTATTGTATAATCCTGCTGCGGCGTCCGCTTAACCTCCTGCATCTGTATAATCCTCGTTGACAGCTGGGTACGGATCTGCGCCAGAACCGCCTCATAGTCCGCGCCCACCCTGTCTGTTTTGTTAATGAAAAGGATGACCGGCATCTTCATTTTCTTCAGCTGGTGAAAGAGAATTCTTGTCTGGGGCTGCACGCCCTCTCTTGCCGATATGACCAGCACCACGCCGTCCAGCGCCCGGAGGGAACGCTCCACCTCCCCGATAAAATCCACATGACCCGGTGTATCAATCAGATTAATTTTCACATCGCCTATGGGAAAAGAGACGGTGGAAGCCTTGATTGTCATTCCTCTCTTCTGCTCCAGCTCCAGGGAATCCGTGATTGTGGTTCCCCTGTCCACGCTTCCCCTGCTCTTAATAATTCCGCTGTGGTAAAGGAGACTCTCCGTCAGCGTGGTTTTTCCTGCGTCCACATGGGCGAGTATGCCCAGGTTCAATATTCTGTTTTCCATTTTCCATACGCTTTCCAGCCAGTTTTACATTCCTTATATGGGGACGGAATGCCTGCCTGCGGTAAAAAAGCGTACAAAAAAACCACAGTCTGTAACTGTGGTTAAAATAATCCTGTTAAAAAGACGCTTCTTATCTCAACACATGGCAGGCTGACTTATTATTTATGAAATTCCCATGGAAAAAAGTTTTTCTCATATTTAATCAACCTCCTGCTGTTTATTTTGTTCAGTATAGCAAGCCGGACAGGACTTGTCAATGCTGAATTTGTTTTCATGCTGAATTCGTTTTCATCTTTCCTGCAGAATTTGTTTTCATCTTTCCTTATATGGCCTTACCAGCAGATAGAGGAAGCCTGCAAGAAGAAGTATTGCCACTACGGTGCCAATTCCAAAGGCGCCTGCCGTAAAGAGAATCCCGAGCTGGTATACACAGAGGGAAACCACATATGCCAGACCCGTCTGGTAGCCGATTGCGAACCAGAACCATTTTGCATTGTTCATTTCTCTCTTGATAGCGCCCATTGCTGCAAAACAGGGCGCGCACAGAAGGTTGAATACCAGGAAGGAGTATGCCGCTAATGCGGTCATGCTACCTGCCAGCGTTCCCCAGATTTCGGTGCCGTCTTCGGCAACCTCGGCAAAACCGTAAAGAATACCAAATGTACCCACCACGTTTTCCTTGGCTACCAGCCCGGTAATAGCCGCCACTGTGGACTTCCAGTCTCCCCAGCCAAGCGGAATGAATATCCAGGAAACGGCGCTGCCGATTTTAGCCAGGATGCTGTGGTTAATTTCCATAGCTTCAAGCATCCTGAACTGTCCGTCCACCCATCCGAAGTAAGTGGTAAACCATATTACGATAGTGGAAAGCAGGATAACGGTACCGGCTTTTTTGATGAAGGACCAGCCGCGCTCCCACATGCTGCGAAGCACATTTCCCACGGTAGGCCAATGATATGCAGGGAGCTCCATAACGAAGGGCGCAGGATCCCCGGTAAACAATTTTGTCTTTTTTAAAATAATGCCGGAACAGATGATTGCCCCGATTCCCACAAAGTAGGCGCTGGGTGCAACCCACCAGGCTCCGCCGAACAACGCGCCTGCAATCAGGGCGATAATGGGAAGCTTCGCTCCGCAGGGAACAAAGGTGGTCGTCATAATGGTCATTTTACGGTCACGGTCGTTTTCAATGGTACGGGAAGCCATGATGCCGGGCACGCCGCAGCCGCTTCCAATGAGCATCGGGATAAAGGATTTTCCGGAAAGGCCGAATCTGCGGAAAATTCTGTCCATGATGAAGGAAATCCTTGCCATATAACCGCAGCTTTCCAGGAAGGCCAGGAAAATAAAGAGCACCAGCATCTGAGGGACAAAGCCGAGCACAGCGCCCACGCCGGCCACAATGCCGTCAAGGATAAGTCCCTGCAGCCAGTCCGCACAGCCCACCGTATTCAGCAGGGATTCCACAAGAACAGGGATGCCCGGCACCTCCAGGCCGAACAGGCTCCAGCCGTCACCGAATACGCCGTCGTTGGCCCAGCCCGTGGCCCAGGTGCCTACAGTCGTTACGCAGACATAATAAATGATAAACATAACCACTGCAAAAATGGGAAGCGCCAGCCAGCGGTTGGTTACAATCCTGTCGATTTTATCGGAGGCTGTCATGTCCTGCTTCCTGTTCCTGCTGTAGCATTCACTGATAATGGAGGAAATATATACATATCTTTCATTGGTGATAATACTTTCCGTATCATCATCCAATTCTTTTTCAATCCGGTTTATTTCTTCAGATACATCAGGGACCTGCGCCATCTGCTCCTGAATCTTGTCGTCCTTTTCCAGCAGTTTGATGGCAAAAAATCTTTTCTGCGCTTCCGGGACACTGCTGCCCAGCTTTGCTTCTACGGAATCCAGCACGCTTTCCACTTCGGGGGCAAAGGTATGTACAGGCACTGCCGCATCCTTGCGGCCTGCGATGCTGATAGCCTTTTCTGCCGCTTTCCGGATACCGGTTCCCTTTAATGCGGAAATCTCCACAACCTCGCAGCCAAGCTTTTTGCTCAGCCTGTCAAAATGGATGACATCGCCGTTCTTTTCCACTATGTCCATCATATTGACAGCCATAACCACCGGTATCCCCAGTTCCATCAGCTGTGTGGAAAGGTACAGGTTTCTCTCAATATTCGTGCCGTCCACAATATTTATAATCGCATCCGGTCTTTCGTTGATCAGATAATTTCTTGCAACGACCTCCTCCAGAGTATAGGGAGAAAGGGAATAGATGCCCGGTAGGTCCATGATGATCACATCCATGGAACCTGCGGTTCCGTGTGACCGCTTCAGCTTCCCCTCTTTTTTCTCCACCGTTACACCGGGCCAGTTTCCCACAAACTGATTGGAACCTGTCAGCGCATTAAACAATGTCGTCTTTCCGCAGTTCGGATTTCCTGCTAATGCAATCTTAATTGACATATTCTACCTCTTTCCGCCTCATTGCAGCTATGTTTCCTGTCATTTAATTTGTCTTAACTATCTTTTATTAGTTATGTCTAACTACTATCTAAAAAAATTTTATTCCACCAAAATCATTTCTGCATCGGCTTTCCGCAGCGACAGCTCATAACCTCTTACAGTTACTTCCACAGGATCTCCCAGGGGCGCTGTCTTTCTGACAAAAATATCAATCCCCTTCGTAATCCCCATATCCATAATCCTTCTTTTCACTGCGCCTTCCCCGGTAAGCTTTGTCACCTTTACTCTTTCCCCGCAGGGAATCTCTTTTAATGTCCTCATCTTGTCTCCCTTTCTTCTAACATACCATGATTTTGTTGGCCATATCTTTTCCGATAGCCACTCTGGAATCCTTAACATTCACTATCATATTGCCGCCGATTTCAGATACTACAGTTACCACGCCGCCGGTTACAAAGCCAAGGTTCTCAAGAAACCTCCTTGTTTCCTCCCTGCCGCCAACTTTACGTATTACACTGGGTTCACCTGCATTCACCATTGTCAAAGGCATCATTCCACCTTCTTTCTTTTTTGATATTGGGGATTGATTTCATTCCCTGTTCTTCTCGATTAGTATATTCTAACTCCCAATAGTTGTCAATGTTATTACTGATAATAATTTCTCATTAGCAGGTAGGATGAGGGCATGGCGAGGTTTTTGCGGCGCCGGGGGCGGGGAGGAGGGGCGGAGAGGGGAAGGGTTATTGTATGGGTATGTTCCCACTCAGTTAAAAACGCAGCGATGCTAACGCTGCAGGTTTGTTGCGTGCTGCGGGGATAAATATATTTGCTGATATTATAAAAATATGGTATACTAACGCCAGTTAGTTCATTCGGATTACAGTAACTTTATGTCAGGAAGCGGGGTGAGTATATTGGCAGTGGGTGAATCCTCTGAAAATTATCTGGAGACAATTTTAATTCTGAGTAAATCACACCCGGTTGTCCGTTCGGTGGATGTGGCGGAGGAGCTGGGTTTTAAGAAATCCAGCGTCAGCGTGGCCATGAAGAATCTGCGGGAGCGGGAGCATATTACGGTGACTAAGGAAGGCTATATTTATCTGACGGAGTCAGGCCGTGAAATCGCTGAAATGATTTATGAAAGGCATCAGCTTCTCTCCGCATGGCTCGTAAAGCTGGGCGTGGATGAGAAGATTGCCGCTGAGGATGCTTGTAAGATTGAGCATGTCATCAGTAAGGAGAGCTTTGACGCGATTAAAAAGCATGTAAAATAACCGTTAATGCAAAGGTGTTGGTCAGTTACAAATAAGTGTTGGAAAATCCCGGCGGCCTGTATGGCCCCGGGATTTTTTCATGTACGGGCAGTGTTCTGCGGGGTTCAGTTTTCTTTGGCTAAAAGTTCTTCCAGAGTATGCCAGCCCAGTACCGCGCATTTTACGCGGGCGGGCATATGGCTTACGTCCTGGAGGCAGGCGGCTTCCTCCAGGTCATCGATTTCCTCCGGAGAGGCCTGGCCCTGGATCATTCTCAGGAAAATGCCGGAAAGGCGGACGGCCTCTTCTTTTGTTTTTCCGATGACCAGATCCAGCATCATGTCCGCCGAGGCCTGGGAAACGGCGCAGCCGCTTCCTTCAAAGGCTCCGTCCTTTATCCTGCCGTCTTCTATTTTCAGCCTGAGCACAATATCATCTCCGCAGCTGGGATTTACGCCCTCCAGCTCCAGCCCCGCCCCGGCAAGGGGGTGCTTGTGGGCGGGATGCATGTTGTGGTCAATGAGTATTTCATGATAAAAAGTTCTATTCTCCATATCCCATTTTTCTCCTTACTAGTCGCAGGCTGTGAAGAAATGCCTGTATTTCATTTTCCGTATTATAGAAGGCAATGCTTGCTCTTGCGGTGGATGAGACGCCGAGATAGTCCATCAGGGGCTGGGCGCAGTGATGGCCCGCCCGTACCGCAATGTGATCCGCATCCAGTATGGAGGCTACATCATGGGGATGCACGCCGTCCACAGTGAAGGTGAGTATCCCGCTGTGCTGTGTTCCATCCGCCGAGCCAAGGATCCGGACGCCGGGGATTTGCTTCATTCCCTCAAAAGCCAGTACGGTCAGTTCATCCTCCCTTTGCTTCAGCCGTTCCCAGCCGATTTTTTCCAGATATCGGATTGCAGCTTCCAGGGCCGCCGCTCCCGCGGCATTTACCGTCCCCGCTTCGAATTTATGGGGAAGGGGAGCATAAACGGCATCCCGGCGGCTTACCCTTTCTATCATCTCCCCGCCGGTCAGGAAGGGAGGCATGGCTTCCAGCAGTTCTTTTTTCCCATACAGCACGCCGATTCCCATGGGCGCCATCAGCTTATGGCCGGAAAAAGCGAGGAAATCAGCGTCCAGCGCCTGTACGTCAATGGGAACGTGGGGCGCGCTCTGGGCGGCGTCCACCACCACAACAGCTCCCTGCCTGTGGGCCAGGTCTGTAATTTCCCGGACAGGGTTCACTCTGCCGAAAACATTGGAAATATGGGCCACTGCCACCAGCCTGGTCCGCGCAGTGACGGCCTGGCGGATACGTTCCGGCATCAGTGTTCCGTCCGTCTCACATTCCAGGAACTTAAGTACGGCTCCCGTGCGCTTTGCCGCCATCTGCCATGGCAGAAGGTTGCTGTGGTGCTCCATGATACTGACCAGAATTTCATCGCCGGGCCGAAGCTTCGACAGCGCATAGCTGTAAGCGACCAGATTCAGGGATTCCGTGGTATTTCTTGTAAAAATTATTTCCTCCGGGCATGCCGCGTTGAGGAAGCGGCATACGGTTTTTCTCGCATTTTCATACTGCTGTGTGGCATCCATTCCCAGCTCATATAAATCCCCATTCCGCCGCCTTCGGCTGGCGGCACAAATAGTAATGAAAGTGTTCCAACTCTCTACGCTGTGTTGTAAAATAGTTTGTGAGAAGCTACACTACAAAGCACGGGAGGAGGAGT
>NZ_VUMI01000085.1 GCF_009696275.1 Eisenbergiella porci
CCCAAAACCCTCTATTTTCGTACCAGATACAGAGAAATGTCCATCCTCTTGGCTCATTTATCTGAGATATGAAATTAAAAATTTCTTGAAAAATAAGGAAAAAACACTTGACTAAATAGGGAGGAAGGTTATGAAAAGGTATATTGAGATTAACAGAAAATATCTTCTGATTCCGGTATGTGCGGAAAAGGAAGTGAAGACAGTATCGGTGCTTTGCAGGAATGAAAAGATTTTTGAGTTTGCAGTTCCCATGCATGACAAGGAGTCGGGTTTTTACAGCTTCCACTATTTTGCGCCGGTAAATGTGGAAAAATATCAGGGAAAAACCTTTTTGATAGAAGGGGAAATACCCAGAAGTTTTCTGGATGCCGTGTCCCTGTGCGACAGCATTCCGGAAAATACGCAGCCCCATCCTCTCATCCATTTTGCGCCGGATACAGGGTGGATGAATGATCCCAACGGGCTGATTTACCAGGATGGGATATACCATCTGTATTTTCAGCAGAATCCCTTTGATACCAGATGGGAAAACATGTGCTGGGGGCATGCGGTGAGCCGTGATCTGCTTCACTGGGAACAGAAGGAAACCGCTTTGTATCCCGACAGCGATGGCGTGGTGTATTCGGGAAGCGGAATCGTGAACGAACATGGCATGCTGGGACTTCCCAAGGATGCGCATATTTTCTTCTATACCTGTGCGGGAAACAAATCCAAATGGAGCCTTGGCAAAACCTTTAACCAGAGGATTGCATACAGTACGGACGGCGGAAAGAATATTGTGAAGCTGGAAGGAAGCGTGGTAAAGCATATTTCAGAGGAAAACAGGGATCCCAAAGTTTACTGGCATGAGGGAAGCAAAGCTTATTATATGGTTTTATACCTGAAAGCGAATGATTTCATGATTCTGCGCTCCAGGGATCTGAAAAGCTGGAAGAAAACCCAGGTGCTTACGTTAGATCAGGCAAGCGAATGCCCTGATTTACGGGAGGTGCCCGTGGAAGGTGGCGGCAGCAAGTGGATGTTCTGGACCGCGGACGGGTTTTATTTCCTTGGTGATTTTGACGGTTATGAATTTAAATCGGACGGTGTGAGGCACGAGGCGTATCTGACCGGAATTCCCTATGCGGCGCAGACTATCTGGGGGACGGAGGATATTATTACGATTCCCTGGCTGCGTACGAAGAACAAAGGAAAGATGTATACCGGTGTGATGGGCCTTCCGAGAAAGCTGACGCTGGCGCAGACACCGGAGGGGCTTAAGCTGAGGCAGGTGCCTGTCAGGGAATTCCAGAAGGCGAGAGTAAGCGTGTCCGCCTCCCAGGGCGAGGGCAAGGTTTTCTATATGGCGCAGAAGCCAGGAGCTGTTGAAATCTGTATCCATATGCAAAAGCCGGGAGATTTCGTAGCTTATATCTATGGGACTTCGGTCACCTATGTCGCATCCTGCGGAAAAATGAATGTGGGAAAGGAAAGCGTGCAGATAGGGAAGGAGCTGAATGACTTCTCCATCATAGCCGACGGTGAGATAGTGGAGGTTACGGCACAGAACGGACTTATCTATGCGGTATTTGAACTTGATGCCGACAGGAAGGCCGGGAATGTGACGGTGGATATCGCAGGAAAGGCTTATGTGGATATTTACCGGATTGAATAAACATAAAAAGGAGCGACTGCAAATATAACAGCAGCGCTCCTTTTTCCGCGTGGGCAGCAAATAATTATATCAGTGGATGAGATACAATGATAAATACGGTTGGTCAGAATTTATATGTGGCTGCGTTGATATAGATGGTATCATCGTTTTTTTCATCGCCGCCCTCTGTTTCCTCCGTATAATCAGAAATAGAGGCAACATCTGAAGAAATCAGTTCTATAATACTTTTTAATTCCGAAGGGCATTTTATAAGGGCGCAGTCCTCCAAAAAAAGACGTTCACGGGCAAGCGTTGCGGGGATATTTTCATCAATTTCCACAGTGGCGCAGTCCATGACATGCAGGCCGTCCGGGGTCTGTTCAAGAAGCTGTTTATCTATGTGGAGTGTGCTTTTGTCTGAAATAAGGGTTCCTTTTATGAGAGATATGTTTCCATACTCCACGGGATATGTCAGGAATTCACTGCTGAATTTTTCCGGCAGGCAGATTGTACCGGTGACCTTCAGTGCTTCCAGGGAAGGAAGAACCTCCATTGTTTTGTCTGTAATATACAGATCCCCGATTCTGATAAGCTTTTTACCAAGCTGTGCCAGTGTAAATCCGTTCAGTTCCATAGTATCAGGCAGCAGGCTGAAATCATCGGGAATAACAGAAATATCAGTATTTTCATCAAGCAGGGAAAGAGACTGCTCAAAGAAGCTTTCCTTAACCAGTGCTTTTTCACACAGCAGGGATACATTTTTTTGAATGAGTATGGAAAGGTCAAGCGTCGGATCAATCATGGTTACTTTGCCGGTAATAAAATATGGAGTATTTTGCACTGCACGGATTATAAAAAATTTATCGACAGTAAGATCCTTCAGAATACATACGGCGTTGTCAGGATAACATTTTTGCTGTCCGTTTACATGGATGCGGGATACATATCCGGCGAGGCTTTTCGGATAAATAAGGCAGCCATTTACCATGATTTGCACATAATTCTCCATAGCTTTTTCCGCCCCGGGGTGAAGCAGCAATGTACCATTTACCATAAGAAACGTTTTATCAGCGGCAGCGTCAGTTCCGTCTATTACAACGGAACCGTTTTTAACAATGGTGTTCGTTCCCTCCGGAACCTTGAGTGTACTGGCTGTATTAATTTTTACGGAGTAGCGGGAAAGAAGTACGGATGCCCGTTCCGATAACAGAACTGCTGCGGCATTAACATTAAGCTCCGAATAACCGGAAAGTATTTCTTCCGTGAGTTCAGTCATATCACAGAGTGCGGTATTAATTGATAATTTCTTTAATTGTTCCATAATTCTGCCTTTCTTTTTCCTGTTTTTCTTTGATAAATAATCCTCATAGTTACTTTAATTCCGGGTATTTCAGGCGCAGTTTGCGCCGGGCGCTTGAAAGCCTGTACCGGACGGTGGAAGGAGGAATTCCATACATATCCGAAAGCTGGGTGGAATCGTAGCCCTCAAAGTACCGTTTCAGAAACAGAATCCGTTCCTCCTCCGGCAGCTCACTGCAAAGCTGCATGACTTCGATCTGTGACAAATCGTCCTCGGTTTCTTCCTTTACCCCAGCCTCAGGACGCGCTGCCTCCCGTCTTACCCTGTCTATAAATAGATTGCGCGCTGTTTTATACAGCCAGGCGCGGCACTGGTGTTTATCAAGGCCATTCAGGACATCCGCATGCTCCAGGGCGCGCAGGAAGGTTTCCTGGACAATATCCTCGGCCGAGCATTTGTCGCCGGTCATGCCGACTGCATAATGTACAAGCTCCTGAAAAAACAAATGATATATCTGCGTTATCATAAATTACTCCTGACAGGCTGCGGGTTATCTGTTTGGTTTTATTGTAACGGATACGGAATGAAAATAAAATCGTAGGTTTATGGATTTGTCCGGTATTTTCCGGGGCCTTGTCGGTCTGGACGGATTTCGTGCCGGGGATAAAAGCCTTTGGAAAAAGGATGATAAGCTTCTCTTTGGCGGCGGATTTTGTTCCAGCAGCTCTGCTTTGCGTCTGTTGTTCTCAATTTGTAATCCGGATGTAAACAGAAAATATTCATAATATAGTTCAGGGTTCATGGGGTTACCTCCTTTCCGGTGGATGGGGTTTTTCGGGGCTTTATCAGCGCTTTCATATATAGAACGAATGGGGGAGGGGAAGTGTTTGGAAATTATAAAAATATTAAAAAAAAAATGATCTGAAGAAGTGCAGCTTCATGCGGAGAATATTTTATCCTGTAAAATTTCACCCGGATATTGCGCCGCATAAAAGTCTGTTATTCCCGCGAGCAACGAGCCAAGTATCCATGCTTGCATGGATACTTGGCGACTGCCGCGAGGATCAAATACCCCGCTGCTTTGCAGCGCTGCAAGTTTGATGCCTCGTTGCTTGCAGCGGGGTATTTGATTGTTTTGCGTTGCATGGTAAGGAGCGATTAATTATATGTTGCTCAATGTTGCGCAAATAAATGAATAATTTTTAGAGGAATTATATAATGCATATAAAACATATTTGTTTTTTATGCGAATTGATTGTTAAAAGACACAAGAGTATTATTATTTTATAGAAATTTAATAGAAATGTATATAATAATTAATAGAAATATATGAATAAATAACAAAAAGTATAAAATTAGTTTTTGCGAAAAATGTGCAAAATAAACTGAAAATAATAAAAAAATAAAGGATAATTTAGGATTTGTTGCGCGATTAAATTATCCATAGTATGAATCGGAAATCCAGTTTTTCATATGGGGGTTGCATTAATAGAACATTATCATTAAACAAACGGAGGTAGAAGAATGAGAAAAGTAGCGGAGGATAAGCGGTACAAAATACCGTTTTTTAAAACTGCCAGAAAGCATTGGATGCTTTTGGTGATGCTGGCGCCGGCGTTGCTATATGTTATTGTTTTTTCGTACATACCAATGACAGGCATTGTGCTTGCGTTTAAGAATTATCAATATGCAGGCGGTATATATGGTTCTCCGTGGTCAGTACTGGATAATTTCAAAGCACTGCTTATTGCAGGAAAACTAGGGCAGGTTACGCGTAATACCTTGCTTTATAATATCGCATTTTTGTTCTTGGGAGTGGTTTTTGAAATGGGCAGCGCCATTTTGCTAAATGAACTGCTCAGTAAGAAATTTAAAAAGATTGCGCAATCCTTTATGTTTCTTCCCTATTTTATAAGCTGGGTTGTAGCAGGCGCAATTATGTATAACATCTTCAATTTTGAAAAGGGTGTATTTAACCATATACTGAATCTGTTGGGGGCGGAATCCTTCGATTTGTATAATACACCGGCAGCCTGGCCAATTGTATTGATTTTTCTCAAGCTGTGGAAGCAGACAGGTTATGGTTCTGTAGTGTATCTGGCTGCTATTACGGGACTGGATCAGGAAATGTTTGAAGCTGCCTCCATAGATGGAGCCAATGCATGGCAGAAGATTAAGTATATTACCATTCCTTCTCTTATGCCTACCATGATGATACTGGTATTGCTGGGTATCGGAAATATATTCCGCGGAGATTTCGGATTATTTTATCAGACGGTAAAAACCAGCGCACTCTTACAGCCTGTTACTAATGTAATTGATACCTATGTATTCCGGCTATTGATAAATAACAGTGATGTTGGTGTATCAGCCGCTGCCGGATTGTATCAGTCAGTGCTCTGTTTTATAACAATTACTATCTGTAATAGACTGGTAAAAAAAGCAGATCCGGATTATGCCCTGTATTAATGGAAGGAGTATAAAATATGTCAGAAAAAAAGATAAATCATGGCAGGAGAATGAGCAAAGATGTTCTTGCCGTAAATGTACTTGGATATATTCTTATCGGTTTGTTTGCCCTGGTATGTGTGCTTCCATTTTATTTGATTATAGTTGCTTCCTTTACCTCTGAGGCATCTTTAATTAGAAACGGGTATCCTGTAATACCTACTGATTTCAGCGTACAGAGTTATCTGCTCTGCCTTAAGAATCCTGTATCCATAATGAAGGCTTATTTGACAACAATCGGTGTTACTGCAGGAGGGACGCTTCTTTCCGTATTCATAGCAACTATGACAGGCTATGTATTATCCCGCAAAGATTTTCCATGGCGCAATAAGGTATCATTTTTCTTTTTCTTCACTACGCTGTTTAACGGAGGACTGGTTCCATGGTATATGTTGTGCGTCAGATACCTGAATATGAAAAATTCTTATCTTGGAATCCTGCTTCCGCTGATGTTTTCCGTTTGGAACATGATTATTGCAAAAAGTTTTATGGCCGGGATTCCCAGTGCAGTCAGTGAATCTGCTAAAATAGACGGGGCAAATGACTTCGTTATATTTGCCCGCCTGATATTGCCGCTGAGCAAGCCTCTGCTGGCAACACTGAGTCTTTTTTCAGCGCTGGCTTACTGGAATGACTGGTACAATTGTATGCTGTTTATCACCAATGAAAATATGTTTAACCTGCAGTATTATCTGCAAAGGATGCTGGGAAGTGCGGAGGCTATGCGTATTGTTGCTGAAAAATCAGGTATTGCGCTGCCGTCGATTCCTCTGGAAAGTATGAAAATGGCAATGACCATAATAGCTACCGGACCTATTGTACTTTTGTATCCATTTGTTCAGCGTTATTTTGTCAAGGGTCTGACGATTGGAGCTGTAAAGGGATAATTGAGAAATTATAAGAATGGAATTTAAGATATGTATGAAGCGCCAGAGCTTCTTAACATAAAAAAAGAAAGAGAGGTTTCTTATGAATAAGAAAAAATTGTTATCGATCACCCTGGTAATGTGTCTTATGATTACCCTGTTCGCAGGCTGCGGCAGTACAAAGACAGAGCCTTCGTCATCCGCAGGCGGACAAAGCACAGAAACTGCTTCTGCTGCAGGCAGCGGGACAGCTGAAGCAGGAACTGAGCCGGGAAGTTCACTTCTGGACAGCCTTCCTGAGGCTGTAGGCGCAGGTGTGGAAATTGCAGCCTCCCCAGAAATCTATGCAGCAACGGATCTGAGTAAGGAATATACGGTTAATATGTATCTGATAGGAGATACACCGAATGACTGGGATAAGGTTCTAGCGCTGGTAAATGAGTACCTTGAACCATACAATACTAAGCTTGCGGTAACAGTTATGAGTTGGAGTGATTATCAGACAATGTATTCCCTGGTTTTAGCAGGCGGTGAACAGGTGGATCTTATTTTCACTGCTCCCTGGTGCTATATGTATAATGAAGCCGCAAAAGGTTCCTTTTATGAGCTGACTGGTGACTTTATTTCAACTTATATGCCTTTAACTAATAAATATCAGGCAGCGGAAAGCTGGGATGAGACTACTATTTCCGGAAAAACAATTGCGGTGCCTTCCAATGTAGCGGCTCCTATGGGGAAAATCGTAGCAGTCCGTCAGGATCTTATGGAAAAGTACGGAATGTCGGAGTTAAAGAACTGGGATGATTATATGCAGTTTGCTCTTACCATTGCAGAGAAGGAGACGCCGGAAAGCGGGATTTACGCATTGGCGGCATCTGGTGATAATAATGAACTGTGGGATGTATACCGTCAGCAGACCGACACTTTCCTGGCATTGGACAGCAGCTGGCTTGATATGATGTATGAATATAAAGGCAACATTCCTGCAAAAGAGGATATTAAGCTTGCCTATGAATATGATTCCTTCCGTCAGTATGCTAAGGATATGAAAACACTGGCAGATGCAGGCTGTTGGAGCCGTAGTGCATTAACTAATACCGTCACGGATGATGACTCCTTTGGAAATCTTCAGGGTGCGTCCATAGCGTGGAATGCCTCCGTATTTACATACATGGAACAGGCGGAAAAGACAGAGGGCGTAAGCTGTATGGCTTATGATCTTACCAAGGATCATCTTGTAGGTGCGGAAGCTTATTCCAATAATGATATGGCAATTGCAGCCGGATCGAAAAATCCTGAATGGGCAGGAATGGTTCTGGATCTTATCAAATACGATACCTATCTGAATAAACTGCTTCTTCTTGGCATCGAAGGCGAACATTACAGCATCGATGATAAGGGACAGTATATGGAGCTTGATAAGGCAACAGAATATCCTGCAATGAATATTTCAGCTTCCTGGGCAATAAAAAATGGTGATTTGGAAGAGGCGGGAACACCTGAGCGCGAAACCTTAATTACCGATTCCTGGAAAGAGCGTGTAGTGATGAATCCTACCATTACGTTTGTATTCGACGATACGAATGTAAAATCCTATGTTTCCGCGGTTACTGCCGTGTTGACTGATTATGTTCCCATGCTGGAACTGGGACTTGTGGATGATTCCGATGCAACACTGGATGAGATGATTCAGAAGTGTTATGATGCGGGCCTGCAGAACATTTATGATGAATTCTATACACAGTATGATGCATGGCTGGCTACCCGTTAAACATAAAGTATAAAAAGGTAAAGCCGGCCGTCAGGCCGGCTTTTACTCTTGAAAGGAGTGGCTGAAATTACAATTGATGAGATGGCAAAACATCTGGGAGTATCTAAAAGTACTGTTTCCCGCGCATTGTCCGGTAAAGGAAGGATTGGGGAGGCTACGAGAATAAAAATACAAACCTTCGCAAAGGAACAGGGAGGATGGGTGGAAAAAATACAGGAAACAAAGATAACCGCGACCCAGAATATTGGGGTGGTAATTCCTACCGATGCTTATTCCATAAATGTCCCCTTCTTTCAGGAATGTTTGCTTGGTATCAGCGAAATGGCAACAATGCTTAAATATAATGTATTGATTACGGTAGGCGAAGTAAATGAAATATCAGGAGTACAGACACTTGTGGAAAATAAAAAGGTGGATGGAATGATTTTACTGCGCGGAGTGGAAAATGACAGGCTTTTAAAGTATCTGACAGACATTCATTTTCCGACTGGCCTGGCGGGTACCTGTGAATATAAGGATGTAATCCAGGTAGATACGGACAACAGGGCAGCTGCTGAAACAATGGTATCTCTGCTGATTAGCCAGGGATACCGAAGATTTGCCATGGTAGTGGGTATTGTATCCTACGAAGTAAACAAAAGCCGGTGCCAGGGTTATTATGATGCCCTGGATAAAAATGGATTAGACAGAGCCAACCAGATGTTTTATCCGAACTTTATCCATATGGAGTTAATAGACAGTATAATTGCAGATATTTTCGCCGGGAAGATAGAGTTTATCATTTGCGGGGATGATGTGGTTTGTACAAAAATTATGTCCCGGCTTCAGGCAGAGGGCTATCGTATTCCCAGGGATATTTCAATTGTATCTCTCTATAACAGTACTAATCTGGACTGCTTTTCCCCTGCGGTAACAGCGGTGAGTATTTCTGCAAGGCAGGTAGGGAATGTACTGGGAAATCAGTTAATTAATTGTCTCCGGGGAGATACCTATAACGCAAAAACGCTTTTAGGACATGATATTTTGCTCAGAAAATCTGTAGGAAAATAGAAATGCGGCATGGAGGATTGAAAATGTATTTAGAGACGAAAAGTGTAAGACAGGTGGAGAACTTCAATCTGGACTGGTTTTTCTGCCATACAGATTGTGATTTTACACCGGGAGAGCCACCGACAAAGGACTTCAGGCCGGTTAAACTGCCCCATGACTGGAGCATGGAATACCCTTTTAATGAAAATGCAGATTCCTGTGGTTCCGGTGGGTATGTGGAAACAGGGGTGGGATGGTATCGGAAAGTTTTCAGAATAGCGCCTGAAGCATTAAATGACGGCAGAGTTATGATTCATTTTGAAAGCGCTTACATGAATACACAGGTTTGGATTAACGGAAAGTATCTTGGCAGACATGTGTATGGATATACTCCCTTTGGATGGGACATAACCGATGTGGCGAACCATGACGGCAGTGAAAATATTATTGATGTTAAGGTAGATAATTCCGCACAGCCAAGCTCTCGCTGGTATTCCGGTTCAGGAATTACCAGGAATGTATGGATTTATGGAGTAAAAAGGCTTCATGTGGCTCCTTATGGTGTGTGGGTTCATCAGCCGGAAGTAACAAAAGAACAGGCGAAGCTGATTGTAGAAACACAGGTATGTATGTCTTCGGCAGATCTTTCTGACGGAGATAAAGCTTTGAAGGCCGGAAAAATTTGCGTGGAGACTTGTATCTATACTCCGGACGGGACACTGTGTGTACAGGAACGAACACAGGATGGCAGAAACATAGACGGGGAACGGATTATTTTTACACAGGATATTTGTGTGAAGGCTCCCAGACTGTGGGATATATCTGATCCGGCGTTGTATAAGGTAAAAACAAGTGTTTGGGAAAACGAAGAGCTGCAGGATGAAGTGGAATTAATGACCGGCTTCATGAGCGCAGTATTTGACAGTAATAAAGGTTTTCTTCTGAATGGAAAAAGGGTGAAGCTGAATGGTGTCTGTATACATCATGATGGAGGATGTGCAGGAGCGGCTGTTCATCCGCAGATTTGGGAGAGAAGACTGGAAAAACTGAAAAACATGGGAGCTAATGCCGTTCGTATGTCACATAATCCGCCGGATCCGGCATTGTTGGATTTATGTGACCGTATGGGACTGCTGGTAATGGATGAAGCGTTTGATGAATGGCGTATTCTGAAGAGTAAGGAGCTGGGAAGCAATACGCATGAAAGCAGAGGATACTCGGAATGGTTTGACAGCTGTCATGAGCAGGATTTAAGGACAATGCTGATGAGGGACAGAAATCATCCCGGAATTATTTTGTGGAGTATCGGTAATGAAGTACCGGAACAAACTGCTGCACAGGGATATCTTACTGCGAGACATTTAAGAGATATCTGTAAGGAAATGGATCCGGATCGGGCTGTAACGCAGGCAAATGATCAAATCTGTGCGGAGCCTGCGGCGGCAACACAGGAGTTTCTGGATGAACTGGATGTGGTAGGTTATAATTATGTAAACAGGTGGCGTACCAGGGCGGAAACTCTTTACGATGATGACAAACGTGCGAATCCGGGCTGGTGTGTAATAGGTACTGAAAACAGCAGCATTGGAGGCGTGAGGGGAAAATATCAGCTGGGGATGCAGGAAAAAGCCGGCTGGTGGAAATGGCCTTATTACAGTGCTCCGGTAGCGGTTGGGAGATTGCTTCGGTTTACTATGACTCATGATTATGTCGCCGGAGATTTTATGTGGACAGGCATTGATTATCTGGGAGAGGCCCATTGGCCCGGTCGTTCTTCCAGTGCCGGAGTACTGGATACCTGCGGTTATGAAAAAGATGGCTATTATTTCTACCAGAGCATTTGGAAACAAAGGGAACCAATGGCACACTTGCTTCCTCATTGGAATATGGATGTTGAGAAAGGAACGATAATACAGGCATTGGGTTATACAAACTGTGAATATGCCGAGCTGTTCCTGAATGGAAGGTCTTATGGGAAAAAAGCATATTCCTATCCGGCCTATGGTATGACACAGTATTATGGACATTTTGATAAGGAGCCTATCCCGGTTAATACAGATAATCTGTTTTTAAGCTGGGATGTACCTTATGAGCCGGGATGTATTGAACTGGTGGGCTACCGGGATGGAATAGATGTGGTGCGTCATACTGTAAAGACAGCCGGAACTCCCGCAGCAATCCGGGTGACCTGCTTTAGGCAGCGCTGATGGCAGACGGCCAGGATATTGGCCAGATAGAAGCAGAAATAATAGATGCGGAAGGAAATCTATGTCCTCAGGCGGAATCAGAACTGACTTTTATTACTGAAGGAACAGCCTCAGTTATCGGAGTGGATAATGGAAATCCGGAAAGCCATGAAAGTATGAGGGCAAACCATATCCATGCTTTAGGCGGACGCGCCTATGCTGTTGTAAGGTCTGACGGGACCGCTGGTGAGTGTATTGTAAGGATATGTTCCGAAAAACTGGGGGAAAGCTGTGTAACTCTTTGTTTTGACTGAAATAAGCCTTGGAAATAATTGTTTACATACGCACTGTAATGAATATGCAATAGACTTAAGACACTGCAGTAGTCATGGATTGGGGATATTATAACAATTATGTGGTGAGTAGTTTTATGCTGGAACTATCCGTGTCCTGAAGGACTTACATATTTGAACTGAAAAAGTAGTGGAAAAATGAATTGCCATCCTCCTTGCAGTAAACAAAGCAGGGAGGGTGGCAGTCTGATTAAGAGAAATAAATAAGAAGGCCGGAAATTCATCCAGCAAGGCTGTTGTATTTTTATAGTTCTTCTAAAAGCTGCCGTCCCCGTCATGCTCCTTATGCCATTCTTCAAGGGCATCCAGCATGCCTTCTTTTACCGCGGCCTTCACAACAAAATATAAAATACCTCCTATCACGCCGATAACAAGCAGATAAGTTAAAATACCTAATAATCCACCAACAATTGCCATACCAATCCTCCTTGTTTTGCGAAGCAAAATGCGAACCCTTTGGTGAGCAGAGGATATACCTCCTCTTTTGCGGATTCCCTGAGCCGAAAGCCAACGTTATAGGTGATTTAGGATGGCTTTCGGCAGCAGCTGTGGGAACAAAAGTTACATAAAAATTATAAAGGAAACTGCTCTTTAAATAAACGGTTTTAGAGAAAAATAAGATTAATTTAAGATCTATCTTAAGAATAATCTGCTATAATGTGAAGCATCAATATGGAGGAAATGAGGTAGAGGATCATGGAAAAAAGACAATACATTTGCCCGAAATGCGGATGCCAGAATTATGAGAGCGACCAGTTCCAGGCCACAGGCGGCAACTTCGCAAAGATTTTTGATGTTCAGAATAAAAAGTTTGTTACCATAAGCTGCTGTCAGTGCGGCTATACGGAGCTGTATAAGGCGAAGGGTTCCGATGGCTGGGATATTCTGGACTTCCTGATCGGCAACTAAGGGACGGCCATAAGAACCGGAACAGGTTTCAGGTTATTTCTTTCGCAGGAAGATACAGAAAAGCAGGTATAGAAACAGTATACCACCCATGCAAAAGCCAAGAAAGGCAGGCCAGGGAACGCCCAGCAGAAGAGGTGTAACCGGCGCCAGGCACAGAAGGGCGGAGCCTATGAACAAAGAGGCGGCCAGGATGGCGAGGACCAGGTAGTGAATACCGTTCTTAAGAATCCTGCCCGTCTCTTCTGCATTTACCAGCTCCAGGTTCAGCTTTGTCTGTCCGTTTTTGGTGATGTTGAGAAGATCGGAGAGCTGAGCCGGGATTTCCAGGGATTTGGACAGGGAGGAATAAGCCAGGCGCGAATTTTTCTTAAGCTCATGGCCTAAATGGAAATCGTCCATGAGGATGGAGGCCATGTGTGAGGAGAGGATCTGGAACATATTCACATCGGGTGCGCAGGCGGAGAGCATTCCTTCCATTGTTATCATGCTGCGTCCAAGCAGGGTGATATCAGAAGGTATTGCAATATTATGGGATTTCACCATATCCAGCAGTTTTTCTATTAAATCGCCCACATCCATGCTGCCGAAGCCGGTAGTCAGGAATTTGCTTACAATATCATCGATGTCCGTATAAAGGAGGGCATGATTAATACGCCCTTTGGCTTCGCCGAGGGCGAGAAGTACATTTTTCAGTTCATACATATCATTTTTGAGGACTGCGACTACGGCTCTTTTAAAAAGGGCGCGGTAACGGGAAGAAAGAGTTCCCATCATGCCCAAATCCAGCCAGGCTATCTGACCGCCGGAAATGCGGATATTTCCCGGATGGGGATCAGCGTGGAAAAAGCCGTCCTCCAGAATCTGCTTGCAGTAATTCTCCGCGGCCTTACGGCCGATTTCCGTCATATCATAGCCCAGTTTTTCCAGTTCTTCAATTTTATCAATTTGGATTCCGTCAATATAGCTCATCACCATGCAGCAGGAGGTGGTCAGCTTATGATATACAGAGGGGCAGGTTACGTAACGGATGTCCTTATGATTGAGAGAGAAGGTGTCGCAGTTGGCTGCTTCCTTCAGAAAGTCCATTTCTTCCTGGGAGGTCTTCCACAGCTCATCAATTACCGTTCGGAAATCAATAAGATCACCGGTGCCGATAGTGAATCTCAGAAGAGATACCGCATGGCGCATAAGGGTGATATCCTCCGCCATGATTTCATGGATGTGGGGGCGCTGTACCTTGATGACAACCCGTTCCCCATTTTTAAGCACGGCAGGATGAACCTGGGCAATGGAAGCCGAACCCAGGGGGATGGGGGAGATTTCTGTGAAAATCTCTTCTGCCGGACAGCCCAGCTGTTCTTCTATCACCTCTTTTATGACATCAAAAGAAAGGGGCTTAACATCGGTTCTTAACCGTTCAAGCTCCTTGCAATAGGCCTCCGGAAGCATATCGGAACGCATGGACATGATCTGGCCCAGCTTCACGTAGGTGGGCCCCAGGTCTTCCAATATCAGCCGGAGCTTTTCCGGCTGAATACCGGAAGTAATATGATGTTTTTTTAAAACCCCCAGTATCTCTTTTAATCGGATACCGGAGGCGTCATTCTGGTGCAGATTACTTGTTGTCACAATTTTCCCCGTCACATTTGTAGGCAGCATCTTTGGAGCATTCTTTCTCTTCACATCCGCATCCGCAGCCTTCATCTTCAGCAGCTTCGGCGTCAGCTTCCGCTTTTTCCTCAGCAGCTTCTTCAGCGGTCTTAGCAGCCATTTCGTTCAGCTTCTCTTTAAGAGCGTCAAGCTCTTCGCGGGACATCTTGTCCACTGCGGAGAAGACATCCTTGAACTCGTTTACCACATTTACGGTAACGTGTTTGTTGATTTTCTCTTTGGTGCTGCGCTTCAGTTCTTCGTTCAGGACCTTTCCCTGCTCAACGGTGAGCTCGCCTTTTTCCACAAGATTGTCAATCAGGTTCTTAGCAGCCTCTCCGGTTGTTGCAACAGCGCCGACACCGGCAAGAAATATTTTTTTGATTCCTTCTGTAATATCCATAGTCATTCATCCTTTCTTTCAAAAAAGAGGGTTATTTTTTGTGATGACTATAGTATAACATATTGTCAGGAAATGTCTTGGATTTCAGAAAAGCTTTAGTAAAAATTAAGAGTTTGATAAGTTTGGGGTGGGGGTAATGGCCTTAACCGTGTCAGCACCGGAGCTTCCGGCTTTTGTCACGGGCGGAGGGCGGGTTTTCTCCGGTGGGGCGGCTGTGGAGAACTAAAATGGTCTGTGAGAGTTGGCGGGGAGAGCGTAGAGGGGATGTGGGAGGGAAAATTGTATTGTAAAAGGAGCTTCCTGTATAATTCAAATATAGGGAATTCCGAGAAAGAGGGTTGAGAAAAAAATACCTCAGAGTAAAATAAGATTACTGACTTTGCGGGTTAGTAAAAAATCTTATTAAAACAGTGAGG
>NZ_VUMI01000086.1 GCF_009696275.1 Eisenbergiella porci
TAAGTGCTTTGATAAAAATACACTTAAATCGTGATGGATTATGAAAAGTAAATCAACCAAAGAATCCTTTATTTATAAGGTTTTCTATCGCCTACTTTGCATAATGTGTAGCTTTTCATAACCAACGTTATGCGAAGCTTCGCATAACGTTGGCAAAACGACCACCTGCGCGAACCTGGGAATTGGGCTGGCGCAGGCCGGGAAAAAAGTGCTGCTGATCGACGGGGACCCGCAAGGCAGCCTGACCATCAGCCTGGGCCACCCCCAGCCGGACAAGCTGCCCTTTACCCTGTCCGACGCGATGGGCCGTATCCTGATGGACGAGCCGCTACGCCCCGGAGAGGGTATCCTGCACCACCCGGAAGGCGTTGACCTGATGCCCGCTGACATCCAGCTCTCTGGTATGGAGGTCTCTCTGGTGAATGCCATGAGCCGAGAGACTATCCTGCGGCAGTATCTGGACACGCTCAAGGGACAGTATTCCCATATCCTGATTGACTGTCAGCCCTCCCTGGGTATGCTCACGGTCAATGCCCTGGCAGCCGCCAACAGGGTCATAATCCCCGTCCAGGCGGAGTATCTGCCCGCCAAGGGCCTGGAACAGCTGCTCCAGACGGTCAATAAGGTGAAGCGGCAAATCAATCCCAAACTCCAAATCGACGGCATATTGCTGACGATGGTGGACAACCGCACTAACTTTGCCAAGGAGATCGCCGCCCTGCTGCGGGAAACCTACGGCAGCAAAATCAAGGTGTTCGGCACGGAAATTCCCCATTCTGTCCGGGCGAAGGAAATCAGCGCCGAGGGCAAGAGCATTTTTGCCCATGACCCCGGCGGCAAGGTGGCTGAAAGCTACAAAAATCTGACGCAGGAGGTGACAAAACTTGAAAAGCAGCGCGAAAAAAGTAGAGCTGGCATCGGTAGATGACCTGTTTTCCACCGAGGAAAGCCGTGCCGATGCACAGCGGGAACGGGTGCTGGAAATTCCCTTGTCTGAGCTGCACCCTTTTAAGAACCATCCGTTCAAAGTCAAGGATGATGAATCCATGATGGAAACTGCGGACAGTATCCGGCAGTATGGTGTGCTGGTTCCGGCGATTGCAAGACCTGACCCGGAGGGCGGCTATGAATTAGTAGCCGGACACAGGCGGCACAGAGCCAGCGAACTGGCTGAGAAAGAGACCATGCCGGTCATTGTCCGGGATTTGGACGACGATGCCGCCACCATCATTATGGTGGACAGCAACTTGCAGCGTGAAAGCCTGCTCCCCAGCGAGAGGGCCTTTGCTTATAAGATGAAGCTGGATGCCATGAAGCATCAAGGCGAGCGCAGAGATTTGACTTGTGCCCAAGTTGGGCACAAGTCAGACGGAAAGAAATCCAGAGACATTTTGGCTGAACAAGTCGGGCAAAGTAAAAATCAAATTCAACGCTTTATTCGTCTGACGGAGCTGATTCCTGAGCTGTTAGATATGGTGGATGAGCGAAAAATCGCTCTCAATCCGGCGTATGAGCTGTCGTTCCTGAAAAAAGAGGAACAGACCCAGCTTTTGGACGCGATGGACAGCGAACAAGCTACCCCTTCTCTCTCCCAAGCCCAGCGGCTCAAGAAATTCAGCCAAGAGGGGCATTTATCCATTGATGTGATGCGGGCCATTATGGGCGAGGAAAAGAAAAGCGATCTGGACAAGGTGACATTCACCTCAGACACCCTGCGGAAGTATTTTCCCAAGAGCTATACTCCGGCAAGGATGCAGGAAACCATTATCAAGCTGTTGGAACAGTGGCAAAGAAAGCGTCAGAGAGACCAGGAACGATGAAAGGAGCTGCCTATGAGAGATATTTCAGCCCGTGAGCTGAAAGGACACAACATTCTTGCCGTGGAGCGTTTTCAGGACAACACCCGCCGGATGATTGAGTTTTCTGTCCTGCGTTCCTGTGCCTACGGCAGTCCCGGTGATGAAATGCGGCTGTTTTTGACCGAGGACGGGTATCAGGCTGCCCTGCAAAGCCAGCAGCATCGGGAAATCAAAATCAAGCGGTATGCCCGTGTGATTGAGGGACATATCCTCGATTTTAAGCCGGACAAGCGCCGCCGCCACTCATAAACAAATCATTACTGCGAAAGGAAAGGATTGAAATGTGTACTGTAAAGGAAATCCGGGAAGCAATCCGGGAGGATTGCCATTCCCAGCATGATATGGAATCTATGGAGATTGACTGTGTTCTGCAAACTCTGCCATTCTCTCAGGGAGATGACCTGTTGGATAAACCGCCCATTCCCAAGCGCCCCTACCGGCGCAGAAAAAGTGAACAAAACTGCTGACTGCCACAATTCTTTTTACAGGATTGTGGCTTTTTTCATACCCTGAGAAATTTGGAAGGAGTGAGGTCAATGGCCGTATTTCGCATTGAACGAACCAGAGATTATACCGTAATGAGCAATCACCATTTACGCAACGGAAAGCTGTCCCTGAAAGCCAAGGGGCTGCTTTCCATGATGCTGTCCTTACCGGAGGACTGGAACTATACCACCAGAGGGCTTGCCGCCATCTGCAAAGAGGGCGTGGACGCAATCGGCGGTGCGCTGCGGGAGCTGGAAGCTGCCGGGTACATTGTCCGTCATCAGCTGCGGGACAAACAGGGTCGGATCAGTGATACCGAGTATGTTATCTACGAGCAACCACAGCCGAAGAACCCGGATACGCCCCAGCCGGATACGGCTTCACCAGATACGGGAAACCCGGATATGGAGAAACCGGATACGGAAAAGCCCGCAGAATTAAATATAGAGAAATCAAATACTCAAAAATCAATTACTCATGGATCAAGTACCGATTCCACTCCCTTCCGGGAAACAGCGGCGGCAAGACCGCCGGAACGGACAGGAAGGGATGCGATGTCTGTCTCCGAGATAGAAAATTATCGGGAATTGATTTTAGAGAACATCGAGTATGACTACCTGTGCAGGGAGTTTGCCACCTATCGGGAGGACCTGGACGAGATTGTGGAGCTGATGGTGGAAACCGTCTGTGCCAGACGCAAAACCACCCGGATCGCAGGCAGCGACTTCCCCCATGAGGTGGTGCGCTCCCGGTTTTTGAAGCTGGACAGCGAGCATATCCGGTTTGTCATGGACAGCTTACAGAAAAACACCACCGAGGTCCGCAACATGAAGCAGTACCTGCTGACGGTGCTGTTTAACGCACCCACCACCATCAGCAACCACTACACTTCACAGGTCAATCACGATATGAACGCAGGCGGCTGGTAAGGCCGTCTTTTTTCATCCCACAACAACGACTTTTACAGGAGGTTACGCTATGAACCAAATGGAAATTTTCAAAAACCCGGAGTTTGGCAGTATCCGCACTTTTGAGCAGGACGACAAGGTATTGTTTTGCGGAAAGGATATTGCGAAAGCACTTGGATACCAACGTACCGCTGATGCCATCACAGCCCACTGCAAAGGGGTCTGCGTTTTACCGACCCCTTCTAACGGCGGTATTCAGCGAATGAAATTTATTCCCGAAGGCGATGTGTACCGCCTGATCGTTCACAGCAAGCTGCCCTCTGCGGAACGATTTGAACGCTGGGTGTTCGATGAGGTGCTGCCCTCTATCCGCAAGCATGGGGCCTACATCACCAGAGAAAAGCTGTGGGAGATCGCTACCTCCCCGGAAGCCATGATGAAGCTATGCTCCGACCTGCTGGCCGAGCGCGAGAAAAATGCGGCACTTCGTGAGGAAAACGCCATGCTGGAGGGCAAGGCAGCCTTTTATGACCTGTTTATCGACCTCAAGCACAGCACCAATCTCCGTACCACCGCCAAGGAACTGGTTGTGCCGGAACGTCGGTTTATCCGCTTCCTGCTGAAACAGCGGTTTGTGTACCGCGCCCCATCCGGGAATGTACTGCCTTATGCAAAACCTGCCAACGACGGCCTATTCACCGTTAAGGACTACTGCAACCACGGGCATACCGGCTCCTATACGCTGGTAACGCCCCAGGGCAAGCTGCATTTTGCCCAGCTGCGGGACAGCATCCTGCTGATGATATGATGACCCGGTATCTTCTGCGGCGGCTGGTGGTACCGCCTTAGTTTTTGAACCATCCCTGCAAAATCCGTGGAAAGGAGGCGTTATCCCATGCAGGAAGAAGTGGAAAACAGGACTTTGACGCTGGTAGTCAACGGCACAAAGTTCACCGGGCGGCTGTTTAAGGCCGCCATTTGTAAATACCTTGCCCATCGCAAGGAAAAGAAGCTGAATAAGCAGAGAAGCCGGGACGCGCCTGTGAAGCCCCAGGGTAAGCAGACGGTCAAGCAGCTCATTGGTCAGAACCAGGGCGTTTCCAATATCGAGATCACCGATCCCTCCATCAAGGAGTTTGAGAAGATCGCCCGGAAATACGGTGTGGATTATGCGGTGAAGAAAGACCGCAGCAGCTCCCCGCCCAAGTACCTGATCTTTTTCAAAGGTCGTGATGCGGATGCGCTGACAGCAGCTTTTACAGAGTACACCAACAAAAAGGTCAAAAAGGCAACGAAAACAGAGCGCCCGTCCGTACTGACAAAACTTAACCAGTTCAAAGAGATGGTTAAAAATGCTGTGGTAGATCGCACCAAGCGAAAGGAGCTGGAACGATGAAAAAGACATTGGACATCAAAAAGCTCATTTTGCTGAATATGCCGTATATCCTGCTGGGACTGTTTGCTACCAATTTTGGAGAGGCATGGCGAATGGCACAAGGGGCGGATGCTTCAGAAAAGTTTCTTTCGCTGGTTGCGGTTCTGCCTGGGGCGTTGCAAAGTTTCTGGCCAAGCCTGCATCCATTGGACTTGTTGGTAGGGCTGTGCTGCGGTGTTGGTCTGAGGCTGGCGGTGTATCTTAAAAGCAAGAACGCCAAGAAATATCGACATGGTTTGGAATATGGTTCGGCCCGCTGGGGAACCCGTGAGGATATTGCACCTTACGTTGATCCTGTATTTCAGAACAATGTGATTCTGACGAAAACGGAGAGCCTGACCATGAACAGTCGCCCCAAGGACCCCAAGACTGCCAGAAACAAAAATGTACTGGTGATTGGCGGCTCCGGTTCTGGTAAGACCCGGTTCTGGCTAAAGCCGAACCTGATGCAGATGCACAGTTCCTATGTGGTGACAGACCCCAAAGGCACCATCCTGGTGGAGTGCGGCAAAATGCTCCAGCGCGGTACACCGAAAATGCGTCCCAAGCTGGGCAAGGATCATCAGCTGGTAAAGGACCGGCACGGCAATCCGGTCTATGAGACCGTAAAGGACAAAAACGGCAAAGTGGTCTATGAGCCGTATCGTATTAAGGTTCTCAATACCATCAACTTCAAAAAGTCCATGCACTACAATCCTTTTGCCTATCTGCACAGCGAAAAGGACATTTTGAAGCTGGTTACGACTTTAATTGCGAACACGAAGGGCGAGGGCAAAGCCGGGGATGATTTCTGGGTCAAGGCGGAAACGCTTTTGTACTGCGCCCTTATCGGGTATATCCACTATGAAGCCCCGGTGGAAGAACAAAACTTTGCCACACTCATCGAGTTCATCAACGCCATGGAAGTCCGGGAGGACGACGAGGAGTTCAAGAACCCGGTGGACCTGATGTTTGATGCACTGGAAGCCGAGAAGCCAAATCACTTTGCGGTGCGCCAGTATAAGAAATATAAGCTGGCCGCCGGCAAAACCGCTAAGTCGATTTTGATTTCCTGCGGTGCGCGTCTTGCCGTATTTGATATTGCGGAGCTGCGCGAGGTTACATCCTACGATGAGTTGGAACTGGATACGCTGGGAGACAGAAAAACGGCTCTGTTCCTCATTATGAGTGATACGGATGACAGTTTTAACTTTCTCATTTCCATGTGCTACACCCAGTTATTCAACCTGCTTTGTGAAAAGGCCGATGATGTGTATGGCGGCAGGCTTCCGGTTCATGTGCGCTGCCTTATCGACGAGTGCGCCAACATCGGACAGATTCCCAAACTGGAAAAGCTGGTGGCTACCATCCGAAGCCGTGAGATCTCCGCCTGTCTGGTCTTGCAGGCGCAAAGCCAGCTGAAAGCCATCTACAAGGACAACGCCGATACCATCATCGGCAATATGGATACCTCCATTTTCCTGGGCGGCAAGGAGCCGACTACACTCAAGGAGCTGGAAGCTGTACTTGGGAAAGAGACCATCGACACCTACAACACCGGTGAGAGCCGTGGGCGGGAAACCTCCCACTCGCTCAACTATCAAAAATTGGGGAAAAGTCTGATGAGCCAGGACGAACTGGCCGTTATGGACGGCGGCAAGTGCATCCTCCAGCTGCGCGGTGTGCGTCCTTTCCTTTCGGATAAGTACGATATTACCAAGCACCCCAATTTCAAGTACACTGCCGACGCGGATGACAAGAACGCTTTTGACATTGAAGCATTTCTGTCCGCAAGGCTGAAACTCAAGCCCAATGAGGTCTGCGATGTATATGAAGTAGACACAAAGGGCACTTAATTTCGTTCCGCTTTAGAAAGGAGTGATCTTATCTATTCGCCGCACCTGCCTCTGTTGAGGCCATTGGCGTACAAGGCGGACAATCGCAAGAAAAATAATGAAAAAGGAGGACAGCCGGAATCATGCCCCCGGAAACCGGGCGGCAGATTGTTCCGGCTTTTGTATGCCTATGAAACATGACAAACCTATTTTTTAATCAGATTCCGGCTAACAAACTATATGGCATTTTTTGAACAGGCAATCACCGTTCTTCAGACCCTCGTTATCGCGCTCGGTGCTGGTCTTGGTATCTGGGGCGTCATCAACCTGCTGGAAGGTTACGGAAACGACAACCCTGGTGCAAAATCACAGGGCATGAAGCAGCTCATGGCCGGTGCTGGTGTAGCCGTGGTAGGCATGGTCCTTGTACCTCTGCTCTCCGGGCTTTTCTCTGTCTAAGCGTCTCCGTATGAAATCCTTGCCGCTCCCGCAGCTTTGCGGGGGCGGCGGAAAGGAGGTTGACACCGTATGGATTTCTTACTTGAAGCCCTGACAAATTGGCTGAAAGAAATGCTGGTAGGCGGCATTATGAGCAACCTTTCGGGGATGTTTGACAGTGTAAATCAGCAGGTCGCGGATATATCCGTACAGGTAGGCCAGACCCCACAGGGATGGAATGGCAATATTTTCAGCATGATTGAGAATCTGTCCAACTCCATCATGGTTCCCATCGCCGGTGTGATTCTGGCGATTGTAATGACGCTGGAACTGCTCCAGATGATTACCGACAAAAACAACCTGCATGATGTGGATACCTGGATGATTTTCAAATGGGTGTTCAAGTCAGCCACAGCCATACTCCTTGTCACGAATACATGGAATATCGTCATGGGCGTGTTCGATATGGCGCAGAGTGTGGTGGCACAGGCATCCGGCATCATTTCTTCGGATACCGCCATTGATATTTCCTCTGTCCTTACGGACATGGAACCCCGGCTGATGGAAATGGATTTGGGTCCGCTGTTCGGGCTTTGGTTCCAGAGTATGTTTATCGGCGTTACCATGTGGGCGCTGTATATCTGCATCTTCATCGTGATTTATGGCCGTATGATTGAAATTTACCGCGCGTCCAGAAGCGCCGCTTTTCATCCAAAGGCGGTGTGCGGGCATTTTGGGAACCCGGCTTTAGCAAGCCGGTAAAGAAAAGTATCAAAGACGTGAAAAGCGTCACTTTAGCGTCATCCGATTTACCCCGGAGGGAAACCACAAGGGGGACAATAGCGTATCGGAAAAATCGCAAGTTGGGAAAACCATCTACCCACGACTGAGCGGCAAGACGCAACATTGTGAATGAGGAGCAAGGCTAAACTGCTTTAAGGGCAGTCCGAGGAGGGATACTCGACCCGGCGGCGCAGGATGGTTGTATTCGCCGTATGTCATAGCGGAATGTGACAGGTAAACACAGACCGCACGATACTTATGACAGCCAGCCGCAGTAAGCGGAAAAGGACGAAAACCCACTACCGACATCACAATACGCTTTTCCCAAAGTGTCTAACTGGAGATTGCCTAAACTGGAACGCCGGAATTATCCGGCTATGCGTAATGCCGCAAGGCGATAAATTTCAAGGGGTAAAAACCCAAGAAAGATGACGCTGAATATCCGGCATGGCAACGGAGCCTCCGTAATAGTCCGAGGGCGGGAAAGCCGTCTACATGGCGAAGGGAGGCAGGATGTCAACCAATTCATAAAAAGGAAAGGTGCGTGAGGCATTATGAGAAGTCCTGAAAATGTGTTGGAAAGCCTAAAATCCAAGGCGTGTAACAAGAGTTACAAGTACGAGCGGTTATACCGCAACCTGTACAATCCACAATTCTATCTGCTGGCATATCAGCGGATACAGGCGAAACCAGGCAACATGACAGCCGGAACAGACGGCAAAACCATTGACGGAATGGGAATGGCAAGGATAAACGCCCTCATTGAAAAGATGCGGGATTTCAGTTATCAGCCTAACCCGGCAAGGAGAACGTATATCCCGAAATCCAATGGGAAAATGCGTCCTCTGGGGATACCGTCATTCGACGATAAACTGATACAGGAGGTGGTGCGGCTCATCTTAGAGAGCATTTATGAGCCAACCTTTAGCGACTATTCCCACGGTTTCCGTATAAACAGAAGCTGTCATACGGCACTCAAATACGTGCAGAAATATTTTACGGGGACAAAGTGGTTCGTTGAGGGAGATATAAAGGGCTGTTTTGACAACGTAGACCATCATGTGCTGATTGCTATTTTGCGAAAGCGGATTGCAGACGAACATTTCATCGGTCTGCTCTGGAAGTTCTTGAAAGCCGGATATATGGAGGATTGGAATTATCACAATACTTATTCCGGTACTCCGCAAGGCTCCATCATCAGCCCAATCCTTGCAAACATCTACATGAACGAACTGGACAGTTATATGGCAGAGTATGCAGAGAAATTCAACTGCGGAAACCGCCGTAAAATCAATCCTGCGTTCAAGAAGAAGCTGGATGTCTGCCGGGGAAAAGAAGAAAGGCTTAAAAGAAATCTCTCTAAAATGAGCAAGGAAGAAAAAGAGGGCTTAATTGAAGAAATCCGGGAACTGCGGCGTAGTCTGAAAGCTATGCCGTATAGCGACCAGATGGATGATAGCTATAAAAGACTTTGCTATATCCGATACGCCGATGATTTCTTAATCGGAGTTATCGGCAGTAAAGAGGACGCAGAACAGATTAAACAAGATGTAGGCTGCTTTATCCGGGAGAAACTTCATCTGGAAATGTCCGAGGAAAAGACACTGATTACTCATGGACATGACTCTGCGAAGTTCTTGGGATATGAGGTCACAATCGCCAAAGGTGAACACAACAAAAAGACCAAAACCGGGACTACCAGACGGGTAAACAATGGAAAAGTCTTGCTCTATGTTCCCCATGATAAGTGGGTAAAACGACTGTTCTCCTACAATGCCCTCAAGATTAAATACGACAAACAAAATGGAAACAAAGAGGTTTGGGAACCTATCCGGCGCACTCGCCTGTTGCACTTGGACGATTTGGAAATCTTAAACCAGTACAACGCAGAAATTCGTGGATTGTATAACTACTACCGACTTGCAAACAACGTGTCTGTACTCAATAACTTCTACTATGTAATGAGATACAGTATGCTCAAAACCTTTGCTGGAAAATATCGGACACGAATCAGCAGAATTATCCGCAAGTACCGTCAAGGGAAAGATTTTGTTGTGGAGTATCCGAAGAAAAACGGCAAGGTGGGAAAAGTGCTGTTCTACAATGACGGTTTCCGCCGGAATACCAAAGTAGAAAGCGGAAATCCCGATATAGTAGCACGAGCCGTTGAGAATTATGGACGCAACAGCCTGATTAAAAGACTGCAAGCGAACCAATGCGAGTGGTGCGGCGCAGAAAATGTGCCGCTTGAAATACACCATGTACGAAAACTCAAAGATTTAAGTGGCAGAAAACAATGGGAAATCGCCATGATTGGGCGTAAGCGCAAGACAATGGCACTCTGCGTCTACTGTCACGATAAGTTACACGCTGGGAAATTAGACTGACATCTGGAGAGCCGGATACGCTGAGAGGTGTAAGTCCGGTTCGGAGGGGAGTTCTCGGAAACCTACCATAGCAATATGGCAAGGCGCCGGGTTCTTACCCTACTTGTGACATCCGTTGCGCCCATCCCCATGGCTGCCATGATGGGCAAGGAATGGGGCGGCATGGGCCAGAACTATCTGCGCTCCCTGCTGGCGCTGGGATTCCAGGCATTTCTCATTATTGTCTGTGTGGCGATTTATGCTGTACTGGTACAGGACATCGCTACGGAGGAAGATGTGATTATGGCGATTTGGAGCTGTGTGGGCTATACGGTTTTACTGTGTTTTACGCTCTTTAAGACCGGCAGCCTTGCAAAAGCTGTATTCCAGGCTCATTAAGGAGGAGGGAGTTTCTATGGCCTATGTACCTGTACCTAAAGACCTGACGAAAGTCAAAACCAAGGTTGCTTTCAACTTAACCAAGCGGCAGTTAGTCTGCTTCGGCGGAGGGGCGCTTTTGGGCGTACCGCTGTTCTTTCTGCTCCGTGGCTCTGCCGGAAACAGTACGGCAGCCCTGTGCATGATGTTCGTGATGCTGCCCTTCTTCCTGCTGGCGATGTACGAAAAGCATGGCCAGCCGTTGGAAAAGATTGTGGGCAATATCATTCGCGTCACGGTGATCCGCCCCAGGCAGCGCCCCTACCGCACCAATAACTTCTATGCCGTGTTGCAGCGGCAGGCAAATCTCGACGAGGAGGTGTCACACATTGTTTACGGCAATCAAAAACTGGCTGCACCAGCTGTTCGGAAAAAACGAGGAAAAAGCTGTGCAGCCGGTCAAAACAAAGAAAAAGCTGTCCCGCGCCGACAGAAAGCAGATTGAAGCTGCCATTGCCCGCGCCAACCGCACGGACAAAAAGGAAAAATCCGCGCAGGACAGCATCCCTTATGAACGGATGTGGCCGGATGGTATCTGCCGGGTATCAGACGGTCACTACACAAAAACCATTCAATTTCAGGACATCAACTATCAGCTTTCACAGAACGAGGATAAAACCGCGATCTTCGAGGGCTGGTGCGATTTCCTCAACTACTTCGACAGCTCGATTCAGTTTGAGCTGTCTTTTTTGAACCTTGCAGCATCGGAGGGAACCTTTGCCCGCGCCATCAACATCCCTCTCCAGGGGGACGATTTTGACAGCATCCGTATCGAGTACATGACCATGCTGCAAAACCAGTTGGCAAAGGGCAACAACGGCCTCATCAAAACCAAGTATCTTACCTTTGGCATTGACGCGGACAGCATCAAGGCGGCCAAGCCCCGTTTGGAGCGCATTGAGACCGACATTCTCAACAACTTCAAGCGGCTGGGTGTGGCGGCGGAAACGCTGGACGGCAAAGCACGACTTTCCCAGCTGCATGGTATCTTCCACATGGATGAGCAGCTGCCGTTCCGTTTTGAGTGGGATTGGCTCCCGTCCAGCGGCCTGTCCACCAAGGACTTTATCGCCCCCAGCTCCTTTGAGTTCCGCACCGGCAGGCAGTTCCGCATGGGTAAAAAGTACGGAGCCGTCAGCTTCGTACAAATTTTGGCCCCAGAGTTGAATGACCGGATGCTGGCTGATTTTCTGGACATGGAAAGCTCGCTGATCGTCAGCCTGCACATCCAGTCGGTGGATCAGATCAAGGCCATCAAGACGGTCAAGCGGAAAATCACCGATCTGGATAAATCCAAAATCGAGGAACAGAAAAAGGCGGTCAGAGCAGGATACGACATGGACATCATCCCTTCCGACCTTGCCACTTATGGTGTCGAGGCCAAAAAGCTCTTGCAGGACTTGCAAAGCCGCAACGAGCGAATGTTCCTTGTAACCTTCCTGGTGCTGAACACCGCAGATAATCCCCGCCAGCTGGACAACAATGTGTTCCAGGCATCCAGTATCGCACAGAAATACAACTGCCAGCTGACAAGGCTGGACTTCCAGCAGGAGGAAGGGCTGATGAGCTGCCTGCCCCTGGGTATCAACCAGATTGAGATTCAGCGCGGACTGACCACCAGTTCCACGGCAATCTTTGTGCCGTTCACCACCCAGGAATTATTCCAGAACGGCAAAGAAGCGCTGTACTATGGCATCAATGCTCTGTCCAACAACCTCATCATGGTGGACAGAAAGCTGCTGAAAAATCCCAATGGTCTGATTCTCGGTACGCCGGGTTCCGGCAAGTCCTTCAGCGCCAAGCGAGAGATCGCCAACAGTTTCCTGCTCACTTCGGATGATGTCATCATCTGTGACCCGGAAGCGGAGTACGCCCCTCTTGTTAAGCGTCTGCATGGGCAGGTCATCAAGATCTCACCTACTTCAACCAACTATATCAATCCGATGGATCTGAATCTGGACTATTCGGATGATGAAAGCCCGCTGTCACTCAAGTCTGACTTTATTCTCAGCTTGTGCGAGCTGATCGTGGGCGGCAAGGAGGGCTTGCAGCCGGTGCAGAAAACCATCATCGACCGCTGTGTGCGGCTGGTCTATCAGGACTATCTGAACGACCCGCGCCCGGAGAATATGCCCATTCTGGAGGATCTGTATAACCTCTTGCGGGCGCAGGAGGAAAAAGAGGCGCAGTACATCGCCACGGCACTGGAAATCTATGTGACCGGCTCCCTCAATGTGTTCAACCACCAGAGCAATGTGGACATCAACAACCGCATTGTCTGTTATGACATCAAGGAACTGGGCAAGCAGCTGAAGAAAATCGGGATGCTGGTGGTGCAGGATCAGGTGTGGAACCGCGTCACCATCAACCGCGCCGCCCATAAGTCCACCCGTTACTACATCGACGAGATGCACCTGCTGCTGAAAGAGGAACAGACCGCCGCTTATACGGTGGAAATCTGGAAGCGATTCCGTAAATGGGGCGGCATCCCGACCGGTATCACGCAGAACGTCAAAGACCTTTTGAGCAGCCGCGAGGTGGAGAACATCTTTGGTGCGACACGTTGACGCACAAACATCACGCTATGAGGGTAATACTTCATAGACTTATGGCCATGTGATGCTAAAAGCGTCGGGCTTATCTCGGCAGGGATGAGCAACAACT
>NZ_VUMI01000087.1 GCF_009696275.1 Eisenbergiella porci
ATATGCACTGATTTATCCATATCTGATTCCTTTGCGACAATTGACGCAGTTGTTGTTTTTCCTGTCCCCGGTGAGCCTGTAATCACAATAATTCTTCCTTGATTCATCTGTATTTTCCCTCACAATTTGAATTTATCACTTTGTTCCTGCCTGCTCAATCATCTTCTTCGCAAACTGGTTTTCCCTGACCCTGATTGCCCACCAAGTAAAAAAGCGGTTGGCGATTCAACCGCTTTTTTACTTGAACCAATTCTTCTAAATTATCATTTAAGCGATTCTCAAACTGTTTGTCAGTAAAATTGACTATATTTGCCATATTAAGCCACTTTCTCTTTATTCAAAACTTGTTTTGAGTAACGATTCATTGACCGCCAATACTCATGAACGGCTTGTAATTCTTCTAAAGAATAATCAAAAAGATTTCGCAAATTGCAAGTGCAAGTTGGACACGTGCACGGTAGAACTTAGTGAATCAGAGCGTCGGTCAGGATGGAAGCCGCAGGCTTCCGTCCTGGGCGATGCTGCCGCAGCCTTCGGCTGCGTAAACAGAGTCGAGGAACTCGTCAAACAGTTCCTCCGGGGTGCGGTAGCCAAGCTTCTTGCGAGGCCGTCCGTTCAATTCATCAGCTGCAGCCAAGATATACTCAGCAGAGAAAGCCTCAATGGACACACCCTTCGGAACAAAGGTTCGAAACAGCCCGTTGTGGCGTTCGTTTTGGGGACGTTCCCACGAGGTGTAGGGATGCGCAAAGTAGACTGCACAGCCCCAGCTCTCGACCTGACTGAACGCAGAGAACTCTGAGCCGTTGTCCACGGTAATGGTCTTGAAGACCTGTGAGAACTTTTCTCCGAATTCTTCCCTGAGTGACTGCATGGCGTTCAGAACAGAGTCTGCATCCTTGCCGGGAATCCGGATGGCAATATAGTTCTCCGTTTTCTTCTCCAACAGGGAGAGGACAACAGCCTCTTTGCCGCCCCTTTTGCCGACCACGGTGTCACCTTCCCAATGACCTTCCTCGATGCGCAGAGCCGCAATCTCAGGCCTCTGGGAAATGTCTGTGCCGAAGCTCTTCTTGTGTTCACGGGGCTTGGAGCCCTTGTGCTGCTTGCGTTTCATGGCTTCGGGCAGTTCTATCACAGACAAGTCAAGGCTGCCTGCCCAGACCTCATTGTAAAGCGTGTGGGTGCAGACCATCTCCTCTGCTGAAAACAGCCCGTGCAGACGAGCATAGCCGACGCAGGCATCCAAAGACCACTTGTGTTCTTTGACCTGTTCCATTATCCAGCGAATGAAGCGAGTGCAGTGACAAATTCGGTGTGGTTTCCGAGAACGCTTCCTGTTCGCCCTGTAGGCCGCTTCTCCACGCCTTGCCGAGTATCCGGGCTTCCTGCCCTTGCTGCTCTTTCGGGGTGGTGTGCCGCGCTTTAGCTCGTTCCCAACGGTGGTTGGTGAACATCCGATTGCTCTGGCAATGGCTCTGTTCGTGTAGCCAGCGTTCTTGAGATGCTGGATTGCGCCTCGTTCCTCTCGCTGTAAGTGCTGTCCCTTCTTGCGTTCTACCAATTCTGTGATATAATCTTGGCAGTCCATAGTGATTGCCCTCCCTTGGAAGAAGTTGTGTGCTAACTTCATTCTACCATGTGGGGAAAATCACTATGGATTTTTTCTTAGGTGTCCAACTTCATTTTACAATCGACCATCAAAAAGATTTACACGTTTTGCAAGCTTTAATTGGTTTAATAAATTGACTTCCAATAATTGAGAGTCATTTTTATTTAATTCATGGTTCAAAACATAGTTTAATTATTTCCTCCCGTTAAATAATAGATAACTATTAAAAATAGACAATACTTGCTCATAAGTAACGGTACTTAAATTGTTTACTTTGGCGTGTTTCATTGCTTGATGAAACTGATTTTTAGTAAACAGTTGACGATATTCTCGATTGACCCATTTTGAAACAAAGTACGTATATAGCTTCCAATATTTATCTGGAACATCTGTGGTATGGCGGGTAAGTTTTATTAAGACACTGTTTACTTTTGGTTTAGGATGAAAGCATTCCGCTGGCAGCTTAAGCAATTGCTGAATCGAGACTTGAGTGTGCAAGAGCAACCCTAGTGTTCGGTGAATATCCAAGGTACGCTTGTAGAATCCTTCTTCAACAATCAGATAGATGTCAGACGCATGGCTTTCAAAAACCACTTTTTTAATAATTTGTGTGCTTAAATGGTAAGGAATACTCCCAACAATTTTATACCTCTGTTTGTTAGGGAATTGAAACTGTAGAATATCTTGGTGAATTAAAGTGACACGAGTATTCAGTTTTAATTTTTCTGACGATAAGTTGAATAGATGACTGTCTAATTCAATAGACGTTACCTGTTTACTTATTTTAGCCAGTTTCGTCGTTAAATGCCCTTTACCTGTTCCAATTTCGTAAACGGTATCGGTTTCTTTTAAATTCAATTGTTTTATTATTTGGTTGAGTACTTTTTCACTCGTTAAAAAGTTTTGAGAATATTTTATATTTTTGTTCATGTAATATCCCTTTTTATTTGCTGTGAATATTCGCTCATTTTTCTTCCTCAATAAAAACTCTACCAGCTAACCAACATTCGTCTAATTCATTTGGGAATAATTCAAGCTGGCGAATCATATAATGTGTACTTGGAATGTAATCAAAATAAAACAATAGTGCTAGATATAAACTCCATGGAATTGGGCGTGTCCGATTTTCGTAGGCACTATAAGTTTGTCGTGAAATACCAACAGCCGAAGCAATTTCTTCTTGTGATGCACCAACTTTTCCTCTGAGTGCGGGTAACTCAATCGCCAATTGAGTGGCCAAGTTCTCTTTCTCATCTTTACTAAAATTCCAAAACTGCTTATAAGCATCTCGCCCTACAAATTGAATCAATAAATCTCCTCCTGGGTATACTCTTTCGTAGAGTACATTACTCCACGAAAAAACACCGCCAAACACTGAAAACTCAGCATTATTTGACGGTGTTGACAATTTATTTGACGGCTAATAAATCAGAAAGCCGTTGCATATTTTCTCTTTTTAAATCCATGGATGGGTGTACATAGCGATTCATTGTAATATTCACGCTGGCATGACCCAATATTTCGCTGAGACTTTTTACATCGAATCCAAGCTCTATGCACCTTGTAGCAAATGTATGACGTAACGAGTGATAATTTGCGGAGGTGATTCCGCTGTTTTTCAATACCTTCTTAAAATGATTTTGCATGGTTCTTGGTTCTAATGGATTCTGATCGCTATTGGTTAGGATGTAGCCAGTAGAAGAAGCTTTGTGTGCTGTAAGAATAGTCATTAAGCCATGGGGTACTGGAATAGTACGGATGGAGCAAGCACTTTTTGGTGTGGTAACAACAATCCTTGTCTTGTATTCACTGTTGGTTCTATCTTGGATTCTCTGGAGCGTTTGATGCACGTGGATTGTGTAATCTGAGAATGAAACATCTTCCCATCGTAACGCACAAATTTCACCTACTCTGAGACCAGTGAATAAACATACTAATATACCAATATTGCAGGAATCAAGATTAGAATACAAGTATTGGCATAATTTTTCCTGTTCAGCACGACTCAAAACTCTCATTTCCTTCGTTTGACGTTTTATCTGTATAGATCGTGCGTCACAAGAAATGGCTTTCCCGTTTCGGGTGGCAAATTGTAAGACATTTCGAATTAGAGATAAAATATCTGAAACAGTTTTAGAGGAAAGTCCATTCTCCTTTAATCCACCAGAAACAAGGAAAAAATTACACTGCGTTTCAATAAACTCGTGTGTTATATCACGCAATTGTTTGCTTCCGAACACAGGAAGTATATACGAGCTGAGAAGATTCCTATATTTGTTGCTTGTAGATTCCTTCACTTTAGGACATATAGCTTGAAACCATTCCATAGCAACCTGTTCAAATTGATCTGAGCTAATTTCTGGATCGACAGTGACAGAATTACTCGTGCACGAACTTTGACTGATAAGTTTTGCCTTGACTTCTCGATATGACTTTGCATAAACATAACCGTAATTGGCTTTGCCTGTAGAAGATCGGGACTTAATGTATCTTCCTTCCCATCTGCCGTCTTTCCTTTTGTAAATATTTTCTCCTTTTCGTGCCATAAGGTACACCTCCTTCAATATGACTATAATTCTGACGGCAAATTGTGACTTTGGAACTTTCTAAGATGGATTTTTGTGCAAAACCTCGTGTTTTATGTCCCTAACATATTGACAAACAGTGCGACAATTTGTAAAATAAAGATATAAACTAAAAAAAACAGAGAAGAATGCGATTCGTGGAGTAATGTACTCTACGAATTTTTTATTTTAAAGAACCTCAAGATAGCTCATATTGTCGTCTTGGGGTTCTTTTCATTCTATCATTTAATGCAATCTGCCTATAAAATTTTATCATATTGCATTTATAAATGCAACTTGCACCCGATGTTGGTTGTTGAGATTTTTGGTACATTTTATAATGTATAGCAGAATCATACACAGCATGGAGGTGATTGAAACGCAACCGGAAATTGATTACGTTAAGATTGGTCAGCGCATTAGAGCTGCCCGACTGGAAAAGGGTTATAGTCAGGCTGATTTGGGTGCGTTGGTTGGTTGCTCGAACAATCATATGAGCCATGTTGAAGTTGGACAGACGAAAGTTTCTTTGGCAATGCTTCTAAAACTGGCATTCGTCTTGGAAAAGAACTTTGACTATTTTTTACTGGATACCCCATATGCAAAATGCGACAGCATCATTGATAATGAGATTGCTGCAAAACTGAAAAAGTGTAATGTAACAACATTGATAACCGTAGGAAAGTTGATTGATGTCTTGATTGACCAGCAAGAGATGATAAAAAAAGCGGAGCTTGATTGATATAATGAAAAAGAAGCCCATTGACGGTACAGAGTGAACTGCTATGGGGTTCTTTTTTGCAGCACAATATACTGATTCTTTAAGAAGCAAAAAGTCCACCAGTCATGATGCACTACGCATCGTACTGGTGGACTTTTTCTGTAAAGATATAAAAATAGATATTCATATATCGCCATAACCAATGTCGTTATCGTAGGCATGAAGATCTTCTTTCAGGAAATCTGCTTTACGAATATACATCGAATTTACCAGCTCTCCTTTTTCGTGGAGCAGGCTGAATTTGTAGTCTAATAATGCTGCCGGTACATAGAGCATTTTAGCCGTTTCAAAAAATGTGTGTTCCGAAAGGCATTCCAGGACTTTCCCATCTTCTAACAGAAGCTCCGCCGCAAAGAAGTTTGCTTCATTTTCTTCGATTGATCTATCATCAAAAACTTCCATTTCTTGAAAGCCGTGCATCATAGCGATTTTTGTATGCAGGACAGCGTGTCCTAATTCATGTGCGACTAATATACGCTCCAGGATACCGTTCACATTGTGATCTATCACGATATTCTTTTGTCTGGACTGGTAATAGAAGAAGCCCTTCAATTTCTTCTGTAAATCGTAATAGTGGATTTTGATACCTAACAGCTGACATAGCTCGTAAGGGTCTCTGGTGTGATATTTTCGCACAAGCTTATCGACAGTTTCAATGATATGCTCTGCCGTTTTCATTTGCTTCACCTCCGAATCGCACACAGAAAACATATTCTGTGCTTGAGGATTTTACTCTTTATCTTTATGCTTTCTGTATTTCTTCGGAGTGTACTTTTCCCGTGCTGTTTTCTTAGAGTCCATATAAACTGACATAATCGCCTGGAAGAATACATCTTTTGCGTCCTCGTCCAATTCTCCACCGGCAAACAGAGAATTTACACGACCCAACACTTCCTGAGCTTCTTTTGCTCCTTTTGAACCGAAGTTTTCCTTTGCCTCTAAAATAAACATATCCTGATCTATATGGCTCTGGCTATCCGTTTCAGATTCGTCCAAAAGATAGGACACAGAGATATGCAGTGCTTCAGCAAGTTTTCTGATGTTGCTTTTTCTGGGGAGTGTTCCGAGCTGCTCATAGGTGTAAAGGGATCTTTCGGAAATGCCGGTCATCTGGGCAAGCTCCGTTTGAGATAGGTTCATAGCCAAACGAGCTTCTTTAATTTTTTCTCCAAATGTCATGGTAGTATCCTTCCTTTCAAAAAATATTTATTCGTAACTTCCGATTATTTGTTGACAAACTTCTGGAAAATGCTATAATAAGAATCATAACAGAAGTTTTAATTCCACTTAATTATATATCGGAACTTTTATAAAGTCAAGAACTTCCGATTTCACTTCTGTTATTTTAATCAAATATCGGAAGTTATAGTCATTCTTGTCCCATGGTATTTGTTTCCCTTTAGCCAAGTGACAGGAGTTAGAAAGGAATTCTTATTTTATGGATTAGGCTGAAAGGAGATTCTGAATGAGCAGATATAATACACAGGTATTAAGCAGTATTCGAATGCTTTGCCGGATGCAGAACATTGACGAGAAGGTTCTGTATGAAAGAGCAAAGCTGATTTTATCCATATATCGAGAGGTGTGCTGGTCTACCATTGATCGTGCGAATGATGTATGTGATACCCTTATTTGTACTTACGGTGACAGCTTAGATGGTGCATTGATTTATCTGGAGAACTTTGCTCCGGATGAAGCGAGAGAACGATTTGAAGAACGCATTCGCAGCTTATTTGAGACAAAGTGGATCATTGAACTGGTAGATATGGCTATGTTGAAAATCAGAGAATATCCAGATAAAGGCGCTCTGTACTGTGAGATTATCTCAAAGGCATATCTCAACCGCTTCAAGTACAGGGAATCAGAAATGCTGGAGGTTTTGAATATGGAACGCAGCACCTACTATGACCGAAAGAAAGAAGCGATACTGTTATTTGGTCTGTCACTTTGGGGAACAGCCATTCCTAAATTGAAAGATTTCCTGGAAAGTGCCCGGGAGGAAGAAGCATTGTGTTATTGTGAATGCTAAGACAGGATTTTAGTCCGACTAAAATCCGATGAAAATACGACGGTTCCCCTACTGAAAGTCCGACTTGTCCAGTGTTAAAATGGCTATGCTGGGAGATAGCGGCATAAAATTGAATAGAGAGAGTTACGCCTCGTGCCTGTAATGGGTACGGGGCTTTTTTTATACCTGCCTATTTTCCCCCATAATTAACACAAAGGCATGAACGAGAGCTTGGAGTAATTTACTCCGGCTCTTTTTTTATGCCTGCAAGGAGGACAGGCAGATGGCAAAGGGTATTGAGAATCGGGCACGATCTCCTCCCGCTGTTTTTGATTTTGCAACTTCACAAATTCAAAAACACGGAGGAACGAAAATGTATTACGACTTGGTTGAAAGCGGAAAAAGAATTAAAGCCTTGAGAAAGGAACATGGGCTTACACAGGAACAGCTTGCGGAGCAGTTAGGTGTTGCCGCAAACACCATTGCACGAATTGAAACCGGCAACAGAGGTATCTCTATTGATTTGGCAATCGAACTGGTTGTGCGCTTTGAGACAACCCTTGATTACATATTTTTAGGTCGTGAATAACCTCAAAACTATACCTACGAGGCAATAAAAACTTGCATGAGGAACAGGTACAATTTAGATACAGCCAAAGAAAATCGGCTGCTTGATCCTTGAAAACTGAATACACAGTCATCGAATACGTTCCTGTTGCCGGTGCGAGAGCATCAGCCACATCAGCGGTACGCCGAGACGTATCGGATAGAGAAACAGAACGACTTTCTTCTATAAATTAAGCGCTTGTCTCTCTCCCGATGCCAGCGATCAATACTGGCTTGTAAATATTGGGTTGCTCCCAATACGGCCATGAAAGCAACAGGATTAAAGATACTTCTCTACGGAGCTGGCGGAGAACCCGGCAGAGGTTAGATTCCTATGGAACTGATTCGCAATCAGTCGTTCGGTGATTCCCTGAGGGCGTAAGCCCTCTTTCCCAGGGGTGCGTGGCAAATATGGGACACATAGACTTTTGGACTGACTGCCTGATTCCTTTCTGGCAGTCAGTTATTACATAGCCAACGAAAGGAGGTCATGGCACATGATGAAAGAAAATTGGGTATATTGCCGTGGTGATATTTATTGCGCCAAGCTGGACCCGGTAGTTGGGTCGGAACAAGGCGGCATCCGTCCGGTTATCGTCATTCAGAACGATACCGGTAATAAACACGCTCCCACATTGATTGTGGCAACGGTCACCACCAGAATCCATAAGAAAGCGAATATGCCGACGCACTTTGTTATTTACGACAATCCTGCATTCAAAGAAGCGTCCGTTGTTCAGCTGGAACAGATTCGTACCATTGATAAAAGCAGGATTGATAATTACTTAGGTAAGGTAACGCCCCGTGAAATGGTAGCGATTGAGAAAGCCTTATCTGTCAGCCTGGCAATGGAACAGCTGAAAAAGCGTTCCCCAAAACATAAAGCAAAGAGAGCGAAGGAGTGAACATAAATGTTTGAAGAAAGAATCGCTGCCATGAATCAGCGCACCGAAGAAGCGATGGCTGCTAACGCAGTTCAGTTTGATAAGAGAACCTATACGGTTGATGAGATTCAGGATATTCTGGGCATCAGCAGAACCAGCGCATACAACCTTGTGAAAAAGAAAGTTTTCCATAGCGTCCGCATCGGTGGCAGTATCAGAATCTCCAAAAAGAGTTTTGATGAGTGGTTGGATCATCAAATGTAAGATTTGTCAAGGGCGTCGTACAACCCGGCGACAAACTTCAAAACATATTGAGAGTTCGATAAAATGTAGCCATGACAAGAAACACATGGCTACATTTTTTACATAGGAGGTTGTACGATGGCGGAAATGAGAAAACGCACGAGTATGTCTGTTCTGGAAATGGGCAGGATGCTCGGTCTTGGTAAAACGGAGTCATACTGGCTCATTAAGAAGAATTACTTCAAAACCATTCTTGTCGGCAACACCATGAGGGTGATGATCGACAGCTTTGAAGAATGGTATGCCAATCAGTTCAAATACCAGAAGGTCGATGGAACCCCTCCCGGCGAGGAATTGAAGAAAACTACATATTCAATGGAGGAGCTTGGACAGCGCCTTGGGCTGAAAGAAGCGACTGCTTACGAACTGGTTGCCAAAGGGCATTTTGATGTGGTCGATGTCCTGGGCAAGCGCAGAGTGACAAAGGAGAGCTTTGAAAGATGGTATGCTTCTCAAACCGATTACCGCACGGTAGAGGATCAGGAACTGGATGCAGATATTATGGCATCCACCTACGGTCTGCCGGAAATGGCAAGAATGCTTGGGGTACATCGTCAGACCATTTACTATATCGTTGCCAATGAAGATTTTGAGCTTATCAAGGTTGGCAGGTATAAGCGAGCTACCAAAGAGAGCTTTGAAAAATGGTATCACAATCAGACCCGCTACCAGTTAGCGGAAGATAGACAGGAAAGGAGCTGATTACATGGCATCTATCGTTAAGAGAAAAAAGAAGTATTCTGTGGTTTATACATACACCGATGAGAACGGCAACAAGCGTCAGAAGTGGGAAACCTTTGAAACGAATGCCGAAGCAAAGAAAAGGAAGTTGCAGGTTGAATATGAGCAGGAGTCCGGAACCTTTATTCCCCCTTCTGCTAAAACCGTCAATGATCTTTTGGATGAGTATATGTCAATCTATGGTGTGAACACCTGGGCGATGTCTACCTATGAAAGCAGAAAGAGCCTGATTGCAAACTATATTCGTCCCCTCATCGGTGATATGAAGCTGGAGGATGTCACGCCGAGAATCATGGACAAGTATTACCGAGATTTGCTTTCTGTCAAAGCGGTTTCTTCTAAGTATGTAAAAGCCCGTACAGAATATCTGACTCCGCATACTGTCCGAGAGGTTCACAAGACATTGCGAAATGCTTTCAATCAAGCGGTCAAGTGGGAATTGATGACCAGAAACCCTGTGGAGCACGCTACGCTGCCGAAAGAAGAACACAAGACCAGGGATATCTGGACAGCAGAAGTGCTCCAGAAGGCTCTGGAAGCCTGTGACGATGATATTCTTCGTCTGGCTATTAACCTTGCCTTCTCCTGTTCCCTGCGAATGGGCGAGCTTCTGGGGCTTACCTGGGACTGTATTGACATTTCCCCCACCAGTATTGAACTTGGTCAGGCAAGCATCTTCGTTGAAAAGGAGTTGCAGAGAGTAAATCGTGAAGCGATGGCAGATCTGGACGGTAAGGACATCATGTTCAAGTTCCCACCGACCTTCGCCAGTACGCATACCGCATTGGTTCTCAAAACTCCTAAGACCAAAACAAGTGTCCGCAAGGTGTTCTTACCGAAAACCGTAGCGGAAATGTTGGTACAGCGAAAGGCTGACATCGAAGAACTGAAAGACCTTTTCGGTGACGAGTTCGTAGACTTCAATCTGGTTTTCTGTTCTTCCAATGGCAAGCCGATTGAGGGGCAGGTTATCAACCGTGCTTTCAATAAGCTGATTGAGGAGAAGGGACTGCCGAAAGTGGTTTTCCATAGTCTCCGACATTCCAGTATCACTTACAAGCTGAAGCTGAACGGCGGCGATATGAAATCCGTTCAAGGCGATTCCGGTCATGCACAGGTCAAGATGGTAGCGGATGTTTACTCCCATATCATCGACGATGACCGCAGACTGAACGCTGAAAGAATGGAAGCTGCGTTCTACTCAGGCAGACAGGCAACGCCTGAGCCGGTTCAACCAGCCGCAACGGAAAGCTCCGCTGATGATAAAGAACTTCTTCTGAAGCTTCTGCAAAATCCGGAAATGGCAGCACTCCTGAAGTCGCTGGCAAAAACATTATAGTAACTGCAAGGGCAGATCCTTTTACATAGCTACAATAGCTGTAAAAGGGTCTGCCCTTATTTTTTTGTTATGGAGGTCAACGAGTATGGATAGAATCTTTATGGACGAGTATTACGAGCATCTGAGAGCTGACAATATCGAGGCATTTTCCAAGGAAAGGAACGACGAATATGTTGGCAGAGCTGAGGAATACAAAGCAGCAAAGTCGGCATTGCTTGAAGGATTGGGACTTGAGCATTTGTTTGACCATAGCCATGAACTGACTCCGAAAGAGAAAGAAATATGGATGCTGTTCGATAGGGTTGATGTAGCAGAGCTTCTTGCAAGGGATGCTTTTGCCAAGGGTGCTTATATGCTCGGCGCTGAGGATAGAGAGATTATGCTGAAATAAAAAAAGACCTGCTTCGGCGGGTCTAAATTACATAGAATCATTGAGTCTGAAAAACCTTTGAAATTCTTAATAATTCTGGTTGAAAAATTCATTTTGAAATGATATATAAAACAGACTGAAATCTGTGTCTAAGGACACCCGCACCCTCACACGAGAATGAATAGGATTTCCTATCATTTCGCATCACGAGAAGTTACATAGTGACATTTACTTGCACTTGCAACGTCCACCAAAAATCGAAAGACTTGCTAATTTCGAGCCAATCGGACGGTGTAAAATCCCTCTGAATTAGCTATCACAGCGTAGTATCGGATGGGATTTGAAATGCTGAAAAACCTTGTATTTCCAAGCATTTTTAAGCATTAGATGCCACTTCCCGATGTCGTATCGGGTCTACTCCTAAGGGGCAGTTGAGGGTTCGATTCCCCCAGGGAACGTAAATCCGTACAAAAAGAACAACATCTTTTTGTACGGATTTTTTATATTACCGCATATATTCTTATTTATTGCGCAGCGCCGAAAGGCGCTGGCAGGTTGTAAATAATCCTCTCGATACTTTTATACTTAAATATTTATTTTCCACATCGCTACGCCCTTTTCATGTTTTTATCCACACCCTTTAGGCATTCGTAGCCTT
>NZ_VUMI01000088.1 GCF_009696275.1 Eisenbergiella porci
AGGCTACGAATGCCTAAAGGGTGTGGATAAAAACATGAAAAGGGCGTAGCGATGTGGAAAATAAATATTTAAGTATAAAAGTATCGAGAGGATTATTTACAACCTGCCAGCGCCTTTCGGCGCTGGTACGCCGACTTTATATTTGCAAAGAAGGAAAATACGGGTTATGATAGCATAGAGAAATTATTCAGCTGGCTGACACAGAAAGGACAGGTTTCCATGAATATACTGACTGTTGAAAATATAACAAAATCCTATGGGGAAAGGAAGCTGTTTGACAATGCTTCCTTTTATCTGCAGGAAGGGGAAAAGGTGGGCGTAATCGGCATTAACGGCACGGGAAAGTCAACGCTGCTGAAAATCATGGCGGGGCTGGAGGAGCCGGATGAAGGAAGCGTGACAAAAGCCAATCATGTGGTGGTGCGCTTCCTTTCCCAGCAGCCCGTATTCCGGCCGGAGGACACCATACTGGAAAGCGTGCTGAGAGGGCATAAAAAGAGCGGCGGACAGACGGGAGGCGGAGTGCAGGAGGAGGACTGGGAAAGGGAAAGCCAGGCCAAGACCATGCTTACCCGTTTGGGCGTGTCGGATTTTTCCCAGAAATGCGGGGAACTGTCCGGGGGACAGAAAAAACGTCTGGCGCTTGTGGCCGCGCTGCTGACACCGGCGGATCTCCTGATTCTGGACGAGCCGACGAACCATCTGGATAATAATATGGCGGACTGGCTGGAGGATTTTCTGCAAAAGTGGAAGGGCGCGGTGGTTATGGTAACCCATGACAGATATTTTCTGGACAGCGTGGCAACCCGTATTATCGAAATCGATAAGGGAAGCATTTATTCCTATCAGTCCAATTATGAAGGCTATCTGTCCCTGAAGGCGGAACGGGAGGAAATGCAGGCCGCCAGCGAGAGAAAGCGCCAGTCCATTCTCCGCAATGAGCTGGCGTGGATGCAGCGCGGGGCCAGGGCGCGTTCCACCAAGCAGAAGGCGCGGATCCAGCGTTATGAGGAGCTTAAGGGCATGGACGGCCCGGCTGCCGACGGACGCGTGGATATGGGCTCGGTTTCCTCCCGGATGGGGCGTATGACCCTGGAACTTTCCCATATCAGCAAGGCCTATGGGTCGAAGAAGCTGATAGAGGATTTTTCTTATATTTTCCTGAAAAACGAACGGGTGGGCTTTATCGGTCCCAACGGCTGCGGAAAAACAACCCTGATGAAAATCCTGATCGGTCAGGTGCTTCCTGATGCCGGTCAGGTGGTGGTTGGGCAGACCATAAAAATCGGCTATTATGCCCAGGAAATTGCAGGCATTGCCGGGGGAACGCAGCTTCCGGAGGATACCGAAGGCGCGCGTATTGATCTGAAGACGGCATATATGGATCCGAAAAAAAGGGTGATTGATTATATCCGGGATACTGCGGAATATGTGCAGACGAAGGAAGGGAGCATTACCGCCTCCCAGATGCTGGAGAGGTTCCTGTTTCCGGGTGAGGAGCAGTACAGCCTGATAGAAAAGCTTTCCGGCGGGGAAAAAAGAAGGCTGAATCTGCTGCGGGTGCTGATGGAAGCGCCGAATGTGCTCATACTGGACGAACCTACCAATGATTTGGACGTTAGCACGCTGGCGATTCTGGAGGATTATCTGGACAGCTTTGACGGGATTGTGATAACCGTATCCCATGACAGGTATTTTCTGGACCGGATTGTGCAGCGGATTTTTGCCTTTGAGGAGGGCGGCAGGCTGAAGCAGTACGAGGGCGGTTATACGGATTATGCCCTGCGTATCTCTGTGGAGGCGCAGCTTCAGGCGGAAGCGGAGGCCGGGGCTTCCGGCCGGGGCCAGTCAGGGGGAAACGCTGCCTCCGGCCAGGATGGGGCGGCTTCCGGCAAAAAAGGGAAGCCGGATCACATGAAGGCGAAAAAGCTGAAATTCACCTTCCAGGAACAGCGAGATTATGAAACCATAGAAGCGGAAATCGCGTCAATGGAGGAAAAAGCGGAGCAGCTGGAAAAGGATATCGCTGCCGCAGCCACGGATTTTGTCCGGCTCAACAGCCTGACACAGGAAAAAGAGGAGCTGGAAAGCCTGCTGGAACAGAAAATGGAGCGGTGGATGTATCTGGAGGATTTGGCGGCCAGGATTGCGGCCGGGAAATCAGGAGAATAAGCAGGGCAGTAAAAATATAGAATATAAAAATGGCCCCGCACTCATGGATAGTGCGGAGCTTTTTTTGCCTGCCGGGGAAACGGCCCGGCAGGGATGGATTCCTTTGTAAGGTGGACGCAGCAGCGGTCCGCCAGGTATCCTTTACATCATTCCTTCTTTAATTACGTTGTGGTCACGCAGCACTTTTTCGATTACCGTCCCCCTGATAACATGGAGAATGGGTTTCTTCAGTGCGTTGAGCGGCCCGGGAAGCTCGATTTCCAGAGGGGATTTGCCATCCATCAGCTTGACGGAGCTGTCAAGAAGCTCACGGATATCGTATACGCTGCCCCATACCTCCGGTACGCCTCTGTCTACGCCAAGCAGGCCGTATACGGCTTCCATGGCTGTTCTCACAGAATACTCGGTGGTGAAGATGGTGTCCCTGGGAGTCTCTGCAAACTGTCCCAGGAATGCGAAGTTCACGCAGCCGTCAGGAATGACATCCGGGCGGTCGCCCTTTGCCCTGGGCATGAAAAATGCGGTGATATAGGGCATCATGGTAGGAACGCAAACCGCGCTGTTTTCAGCCAGATCCGGAATCTGCTCTGTGGGGACGCCCAGGTGATACAGCCATTCCTCCGTGATTTCCTTACCGGTGCATTCTCTCATGGGCTTTTTCACATAGTCGCCGGGTCTGTCGGTGAACAGGCCGTATACCCATACACAAACCTTATCCTTATCCTGCTCCTTGAACTGGCCCTGACGGTTGATGGTCCAGCTTAACAGCCAGGAGGAATCCTGACAGCTTACGATGCCGCCGGTAACCACATTGCCGGTCCTGGGGTCGCGCTTGCAGATATTGGTGATATAGGGGATGATTTTGTCATCCAGTGTGGTGACGGTGGCGGATTCCCAATTGGTTTTGGCGATATCCGAGCAGAATTTCTCCGGATGGCCGAAGGAAGGATCCTGCTTTGCGATATTTTTCCAAAGGCTCCAGCAGCCGCTGGTGCGGATCTCGGCGTCGCCGTTGGGGGCATGGTTCTGGTCACCGTAAATGGTGCCCTCCGTACAGCTTCCGTTAGTGACGAATACCAGGTCGTTTTCGGAAAGGACAATGCCCTTTTCCACGCCGTTTACCCTGCATTCAAGAAGGGAAGCGATTTTTTTGCCGTCCTTAAAGTCAAATACCACATTGGTGACTTCCGTATTGAACTGGAAATCAACGCCTGCCTCCTCCAGATACTTCTGCATGGGCAGTATCAGGGATTCATACTGATTGAATTTGGTAAATTTCAGGGCGCTGAAGTCGGGCAGCCCGGAAATATGATGGATGAATCTCTGGAAATACAGCTTCATTTCCAGCGCACTGTGCCAGTTTTCAAAAGCGAACATGGTTCTCCAGTACAGCCAGAAATTGGAGTTGAATACTTCGTCATCAAATACGTCCTCAATGGTCTTGTCATAGAGATCCTCATCCTTCGTCATGAAAAGCTTCATGATCTCCATGCACCCTTTCTGGCTCAGATTAAACTTGCCGTCTGTGTGGGCATCCTTGCCGCGTTCCTTTGTGGCACGGCAGAGGGAGTAGTTGGGGTCATGCTTGTTCAGCCAGTAGAACTCATCCAGCACGGAAGCGCCGGGCTTTTCCAGGGAAGGAATGCTGTGGAACAGATCCCAGAGACATTCGAAATGATTTTCCATTTCCCTGCCGCCGCGCATAACATAGCCGCGGGACGGATCGAAAATACCGTCGCAGGAGCCGCCTGCAATATCCTGGGCCTCAAGAATATGAATGTGAGAGCCGGGCATCTGTCCATCGCGTACAAGGAAGCAGGCCGCCGCCAGGGAGGCAAGGCCGCTGCCGACCAGATATGCATTTTTGTCATCCACGCCTTCCGGTTTTTCCGGTCTTGCAAAGGCTTCATAGTTGCCATTGGTATAGTAGATTCCCTTGCTGTTCTTTTCATATTTCCCAAGCTCTGTGTTGCGGTAGCCGTTGTTGGAGGAAGCTTTTTTGGGGTCAGCCGCCTTATCCCCCTGTTTTTTCTTTGCTGTGAGATAGGCCGCAGCCCCTACGCCCGCTGCCAGTACGGAAGCAGCCCCGATTGCCTTTGATTTGTTTGACATTTTTATTTCCACCTTTCTTTTTATGTTTGTGTACTCCGCCAAATTGTGAATGGCGTGACTGAATAGTAATGTTTGTTTATGTGATTATCATAACCGTAACAAAGTAAAATTACTATTTACAAAACCGGCGCAGTGATAAAAAACTTATCAAACGATCAAATCTGATAAATTTTTTATCACCGCGCCGGTTTTGATAAAATATAGGTAACGGTTCGTAACAATTCAGGCAGGTTTTCGCATTTACTGCGCAAACCGTGAGAAAACGTGTTGGCAGCAGGCATCCGCCCCTCGCCGAAGGCGACTTATAATGGGCCGATGCAGTAACAGTTCCGTATTTTCAGGGCTGTAATGTGGTTGCTTCCGTTTAAGCGCGGGGCTTATCCGTGGGCGGGGTTTCCGTCTTCGAGGAGGAAAAAGCAGAGGCCAGGATATCCGGGCTGCTGAAATTATAGATGGATACGGAGATGCAGCCGCGGATGGCGGTACAGAGGTAGTTTACGATTTCATGGTAATTTTCCTTCATTCCCTGCTTGATCCAATCCAGCATGATTCCCACAAAGCTGTATTTGTAGAAATCTGCGATGAAATTTTTATCCGTCTCGGACAGCTGTATGCCCTGTGATTTTTCATTGACCACACCCATGATCAGATCATGCGTCAGGCGGAACAGATAGCTTTCGATCTGTTCGCGGCTGAGGGAATGGTATACATTCATAATAAAAGGCTTATTTTCCATGACCGCTTCAAACACCTGGAGAAGCCCCTCCTGCCAGGTATCGTAGGTTTTCTTCCCCTGAAGCGCCTGGGCGGCGTCTTCATAGCAGATCCACTCCACCAGATCATAGATATCTTTAAAATGATAATAAAAGGTCATCCGGCTGATTCCGCAGTCCTCGGTCAGGTCACGGATGGTGATTTTGTCCAGCGGCTTCTTTAAAAGAAGTTTTTTCAAGGATGCTTCCAGGGCGGTTTTGGTTATATTCTGCATGGGGATACCTCGCTTTTCCACGGATCCGCCCCCTCCGGGACCGGGGGCCTGCGGACCTTCAATAATAAAAAGAATAACGGAATTCGGGAAAAGTGTCAATACAAGGAACAGATCAGTCCGGCTGCCGGAGCCCCGGACGGCGGGAAGGGCGCGCCTGCGCTGCTGCGTTTATGCTGAAATTCCGACAGACAGGAGATATCTGCTTTGACGTTTGCCCTGACAGGGACTATAATAGGTAGACGTAGCGAAGAAGCGGAGGGCCGGAAAGGCCGGCCGTGTAAATCACCGGGGAAACCGGCAGCCAGGTTTACCGGCGGTCATGGTTTACCGGCAGAATGTGAGGCAGAGAATGGAAAAGTTGGGAAGGAATGAGCCCTGCTGGTGCGGCAGCGGGCGGAAATACAAACAGTGCCATGAGGCGTTTGATGAAAAGATAAAGCATTTCGCGCTGCAGGGGCATATGGTCCCGGAGCACGATATGATAAAGAACCCTGAGCAGCTTGCGGGCATCCGGGAGAGCGGGCTTGTGAACATCGCAGTGCTTGATTATGTGGCGGAAAATATCAGGGAAGGCATGACTACGGAGGAAATCGACCGGCTGGTGGAGAGCAAAACAAGGCAGTTGGGAGGTATTCCGGCGCCTCTTGGCTATGAGGGATATCCCAAAAGCGTATGCACCTCTGTGAACGATGAGGTCTGCCACGGCATTCCCAGCGAGGCTGTGGTTTTAAAAAGCGGGGATATTGTAAATGTGGATGTCTCCACCATTTACAAGGGGTATTACAGTGATTCCTCACGTATGTACCAAATCGGTGAGGTGGATGAGGAAAAAAGCCGGCTGGTCCGCGTGGCGAAGGAGTGTATGGAAAAGGGTATCGCGGCTGTGAAGCCGTGGACCTTCCTGGGGGATATGTCGGACGCTGTCAACACCCATGCCAGGGAAAACGGCTGCAGCATCGTGATAGATATGGGCGGCCACGGCGTAGGGCTTGCGTTCCATGAGGATCCCTTTGTCAGCTATGTGGCCCCGAAGGGGACGGAGATGCTGATGGTGCCGGGCATGGTGTTCACCATTGAGCCGATGGTAAATTTGGGTACGCCGGACATTTACCTGGATGACGAAAATGGCTGGACTATTTATACGGAGGATGGAAAGCCGTCGGCGCAGTGGGAGGTCACTGTGGCTGTTACGGAGGAGGGCTGTGAAATATTGGCATATTAACTGTCTGTGTCGGCAGGCAGGCGGGATCCGGGATATTCGGTTTGGAATATCCCGGATTTTTTAATGGGAAAATGTGCCGTGTCAGGCGAAAAACAGGCAGCCGGCGGCCGGATACCGGCCTGTGGATGCCACTTACTGTAAAAGTATGGATTTTCACAGGTGATTTGAGGTATGCTTATATCAGAAAAGAAAAGCAGACACAGGAAGGGAGTGAGCGGCCGTGAAAGTCAGGATTGAAAGCATCGGGGCAGGGCAGAAGGAAGAAGCGCTTCTGCGGCTGGCAAAGGAGGACGGTTCCACGGAAAAGCTGCGGACGTACATTGAGACGGACAGCTGGAGGAAGGTGTCGATCCTTTGCAGGAAGGAAGAGGAGCTTCACCGGATTGACAGCGATGCTATTTTGTATGTGGAATCCGTCCACGAGATACAGTCCGTCCATACGGCGGATGGGGTGTACGAAACCAGGGAAAGGCTCTATGTGCTGGAAAAGCAGCTTCCGGCTTCCTTTATAAGGATTTCCAGATCCGTCATCCTGAATCTGGATAAGGTGAGGCTGTACAGACCCATTCTCAATGGGCTGATGGAGGCCGGCCTGGAAAACGGAGAGTCCGTTTATATTTCCAGGAAGTATTTGAAAGAGGTCCGCGACAGGATTCTGGATGAAGCGAAATGAGGTGTGTGAAATGACGAAGAATGAAAAAATAAATGAGGAAGTGCGGATTGAAATATTAAAAAGAGGCGGGTTTGTAGGACTGATCCTCTGGGCCGGGGCGGTGCTCTATGTGAGCCTGCGTTACCGGACGCTGGGGGCGGCAGTGCTGCCGTGGATGCTCCCCATGTTGGCGGTGGATGTTCTGGCCGGGGTATTCCTTCTGTGGATGGGCCTCCGGAAACAGGTGATAGGCGGCATGGCGGCGTTGTGGACGGCTTTTATCGCGCTTTTCCTGATGGTAATAGCCGGACATCTTCTGCCGGAATGGGTCAGACAGATAATCGGGCTGGATTTTGGAATTTTACTGGTGCTTTTCGGAGGGAATTATTATTATCTTTCGAAGCTGGCCAAAAAAATGAACCAGGGCAGAAACGGCTATACGCTCCGGATAGATTTGAAGGAAAAACCGTCCTCAAAGGAGGATTTCCTGAAACAGTTTGAGGCTTACTGTGCCAAGGAAAATATTGACCTTGTATATGAGGTGAAGGATGTACCGGCGGTGGTTCTTATGAACGGTGTCCGGTGTGAGGTAAGCCTGGACGGCACGCCCGGCTTCGGCGGGGCGGATTATGTGATGAAGGTTACAGAAAGGTAATGCCCCCTTCTGGTTCCCCAAGGCCCGCCATGCAGCTACAGGAGGCTGTATGGCGGGCCTTTTTATAGATTTTAATAAGAAGCTTTGTTACAGGTTTCCATAAGAGGACAGCCCGGCCAACCGCTGTCAGGGCTGCAGCGCGGCCGTGAGGGCGGTTATTTTTTCCCTGACCCGCAGGACGATTTCATCGACGGGGATCTTGCAGGTGTCGGCCTTGTTACCGCGGAGGGTCATTTCCACACAGCCCTCCTTCCTGTTTCTGGGGCTGGCAATGAGACGGATGGGTATGCCCAGCAGATCCGCATCGGAGAACATGACGCCGGCGCTTACGTTTCTGTCGTCATAAAGAACCTCTACGCCCGCCCGCTGCAGCTCTTCATACAGAGCGTCCGCCATGGCGTGCACTTCGGCATTGTCACTGCGTATTGCGCACAGATGGACCTGCCAGGGAGCGATGGTGATGGGCCAGATAGGGCCGTATTCATCGTGATGCGCTTCACAGACGGAGGCCGCCAGACGGCCGATGCCGATTCCATAGCAGCCCATCAGGGGATAGTGGGAAACGCCGTCGGCATCCACGTACTGCATGTGCATGGCTTTGCTGTATTTGGTTCCCAGCTGAAATATATTCCCCACCTCAATGCCGCGGGATATGGTCAGGGTGTGCCTGCCGCATCCCGGACAGATGCCGCCCTCCTGCGCCTTGGCAAAATCATGGTATACCGCGTCCGGGCAGTCCCGCTCTATGCACAGGCCGGTATAGTGGAGGTCTGTGCGGTTGGCGCCGCAGACCAGGCCGGTTCTGCCTTGCAGGGTACGGTCAAACAGAAGGGTGGGCTTTGCATTTTTACCATCGTTGCCCTGCAATCCGGCGCACAGGGCGGCGGGACCGATAAAGCCTGCCTGCAGGCCGGAGCCTTCCGTGATTTCCCCGGGATGGATCTCTTCTCCCAGCAGGTTGGTGAGCTTGGTTTCATTGACATCCAGATCACCGCGGATAAAAAGGACGACATAGGAATCATCCCGGTTTCGCTGGTAAACAACGGCCTTGCAGCATTGGGCGGCCGTGATTCCCAGAAAGGCGCAGAGCTCATCGATGGTATGGACGCCAGGTGTGGAAACCTCTGTCAGCGCCGGGAGGGGCAGGGAGGAATGGGCGCTGTCCGGTTTTTTATCCGGCGGCCCTTCTGTGATGCATTCCGCCGCCTCCATGTTGGCCCGATAGCCGCAGGAGGGGCACAGGACGATGGAATCCTCCCCGGCGGGAGTAAGGAGCATGAATTCATGGGAAAGGTTCCCGCCCATCATGCCGGAGTCCGATGCCACGGAGATCACTTCCGGTATGCCCGCCCTGGCAAAAATACGTTCATATGCACTGTGGCACCGCCGGTAGCAGGCTTCCAGGTCCTCCTGGGAGGTGTGGAAGGAGTAGGCATCCTTCATGGTGAATTCCCGGACGCGGATCAGGCCGGCCCTGGGCCGCGCTTCATCCCGGAATTTGGTCTGGATCTGATAAAAAAGGAAGGGATAGCGGCTGTAGGTGGCGCCGTATTCCCTCACCAGCGCAACAGCGGCCTCCTCGTGGGTCATGCCCAGCACCATAGGGGAACCGTTCCGGTCCGTAAAACGCAGCAGCTCGCTGCCGACGGTGTCATAACGGCCCGATTCCTGCCAGTAAGAGGCGGGCAGCACTACGGGAAACTGAACCTCCTGGCCGTCTGCGGCATCCATTTCCTCCCGGATGATCCGTTCGATTTTCCCGGTGATCCGGCGCAGGGGCGGCAGGGAGGAATAGATGCCGTTCGCCACGTATTTCATATAGCCGCCGCGCAGCATGAGTGCGTGGCTTTCCACTACACAGTCGGAGGGCGTTTCCCGGAACCGGTCGCCGATTAGTTTTGAAAGCTTCATAAAAAGACCTCCTTTTCTTAGCGCATATTTGTAACTGTGAAGAAACGGAACAGTTACAAATAGTAATAAAGGCGCTGGTGGCGGCAGAAGAGGACAGCGCATAAAAAAAGCCCTGAGCCGTCCCGCCGCATCATAGGGGAATGGCTTAGGGCGAACCTTCAGGGTCCGTGATACCACCTAAATTCGGAAAAAATTCCGCGCTCACGGTACAGGGCCAAGCCCAATACCTTTCTCTGTTACGGGAGAATCCGGCGGGGCTTACTTTCGTTTATGGCTGCCGGGAAAATACGGCAGGAAACGGTTCGGCCTGCGGCTCAAAGAGGGGTTCTGCATTTTTTCAGGAAAGACTCACACCAGCCGTCTTCTCTCTGGACCTTCCAAAATGCGTACTGTTTCTTTTCACAGCCTTTGTGGAATATGAAATTCTGGTAACTGTAAATATGCAGGACAGTTACAAATTATGTTAAGAATAGCACGGGGCGGGGCTTCTGTCAAGGGGCGGATTTATTTTGCAGCGCCGAAAGGCGCTGGCAGGTTGTAAATAATCCTCTCGATACTTTTATACTTAAATATTTATTTTCCACATCGCTACGCCCTTTTCATGTTTTTATCCACACCCTTTAGGCATTCGTAGCCT
>NZ_VUMI01000089.1 GCF_009696275.1 Eisenbergiella porci
GAAGGCTACGAATGCCTAAAGGGTGTGGATAAAAACATGAAAAGGGCGTAGCGATGTGGAAAATGAATATTTAAGTATAAAAGTATCGAGAGGATTATTTACAACCTGCCAGCGCCTTTCGGCGCTGGACGCCGCCTGCCCAAATTGATTTTCAGTGAAAAATATGCTATCATAACAACTGCCCTGTCTTCCATGCAAACAGGATCGTCCCATAGGACGTTTCTTTATAAAAAGAGGTAAATGTATGAACAAAAAAGAAGTCCTTGAAATCAGAAAGCAGTATACCCACGAAAAATGTTCCATTACCCGTATCTGCGGCTGCTACGTGGACGGAGAAAAAAACATCAAAACACAGATCAAGGAAGCGTTCCTTTCCCTTCCTGAAGAAGAAACCTTTAAATATTTTAATATTTTCAAGCAGACCCTTTCCGGCACTCTGGGGAAAAATCTGCTGAACCTGGAATTTCCCCTGGATGCGGAAAATCCGGGAGGCGCCCAGGAATTTTTGCTGAAGCTGCGTGACAGCAAGCTCCAGGATGATGTCCTGCTGGCGGAATTTTACCAGAAGGTAATTGAAAACTACTATTTTCCGGAAAATTATTACATCATCCTCATCCATGTGGCTTACGATATTCCCGGGAAATCCACCGATGGCTCGGAAATGTTCGATGCCTCCGAGGATGTCTATGAGTACCTGCTCTGCAGCCTCTGTCCGGTCAAGCTCTCAAAGCCGGGCCTTTTCTACAATACGGAAACCAACAATATTGAAAACCGAATTCGTGACTGGATTGTTGACCCGCCGGCCAAGGGCTTTCTGTTCCCGGCCTTCAACGACCGTAATTCCGATATCCATTCCATGCTCTATTTTTCCAAGCAGGCGGAAGAACTGCAGCCGGAGTTCATAGAGAACATGTTTGGCTGCACACTCATCCCACTCACGGCAGAAAGCCAGAAGGAAACCTTTAATTATCTGATTGAGGACACGCTGGGTGAAGACTGTGATTATGAGGTCGTTAAAAATATCCATGAGCATCTGACGGAAATGGTGGAGGAGACCAAGGATTCTCCCGACCCTCTCGTGCTCACCAAACCAGATGTAAAGCGTCTTTTCGAGCTGAGCGGCGTTCCTGAAGAAAAAATGGAAACCTTTGACCAGACCTTTGAAGCCGCTGCCGGGGAAAAGGCCTCCCTGCTTGCCACAAATATTGCCAGTGTCCGGAAATTTAACATCGAAACGCCGGATGTGGTGATTAAGGTCAATCCCGAACGCACGGATTTAATCGAGACAAGAATTATTGACGGCAAGGAATGCCTGGTGATCACGGTAAATGATCATATAGAAGTAAATGGCGTGAATGTAAGGACAATTGCTCCCCAGAGGGATGAGGATTACGAGGAAGAATTTGAAGAAGCCATTCCGGCATCCGCTCCCGCCGCCCCCGACGCTCCTATTGATTTCGGAGCCACACAGGCATAGTTTAAATCAAACGAAAATCATACGCGTCCATAAATACATAAAAGGCGCCGGCAGGATATTTTCCTTTATCCTCCCGGCGCCTTTTAAATAAACGCTACTCCGTATCGTTTTCCTGATTTTCTTCCTCAGCCATCCGGTAGCCAACCCCGATTTCCGTCAGGATGAACTGGGGCTCTGCCGGATTTTTTTCCAGCTTTCTGCGGATGTTGGCCATATTCACTCTGAGAATCCGGTTGTTATCGTCTGCATACGGCCCCCATACATGGGAAATGAGGGTGTCATAGGTCATCACCCGGCCTGCATTTCTGGCGAGGAAGGACACGATTTTAAACTCCACCTGTGTCAGGTGAACCGCTTCCCCCTCCACCATCACCAGACGCCGATCAAAATCAATAACCAGCCCCTTGGCCTTATAAGGGCGGTCAACCATTGCGCTCCCTCCCACCGGACGGTTCCCGTGCCGCAGCGCAGTGCGGATTCTTGCCAGAAGCTCGGAGGAGCCGAAGGGCTTGGTAATATAATCATCCGCTCCCAGATCAAGCGCCATTACTTTTTCCTTTTCCTGCGTTCTTGCGGATATGACGATTATGGGAATCACCGAATAGGAACGGACCTGTCTTATAACCTCCATGCCATCCACATCCGGCAGCCCCAGATCAAGCAGGATCACGTCCGGGCACTGGGAGGCTGTGAGGGAAATTCCCTCCCTGCCAAGGCCCGTTGTAATCGTTTTGTAGCCCTGCGCCTTCAGGGTAGTTGCTATGAAATCACATATATTTTTTTCATCCTCTATGATAAGAATGGTTACCTTTGCCTGCATTGTTTTTCTCCTCCGTCAGCCGTAGCTGTTCATATAACCAAACCGCTACCGTCAGTCTTCATTTGCTTCTCCCCTGGGCAGGGTAAAACCAAACTGCGCCCCCCGTTCCAGATTCCTGGCGCTTATGGTCCCCCCATGGGCAACTATGATCGTCTTGCAGATCGACAGTCCAATTCCCATTCCCTTGTGTCCGTCAGCGCTGCTGTTTTCCGTCTGCCCTGTTCCGTCAAAAATGGTTTCCAGCTTATCCTCGTCAATTCCCACGCCCTGATCCGTCACAAAAAAGGTAACCGTATCCCTGCCTATTTCGGCGCGGCATTCTATCGGCTCCGTACTTCCCGCATGAAAAACCGCATTTTCCATAAGATTTACCAGAACCTGCTCTATCAGCGTTGCATCCATGGGAATCATGACAAATTCCTCCGGCAGTAGCACCCTTATATTGGCATCCGGTATTCTCTTTTTCAGACGGAATACGGCTTCGGACATAACCTCCTCCACCGGCTCTAAGGATTTGTTCACGCTGGCGGAATCATTTCTGATACGGGTGACAGTCAGCAGATTTTCCACCATATTCAGCAGCCAGTTGGCATCCTCGCCGATATGGCTGACCAGCGCCCTTTTTTCATCCATATCCAGCTTTTCCTCGTTTTCCAGATAGGAGCTGCTGGCGCCGATAATGCCGGTCAGCGGAGTGCGCAGGTCATGGGAAACCGCACGAAGCAGATTGGCGCGCATTTTTTCCTTTTCGGCCTCAGCCAGCATTTTTTCACGCTCGGCCAGAATCCTGGACTGCTGCTTCATATGGGATGCGGATGCGCTGGTTATCACAGAGACCACAAGCATACAGATAAAGGTAACCGGGTATCCGTCCAGCGTAAAATTCAGCTGCAAATAGGGATAGGTAAAAAGATAATTCACGCATACCACGCTCACCATCGCCGCTGCAATCCCCGGCAGATATCCGCTGGTCAGCCGCGAAATAAACAGCAGGGCCAGGGTATAAAACATCACTACATTAATATTGCTGGCCGATATCCTGTAATACACAAAAGCCGCAGCCGTGGCTATGAAAAGCACTCCAAAGGTAATTGCCGCATCCTTCCATGTACACTGCCACAGCTGGTTGAGAAACGCTGCCTTTCCCCTCCGCCAGCCGCCATTTTTATCCATTACTTTTCCTCCGTCCTGTGTCATTGCATACGCAATTATTATACGTTCAGCCGCGCCGCTTTGTCAACGGCCGCAAAAAGCGTACTGCCGCAAAAAGCGTACCGGAAAAATGGAGCGCAAAAGCGGACCACAAAAGAAGGCCGAAAAAAAGCGGAAGACCGGAGCTTATAGTTTCTCCCCGGTCTTCCGCTTCTTTATTTACTGGTTCTGTACCAGAATCTTCTCTATTTCCACCACATACATGGTATGGAAGTCCTTCTGTGCATAATGCTGCGCTGCCAGCTCTTTGTCCACAAAGCTTTCTTCCGTCATCGGCTGTTCATAAAGCTTCCGGCAGATAAGAGCCATGCGGCTTTCCTTAAATACCGGCGCGCTGTTGACCATTTCCACATGCAGGCCGCTTGCCGCGATCTTATCCTCATCCCTTCCGGATACAGTTCCCATATAATTCAGCATCTTACGCCAGCTGTCATCAAAAAAGCTGAGCGAAAGCTTATCGCTTTTGTCTATAAATTCTTTGGTGTAGCGCTGAGGCCGTACAAATACGAAGGCTACCTTCTTGCCCCATAAAATACCTACGCCTCCCCAGCTCGCCGTCATGGCATTCGTCCTGCCGCCATCCTCGGCCGCTACCAGCATCCAGTCATCATTGATGAGATGGAAAACATTCTCCGTCAGTTCTTCAGGTTTGATCTTATCCCACATGCTTCATTACCTCCTGTCAGTCTCAGCCCTCCGGCATGATAACGGCTACGATGAAGTAAGCAATCAGTCCCAGGAAGCCTGCTCCCAGGAAAATACTGGCCGCTATCCATATAATTCTTATTATCGTCGGGTCCCAGTTAAAATATTCCGCGATTCCTGCGCACACACCGCATACCATTTTATTGGTAGTGGATTTGCTCAGGCGTCTTCCAGGCTGGCGTCCGCTGTTGCTGTATCCGCCGTTATAACCGCCGTTTCCGTTAAAACTGCTGCCGCCATTATAACCGCTGTTCCCATAGCCGCCGTTCTGCCAGTCGTTACCCTGCTGATAAGAGCCGTTATTATTATAGGAATTAAAATTTCCATTGCTGCCATATTGATCCGTGTTCTGGTTCTGTCCCTGGTTCATATTTTCATTATTATTGTATTCGTCCATAATTTCCTCCAAGTTCCGCCGTTCAAATTGGCTGCCGCTTTCTTATATTATCGTTCATCATTCCGGATTTGTAAAGTAAATTTCTATCTTTCCCATGGAACTGGATAAGTCAAAATAACTGTCAGCTCCGTAATTCAGGCTTTTCTCTGAAGACATCCCGCCGAATTCATTATCTCCGATAATTACGGTCCCCATAGATGCTTCCACTTCGTAATTATGATCCTTTTCATATCCGTCCAGCCGCATTGACATACTTCCCATTCCGCAGCTACCGTATACGTCCCCAGTTACGCTTCCTTCATATTCCATGCTGCCCATACCGATGTCAAAATTCATATTTTCCAAAGCAGCTTCTTTAAGGACAAGCTTACCCATTCCCAGTTCGAAATAGGTATCCGTCGCCTTTAAATCATCGAAGGTCAGGCTGCCGGCGCCTACCGTACATGTGAGACTTTCCGTATCCATCACGGACACTTCCGCTTCCCCCGCGCCTATTTCCATAACCGCATCCACAAAAGCGCAGGTATCAGGCAGGTAAAGGTATACTTTGGTGGCCGTATCGCTGATTTTGTCCATATGCTCCATATTGTGCCTGTCAAGAGCCTTGATATAGAGCGTACCGTCTTCCAGGAAATACTGAACTTTTTTAACATTTATGCCTTCCAGATGAATATTGCTGTCCGGGGATTTTTTTACATAAAATCCGACGCCGCCCATATCCACATCCAGGTAAGCTGCTTTCTGAGAGGCTGCCGAATAAGGAATCGTATCCTTAAAATCAGCCTTGTGTATCGGATAGCTGCTGTCAAAATCCACGCTGTCGCCTACCGTAAATCCATTGTAATCCTCATAGTCATCATAATCATAGTCACCTGAATATTCATAATCCACATATTCATCATTATAATATCCGCCGTGCCAGCCATAGGGCATGTTCACAAAGGGAAGATCCAGTTCCCCGTTTTTGTACATTTCATCCACCTGCGCCCTGCCACCGGCCGCTCTTCCCGTCATCGCCAGGACAGCTCCCAGAACCACCATTACCAGCGCAGCGAGTAAGGATATTTTTAAAAATTTATTCATTTTATACCTCCCGCATATCGCAGGTCTGCCTGCGATACTGCATCAATTCCCATCCGCCCGCTTCCGCGGACATATGATTAAAGTCACTCCTGAATCAGGATGGCCGAAAGCGCTTTCCCCTCAGCCATTACTTCCTTAAATTTATGCTGCATTTCTTCTGGTAAAAGGCCATCTGCACAGATTTACAAAGCCTCTGCACATTACCGGCACCACTTTGACTACCAGCCATATCATTCCTGCAGTCATAGCCAGGCCAATTCCGGTACATGCCAGTCCGCCGCCCAACAGATAAAGCGCTGCCGCCGGCATGAGGAAGAGCTTAAGAAACGCGGTGATGACAAGTGCGATTCCCACAATAAGAATGACCACTCCTGCAACCACCAGGGAACCAAGAACCGCAATGACTGATACCAACAGGCTGAATACCACCGCTACTGCCGCGATGCCCAGCGGCAGGATGACAGGAAGGGCGAAGATGCACAGCAGAACAATTAATGCGATTCTGCCGGCACTGCTTTTCTTTTTTGGCGGCTGATGGCAGCCGTTTCCGTACTGGTTCTGGTATTGATACTGGTTCTGGTATTGATTGCTGTACTGATTCTGATATCCGTTGGGACCGCCCTGATTCTGATAGCCGTTGGGATTCGGGGCTCCGTTAGGATTTTGATACTGATAGCCGTTCTGGTATCCGTTGTAATTCTGATACCCGTTCTGGTTCTGATATCCGCCCTGATTCTGATATCCGGCAAAGTTGGGGCCGCCATTGGGATTGTGATATCCATTCATGTTCTGGCCGCCTGCCTGATTCTGATAGCTTTCAGGCTTCGGTCCGGCGTTTTGGTTCTGGCCGCCGTACTGATTTCCATAACTGTTCTGATTATTCCGGCCGCCACTTGCCTGGCCCTGGCCGCTGCCCTGGTATCCCTGGCCAGCCTGCGCAGAATCCATATTCTGCTCTTTGCCGTGAATCTGGCAGGAATCGATATCCTTGTAAAGGCCGCGGAACGGATCGGGATTGATATCCACAAAGCCTTCCTGAGCCTTCTCCGGCTCTGAGCTGTTTGCCGGAGCTGTATTTTCTTTTTTTGCCACGTACGTATTTGCGCTATTGCTAACCAAACCATTACTGCCGGCTCCATTGCTATCCGCGGTGTCACTGTCGGCCGTCACCACATCCAAATCCATTGCATCCGTATTCACTACAGCCGCATCTACAACCTCAGCCTTCATGATTTCTGCGTCTACCGTCTCAATATCCGCATTGGCTCCGCCGGAGCTTAATATGGCGTCAAACACACCATCCGTATTTCCGTCTGCGAATCTGGTTTCTTCCGCAGCCTTATCGTCTTCTGAAGAAGCTTCGCCGGGAAGAATCATCATATCCTTTTCTTCATTATTCATATGGAAGCCGTTTTCCATAAATTCCCCGGTTTCATTTCCCTCTTTCAGGCCTTCCTTAATATTGGCGGCTACCTGTATGGGTGAACCCAGTGCCCGGATGGCAGACTCTTCATTTTCAATTCCCGCGTCATCCAGATAATCATTATAGTATTGCAGCGCCTCATCCCGTTCTGCCTGGGAAATGTCCGAAAGGAGCATTTCCAGCTGATTCATAAATTCCTGTCTGTTCATTGATTAATACCTCCCTCGAACATTCCTGTTATCTTGGCGGAATATTTTTTCCATTCCTCTTCATATAATGCAAGCTGTGCCATTCCTTTTTCCGTAACTTTATAGTAACGGCGGTTCCTGCCGGCACATTCCATATCATAAACTGCAAGGCAGTCATCCTTCTGCAGTCTTCTTAATACCGGATACAAGGTGGACTCCGACAGCTCTATTACCTGCCGTACTTCCTGGGTTATCTTGTATCCATAGGTTCCTTCCGGTTCCTTGGAGACAACAGCGAGCACAATTGCATCCAACAATGCCGCTCCTGTATTAAAAACCATATTGTACACTCCCTTCCATTGGGACTTATGATATTATATGAGATATAATATTGTTCTTTAGGTATACTATATTCTATATACTATAAACAGTCAAGGAATAAGCAGGGAAGAAACAGCGAAAAATTGCGGATAAAAAACGAAAGAAATTCTTAAGAGGGAAAATGCCTGTTTTCCGCGCAGGAAGCGTATTGGTAACGTATTCCATGGCTTTCCTGACGTATTAAGGAGTATCCTTTGCGTTAAAAAAAGGCGTCCGCCGGGTTATTTCCGGCGGGCGCCAATTCTTTGTGGTACTTTCTGGTATTATGTCTTAAATTTCAGTACTTGTTTTTGAAAGGGAAATTATTTTTCGTCCTTTTTCCGTCTCTTGGCGGTAATTCCCAGGGTAAGAACTGCACCCATAATCAGGAATGACCAGCCTGCGATTGGAGCTGTATCTCCGGTTCCGGGTCCCTTGCTTTCGCCAAGAACTCCTACCTCCGGTCCTGCCGCTTCACCAAGGACTCCTACTTCAGGCTGTGCGGGAGGAAGTGCCTCGCCGAGTACTCCTGTTGTAGACGGTGTCGTGTCAGGGGTCGGATTCGGGTTAGGGTTAGGATCGGGATCCTCAGGAGTAGGAGCAGGGTTGGCTGCAAAATGTGCTGTATAAGTAGCTGCTACATTCAATCCATCTACTTTAGCAGGTACAAATGCTGCATCAGTACTTACCACATCACCGGCTTCATTCGTCCAGTTTACAAAATGATATCCACCATTTGCTGTTGCCGTAGAACCCTGTGCTTCTCCCGTAACAGGTGCAAGGCTTTCACTTGCCGCTGATACCGTTCCATTACCATCTGTTACATAATTGATTACAATATTTTCATTTTCTTCGAAGTTTGCATAATAGGTTGCCGCTACGTTCACTCCATCGACCTTTTCAGGTACAAAGGCCAAATCAGTTCCTACCTCTTCGTCGGCTTCATTCGTCCAGTTTACGAAATGGTAACCTGTATCTGCCATAGCTGTGGAACCAACTGCCACACCTGTTGCAGGAGCCAGTGTCTCATTCCCAGGATTTACACTTCCACCGATTCTGGCTACATACTGAATGTCTATAGCTTCATTCTCTTCGAAGTTCGCATAATAGGTTGCCGCTACATTTACTCCATTTACCTTTGCAGGGATAAACTCAAGTTCTGTCCCTACCTCTTCACCTGCCTCATTCGTCCAGTTTACAAAATGATAACCTGACATTACAGCAGCTACGGAACCTACAGCATTTCCTGTTGCAGGAGCTAAGGTTTCCTCTTCAGGATTTACACTTCCTCCTACATTTGCTACATAATTGATTGTTACATCTTCATCTTCAGAAAAGTTTGCATAATAGGTTGCCGCCACATTCACTCCGTTTACTTTTTCAGGCACAAACTTCACATCAGTTCCTACTTCATTTCCATTTGCATCTGTCCAGTTTACAAAATGATAACCTGCGGATACCGCTGCCGTTGATCCGGCTGCAACTCCTGTTGCCGGTGCAAGCTCTTCGCTTTCAGGTGTTACACTTCCTCCAAGTCTTGCCACATAATTAATTGTAATATCTTCATCTTCTTCGAAGTTTGCATAGTAAGTGGCCGCAACATTCACTCCATCCACTTTTTGAGGTACGAAAGCTGCTTTTGTCCCAACCACTTCGTTTGCTTCATTTGTCCAGCTTACGAAATGGTAACCCGCTTCTGCTGTTGCTACAGAACCCTGGGCAACTCCTGTTGCAGGTGCCAGTGTTTCATTGGCAGGCTCAACTCTTCCGCCCTCTTTAGCTTCATAGTTAATGGTTACATCTGCTTTTTGTACGAAGTTTGCATAATAGGTTGCTTCTTCATATGCACCGTCTTTCTTATCCGGTACAAATGTCGGTTCAGTTCCTACTACATCTCCCGCTTCATTTGTCCAGTTTACGAAAGTGTAACCTGCGTCTTCCGATGCTGTTGAGCCTTGGGCTGTTCCGGTTGCAGGCGCCAGTTCCTCACTTCCCAGATCTACGCTTCCGCCTGTCCGGGCTATGTAAGTTATGACTATTTTATCATTCTCTGCAAAATGTGCTGTATAAGTCGCTGCCACATTTACTCCGCTAACCTTATCAGGTACGAAATTACTATCAGAGCTTACTGCGGTTCCTGCTTCGTTCGTCCAGTTTACAAAATGGTAGCCGTTATCTGCCGTTGCTGTGGAGCCCTGGGCATTTCCTGTTACTGCCTTTATGGTTTCCTTATCCAGACCAACGCTTCCGTTTTCATCTGCTTTATACTGGATTGTAACATCATCTTCCGTATAAATAATTTTAATTGTATCACCGTTTCCTACTGTTTCCGGAAGTTTATCGGAAGGAATCAGTGATTTCAGCCACTGGAAGAATCCTTTTTCTGCAGCTACATGTTCTACCCTGGTGAAGCTGTAGCCCGGATATACCTTCATTTCTATATCCTTTACCTGCAGTGTATCCGGATCATTTATCCATACCTTCGCGGTCTCCACATAACTGTCTCTGGCTGTTCCTTCTCCTTCCACTGTTATCCCGCATTTTATCTGGCACCAAACCATGCCACACTCCACCAAATTAAAAAGAGGCACAGCATAAATTATTCTGATGGATTTTTCATCAGATTGCTTTATGCCGTGCCTTTTGTGTTATCAT
>NZ_VUMI01000009.1 GCF_009696275.1 Eisenbergiella porci
CTTTCGTATAAGGTTGTTTTGGCGAGTGACATTATACCATAAAAGGGAGGTCAATGCTCTTTTTATTGTAAACTCCCATAAAATCAAGGTTTAACAATAAAAAACGGTAGTGAAACTTGACACTACCAACGAAAACGAGGAGGGAAACAAGATGAAAAAAACTGGCCTTTTTCAAAAGGTGCGTAAGAACAGAATCATGCTGCTGATGTTGCTGCCGGCAATTGCCTATACAGTGATATTCAGTTATATCCCCATGACGGGCATTGTTCTGGCATTTAAAAAATATAACTATCACGATGGAATTTACGGCAGCCCATGGGTGGGACTGAAGAATTTTGATTATATGATTGTTTCCGATAAGCTGTGGTCGCTGACCAGGAACACACTTCTGTATAATATAGCTTTTATCGTGCTGGGAATCGTATTTGAAGTGGGTTTTGCCATAATGCTGAGTGAAATCAACAACCGGATTTTTAAAAAGGTGTCCCAGACAGTAATGTTCCTTCCATATTTCATTTCCTGGGTCGTGGTATCCACGGTCATGCTGAATATTTTTGGCGATAACGGAGTGGTAAATAATATTCTGGCCTCTATCGGAGGGGAACCCTACAGTATTTACAGCCATGTAAAAACCTGGCCGATAGTAATGGTGTGTGTACGGCTATGGAAACAGACCGGCTATGGAACGGTGGTCTATCTGGCTGCCATAGCGGGCATCAGCACGGAAATGTATGAGGCGGCGGAAATTGACGGCGCCAACATCTGGAAGAAAATTACCTGTATTACCATACCCAGCCTGAAGCCCACCATTTTTATCATGGCGCTTCTTGCCATCGGAAACATATTCCGCGGGGATTTCGGAATGTTCTATCAGCTGGTGAAGAATAATCAGCTCCTGCTGGAAACCTCCGATGTTATTGATACCTTTGTTTACAGAACCATGATTACCACTAATGATTATGGGATGTCGGCGGCAGCCGGCCTGTACCAGTCGGTTCTGTGCTTTGTAACCATCTGTACGGCCAACTTTATTGTAAAGAAGATTGACCCGGATTACACACTGTTTTAAGGGGAGGTGCAGTCATGAAAAGAAAAAGCAGGGACAAGATTATTTTTGCCGTAATATCCTATACGTTGATTGCGCTGTTTGCTTTAGCGTGTGTCATACCGTTTTATCTGATTATTGTAGGCTCCTTTACCAGTGAACATTCCATACTTACCGAAGGATACAGTTTCCTTGTAACTGCGGATCGTTTTTCTCTTGCCGGGTATGATACAGCGCTGAAAAATCCTATGGAAATCCTCAGGGCTTATGGGGTTACCATTTTTGTTACCGTATTGGGAACAGTGCTTTCCATTTTTCTGATGACAATGACCGGCTATGTATTGTCCAGAAAGGATTTTCCCTGGAAAAACGGTTTTTCCTTTTTCTTCTTTTTTACCACGTTGTTCAACGGCGGGCTGGTACCCTGGTATCTGCTTTGTACACAGACCTTTCAGTTCAACAATAAGCTGTATGCGCTGATTATTCCGGGCTTGTTTTCCGTATGGAACATGATTATCGCAAAAAGCTTCATGAAGGGAATTCCTTATGAAATGGTTGAGGCAGCCAAGGTTGACGGCGCAGGGGATTTCTGTATCTATTATAAAATTATGATACCTATGGCTAAGCCGTTGATTGCCACGTTGGGACTGTTTACAGCGCTTGCCTACTGGAACGATTGGTATAACTGCATGCTGTTTATCAATGACAACCGGTTCTGGAACCTGCAGTATACGCTGCAGAATATCCTGAACAGTTCAGAGGCCTTAAAAAGGATTGCGGCCCTGACCGGACAGCAGGTACAGCAGCTTCCCAGTGAGTCCATGAAAATGGCTATGACGGTGATTGCCACCGGACCGATTATCCTGTTATATCCTTTCCTGCAGAAATATTTTGTGAAGGGGCTGACCATCGGAGCGGTGAAGGGATAATTTCCCACAAAAAACGGTCTGCGTCTTGGCATCCGAAGATTGTAAAGAAAAAACAGAAGAAGTTAATCTTGATACCCTGGGCCTTTGGCCTTAGTATAAAAAATATATGGAGGTTGGTTATGAGAAAAATGATGAAACAAGCAATGGCGGCAATTCTGAGCGCGGCAATGTTAATTTCCCTTGCAGGCTGCGGAGGAAATGCAGGACAGTCTGCACAGAGCAGTGCCGGGACGGCAGAAAGCGGGCAGGCGGAAACGGGGAATACCGCTGCATCCAATGATGGAATCAGTGCGGACAGCCCTTATGCGGATAAAGGACTGGACCTTTCCGAACCTGTAACGGTGATTATGTACGCACTGGGGGACAGGCCCGAGGATATGGACAAGGTATTGGAGGAACTGAACAGCAAATATCTGAATCCCTGGCTGAATACGACACTGGAAATGCAGTTTCTCAATTGGAGTGATTATACTACAAAATATTCTCTGGTGCTGGCAGGAAGTGAGCCTGTAGATTTAATGTATACCTCCTCCTGGTGTTACTATAATGACGAAGCGGCAAAGGGCGCATTCCGGGAGCTGGATCAGGAATGGCTTGAGAAATATATGCCCATCAGTTACCCGCAGCAGCCTGCAGAAAGCTGGGATCAGATTTCCATTAACGGCAAAATATTTGCAGTGCCCAGATCCAATGCAACGTTTAACGGCTACAATTTTATTGCAGTCCGCCAGGATTTAATGGAGAAATATGGAATTGAAACGATTGACAGCTGGGACAGCATGAAAGAATATCTGTACGCGGCGGTTGACGATAAGGGAAGTGGGATCTCTGCAAGCGGACAGACGGCCAACAGAGAAGAATATCTTAATCTGTGGAATCAGAATGAAGGCCTGAACGTATTGGCGGTTGGATTTGACTTTTTATATCCCCATCACAATTCTGAAGCAGCTCCGGATTTTGATAAGGATGTTTTCTACAAATATACTTCGGAAAGTTTCAAAAATTACTGCCTGGAAATGGCTGAGATGGCAGCCAGGGGCGTATGGTCAAGCAATGCCATCAATGATACCAATGAATCAAGGGCAGCCTTTGAAAACGGAACCTCTGCAAGCTTTGTATGGAATGAAACCATTTATGATGCCGGAAAGGCTCTGGAGGAGGCTGGCTTGGGAACCTACGCAGCTTATGATATTACCCCTGATGTATCCCGTGCACGCGGCAGTTATGCGGATGATGCCGTAGCCATCACCACAAACTCTAAAAATCCGGAAAGAGCGGCACTTGTTCTTGATTGTCTGAAAGGTTTCACGGAAGTCAATAATCTGATTCTCGGCGGTATCGAAGGTGTTCACTGGACATTAAATGAGGACGGCACCAGAGGCCTTACAGAGGAATCCGGCAAATATGCATGGAATTCCTGGGCATGGGGAATCCAGAGAGGTGATCAGCCTGATGAAGAGGGAATGGATCCCCGGAAGCTGGAGTTCAGAGAAAAATGTGAAGCAAAGGAATTCGTTCCTGAAACAGCCGGCTTTACCTTTGATAAAAGCCCGGTGGAAACAGAACTTTCCGTTATCAATGCAATCCGTGATGAATATCTGACAAGCTTTTTCCTTGGTGTCTTCGGTGACCAGACGGAAGCGAAGTTTGAGGAGTTCAAAGGTAAACTGGAAGCGGCCGGACTGGACAAGGTAACTGCGGAAATGAAGAGGCAGTATGAAGCATTCTGTGAAAAGAAGGGCTATAATCAATAAAATGGGTATCACACAGAAATAAAAGGGATAACTGTCCCGGCAGTTGAAATATCTGAATAGGTAACTGTTTGGTACTCTTCACAGTTACCTGAATATTACCAGTAAGGCTCCCGCCTGGCACGCGCCGGGTGAGGGCCTTTGCGGCACAAAAATAGGAGAGGGCATTCTATGGGAAGAAAAAAGGATAACTGGAATCTGGGCTGGTTTTTTTATCACAAAGCAGGGGAGGGGGACGGGTGTCCGCCGGATCCGGCGGGAAGCGAATTAACGCCGGGATACCGGCCGGTAAAGCTTCCTCATGACTGGAGCCTGGAGTATTCCTTTGATGAAAAGGCGGCCTCCTGCGGCTCGGGAGGCTACGTGGAAACCGGGATAGGATGGTATAAAAAGATATTTACCGTGACGGAGGAGGAAGTACGGGGAAAGCATCTGTTTCTGTGTTTTGACGGGGCTTATATGAAGACCCGTGTGTGGCTGAATGGCAGCCGGATAAAGGAACATATATATGGATATACGCCTTTTTCCGTAGAAATTACGGAGCTGGTGAAAACAGGCCGGGGAGAATGCAATGTGCTGGACGTGGAGATAGACAATTCCGGACAGCCGGGTTCCCGCTGGTATTCCGGCTCCGGGATTACCAGGGATGTGTGGATACTTACTGTAGAAAATAGTTATGTGGCGGAAAATGGAGTGTATATCCGGCAGAAGAAGGTGACACGGCAATATGCGGAGCTGATGATCACAACCTCCTGCCGGAATCAGGAGGAGCTGACGGTAAAGACCAGCATCATTTCGCCCCGGGGGACAATCGCAGCTGAGAAGGAAACGGCGGCTGCTCCTGGAAATGCCGTCTGTACACAGCTTTTTTCCCTGGAGGAGCCCTGCCTCTGGTCCGTTGCCTCTCCCTGTCTGTATGAGGTAATTACCCGGCTCTACAATAAGGAAGGTGTTCTTCTGGATGAGGTACATACAAGAACCGGGCTGAGAAGCGCCGTATTCGATAAGGACAGGGGCTTTCTGCTGAATGGGGAACAGGTGAAAATCAACGGTGTATGCATCCATCATGACGGCGGCTGCATGGGGGCGGCAGTGCCGCTGCAGATATGGAAGCGGCGGCTGGAAAAACTGAAGGAAATGGGAGCAAACAGTATCCGCATGTCACATAATCCTCCCGATCCGGGGCTGCTGGAGCTATGTGATGAAATGGGCTTTCTGGTGATGGATGAGGCCTTTGACGAGTGGAAAATCCTGAAGGGCAAGGAATTAGGCTCCAATACCCATGAAAGCCGGGGGTATTCGGAATGGTTTGCGCAGTGCCACGAGGAGGATTTGAAAGCCATGCTTTACCGGGACAGGAACCATCCGTCCGTCGTGATCTGGAGCATCGGCAATGAGGTGCCAGATCAGACGGATCCGGCAGGATATCTGACGGCCAGGCGCTTAAAGGAAATCTGTAAGCAGCTGGATCCGGAAAGGGCGATAACCCAGGCCAATGATCAGATTTGTGCGGAGCCAAAGGCCGCGATGCAGGAGTTCCTGAATGAACTGGATGTGGTGGGCTACAATTATGTGGGCAGATGGAGAACCCGGGCGGAGACACTGTATGAGGATGACAAGCGTGCCCATCCTGACTGGTGCGTTATCGGAACGGAAAATCCGGGAATGGGCGGCATCCGGGGGGAATATGACCGGGGAAGAGAAACGGGCAGCTGGTGGAAACGGCCCTATTACAGCACGCCGGTAGCCGTAGGAAAGCTGTTGAGGTATACCATGACCCATGATTATGTTGCCGGAGATTTCATGTGGACGGGAATCGATTATCTTGGCGAGGCACACTGGCCTTACCGGTCGGCCAGCGCGGGAGTGCTGGATACCTGTGGTTTTGAGAAGGACGGTTATTATTTTTACCAGAGTATCTGGAGGCGGGATATTCCCATGGTCCATCTTCTTCCGCACTGGAATCTGGAAGTGGAGGAGGGGACAATCCTGCCGGTGCTGGGCTTTACCAGCTGTGAAAGCGCGGAGCTTTTCCTGAATGGAAAATCCTATGGGAGAAAAGCATATTCCTACCCCGCCTACGGTATGACACAACGGTACGGTCATTATGACAAAGAACCAGGTGCGGTGAATACGGAGGATTTGTTCCTCTGCTGGGATGTGCCATATGAGCCGGGCTGTATTGAGCTGGCTGGTTTCGTGAATGGGAAAGAGGTTTGCCGCCATCAGGTAAAAACCGCCGGAGAGCCTGCCGCGCTCAGGATTTCCTGCTATCAGAAGGAGGCGGCTGCCGATGGACTGGATGTAGGGCAGATTGAGGTGGAAATTCTGGATAAGGACGGGAACTTCTGCTGGCAGGCAGATAATGAGCTTACCTTCAGTGCGGAAGGCCCCGGTGAGGTTATCGGAGTGGACAACGGCCGTCCCGACAGCCTGGAAAGCATGAAGGCGGATCATATCCATGCTTTTCATGGCAGGGCTTTGGCTGTACTTCGTTCCGACGGGAATGCAGGGAGGTGCGTGGTTACGGTGAGCGCTGGTGGGCTGCCTTCTGCGGCGGCTGAGGTGATCTTTGTGACTTTAAGATAATAATTTATGAGAGGCATATTCCGGTACGAAAGACGGTTCAGGATGGCGTCTGGCAGCAACTGTGATGGGACCGGAAAGCCGCAGCTAAAAAAGGAGTCAATGGAAAAAATATTGGGTATTGTATATGCGTATGATGTAAAAGATGACTATCAGGAAATTCTGGACTTGGGTTTTTCCTGGGTAAGAATGGAGATTTGTTTCCCCTGGGAGGATAAAATGTTCGGCACTCTCAGCCCGAAATACCTGAAATGCAAGGAGGAAATCCGCAGGGCGCATGAAGCGGGCATGCAAATCATGCCTTCCACGCCGGGAATGGGCGGATACTATTATGACGAGGTAAAAAAGGAGACTTATTACCAGGATGCCTGGCCTGCCTTTGCAGGGGAAAAGGGCAGTGATATCTATTATAAAAATGTGGCGGCGGCCTGTGAATTCATCTGCAGTGACCTGGGGGAGCTGGCAGGAAATCTGTGGCAGTGCATGAATGAGATCGATATTCCCACCTTTTCCGGCAGCTATCCGCCGGAGGTTACCACGGGAACGGCCAGGGCTTCTGCAGAAGGGATCGTCCGCGCCAATCCGGAAGCAAAATGCGGCATCAATCTGTCACGTTATCATGAGGATGGGCTGAAAATCGCAGATATGGTATATGCGCCGGGGCATAAGTTCGGATATATCGGGGACGACCAGTATTTCGGCTCCTGGCAGGGAAAGACGGTGGAGAGCTGGAATGATGTAATAGAGGCATTATATGAAAGGTATCAGCTTCCCGTCGTTGCCAATGAATGGGGCTATTCCTCCGGCGGCAGGGTGATGGAGGAGCGACCGGACCCTTCAGCGCTTCCGGAGGGTATTCCGGATGTTTGCTATGAGAAAAGCTGGTTCCACCAGGTGGAGGGTGGACATACACAAGAGGTTCAGGCAGAATATCTGAGAAGAGGCCTGCAAATCTTTGCGGAAAATCCTCATGTACTGGGAAGCTTCCTTTTCTGTTTCAAGGATGCCGCCCATTGTTATCACTGCGGTGCGTCCGACTGCCCTTCGGAATGCTACTGGGGAATTACGGATGTGGAAGGGAAGTCGAAAAAGGCTTATGAGGTTGTCAGAAAGGCAATAAAAGATTATTATTAAATAACCGTATGGCAGTTGGCAGGCCGGCACATTGGGCCGACTGTAAAAAATGTAATTCAGAAGTGTCGGCATATAACGCCGGAGTCGTTACAGTCTCCGGACTGCGGCTGAAAAAGGAAGGGAAAGGTATGGACAACACAATCAGGATTACAGGAAAAATGAGGGAAGCGGTGAAGTTCCCCATGTGTGGAAAAGACAGCCAGGGAAACCTGTATGAGGTGGATAACTTAAGCCTGATGAAAAACGGCAGACGCTTTCTGCCGGTAATGGGGGAGTTTCATTTTTCCAGATATGAGCCGGAGGACTGGGAGGAAGAACTGCTGAAGATGAAAGCGGGCGGCATCACGGTGACGGCAACCTATGTTTTCTGGATCCACCATGAGGAAAGGCGCGGTGAGTGGGACTTTGGCGGCTGCCGTGATCTGCGGGGCTTTCTGGAGACCTGCCGCAGAGTTGGCATGCAGGTGTGGCTGCGCATCGGGCCCTGGGCCCATGGGGAATGCCGCAACGGCGGGTTCCCGGACTGGCTGACGGAAGAATTCGACAGCAGGCTGCGCAGCAATGATCCCGGCTATCTGAAGGAGGTGCGCCGCCTCTATCAGAAGATCGGGGAACAGGCGGCAGGAGAAATGGCAAAGGACGGAGGCCCCATTATAGGCGTCCAGCTGGAAAATGAATACGGACACTGCGGAGGCGGCCCTTCCTCCCAGGAGGAATGCATGGAGCATATGCGCACGTTGAAAAGAATGGCGCTGGAAGCCGGGTTGGAGGTTCCTTATTATACCTCCACAGGATGGGGCGGCGGTATCGTTGTGGACGGAGAAACACTGCCGGTGCTGGGCGGCTATGTGGATGCGCCCTGGGCGGAGCATGTGCAGGAAATGCCCGCCAGCGCCAACTTTTTATTTTCGTCCTATAAACAGGATGAAAATATCGGTTCCGATCTGAAGAGACAGGAGAGCAGGCAGTTTACTTTTGACATCAGCAGAAATCCTTATCTGACCGCAGAGCTTGGCGGCGGGCTGCAGCCAACCTCCCACAGAAGAACTTATCCCTGGCCGGAAGATATTGAAGCCCAGGCGCTCTGTATGCTGGGCGGCGGGGCCAATCTGCTGGGATATTATATGTACCATGGCGGCATCAATCCGGAGGGAAAGGAAACAACCCTTCAGGAATCCAGGGCTACGGGGTATAATAATGATCTGCCGGTAAAAAGCTATGATTTCCAGACCTGTATCAGGGAATCCGGCGAGGTAAATGAAAGCTATGGAAGGCTTGGCAGGCTGCATCTGCTGCTGCAGGATTTCGGAGAAGAGCTGGCGGGGAGTGAAACCTGTTTCCCGGAAAAGCTTCCCGAGTCGCCGGAGGATTTACATACACTGCGCACCACGGCTCGGGTGAACCCTGAGAGCCGGACAGGCTTCCTTTTTATTAATAATCATCAGAGAAAACGCCGGATGAAGGAACGGAAGGATGCGGCCGTAAAGCTGGTTTTCCCGGAAAGGGAGCTGGTGATTGACCATCTTTTCCTGAAGCCGGGAAGCTGTGCGGTGATTCCTTTTTCCCTGCCTGTGGGCGAGGCTTTTCTGGAAAAAACCAACGCTTCTTTGTTATGCCATCTGGGCAGCAGGTACTTTTTCTATGGAAGTAAGGAAGTCTGTGAAAATCCTTTTTATCAGTGGAGAGGGGAAGCCGGGGATGTGGTCACGCTGACAGAGGAACAGGCGGCCAGGGCCTGCCGTCTGGGCGATGCGTTGTATGTGACGGAATATCAGGACAGCTGTCTGATAGAGCAGGAAGGAAAAATATATCTGATTTCCAGCCATGCACAGGAAAAGGTGATTTGTTATAGAGCGGAAGGCGAGCCGAAGGTTTTCACTGTGAAGGCGCAGGAGACAGATGTGCCTGTCCGCTTTACGCTGCTGGAGACGGATGCAGAAAAACGGACAGGGAGCGAAGCTGTCGGTAAAGCTGCCGGATATTGTGAATATGAGGTGTATATTGGGGCTGTTCCTGTGGATAAACTTCACCAGCTGTATCTGGAAGCGAATTATGTGGGCGACAGGGCGGAGCTTTATCTGGATGGCCGTCTGGCGGATGACTGGTTTACCAACGGAGAGACATGGCATGCGGCGCTGAAACGCTTCGATTACCCTGCCAGCCTGGTGCTGCGGATATATTCCAGCGATAGTCCGCTTCCCAATCCTTATGACAACCAGGTTTATTATGATCTTCCGGTGGAAAAGGGCTGCGCGCTGCGGGGAGTGAAGGCGGTTGCGGAATATAAAACAGAACTGTAAATTATATTCCGATAATTCAGAGAAATATTGAAGAAAAAATATGGATAAGACCTGTAGGGCAGGTTGACAAAGGAAGCCGGAGAAGGTCAGATTTTTCCGGCGGGTCAGCGGATGAGCCGGCGAAACAACACAGGAAACAGGAGCTTTTACAAATAAGGTAAAGGCTTCTGTTTTTTTTGCCCGGGAAGCATTTCGTGCCCTGGAAATTCCCGGCAGCCGATGAACTGTCTGGGATTATGCTGTACAGACAGGCTGGGTATCCGGGCGGAGAGGCAATTGGGCGGCGATTATCCCGGAGATAAAATGAGGTATATTGTTTACCGTTTGGTCTCAGTGGATTATTGGTGGGGGCGGCTGAACTTATTGAATCGGCTTGAATTGGGGGGAGAGGGGGTTGCAAAATGGGTGGAAAGGCAGTATGGTAGAATGGCGTGGGAAATTAGCGGGGAGTTTTTGGGGCGTGGCTTTGGAACAGGGCTGCGATCTGGGAGCGGAGATAAAATGAAGGAGTTGAAGTTATGAAAAGTTCTGGTATGAAGATGTATATGAGTAAGACTTGGGTGGTATTTGTTTGTGCTTTGGTTTGCTGCTTTCTTTGGGGGAGTGCTTTTCCCTGTATTAAGATTGGATACAGTCTGTTTTCCATCGGTGCATCGGACAGCGCGTCACAGATCGTGTTTGCCGGAACCCGTTTTACGCTGGCGGGGATTCTTGTGATTCTTTTCGGGAGTCTGATAGGCAGGAAGCCGCTGGTGCCTGCCAGGACAAGTCTGCACATGGTGGTTAAGCTGGCTTTGGTGCAGACAGTGGCGCAGTATATTTTCTTTTATATCGGCCTGTCCCATACCTCCGGGGTGAAATCTTCCATTATTGGCGCGTCGAATGTTTTTCTTTCGATTCTGGTGGCTGTGGTGGTGTTCCATATGGAAAAGCTTACGGCAAAAAAGGTGATTGGCTGTATCACCGGCTTTGCAGGTGTGGTGATCATTAATCTGAGCAGCGGGAGCCTGGATATGAATCTGTCCTTTTTAGGGGAAGGATTTATTTTCCTCTCTGCAGTGAGCTATGCTTTTTCCTCTGCGTTAATCAAACGTTATTCGGAAAACGAAAAACCGGTGACGCTGAGCGGGTATCAGTTCCTTTGCGGAGGAATATTGCTCACAGGATTCGGGCTGGCGATGGGAGGGCGCATCAGTTTGGCGGGCGCGGGACTTCCGGCGCTGGGGCTTCTTCTTTATATGGCGTTTATTTCAGCGGCCGCGTATACTCTGTGGGGAATTCTTCTGAAATATAATCCGGTGGCGAGGGTTGCGGTGTTTGGATTTATGAATCCTGTATTCGGGGTTTTGCTTTCCGCGTTGTTTCTGGGAGAGAGCAGCCAGGCCTTCGGGCTTACGGGAGTGGCGGCTTTGCTTCTTGTCTGTGTGGGGATCATAATCGTAAACGGCTCGGCAGGCACGGCAAAAGAGAGGGGTCAATTGGAAAGCGTTTGAAAAAACAGAGGCGTATATGCTTTCCTGTATGAATGACAGCGCCCATGATAAGGAGCATATTTACAGAGTGTTGTATACGGCGCTGGATATCGCGGCGTATGAGCAGGATGTGGATTACGAGATTTTAATTACGGCGTGCCTGCTGCATGATATCGGACGGGGAGAGCAGTTTGAGAATCCGGCTTTGTGCCATGCGGCTGTGTGTGGTGATAAGGCATTTGCCTTCCTCATGGATTGTGGATGGACGCAGGAGCGGGCCGGGCTGGTGACGGAAGTGTTAATGATGGTTCCGGAGACGGGGAGGATTGCTTTTTCAGGGAGTATAAGCGTAAGCTGGAAAACCTGTATGATCGTTTTTTTACAGAGCGGGGAACAAAGCTGGCGGTAAAGAGGCAGGCTGCGGCGGAAGCTTTTTACGGCAGTATACTGATGGAGGCTGAGGGGACTTACCGGATGGGGAAGGAACGGCTTTCGGAGGTGATAAAGGACTGTTAGCAGTCTGCAGAAGAATAAGTGGTATCATAGAATAAATGGAAACCCTATATTTTTTTGAAAAAAATGATGTAGGGGATAGAAATTGGGCAGTTGCCAGGGGAGAGCAGGATTCCGCCTGGCAGCTGTCTTATTTTTATGAGTCAGGAGTGGCTTTTGCAAATTCTGATGGAGGCAGACTTATAAAATGAGATGGTGCTGCAATGCCGCATCATGTAAAAAAGCCGTACATGCATTGATATGTTACCATATAATGCATGGCGGCTTTTTTTACAATATATAGCAACGTACCTCAATACTAATAAATCGGTACAACATTAACAATTTCATTCTCTTCCACATCAAACTGCCATACGGAATGCCCCGGAATCCGGTGCTCCGTCAGGTAGAAATGGCCATCGAAGGAGGTGATATAGTAGGGGGTCCCGCCGCCGATAAAGTTATCATAAATGTCCTCATAACCGCCGGAAGCAAGGGAATGCAGATCTTTTGTACGGATGAAGGTGGCATAATCCTGATTGAAATCCACGTCGGTGGAAATGGTGATATAGTAATAGTCCTCTATTTGGGTCAGCTGGACCATCCCCGCAATTTCCGGGCTTACCGGATATTCCTCCAGGATTTTCAGATCCTTCAGCCGGGCGCGGATGATGGTGGAATTGCCGGAAACAAAATAAATTTCCTTTCCGATGATGGTGAAGGAGCGGACATAGACACCGTTTAGTTTTTCTATGGAACGCACTTCCTTCAGCCCCATGCGCGTTGAATTTTTTTCCCGGGAAAAGACATACAGTTCACCGGTCATGGAGCTGAGCGCGTAAAAATAACCGCTTGTTTCATCATAAACGATATAGTGGGGGCGTATGCCAATGTCGGAAAAGGTCTGGGTGTGAATAAACCGGCCGTCCTCTTTTTCGAATACCAGAATGCGGTTATTTTCCGTATCATCCGTCAGATATACCACACCGTCGCTGGCAATGGTGTGTCCGCGGTTGATTTCATCGGTCATAACCTCCCATTCGTTCAGTTCCCTGTCCAGGGAATCGCTGTAAATGATTTCATCGTGATAGCAGTCCACCAGAAAGTAGGTATCCTGCAGCTTAGTAATATAGGTGGGGACGCTCAGGTCAAAGTAGGGATTGGCCGGTATGGGGATGTCCTTTTCGTCCTTGGCGGCCTCGCTGAGCTCTGAGAGCTGGAGGAAGGCTTCCTGTGTCCTGTTTCGGAAATAAAGCAGGACTCCGGCAGCTGTTACGATAAATAAGATTATAATACAGACAGGAAGAATATGAGCTTTCTTTTTCTTCATGTAAATTCCAGGCCTTTCATCAGATGTAATAAACTTAAGTATAGCACAAGATGGACAGGGCGCAAAGAGGAGGGGAAAAATGAACTATACAGAATTTATGGCCAGGGTGGAAGATAAATTGCAGGAAAGTTCCGGTTTCCCGGTAGCTGGAATGAGCGTACAGGAAATGGAAAGATTATGCCTTGAGATCGGACACCGGAGTTTTGGGGGCAGCTTGTATTGTGGCGGAAAAGGGTATTTGCCCCGGAGGAGTGACCAGAGGGCGGATTAGAAGTCTTCATTCCCGTAAAAGTGCGTTTAAACGGGAATTAGCCGCATTAAAGTGGCAGAAAATGCCGAATTATGATAGAATATTTTTAATAAAAGAAATTACATAGGAGAAAGGAAAACTTGGCAATGAAAAACTTTTTAAAGGAATTTGAGAAATTTATCATGCGCGGCAATGTCATTGACATGGCGGTAGGCGTTATTGTCGGCGCAGCGTTCCAGGGCATTGTGAACAGCCTGGTAAATGATGTGATATCGCCTCTGCTGGGACTGATTGCCAACACGAATCTGAGTTATCTGGTGGTTACGGTGCGGGACGTGGACATTAAGTATGGTTCTTTCCTGACGGCGGTTATTAATTTCCTGATCATGGCCTTTGTCATTTTCCTGCTGGTGAAGTTCATCAATAAAATTGCTGAGCTGGGGAACCGGAAGGACAAGGAGAAAACGCCTGAGGAACCGGCAAAACCGGCTACGAAAATCTGTCCTTACTGTAAGAGTGAAATCCCTGCGGACGCGGTAAAGTGCTGTCACTGCACCTCTGATTTGGCGGAAAAGATATCGGAGACTGTCTGAAAAAAATTGCTGCAACAGCTGAATACGGTAACGTTTATCCGGATTGTTACCAGTTAACCGGGCTGCTGCGATTTGTTTCCATAAGCAGCAAGACGGGCGGACTGTGTGTGAACTGCGGTCCGACTGCACATCAGCCATCCGGCAGGAAAGGCCGGGCAGGAAAAGGAGGGACTTGTTTATGCAGAAAAAAGTAACGGTTACCATCGGTCGTGAGTACGGAAGCGGCGGACGTGAGGTCGGGGAAAAACTGGCCGAAAGGCTTGGCTTCACCTTCCTGGACAAGAACATCCTGAATGAAATTTCAGGAAAAAGCGGCATCAGTGTGGAAGAACTGATGGAAAATGATGAGAAGCCTTCCAGCCCGTTCCGGGAATCCTTTATCCCTTATGATTTTGATGCGGATACTCTGAGCGAGCGCCTGTTCGACATGCAGGCTGATTTGATTCTGAACAAGACAAGAGAGGAATCCTGCGTGGTGGTGGGACGGTGTGCGGATGTGATTCTGGCCTATCAGGACAATGTGGTGAATGTGTTCATCTATGCGGATATGGAGGATAAAATTGATCGGATCATGAAGCTGTATTCCCTGGAGGACAGACAGAAGGCCGCTAAGCTGATTAAGAAAACGGAGAAAATCCGCAGGAATTATTATCAGTACTATACCGATGAAGTCTGGGGAGATAAGAGAAACAAGGCTCTGATGATCAATACCTCTGCCGCCGGTGTGGATGGCGCGGTGGACTTGATTGAGGCATATCTGAAAATGAAGGGGTATGTGGAATAGCCGCTGTTTTTCGGAGAAGGCAGTAAAACAGAGACGTCGGACATGCGCTGTTAAGACACAGGAAAGAAAAAAGACTTCCCGCACCAGCCAGGAATGGCTGATGCGGGCGGCACTCATAAAACAGCAAAAGAGTGTTTTGGGGTGTCCGTTTCCTATGAGCATTGGATACCTTTGTCCTATACTATTTATATATTATTTACTCTGAATCAGAATCATCTGACAAGAGGGTTAGTAAATTAAGATTGGAATGTGTTTCACTATTAAAGGACACCTTACTTAGACAATGTGTGCCTGCTCAAATTGAAAGGTTTCCACCTTTAGAATGCCCGCCAAGACGTAGAGGTATGTTTAACTTACATGTAAATTCTGTAGCATACCTTGCTGTGGCTATCTGAGAAGGTATCCCACCAATAAAGCATATATTAAGATCTTTTTTCCATCCAATCAGAGTATTATCCGTTCCTCGAAAGGACAGAAATATTGTCTGATCAGACAGCAAAAATATTACAGCCGCAAATTGAATTTCTTGTACTCCCCATCTTGATTTACTCATCGCAAAATCCTCCCTCTAAAACTCTTTTTTTTCGAACAATTTTTTTAAGTAATTTGTTCATATTCGTTACAACGACATCACCTGTAAGCCGAATAACTTTTTGAGAATTCAAAGAATTCATTACACCAATTCTTTCATAGACAATATCGAAATTATCCACTCCCTCAGAAAAAACAGCGGATAATACCCCTTTTGTACGTTTATATCCTTCTTCCATCATATACATAATTGATTCGTGTTTTATATTTACGGAATTTGAAATAAGTTTATTGTCTGGGAATGTCAATTTAATTATTTTACTATCCCACACATGGTCTTCAAACACATAATTGAAATCATCAAAATAAATACATATAACATAATTCAATTCATTTTTCAGAACCGGAAATATCGGGATATTGTCTATTACTGCACCATCAAAAAGCATTTTTGAGCCGATAGACACTCCCTTATTATAAAAGGGCATTGCAATACTTGCCCTCAGATATTGCTCAATTTTACAGCACGGAATTTCCGAAAAATTATAGTAATTTAATTCCTTGTCCGCTAAATCCAATAGTGGCACATAAAACGAGTTTGGTATTTCTGAATCAGTAATTATACTCGTAATTATATTCTGTAAAAATGAACTCTTCAAAACAGATGTAATAAATCTCTTGTCTCCTTGTAAGTTAACAGCTTCCCATATATCATGAGCTTTCTTTATATTTCCTGTTAAATATGCATATGTATTGAGCACACCTATTGATGCAGCGCTCACATATTCGAAATCCGATGGATGGAAAAACTCATTTAAAGCCGTAAGCGCACCAACTTGGTATGCGCCTTTCCCCATTCCTCCGGACAAGACTAATCCGATGTGTTTCATAATTCCCTCTTATAACACCGACAGACTTTACTTTAAAAATCACCGATGTTTTTTACTTTTTCATATCTTTTGTCACTAATTGCTCCTTCTGGATTGGTGTTCGGAGTATAAATTTGTTTTATACCTTGACGTGTTTTATATCCATTTTCCTTTGCCCATTCAGGCTGAGCTGCTATATTACTCTCAATTACAACTTGGGGTCTAGTCGATTTTACCTTTATGACATTCTTACCGTTATTTGATTTAGGAAGCTGTAAATTTTCCTTCCTTTCAATGGCATTTTTTCCCGGATGTTCTTTGGTGAGAAAATTTCCAGAAGCCTTTTTCCCTGTTTTGTAAAATTCTTCTCCCTTTCCAATTAATTTGGCTCTCGGAGTATCTCCTGAATATAAAGCTTTTGTATAAAACTCCTGACTTTTAGGATCCATTCGTTTTCCAATTTCATACATAGTATTCGGTGTATCCATCTGGTAGTTTTTTTTACTTTCATTAACACCTCTGATTTCCGGTTTTCTTTTTTGAGATAACAGATTTTCCAGCTTCCTTTTATCAACTTCTGTAGGAACTATGGGTTCGGTAGTTGTTATATGTGTTTTTTTCTCCGGGTTATCAAGATTATCAAGTTTTCCAAGTTTCATTACTTAAAGCACCTTCTTCTAAACATCATATAAAATATTATCTTCCTCCATTTTCGAAATCCTTACTTGTGAATATCGAATTATGAGATAGCTTCGTTTTATTCTCATCCCTTACATTTTCATTACATTGAATCCGTTTGCAAAATTCCCTATATTTTGCTCTATCGCCTGTTATAGTTCTTTCTTTTGCTCCAATGGCCGGGTCGGCATCAGAAGAACTTCCCGAAGCATTTCCATCTTTTGCATTTTTATTCCCGTTCCGTTTCTCGTCCACGTTCGAGTTGTCTCTGTCCCTTTGACGGATCACCTTCATTAGGCTTCTGTGGACGTTCCAGCTTTTGACGTTCATCAGCAAATTTTTTTTGGCTTTCAAGACTCTTTGTCTGTTCTTCTGGAGTTTTATCCTGAAACCTTTCAAACCCAAGCTTATTTTTAGCTTCCGGAGTTACTTTTTCCGGAGCTTTCTCAATCTCGTTTTTCGGCTTTGATTCCGGTTGCTCTGTTTCTCTTCCTTCTTTTGTTCTAAACCAACTCATAATTTTTTCTCCGTTTCATCATCACATAGCTCCCATTATCCAAAAGAGCAGTGTCAATATACTTCCTGCGGCACAAACAATGTATCTGGTACGATGCTCCGTTTCCGGATCACATGCAAGCCCATAGAAACTTGCGATAGAAGATATAGGAAGCAAAAATGGAAACAATATTCCTATAAGCCAACATGACAATGCAACTTTTCCAGCGGCGCCCGGTTTAACCTTTGAAATGACTTCAATGTTACATAGCGCTCCCAGTTTCGTTTCCGCATCATAACAGCGTACATTTCCTTTTCCCTCGTAACTTGTTGATGCAATAACCTGACATCGATTTCCATATTTGGATGGATTGATTGACGCAATTGTTTTGTTGTCCAATTCCCATGTTAAATTTTCGGTCGGTGCATCCGGCGGAGTTATATCACATTCAAGAATAATAGTTTCTCCATTTTTAAGACGAACCGATTGTTGTACAAAACGAAGACCTTGTAAGACAGGTTTTACTTCAATTACAAGCGAAGCATTAACTTTTTGACCTGATACAGTAATTGTTGCTTTTCCATTTTCTAATGCAATAATATTTCCGTTTTCATCAATTTGAAGAACATTAGGATTGGAATTTTTCCAAACAAGCTTATTTGCATCTTCAGCATTTAGAGGCGTGAGCACAACATCAATGCAATTCCGTTCACTTCGCTTTAAATATTCAAACCGGGGTATCAGTCGGATTTCTTCTATATATTGATGTCCTATAACAGTGATAGATTTTGATACAACACATTCTCCTTTGTTATCACAAATACAAATCAATGTAGCGCCTGGATTTTTCGATAACCCCATATTTCCCTGACACTCTATAATATCGGTATCTTCTATTTTTAGAGAAAATGCATTTTCCGGAAAACTCCTAAAATCAACAGCAAATGATTCATCTTTGTCAATCACAGAAGGTATATCATTGATGTAATATGCCGGTCTGTTGTCCTTAATTGCATTAAATTCAACCGTTTGCATATTATTTAATTGGACATATCTCAATGCAGTCAAATATTCCATAAGAATTGGACGTTCTGCAAATTCCAACGTGTAATATTTCCAAAATAATTCAATTTTATCAGCTGGTACGCAATAACAAGTACGACCAGATCTTTGAACTATTTCGAATGAGTCTGAAAGAAGAAGCGGGATTCTTACAGTCATTGGAATAATTTCATTTTCTTCAAACACACCAATATCAGCCGATGGTATCTCCGTATAAGTAAATTCTGTTTCAGGCAAGTTTATACACTTACCATTAGAAAAATAGACTTTAGAAGGTTCCCTTTTATCAATAACAATTTTATTCTGTTCTCCCAAATCAGAAATTTTCTCCATCAGTTTTACTTTTGGAAGCAAAGATTCTATCGGGAAAAAATGAATTTCCTTACAATATTCAGATTTTTTTGCCACGGATGTTAAAAGTTCGTATTGAAATTCTGTTCCGTATAAATCAATATCATAATCATCAAAAACTTCATTATCTAAGCTTTGAATAATATTGGGAACCGATTCCAAGAATGGATGATTTAATACAGCCACCGATTCACTGTAGGGACTGGCTTTTTCCCCATTCATAATTAACTCAGCTTTTTGTGAGAAATAAGAATATTTTATTTTTATGTGATTCATAATTATTCTCCCGGTTTTACTTTATTTCATTGTATATTTGTCGATATAGGATACTATAACTGATTGCATGATTTTCAAATTTCTTTGAATGCAATATATATTGCCTCACGATTTCCTGATAAGTATCCTCAACAGAAATATATTGTGGCAAAGCAGATTCGATATAACCATACCATTCAGCAATTGATTCTTCTGTATAGCTATCAATCAATTTACCGTCCATATCCTCCTGATATCTCAGACATTTCTCTGCACGTCGAAAAGCATCATTACATCCAATTAGGCGTAGCATGGTTCTTCCAAAAAGAATACTGTCATATCCTTTTGCCATGATGCGATTAAACTGCTTTAGCATTCGCAACATCTCCTCTTTCTTTGAGGGAAGAATATCAAAATTTTCTACCTTTCGTATAACTTTGCTTATATCTTGTTCATCACTAATCTCAAATTGTTCAATCAATGCTGAAAGAACAATACTTCTGAATTCTTTAAGTTTTTTAAACGTAATCGGTTGTTCATATCCTTCAAAAGGATGAGCCGCCCGCTTAATTTTAGACAAAACCGGTTCAAACCAATTGTTCTGCATTACAACAGCGACACCTGTTTCCAATTTTGCCAGTTCTTCAACCTGCTGTTCTGAAAGCGATACGGAATGACCAGCTATCTTACAATCTTCTTCTTCAGGCAGTCGCATAATAATTTTTGTATTTGTATTTTTTATTGCTGCAATATCTACAGAGGTTGGAGACTGGTCTGCAATAACAAAGCCTTCTCCATATGTTCTCATTTCCGCAATACTGTTTACAATCATTTCAACAGATTTTGAAACAACATTGCTACCTGCTGTACTTTGAGTATTTTTAGAATTCTTTAAAATGTTATGTGCTTCTTCCAAAACCGTTAAGTGCTTCAACACGGAATTACCACTGTCTGCATTTACCATTCGGTGTTCTGTAAGTTTTAGAATCAAAATCCCCATAATTAAAGCTTTTGTTTCTGATGATCCTACACGGCTTAAATCAATAATCGTACTTTCGTCAAAAAGTGTTTCATTATCTACTTCGAATTCATCGCAGAAAATTTGTCCGTAGATACCATTTGTCATCGAATTAACTCGTGTAACCAAAGCACCTATATAATCGCCTTTTGTATCAGCAGAATATTCTGAGCTATTAATTATCTTAGGCAGTTCTTGTAAAACATCTATAAATGTTGGGAATACTGGTTCTCCTTCTGAAATAAATACAGAATTCAACAAATCCCATCCTTTGCTGATATAAGCTTCTTCAATAGCCTCTTTCAAAATAGCTGGCATGGCTGCATACATTTCCCAACAGCCATTAAAAATTTCCACTAAACGGTCTAAATGTTCCAATATATGGATACCATCACAAAACGCAAATGGATTTAATTTTAACATCTGATCTATCTGAGGATTCGTACTGAATAAGTTTATATTTAGAACATTGCGAAATTCGTTTCGATATTCTCCTTTTGCAGGTTCTATGACTAAAAACGGAATCTGATACGGCACTTTTGTTACTTCTTCAATAAGTTTATATACGGTATTAGATTTGCCGCTTCCTGTTGACCCCGTTACAAAGCAATGTGATGTTAAACTGTCAATATTTAATATTACTGGTGCATTTTCTTTTTGACCCATGTGAAATATATTACCGATTTGAATTGTCCTCTGATTCTGTGAACTATTTGCAAGTACATTTCTTCCAAACTCAGCCATTTCAGCAACCATTATTCCATTAACAGATTTTCTGGGAAGATTTAATAATAAAGCTAATTCTTTCCCATTTATATAACTCGTTGGAGAGAGTTGCTGAACAGAGTTTTTTCCATACGGTATCTCAAAAGAAGGAACTAAAAAAATTGGATGTTCACAATAAATTAAGCTTTCCTCAATCTCTTTTGTTTTTTCATCCACACTATCGAACAAAGTAAAATTCGGTTTTTCTATTCCGGTTTCTTCCCCCAGCAATATAGAACGATATGTATTTGCAGCAATAGCGGCAGTCTTTTTTTCCTTCGAAATGAAATAAGATGCTACTTCCCACACTCCATAAGAACTTCCCGTCTTCATCCGTTTGATATGTCGGTCTATTTTCTCAAGCAAATTTTCAATACTTTTATCTCGAAACTCAACCGTCAGATTATCCGTCGTACCGGTTGTCTGAGATGTAGATTTTTGTCGTCCAAAAACATCTGTGCTGGTTTTTGTATCAGTGTTTGTACTAACTTCATTAGAACCAGTTGACCAACCTTCCTGAGTTCCCCCCATGACTCCAAAATTAAGAAGCATATGCATTCCTATATTAAAACCCGAGTTTTTTCCATGAGTATGACCATCCGACCTTCCGGTTGCTTTTGAAAGACCTTTTGAAATTGAATTTGATATACTTTCTGTTATTCCCTCTGTAAGGGTATTACCTTCATTATGTCCATGCGAACTGGTTTTCTTTGAAAATGGGAACAATGCAGAATATAGTTCCTCAAACCCATTCATACGTGTTTCAATTTCACGATCTCCAATTGGCGAAGCTAAAATCTCACAAATATACTCGCTTCCCCTCATTGTATCAACAAACTTTTCCAGTCCTTGAACATATTCACCATGTTTATTAGTTCGTTCAGAGGGAAGAATATTTATATAAGCCACATTTGGTAATGAAGATGTTATAAGAGTATCTGTATCTTCTTCCCAAAAAATCGAAGAAATTTCATTAGATCGAACGTTTTTGACACTGCTTCCCGGAAAATTCCCCAAAAAAGAATCATGAAATACATCACCGGCCGTAGCAGCGTTGCTGATTTGAGATGCTCTTATTCCCAGATATAAATCTACTCTATCAATACCGCCTTTAAGAATAAGAACAACATTTTTACAAAACGGCATAACAGAATGAAAAATACTGACCAATTTTTCGTTTATATCCTCATCTTTATCGTATATAATTTTATCTACATGAAATAATCTTGTTAGATTATGTTTTTTTATACGTTCATCCAATGGCTGAACACAATAATCCTGCAAAGATTTTAAATAGCTTTTATCAATGAATTGATTTGTAGCCTCGATTTGCAACAACATTTGAGAATCAGTAATCATTTTTATCACCTACCTGAAGGTTTAAATAAAAAACACGGTAAAAGGCTTTTCCTCCGCATTTGAGAAGTAAAGCTTTTACCGTGCGTATTTTACAACAACACACTTGCTGATTTGTAATGTATTCGCTACAGTTCCCCAGCAAAATTATCTCAGCTTTCTTCCCTGAGAATCAACTAAGCTATTGCAAAGAATACGGATAAAATCAATCAGTTCCCAAATCCACACAATAGCAAGGGGAACAAAACCAAAAATGAGTGCTGTAGTTGCCCAGCCGATAATAGACAGTACTAACATAACCGCACCTGTACCTGCCTGTCCAAGGTAAAATCTGTGGATTCCAAACTGGCCTAAGAAAAAGCACAAAACCGCTGCCGCAACTTTGCTTTTGTCCGAAACGGTAGACTGTGTCACAACTTCTCCAGGAACTCCACTGTTGTTAAATTCATCGCTCATACTAAATTTCCTCCATTGTTATATGATAATGGAGAATAGCCGTCTTCGAGCCTTTCGTAGAGTAGTTTACTCTACGAATAAAAATATATATTTAATATTAAAAGTCGGAAAAGTTTTCCGGCTTTTTCTTTTTATCCACATAATTCTATCGCATTATTTCTTCTTATCCATTCAATATTATCATTTCAACCAAAATCACAGAAATAATAAAACGAGTCAAGATGTATTATTAGATATAATATGATAAAAGGATGGTGTGCGCCAGTTCGGTGCCGAATATATAACTGGTGGGAATCCAGTCTGGTAAGACCTAGCAAGTCGCCAGTACCGAGTCCTTGGAGCGTCAAAGGCTAACGATGATGTTTAAGCGTAGGACAGGGAACAGGAACGCCGTAATGCGAAAGCGTGAAGTGATTGAGCTTCGTTAGAATTATCGATTGTGTGGGGTGGTCTGCTACCTCTTCGGGTCACCAACAAGGAATAATCGTTAAAGCGAGATTATGAAAACACACCGGAGTCCGAGAGCACGGCATACCTGATATAGTTATATCCGGCATACCTGGGAGGCCTGGACAGTTCTGGACAGGAGCCAGTAGGGAGTATCGGCCAATGCAATGATGAAAACGAACGAAGACTGTCGAGGAGTCGGATTCATCCATAGTACCGGTGAAGGAAGTAATGACTCTGGAGGGAAGGGATGGACAATAAGTTGCTTTTGCAATCGAAACATAGAAAGCACAGGAGGCAGAGATTCTATGGAAAAAGAGAAAGCAGAAATAGCCAGTCCCGCAGAGAAATATGGCAGATTTCAGTCGTTGATGAAATATGTCAACAGGAACACTCTTAAAGAATCCTACAGCAGACAGCCGAAAGGTAAAGCAGTAGGAGTGGACGAAGTCACAAAAGAAGAATACGGAGTAAAATTGGAGAAAACATCGAAAATCTGATAATAAGGATGAAGAAGTTTTCCTACAGACCGTATCCGGTGCGCAGAGCCTATATCCCGAAAGGGAACGGGATAATGCGGGGATTGGGAATCCCGTCATTCGAGGACAAAGTGGTTCAGGGTGTCTTCAAGGAAATCCTTGAGGCGATATATTAGCCAAAGTTCAAGGAGTTTTCTTTTGGATTCCGCCCAAATAAGGGTTGTCACGACGCAATTCAGAGAGTAAATAAACACATCATGGCAGACAAGGTAAATTACATTGTGGACGCTGATATTAAAGGCTTCTTTGATAACATAGACCATGAGTGGATGATTAAATTTCTGGAGCATGACATAGCCGATAAGAATTTTATACGATACATCAAAAGATTTCTGACAGGCGGAGTCATGGAAGACGGAAAGCGGCTGGAAACAGAATCAGGAACAGTGCAGGGCGGACTGATTTCGCCAGTGCTGGCAAATGTATACCTGCACTATACTTTAGATACGAGGTTTGATTATGTAGACAGGGCACTATCGCTACTACGGAATCTATGGGAACTATATAGGACTCATAAAATATTTTGTGTATGTAAGGCAGGAACTGTGGAAGAGTAAGCGCCGCAGAGACCAGTCCTACTGGCTGACATGGAGAAAGTATCAGGAGATACTAAAGATACATCCACTGGAAGCTCCGAAGATATATGTAACAAGTCTAAGGTGACGGAATAAGTCTCTGCGAAACAAGGCGTTGGTCTGAATCCTTACGATTTTGTGCTGAATAAAGGAAAAAGGGCATAAACTGAATAATAAGTGAGGAAGACAGAGACAACATATGCAGGAAATAGTGATTGAAATTATGAATCGGTTCGGTTATCTGGGCATTGGGCTTCTGATTGTGGTAGAGACCATTTTTCCGCCCATTCCGTCGGAGGTTATCCTGACCTTCGGCGGATTTCTGACGACCTGTTCGAAGATGACCGTCACGGGGGTCATTTTTGTATCCACGGCAGCCTCCGTTGCCAGTGCCTTTTTACTTTATGGAGCGGGTTCCCTGCTGAGTCCGCAGCGTCTGGGCAGACTGCTGGACAGTAAAATCTGCAAGAGGCTGGGCTTTAAGAAGGAAGAGATTTCCGATACCCTGAAGTGGTTTGACGGCCAGGGCAGAAAAGCGGTTTTCTTCGGCCGTTGTGTGCCGATTGTCCGCAGCCTTATATCTATACCGGCCGGTATGGCAAGGATGAACCTGGCGGTATTCACGATCTTTACCGTGGCGGGGAGCCTCATCTGGGATACAGTGCTCGTTGTGCTGGGTGCGGTGGCGGGGGAATCCTGGGGAATTATCACCGAGTATCTGGATTCCTATTCCGCTTTTGTATGGATTGTTATGGGGACGGCGGCGGTTACTTTTGCGCTGCGGATATGGAAGAAAAAAAAGAAGAAGGAATGTGCGGCATAAAGAAAAGGAGGGGCGTGCGGCCCCTCCGGCTGTGTTATTCCTGCGCTTTATATACCCGTACCTTTTCTTCCGCTTCCTCCCTGGTAAGAGAGAAATGCTTCTGGAGCTTTTCACAGATCCGCTCGTCGCAGACATCTTCCTCAAGATTTTCCAGGACCATAGCGCGGATGCCTTTTTCAACGCCGTCATTAAATATCATTCTTCCCAGTGTTGTCATTGTAATCACCTCTTTCACGTTATCCAATTCATCCTTGTTCAGGAACTTATCTGCAAACGTATACAATACCGCCTGCATTTTTTCCATTTCCAGCGGAGTTATACAGTCCCTTTCCGTATACAGGATTTTCAGGCTTCGGATAATCCGCTCTTTGATTTTTATTCTGCCCCGTATTATCCTGATTCGGTACACGTTAATGCCGGTGTGTAACTGATACCGGGGATTCCTTACATTGGCGGAGCAGATACAATAGGTAACCACATCCACATTATGCGCCCGGCTGGTGGCGGCCTCGTATTCCCGGAAGCGTTTCAGGTCTTCGCCGGTGATATGATCGCTTTCAAATTCGAAATGTATCCAGCTTTTTTCATTCATCGCATAGTTGAAATCCTGATAAAAGTGCCTTGCTTCCAATTTTACGGTTTCGGTCGGCGCAATATATTCCGCTGTCCCTTCAATTCCCAGCAGCGGCATCAGCTCTGCACCAAAGTATTGGGCAGCTGTTTTCAGGGCCAGATCCTCGGAATGCCAGACTGGCTTTTCCCTCGTGCCCTGTTCCTTATTTTGCTGCGGACCGCGTTCTTTTGCAACCTTTGGGTATGGAAGCCTCTCATTTGAAGCCTTCCATACGGCAGCGTTTGCTTCTGCTTTTTTCCTGCGTCCTTCACACAGCCTCCGTTCCGTAATCCATATACCCATATAAAAGGACCGCAATATTTAGTCATCAGCAAGCTATATTTCGCAAGCCCCTTCGGGAAGGAAGCTGGTATAATCAAATCAACAGTAAAGTGTCTCCTTTTTCCTGCAGGGGAATGGTACCAAAACAGACGGAAGCATGGATGATACATGCGGAATCGGCGGCGGGAAAAGGCGCATTTGAAATCTGAAAAGTGTGAACAGCGGAGTCAAAAATAGGGCCGGGAGGAAAAGCCTCTTCCCGCTTAGAAGCCATATTTTATGCCGCAAAATAAGGAGGAAATGAATGAGAAACAGAGAAAAGGCCAGACAGAAGGCAAAAGAACTGGTAGCCCAGATGACACTGGAGGAGCGCGCGTCCCAGCTGCGTTATGATGCTCCCGCCATTCCCAGACTTGGCGTTCCCACCTATAACTGGTGGAATGAAGCGCTTCACGGTGTAGCCAGGGCAGGTGTGGCGACCAGCTTCCCGCAGGCCATAGCGATGGCGGCCGCCTTTGACGATGAGCTGCTGAAGACTGTGGGAGATGCGGTGGCAACGGAGGGAAGGGCAAAATATAACGAATATTCCAAGCATGACGACAGGGATATCTATAAGGGACTGACCTTCTGGTCACCCAATGTGAATATTTTCCGTGATCCCAGATGGGGTAGAGGTCATGAAACCTATGGGGAGGATCCGTACCTGACCTCACGTCTTGGCGTTGCTTATGTGGAAGGACTGCAGGGCAGCCAGGATGACGAATATATGAAAACAGCGGCCTGCGCAAAGCATTTTGCAGTACATTCCGGGCCGGAGGGCGTGCGTCATGAATTTGATGCCAAAGCAAGCAAAAAGGATATGTATGAGACGTATCTGCCCGCTTTCGAAGCCTGTGTGAAGGAAGCCGGCGTGGAAGCCGTTATGGGCGCCTATAACAGGACAAACGGCGAGCCCTGCTGCGGAAGCCCGACGCTGATCCGTGACATCCTTCGTGGAGAGTGGGATTTCCAGGGACATTACGTATCCGACTGCTGGGCAATTGCAGATTTCCATATGCATCACATGGTAACAAAAACACCCGAGGAATCTGCTGCGCTGGCGCTGAAATCAGGCTGCGATGTGAACTGCGGAGTGACCTATCTGCATCTGCTGAAGGCTTATCAGCAGGGAATCGTGACTGAGGAAGAAATTACCCAGGCGGCAGAAAGGCTTTTTACCACCAGATTTTTACTGGGCTGCTTTGATGAAACTGAATACGATAAGATTCCTTATGAAACAGTGGAATGTAAGGAACATCTGGAACTGGCGCAGAAAATGGCAAGAGAGAGCATGGTTCTGCTGAAAAATGACGGAACGCTGCCTCTTTGTAAGGAAAAGCTGAACACAATCGGTGTTATCGGACCTAACGCGGACAGCCGTACGCCGCTGGTTGGAAACTATCATGGCACATCTTCCCGTTATATCACCATGCTGGAAGGAATTCAGGACGCGGTTGGCGATGACGTGAGGGTATTCTATTCCGAAGGCTGCCATATTTATAAGGACAGAGTGGAAAATCTCGGCTGTAAGCAGGACAGGATTTCAGAAGCCCTTACCGTTGCGGAGCACAGCGATGTTGTTGTCCTGTGCCTGGGATTGGACGAGAATCTGGAAGGCGAGGAAGGCGATACCGGAAACAGCTACGCTTCCGGTGATAAAAAGGATCTGGAGCTGCCGGAATCCCAGAGAGAGCTTCTGGAGGCTGTGGCCGGCTGCAGTAAGCCTGTGGTATTATGCATGCTCTCAGGAAGCTCCATTGACATGCAGTTTGCGGCAGAGCATGTGAACGCTATCCTTCAGGTATGGTATCCGGGCGCCAGAGGAGGTAAGGCCGCGGCAGATATCCTGTTTGGCTCCTGCTCTCCTTCAGGCAAGCTCCCCGTAACCTTCTACAAGGATCTGGAAGGCTTCCCGGCGTTTGAGGATTATTCCATGAAAGGAAGAACCTACCGTTATCTGGAAAGAGAGCCGCTTTATCCCTTCGGATATGGCCTGACCTATGGCAGGGTTTCGGTAAAAGAGGCGGCAGTCGTGGGAGAAATCAAAGAAGGCGAAGCCTTTGAGGTAAGCGCTGTATTGGAAAATACTGGGGCTTACGACACCGATGAGGTGCTTCAGGCATATATCAAGGATCTGGAATCCAAATATGCGGTGCCCAATCACAGTCTTTGCGCATTTAAGAGAGTCACCCTGAAAAAGGGAGAAACCGTACAGGTAACAATGCAGGTTCCTTATGAGGCTCTCATGGTTGTGGATGAAGAAGGAAAGAAGTACGTGGACAGCAAGCATTTTGCATTATATGTGGGAATCAGCCAGCCCGATGCAAGAAGCATCAGCCTGACAGGCCAGGAGCCTGTAAAGGTGGATATTAATCTGTAAAAAAATAAGGTAACAGCCCGGAGAGGTTCGGGCTGTTGCCAATGAAATCATTTTTTGGGGCCAGCGCAAAGCGCCGGCTGGTAAAAAGCCGCAACAAAAGCTCTTAATCAAGTAAAATAAAGATTTTAGTCAGGGGAACCGGCAGTGTCAAGCCGTGTTCCCCTGTTCAGCGATTTGTAGGAGGACGGCGTGCAGTTTTTGGCAGTCTTAAAGATCCGGTTAAAGGTGGAAAGGCTGTTGAAGCCGGACTGCATGGCCACCTCGGTGATGGAAAGATTGGGCGTAAGCAGCAGCCGTTCTGCATAGGCGATTCTTCTGCCGATGAGGTATTCATAGCAGGATACGCCGGTAAACTGCTTGAAAAGCCGGGAAAAATGATACTTGCTGAAGCCCGCCCTGGCAGCCAGCTTTTCAATGCTCAGATCTTCCGTGCAGTGGTCATTGATATAGGTACAGATGGCCATGAATTTTTCTATATATTCCTGCTGTTTGCTGGGGGAAATATCAGGGAACTTATTCCCTTCGGCCATATCACTGCGTCCGAGGGCCACAAAAAAGCGGAGAAACAGGGAATAGACACTGGGCTCCCGATAGGGATCCTCACTGGTGTATTCTTTTTTGATTTCTTCCAGATATTCACGGAGCGTTTCGGCAAGCCCGCCCTGTTCACCGGCCCGGATAAGGCGGTAAGGGCGGAGCGTGTGCAGAAGGGAATCCATGCCCATCAGGCTGCAAAGCAGGGAGTAATCAAACTGCATAAACAGCCGTTCCCCTTCGGGCGGGGCGAAAAGCGAGTGCAGCTCTCCCGGGGGAATCAATAGTATGTCACCCGGCACAACATGGATGGTTTCTCCGTTGGTCCGGACCGTATAGTCATTTCGGACAGGCATGATAAGCTCAAGCGCCGTGTGCCAGTGGAGAGGGAAGTCTTCGGGATCTGTGTTGAGAAAAACCTTGATCCCTTTCATTTCCCGGTAGGCTACGGTTTCATGCGTTCCGTTCAGTATTTCTATCATTATGTATATCACCTCGCCCTGCGGCAGTAAATGGGGCCGTATTTTTGCTATTAGTATAGCATCTGAAATGATAACCGTAAAGTGTGAGAAAAGATGGCGCGGTGGAATTTTGTGTAAGAAAAGTGCATAAAAATACTGGAGAATATATGCGTAAAAATAAACAAAAATGTATGTGGTATGGCGAAAAAAGCTTGCGCCGACGCGTCCGAATCTGATAAAATAGGAATAGGAAAACTGGGGAAACCGTTCTGCCGGGAGAAGGCAGCATGGTTTTTTGTTTTTGAAGGCGGAAGGAGGCGCTTGCGTTAATCGAAGGGATTCCGGACATCGGGCATTTGTGGGTGGCGGATGAACGGCAGCGTGAGCAAAATTACAGGCAGGCGTTAAGCAGCTGTGACTGCAGGGAGTGGATTAAGATTATCAAGACCCTGTGGATGCGGAACCAGGAGCGTTTGTCACAGGGAAAAAAGACCACGGCCATGGACAAAAAGTATTTTAAGCTGGCGGAAGATTATCTGTATGCGGAGCTGTCTGCGAGCCTGGGAGTGCAGCAGGAGAAAATGCAGGCGTTTATTACGGAGAAGGTGGAACGGGCGGAAAAGGGCTATGTTAAGAAAGAGGAGATTAGCGCAGGAAGCCTGTAAAGAGAAGGAGCCGTGTGGTCTGTGACGGCGTGTAACAGAAAGGCAGACTGCGGCCTGAAAGGGCGTACCTATCCGGAGGTTTTTGCAGATGATATGAAAATGATGGATGCTTACCTCCAGGAAGAAATCATGGAAGAGGTTGCAGGAAGGAATTAAGATGCGGCCCCATGTAAGATGCGGCTTGCATAAGATATGGCCCCGCTGCTATGGTTGAAAGACAATAGACAGCGGGGCATTTTATTCCCTCAGATTCAGCGTGCGGAATTCTCTGGGGGATATGCCATATTCTTTTTTAAAAAGGCGGTAAAAAGAGGAATAGTCGGTGAAGCCGCAGGCTTCCCATACATCCTGGAGGGACATGCCCTGCAGGATTTTATTTTTAGCATTAATGAGGCGGCGCTGGATTACGCAATGGTAAAAGGAGACGTCCAGCTGCTTGCGGAATAGATGGGAAATGGTTGAAGTGCTTACGTGGAACTGACCGGCGACATGCTCCAGAGTGAGTTTTTCACACAGATGTGTGTCAATGTACTGGAACACATCGTCGAACAGGCTGCGGCTTTCCGTCTGGGCCACGGAGGCATTGCGGTAATAAAAGGTGCGGCTGATATGAATCATCAGATGGACAGCGCCCAGGGCAACGGCGGCCTCCCAGCCGAAACGGCGGCCCTCCTGCTCCAGCCAGAGGGTGTTGAAGCCTGCAAAAAGGCCGGAATAGGTGGCGGAGGTACTTCGCAGCAGCCCGCTGTCGGCCAGGCGGCATTGCTCCAGGGCATAGTCCAGCACAGGAAACTGGGCGGCATGGTTTTTGAAAAAATCCGGTTCTATCCATAATGCATAGCGTTCGTAAGGATCCGTCAATTCACCTGCAAAAAGAGGCCTGTGGGTTACGCCGGGAGGTATGAGCATGATGTCCCCTTTTTGAAGACGGTAGCGGTTGTTGTTCCACAGGTACTGCACATTTTTACCCTGGCAGATAAACAGAATTTCATAAAATGTGTGGGAATGCAGCTCTACAGTATCCGCGGTATAGTTGATATCGTGGTTGATCTGCGCACCCTGCTGGAACATGGGGAGCTGTTGATAGAGATTTCCATCACTGCTGTCCAGTCCCTGTATAACCTGATATAACTTTTGCATACTTATACTTTTCGTAAGCTGCTTGTTATTCAGAATGCGTTGTGAAATTTTCATAAAATTTACCTTTCTAATTTATGTATTGCATACAATGTGACTGATTTGTTTGCCGGAATCACAATGTTGTTTGCAAATTTCACAATTTTAATTGCAATTCCAATACCGTATGCTTTGAGTATACGGAAGCGGAGGGGAAAAAGCAAGCCGCTTAATAAGAAAAGGAGAGAAAAAAATGGGAAAAACATCGGTTTCATCCTCCCACAGCAGTCTGAACAAAAAGAACCTGATCGGTTATGCCATGGGAGATCTGGGCGGCTGTATGACTTTTGCCGTTATGGGGTCCTTTTTGACCCCCTATTATACGGAGGTTGCCGGCCTGTCAACGGGAGCGGTTGCTTCCATGTACCTGATACTGAAAATATGGGATGCGATTAATGATCCACTCATGGGGGCGCTGATGGATAAGATTTTCGCCCGTACCCACAGCAGCAAGGGGAAATTCCGTCCGTGGATGGTACGTGCAACGCCGCTTCTTCTTATTACATCCATACTTATGTATACAGCGCCTACCTATGCTAATGGCGCGGCTAAGGTGCTTGTGGCGCTTGTTACTTATCTGTTGTATGAGGCCAGCTATACCATGTTCAATATACCTTACGGTTCTCTGCTCAGCGCGATGGCCGGGAATGATGCGGAGCGGGCGAATCTTTCCAGTGCCAGGGGCTTTGGCTCCATGATCGGCAACCTGATTCCTATGTTTATGTTTCCGATTATCATAGACAATATGACGGCCAATCCGCAGTTGGGTTATACCACAGGCGTTACGGTATGTGCTGTAATCGGATTTATAGCATGCTTTTTAAGCTGCAAATGGACCTGTGAACGTAATTTAAGGCCCGTGGAAGAGGATATCAAGGATTCCAGCGATATTAAATTTACCGATATTCTTGTTGTATTCAGGAAAAACCGCGCTTTTGTAGCACTGTGTCTGCAGGGGCTGTTCTACTGTATTATGCAGTATATGGGGACTACACTGGGGATTTATATGTACCGTGATGTGTTGGGCGCGCTGAGCATGATGAGTATAATGACGCTGGTCAGCATGGGGTTAAGCTTTATTTTCCTTGCGCTTGTTCCCAAGGTAGTGGCAAAAGCGGGACTGGAAAAAACCGTGCGTGCCAGCCAGCTTATCAGCGTTGTCCTGTATGTTATTTTATTCCTGCTTCCCAATAATATTTTCGTGTATATGGCAGTGTCCGCTTTTGCCAGCGGCTTCGGCGGAATCACGGTGCTGATGCAGTGGGGTATGGTTGGTGAAGCGATTGATTACAATGAATATGTTACCGGAAAGAGGACGGAAGGTTCTATTTATGGCACCTTCAATCTAATGCGCCGTATCGGGCAGGCAATCGGCTCATCTGCCGCAGTTGCGCTTCTTGGTATCATTGGATATATGCCGGGGGCTGAAACACAGACCGCGGGAGTCCAGATGGGAATCAAGGCGCTGGTAGTCCTTACGCCCGCTGTGTTCCTGCTGCTCTGCTGGGTTTCCCTGAAATTCGTATGGAATATCACGCCGGAAATCCGTGAATTGATGGCAGCCTCAAAAGAAGGCGGCAAAACGGAGGAATAAAAGCGGCTGTTTTGGAGAAGAAAGGAGAAAAAAATGGAGCTTAGGAGCAGATTTTTGCCGAAACTGCTGAACAGTGAGGTAGAAGCTTATCTGGAAAATAATGATATCATCATCGTTCCGGTGGGAACGGTGGAAATGCACGGAGGCCTGCCGCTTGACTGTGAAACGGTAATCAGCGAGGCGGTGGCGCTTAAGATGGCCGAAGCCTGTGATGGGCTGGTTTTGTCCGGGCTGCCCTATTTTTATGCGGGAGCTACAGCCAGCGGGCGGGGGACCACACAGGTGAGCATACGTCAGGGGATTGATTATCTGGGAGCTATTGCACGCAGCCTGCTGCGTCAGGGATTTAGGCGGCAGATCTATATCAGCCTGCATGGGCCGGCCCATATGACCTGCAGCCCTATGGTTCGTGACTTTTTTGATGAAACAGGGGTTCCAATTCTTTATATGGATATGACTATGCAGATGTTTGGAGCGGCCAGGGATCTGTTTTCGGCAGAGGATATGCAGAAGAACCCGTTGGGATTTATGGAAAAGCTGGACGGTATGTTTCTGGGAGCGTATGATATTTTGGGAAGGCTGGAGGATGTGCCGCTTACAACGGAATTTTTCTCCATGCAGCCGCAGACGGTGGCGCCGTTTAACCGGATTTTCAATCTGGCCTATCAAAGCGGAAGCGTCGGCTACTGCTTTGGGGATCCCGGGGATCATGCCTCCACAACGCCTGTTCCCACCGCCGAACGCAGGCAGGAGCTTGCGCAGGAGGGAAGGCGGCTGATTGATGAGCTTGTAAAAAGAATAGATGTGCCTGCTGTTGTGGAGAGCCTTGCGCAGCTGAGAGCCTTTGAGGAGGATGTGATGGAACGCTTTCCATGGATGCCGGCCGCCTGTCATCGGAAGGATAGTGAAAATAAATGACAGAGGATTAGCTGGTTCAGACCGGTTGCGGGCCGGTTCGTGGAATTCCCGGAAAGGAGGAAGGAACGGCTGTTTTCCGGGGAATCCGCTATGCCAGGGCAGGACGTTTTGAATATCCTGTACAGGTGGACCATTGGGACGGCATATATGATGCCGGGCGGTTCGGAAACTGTTCCTGGCAGCCGAGGGCTTTTTATAATGAGGAGGAGGTTCCTGAGAAGGCTTTCTATTATAATGAATTCCGCAAAGGCGAAAGCTATATCTATAGCGACGACTGCCTGTTTCTGAATATTTGGGCGCCCGTGGACGCTGAAGGTCTGCCGGTTCTTTTTTACATTCATGGCGGCGGATTTAAGGGAGGCTGCGGGCATGAGAAGCATTTTCCCGGGGAAGCGTACTGCAGGCGTGGGGTGATTCTGGTCACCTGTAATTACCGGCTGGGGCCCATGGGCTTCTGCGCGCTGCCGGAGCTTGCAGAGGAAGCTGGCTTTACGGGAAATTATGGTTTGTTTGATCAGCTGTGCGCGCTGCAGTGGGTGCGTGGCAACATTGCCTCCTTCGGGGGAAATCCCGACAGGATAACCATTATGGGGCAGTCGGCGGGAGCCATGAGTGTGCAGCAGCTGTGTGTAACGCCTCTTACCAAAGGACTTTTTTGCGGGGCTATCATGCTCAGCGGAGGAGGTGTATCCAGGCAGTTTTCCACCCGGCCGGCCAGTGAGGCATATCCGTTCTGGCAGGAGCTGGAAAGGCGTTTGGGGGCATCGGATTTGGATGCATTGCGCAGGGCAGAACCACAACGGCTATTTGAGGTATTTCAGGCATTGTGCAAGGGAAAAAAAGAACGCAATGGCTAAACGGGCCGGGGCGGCGGGCACAGGACGACGGAGGCCGGAAGGCAGTGAGCGATGAATGTATAGATATGAAATAGCAGTGGTTTTTGACGGGAAGGTATGAGCTGTCGCGTGGACTTTGTTATCGTAAGGTTACAGAGTTGGGCGGCGGCTTTTTTGTGGGGAAAAGGAAGGGGATGTGAAGGAGAACGATGTGGAAAAAGGGGAGAAGTATGGTATAATTCGATTGGGGTTGTTTTAGGCGTTTACTGTAGGAGGGGGATGGCGGTGCGTCCTGGGAATATTAAAGACAGGAAAAGAGTGTGTAGATTGTTTTGATATAATAAAAAGTTTGCGAGCGTGTTTATTAGCGCAGGGAGGAGGAAATATGGATATCAGGGATTTGAGGATTGTGGATATTCAGCCGTCGCAGTTTTATATTTCAGAGGAGAAGCTGGAGCAGATTGGGCGTTGGTTTGATCCGGGGGATTTGTCCGGCTTTGAGGCGGTGCCGGTGAAGGAGCTGGATGGGCAGGTTATTTTTACAGACGGGCATACCCGGGCTTATGCGGCCTGGCTTGCGGGGCTTGAGAGGATTCCATTGGTCTGGGATGAGGATGAGCTGGACTGGGAGGCTTACAGGCTTTGTGCGGATGCCTGCAGAAAGCGGGGAATCCGCAGTGTTGCGGATTTGGAAGAGCGGGTGATTTCGGGGGAGGATTATGAACGGCTATGGAATAACTGGTGTGAGGTCCTGCATGAGGTTTTGGAGCTGCAGAGGGCAGACGGATTGGATTGATTGCAGGGGAAATGATATGGGAGGATTGTTATGGAGAGAATGTTTCAGGAGGCAAACAGGCTGGTTTGCCGTTGGGATGGAGAGACGCTGATTGTGGAGCCGTGGGGAGAAAACGGACTGCGGGTGAGAAGCGCCATGCTGCGGGAGCCGGAGGATACGGATTATGCACTTTTGCCGCAGGAGAGGGCGGAGGCTGTAATCACGGTTGGGGAAGAGAGAAGTGAAATCAGGAATGGGAAAATTATTGGGGTGATGGAAAAGGGGAAAAATTCCGGCGCTGTGCTTTCTTTTTACAACAGTGAGGGGAAATTGCTTTTGGCAGAGGCGGGAGAGGGCGGCGCGCTCAACCGGAGGAGCCGTTTTTTCAAGCCGGTCATCGGCGGGGATTACCAGCTGGCTGTGACTTTCGCATCCGATCCGGAGGAAAAGCTGTATGGGATGGGGCAGTATCAGCAGGATTTTCTGAATATCAAGTATTGCAACCTGGAGCTGGCGCAGAGAAATTCCCAGGCAAGCGTGCCTTTTCTGCTTTCCAGCCTGGGGTATGGTTTTCTGTGGCATAATCCGGCTGTGGGGCGTGTGAGCTTCGGGGCCAATACTACGGAGTGGTTTGCCCAGAGCACGAAGCAGCTGGACTATTGGATTACGGCAGGAGATACGCCGGATGAAATTGAGTGCGCTTATTCAGCGGTCACGGGCAGGGTGCCCATGATGCCGGAATATGGGCTGGGCTTCTGGCAGTGCAAGCTGCGTTATTGGAACCAGGAACAGATTCTTTCGGTGGCCGAAACCTATCATCAAAAGGGGATTAAGCTGGATGTGATTGTATGTGACTTTTTCCATTGGCCAAGAATGGGAGATTTCCGGTTTGATGAGGAATTTTTCCCGGATCCGGAAGGAATGGTGAAAAGGCTGGAGGAGCTTGGCGTGCAGCTGATGGTTTCCGTATGGCCGGAGGTGGCCTGGACCAGTGAAAACTATGAGGAAATGAAGCAGAAGGGGCTGTTGGTTAAGGCGGAGAAGGGGATTGATCTGGCAAAGCTTTTTAATGAAAACAGTACCTTTACCGATGTGACGAATCCGCAGGCGCGCGATTATCTCTGGGAAAAATGCAGGAAAAATTATCTGGAAAAAGGGATCAGGCTTTTCTGGCTGGATGAGGCGGAGCCGGGCTTTACCACCTATGATTATGACAATTACCGCTGCAGGATGGGAACGCAGGCGCAGGTGGGGAATCTGTATCCCCAGCTGTTTACGCGGACCTTTTATGAGGGGCTGCGCAGGCAAGGGGTGGAGACGCCGGTGAACCTGGTGCGCTGTGCCTGGGTCGGGAGCCAGAGGTACGGGGCGCTTGTCTGGTCCGGGGATATCCACTCCGACTGGAAAACTTTCCGCAGGCAGGTATGCGCGGGGCTGAATATGGGGATTGCGGGAATTCCCTGGTGGACAACGGATATCGGCGGTTTTACGGGAGGGGATCCGGAGGATGCGGCCTTTCGTCAGCTGTTGGTCCGCTGGTTTGAGTGGGGAACCTTCTGTCCGGTGATGCGCCTTCACGGCGACCGGCTTCCTGCAGAAAGAGTGACGGGAAAGGACGGCAGACAGCATCAGCATACGGGCGGGCCCAATGAGGTATGGAGCTTTGGGGAAGAAAATGAAAAGATATTGGCAGCTTATATCCGGCTGCGCGATGCCATGAGGCCTTATACCAGGCGGCTGATGGAAGAAGCGCATCGGTACGGCAGGCCGGTGATGCGTCCCATGTTTTATGAATTTCCCGGACAGGAGTGCTGCTGGGAAATGAAAGAACAGTATATGTTCGGAAGCGATATGCTGGTAGCCCCGGTTTTGTACGAGGATGCGACGGAAAGAGAGGTTTACCTCCCGGAAGGCCATACCTGGACGCTGCTTCATGACGGTACGGCCTATGAGGGAGGACAGACGGTTTCCGTAAAGGCGCCGCTTTCCGTGATACCCGTATTTTTGCGGGATAGCAGCTGCCGGGAGCTGATCGGCCGGATATAACCGGCTGCATGCAGCCGGAAGCCATGATTTTTACCTGTCAGGCATGCGCCCGGAAACTGTGTTTTTACCTGGCTGACATGCGGCCGAAGGCTATATTTTTTACCTGTCTGATTTTACAGGGAAATAAATGCTGTATGGCTCATAGCCCACATCATGCAGCGGGATAAAACGGATGCCCCGTTCCTGGCCGGTGGTGCGGAAGGTGAATTTCCAGCTTCCCCATTCCCGTTCGTTATCGTGGACAAGGATTTGTTCAGGACGGGAGAGGTCGGGAACGTGCAGTGTGCGCTCCTCTTCGGTAAGATTTCTTCGCCGTTTACCAGAATCTGTGCTTCGCCTGCAATCCACCAGGGGATGCGGATCTGGAGGGTCATTTCCACCGCCTTTGCCGTTTCAATTTTCAGACAGGGAACCAGACAGTCCGGCTGGGAAGGATACTTGCGGGTGTCCTCCAGTACGGACTGTTTTTCCGAGGAGGTGCTTGCAAGGTGGGAACTGCCTGTGAGCGGATCCTGTTTCTGCAGCAGGGTGACAGGAATATCCTTTATGTTAAAGGTAACCTGGCTGTCACGGTACTGGCAGACGTAGAGCGTATCCTCCGACTGGTAGTAGAGTCCTCTGTTGAAAGCGGCGTTGGCCTGCACCAGCGTGCCGTGACAGCAGAAGAAATCGCTTTTCTGGCTTGACCAGCCTTTGCGGCTGCCCGCCTGCATGGGAAGAGAATAGGTAAGAAGCCCATGGGAAGGGTAAGGGCTGGTAAAGCCGTGGCGTACATCCCCCGGTCCGTTACAGCAAGCTTCCAGTAATTCTCCGCTATGGTACGCCATTTTTCATCCCCTGTCACATCATAAGCGCGGGCGCAGCCGATGACTTCGGGGATGGTGGTGTTGGCATGCATGTTTGTCAGCACATCTTCTCCGCGAAGGAGCGGATCGAACAGACGCTCCCTGTAATAACGCTCCATCAGCGTCTTATATTTTTCTTTTCCGGTAACGGCAAAAAGCTCCACCCAGATTTCCAGCATGCCGCCGGTCTCAAAATCCAGGATATCATTCATTTCTTCCCGGCTGAAACGTCCGGTCCAGTCGTAAAACCAGTCCGCAAAATTTTCAGCAATTTCCAGCGCAGTTTCATTTCCCGCGTATTCATACATGTCCAGCAGGCCCATAAATACCTTGTGGATTGTATAATGGGGCGCCCATACCTGCTTCCCTTGGGCGATCCGGTACAGGTATTTTTCCGGAATCGGTCCGGCCCATTGTCCGCCGTTTGCCTTCTGGCATTCCGCCAGCTCGTCCACAATCGCATCGGCTTTGGCCTTGATTTCCTTGTCCCCCACAGCATGATATCGCATGGCGGCAGCGGACAGCCAGTGCCCCAGAAAGTGTCCCCGCAGCTGGCAGGTGGGAAATTCCCAGCCGCCGTGCATTCCTTCTATGACGTTGTCGGAAGTATCTCTTCCAGCCTCCAGATTGAAATTAAGCAGAAGAAAGCGGTTTTCCAGATGCATCATATAGCTTCTGTTTTCTTCTTCACGGCGCTTCAGCTCCGAATCATATAATCTGGTGCGAAGGCCGTCCAGTTCTTTTAAATGTTTGTTTGGTTTCATGGTCCCCTCCTGTGTATCTTCTTAAATGAAATCAACCGGACTCCGCCTGCCGTTCCTTTGAAACGCGCCAGTTTTTAAGTGCGGAAAAAAGCAGCAGCGCGGCGGATGTGCCAATATATTCATTATATAAAGGAAACTGGGAAGACGGAATGGACAGAGTGGCAGAAAGCATGAACAAAATGGAAAAGATACGACAGTTTAATTTATTTCTGGTCAGACGGGAAATCAAAAGGCAGGGTACTTATGCATTGTATGATAACTTATATCCGTCCCGAATAATTACAGGAGTCCCGGAGGAAGATGAGGAGATAAACAGGAAAGCCGGCCTGTATGTGAATTTGGTTCAGGAAGGGGCTGTCAAAAAAGATATACCGACATTTTATCAGCCCGACGGAAGCAGAAGCAGTAACTCTACCATCGCGATTGACGGTTATCCCCCCCCCCCCCCGGTTTGTGGCGCCGCCATTATTGCCGCCCAAAGTTTTTCAGCAGCCGTTGTACCGGACGGTTTTGCACATTTTTGACAAATAAATCCCCATATTTGACTGGCGTCTTTTCTGAAACCCGGCTATGATATAATTGTAGTAAAATTGGAGGATTTTCTCCTCCAAATGGTTGCATACAGGAGGGTTAGCAATGGAAGGAACTATGAAAACGGCGGTTATGACAGGGATTTCCCAGGTAGAGATTCAGGAACGTCCCATTCCCGTGCCGGCGGATAATGAGGTGCTGGTAAAAGTGGAGTACGTGGGTATTTGCGGCTCTGATCTGCATTATTATGAATCAGGAAGGATCGGGGATTTTGTCGTGGAACCGCCTTTTGTACTGGGGCATGAAGCGGGCGGCACCGTGGTGGAGACAGGCGCGGGCGTCACGGACTTAAAGGTGGGCGACAGGGTGGCTCTGGAGCCGGGAAAGACCTGCGGTCATTGTGAGCATTGTAAGGAAGGAAAATATAATCTGTGCGAGGATGTGATTTTCTTTGCCACACCGCCTGTGGACGGTGTATTTCAGGAATATGTGGCGCATGAAGCAAGGCTTTGCTTTAAGCTGCCGGAGAATGTGAGCACCATGGAGGGCGCTTTGATTGAGCCTCTTGCAGTAGGCATGCATGCGGCGAACCAGGGAGGCGCACATCTGGGCCAGACTGCGGTTGTGACCGGAGCGGGCTGTATTGGTCTGTGTACGCTGCTTTCCCTGCGCGCTATGGGCGTTTCCAAAATCATCGTGGTGGATGTGATGCAGAAGCGTCTGGATAAGGCGCTGGAGCTGGGCGCGGACTATGTGATTAACGGAAAAGAAGAGGATGCGGTGGAACGGATCAGGGAACTGACCGGAGGAAAAGGCGCAGACCTGGGAATTGAGACGGCGGGCAGCCAGATTACCGCGTCCCAGCTGATCCGTGCGTCTAAAAAAGGCGCTGTTATCGTATTTGTTGGCTACAGCGCTACAGGTGAGATGACCTTGCCCATCGGCATGTCGCTGGATAAGGAACTGACCTTTAAGACCGTATTCCGTTACCGGAATATTTACCCTATGGCCATTGAGGCTGTGGCAGGAGGAAAAATCCGTATCAAGGACATCGTTACCGATTACTTTGAGCTGGATGACATAAAAAATGCACTGGATTCCTGTGTACATAACAAAGCGGATATTGTAAAGGGCGTTATTAAGGTCTGCTGATATTTGCCGCAAATATAAAATGAACAGGGCGATGTTCCTCAAAAGGGAGCATCGCCCTGTTATCGTTTCATATTTTCGTTTCATATTATCGCTTCATATTATGATTCGTCAAAGCTTACCTTTTCTCCATTCACCAGGAATCTCTCTTCAAATTCCTCAGCAAGCATGGGCTTATAGTATACATAGCCCTGCACATAATCGCAGCCCAGTTCCCTGAGAAAGTCTACATATCCCCTGGTCTCCACGCCTTCGGCGACGGATTTCATATTCAGGGATCGATCCAGCGTACAAGCGCCTCGGCGCGGGTAATCTCCCCGGTCCTTAAATCCACCTTTGGCTGCAGGTAAAGCTTTATATGCCCGGCCTCAATGGCAGGCAGGAGGTTCTGCGCCAAATCAAAGGCGAGCAGGTTGTTGTCCCGATAGGTCACGCCGTATACTTCAAAGTGGGAATTGCGGTAAGGGCTTTGCGGACATTCGTTCCGGCAGATATCCGCATTGTACTGTGCGGTATAGAAATCCACGGGTTCCTCAGGAAGCGGGAAAATTCCCAGCCCGGAAAAAATTTTACCCTGGAAGGGTTCGTAGGGCATGTCCCTGACAATCCGGTTCATTTCTATCACCCGGGCGAAAAGGGCATCGTAATCGTCGGGAAAACGCATGAGGATATTGTAATAGTCCAGGTAGATCCGGGCAATGTATTCGCCGTCCTCCAGCCAGTCCTCTAAAACCTCATATACTTTTTCAATCAGAAGGTCTCCTGTTTCGCGGTCATAGAGACGGTTAAAAATACGGAAGCGTTTATTCTTCAGGCTGACCAGTGCGTAACCGGGGATGCGGGATTGGCATACTTGATTATATTTATCCATGAGCCAGGGCTCGTTTTTCATATCCTTCATTGTTTTTTCCAATTCTGAAATAAGGGGGCGGTGTCATGGCCCATTTTTATTTCTATAACAAGTATTCTAGCATATTCCGTATCGGAATTATAGTGATAATTCTGCGAATTTTTATCTTAATCTGCCTTAGCGAAATTCTGCCGGAATCCTTGACTCTTTCCTGCAAAAAGGCTATGATTAGTATATAGACATAAGGAAAAACATGGTTCCCGTAAACAGCGTTTCAATGATGGAAAAGAGGTTGAGGATTATGATGGGAACAATTTTTGTTTTATTGGATGGCGTTTTTCTTTTGTTGCTTTTTGCCTGGCTGGTAAGGGAGACGGAGGCGGGAAAAGGCTTTTGGAGTAAGGCATATCACATGCTGTTGCTTTCTCTGATGAAGGTGGATATTGCCATGGCTCAGGGAATGGAGTATGTCCGCATCAGCCTTTCACATATATTCAAAAGCTACCGGTACAATACCATCGGCGCACAGCGTATCCTTCAGAAGGAGCAGCGGCTCAGGGAGTTTAAGCAGGAGCTGCATGGCGGCCAGGAGGTTTATAAGAAGAAAGAAAAGTATAACAGAAAGATTCTGGAATAGATATAATCAGGTTGCGGCGTATCGCCGCAGAAAAGAAAGTTATGGCAGGCCGCGGATGGATTCCGCGGCCTTTCTTCGTGTCTGAAAATGGCGGGATGTACAGGGATGCAGCCGATTTTTTTCCTGCAGAGTTATTTTATATTATTATCAGAAGGGATAATAGTTTATGATTTATGTCAGTACATGATTTCGGAAAGACGGCGCATACTAATTTTGTTAAAATGAAGCGGCTGCCCGGCAGAAACTGTTAAAGCGCCGGGCAGTTACAGAATCAGTATGCCGGATGCAATGTGGCATAAGTGTCCGGGGGAAGCAGGGGAAAGTGAAAGAGATATCATTTGATGCCGTTTATTATGAACCTGAGAGTCTGAATTATGAGCTGGGGAGGCAGTTGGAGGAGAAATTTGCGGGGGTGCTCTGGATACCGATTGAGAGCCATAATTCTATAAAGGAGATGCAGGAGAAGCCGAATTCGGAATTTGGGCGTATGAAAAGAAATCTGATCGTGGGAATCAGAAAGACACATAAATATACGGAAAATCATAAGGTTTCGGATTATCTGGTCTATGTGCATCGGGCAATTAATGGGGATGCTTTTCCCAAGGCGCCGGATTTGTATCAGCAGGAGCTGATGATTGGTCGGGGCAGGGGGAGGTATTGTTACCGTCCTGAGGCCAGGGCTGAGGCGGAAGAGTTTCTCCGGAGGGAAATCAGAAGGGTTCTGGGGGATACGCCGATTCTTTATATCAGCTGAATCGGGGCAGCTTAAGCCTGTGAATTGCCATAGCTATCAGGAAAGATTTATCATTTATGGTGCGCAGGGGCTGTTGCGTTATAACGGAAAGAGGAATATAATAGGATTAGATAAATCATACTGAAAAGGTAGGGATTATCTGATCCTATCCTTTTGCAGTCCTGTATGGTGGTGAATGACAAAAAGATTGTGAAATTCTAGGTAATTGCGAAACGAGTTCACAATCTTGATTCCGATAAGGATAAAACCCGGCAAGGCCGGGTTTGTGGGAGGCTGATGCAGAGAACAGGTTTTTATGGCAACAGAATAAGGCAGCTGTACCGAAATGAAGGAATAGAATAGCTGCCATTAAGCAATCAGAGGTTTCAAACTTCGGATGTATTGATGGTTATGGGAGTCCAGGCAGTGCTATCATACCAAGCTCAGGGCATTCCGTTATATTTTCGTACCGGTGGGGGAAAACGTTTCGCTGGTTACGGTGGAAGCGCTGTATAAATATGTAGACTTTCCGAAAAGAAGCAGCTTTTCCTGCAGTGACGGACTGGTGAACAGGATTTGGGAGGTGTCGGATACCACGTTCCGGCTGGCCAGCGGCATTTTTTTCCTTGACGGGGTGAAAAGGGAACGCTGGATCTGGTCGGGAGATGCGTATCAGAGCTATTTTATTAACCAGTATCTGTTTTTTTGACAAGGATATCTGCAAACGGATGATTCTGGCGCTGCGGGGAAATGATCCGGTGACGGAGCATATCAATACGATTGTGGATTATTCCATGTACTGGATTATCAGCCTGGAAAATTATTATAATATGTCGGGGGATCTGGATTTTATCCGCATGGTATATCCCAAGATGGAATCCCTTCTGCGTTACTGTATGGAGCAGACGGATGAGCAGGGCTTTATATATGGAAGGGAGGGCGACTGGATCTATATTGACTGGGCGGAGCTGGACAAGGAAGGGACCCTTTGTGCGGAGCAGCTGCTGCTGGCCAGAAGTTATGAGGCTGTGGCTTCCGTGCGCAGGCTGCTGGGGTTGGATGCGGAGGAGTTCATCGGCCGGAAGGAGGCTCTTCTTAATAATATCAGACAGTTTTTCTGGGATAAGGAAAAGGGCGTATTTATTGACAGCTATCAGTCAGGGCGCAGGAATGTAACGCGTCATGCCAATATTTTTGCCGTGCTGTTCGGCTATGCGGATGAGACGGAAACGGAAAGCATTCTTCACAGGTTCTTCTGAATGAGGAGGTTGCTGCGATCACTACGCCGTATTTCAAGTTCTACGAGCTGGAGGCGCTGGCAAAGCTGGGACGCTTTGACGTGGTGATGGATACGCTAAAAAGCTATTTGGGAGGGATGCTGGAGCGGGGCGCGGATACCTTCTGGGAGGAATACAAGCCGGAACGCCGGAGGAAGAGCAGTACGGCATGTACGGGGATAAATACGGCAAGAGCCTGTGCCATGCCTGGGGGGACGAGCCCCATCTATCTGCTGGGCAGGTACTGCATGGGCGTCAGGCCCACAGGGACGGCCTATGAAACCTTTGCGGTGGAACCGCAGCTGGGGCTGTTTGACAGTTTTTCCTGCAGCTTCCCTGTGAATGAAGGGACGGTGTGGATGGACTGGAAGGACGGCGTGCTGGATGTGTATACGGATAAGGACGGCGGCGTGCTGAAGGCGGCCGGGAAGGAGTATACGCTGGAACGGGGAAAGCATGTTGTGGTGAAAGGGCGGTAGGGGATGCTATTTCATAAACTAAGCATTTATACCTGTTTTATCTTAATTTTGTAATAGTTAATAAATATGTGGTATACTAAAGGCAGTAAGATAGTAAGCAAGATAATAAGCAAGTTAAACCCGGAGGAAAGTAATCACCGGGCATAACAAAAGGGGATGTCGGGAAATTGCGATTTTTAGTCCCCTATAACAAAATAAGCATATCACGCAGAATACCGGGAGATTAAGCCGGAGGTTTCTGCTGGATATGCTTGTTTTTTCCCCTTTTGATGGACTATATTTGGACGCAATCCCCCCCGTTTCCCCGTTTTTTCGTTTCCTTCGATCATGCGTCTGATCTTTTCCATACCTTCTATTATGAACATGTGTGCATTCCCGAGCTCATACTTCAGGCTATATCAGTTTTCTCGCAGAAGTGTATTGTACTTTGTGTAAAGGGCATCTATGGGTATCCAGCAGGCAAGACGGTAGTTAATGCTTCCGCGCCATACAAAGGTATAACGGTTTGCGTTGGCTTCTATTTTTGTGCCGCCGATAAAAACTCTTTAATCGAAATAAGTCATTCTTTCTTCAGCCGACCGAGAAACTGGTATTTGAGATCACCCAGAATTTCACCGGCCAGTAATCCGGAAAATCTAATTCCTCCATTACTTTTTTATCATCAAAAAAAATATATATCAAAATGACCATTCGAAAAAGGAAAATAGCTTAATATATTATCATAATTAATATAAAAATTTTCTTGACTTCTTAAAAAATATAAATATGACTAAAAAAAATAAAATAAATAATAAAATAAGATAAAAATGAACAAGTGATCTTAAAATTGGACATGGAATAAAAACGGATAAAAAGGTACTATAAAAGAACAGAAATAACAGAAATCTATATAGAAAGGAAGCGAAAAATTTTGGATTCTAAAGATATTATAGTTGAAATACAGCAAGAACTGCAGCAGTCGGAACAGGATCGGAAGATTATCTGTTTTTCCCGGGAGGAGCTGCTCCGCTATTTACCTGCTATTCTCACATCACCACCAGAAATTTGCAGAGTTTCCTTTGAATTGGCGCAGGAAAAACTGCGTTTTGACGGATTTCATTTGTTATGCAGCGAGAGCAGAATTAGTATACGGGCGGGGCAGGCACGCGGGATTCTTCATGGTGTTTATGAACTGCTCAGACAGCTTGGCTGCGATTTTATGTTTCCCGGCAGGCATCGCCAGCGTCTTGCTCATAGAGATAAGTTACTTTCCGGAATCGATATAAAAAAGGAGCCGTGGATAGAATACCGTGGATTTTGTTTTTATAATACAACACAACGGACGCTTTCAGAAACATTGGATGTAGTGGACTGGATGGCCAAAAATGGTTATAATTTTCTGCTTACCTCGATCCATCGCCCGGATGATACTTTTATAGGGGAACATGCTATCTTGTGGGATGAGATAGGAGATATCCTTTTACCGGAGCTTCAGAAAAGGGGGATAGTAATCGATATGAGTGAACACGCAACAGATTACTTTTTCTCCCGCAAGGAGTTGTTTGTACGGCATCCGGAATGGTTTGCACTAAAGAACGGGCACAGACAGCCCCTTCAAATCTGTTATTCTAATGAAGAAGCAGTGGAAGCCTATGGTGACAGTCTGGCCAGGTTTTCCGCGGATAAACCGTGGTTTACATTTATGGGAAGCTGGCCTCTGGATGGTGGGGATTATTGTGAATGTGATGCATGCCGGGATCCGTTGAGAATCTATCGTGCGAATATGAGGATTGCTGAGAAGATAAAACAGGTACGTCCTGATTTGACACTGGAGCATCTGGCATATACGCCGCAGAGTTTCGTCTGTCCGGAGGAGGAATTACCTGAAAATATGAGCGTACTGGTATGCAGTGTGCGCAATCAGACGGCCTATGATTGGGCCTGTACTGCCAAAAAAGGGGGCGGGGCATTCTATTTTGAATATGGTACGGGAGATCATTACCGCCAATGTTCCTGCTTGACGCTGAATCCATACCATTGCAGGGAAATTGTTAACACAATGGCATCTTATGGCTATCGGGGGATTGTGTCACTCTATCTTCCGGTTACAAGTTGGTGGCAGGCCAGCATTAATTACTGGTATCTGCGCAGATTTTATTATGATCCGACAGCAGATGTGGAAAGTCTGACGCAGGAGCTTGCGGAACTATTGTTTGGGCCGGAGAAAAAAAAGAGATGGCGGATCTGGTTATGCAGATATACCAGAAGCTGCAAGACAGGGATATATGGAGCGGCATGGAGCAGGGGCATGATGGATTTTACAGACATATTAGAAACCGGAATGTCGATTTGGATGAACTGCATATCAGACAGTTTGAAGATGCATGGGAATCCATAAACCAGAGACTGGAAAAGGAAAAACTTTCGGCAGATTTCTGTTATAGGAAGCAGTTTGATTTGCTTCAGGAGTATTTGAAAATTATACGTCTTTATTATAGACATATTGATACCTTTAATGCAGAGCTGGATACGCAGGATAAGGCAGAGGCCTACTTTAAAGAGCTGGCTAAATGTGAAGAAGCGGAAGATAACCCTTTTATATCAGAGAAATATGCGCGATGGCGGATTACGGGGAGGGATAATATTCTGATGGATAACCAGGATAATTTATATCAAGCCCTGGAAAAATGTGAAGTATAAATTTACGGGGCGAAGGAGAAAAAGAATGAAGAAAACAACTATGAGGGGGATTTGCATGAGCCTGGTAGCGGGAATGCTGGCAGTATCTATGCCGGTAATACATGCGTAGGAGAACAGGACGGTAGAGGTTGACTGGAATAAAACTTATCAGGTGATTGGGCTCTATAAAAGACTTGCCGCTTGCAAGGGAGAAAGGGAAGCATCTGTGGCTTTCGGAGCTGTGTGACAAGAAGGGTTCCTATCATGTGGAAATCGACGATGCAGTGGGCTGGGGAAAAATAATCCATCAGTTTATGACTGTGCCACAGGCAAATGCTTTCTTATACTGGTGTGGTGCACATGAAACAAACAGCAACCAGACAATGATCCGTATAGATTCCCCGACCAGTTATACGGTACCCAAACGATTGTATGCCCTTGGACATTTCAGTAAACTTGTCAGGCCCGGATGGATTAGAATAGATGAATAAGATGAAGTATACAGCGGTTTAAGGATTTCTGCCTATAAGGATCCAGAAACGGATAAGTTTGCCATTGTGATTATAAATGATGACAGAACAAATAACCGGGTTGTAGATTTTAATTTACAGAATTTCAGCGCTTCCCATGTGGTACCTTATGTAACCGATGCGGACTCCGATATGGAACAGCGGGAAAGGATTCCTGTTACTAACGGCAGATTCACGCTGTCGGTTGACGCAGAATCCATGATTACTTTGATGGGGACGGCAGGAACAGAAGAAATTGTCCCCTCAGAAACGGAAACAAGTACCGTACAGGATGTAAGTGAAACAGAAATGACCGAGACAGAAATCAATGAAACGGAATCGGTTTCAAGCGAGACAGAATCGGAGGAAGAGCAGCTAACAGTAATGGAAAGCGAATCAGACGAAAGGTAGCCAGCAGTTATTGAAACAGAAACAGTCAAAACACAACCGAAAGAAAGCGAAACGGAAACGTTATCAGAACAGGAGGATGCATCAGAATCAGAAGAATGAAAGGATCATGTATGAACACGATAAGCGAGACAGACAGGAGACGGATGAAAATGGAAAAAAAGAAGAAGAGGAATATACTGAAAAATGACCAGTTCCAGATACAGAGTATGATATGGCCGGGGCTGATTCTCTGTTTCATTTTTTCCTATATCCCAATGTACGGCATTACCATAGCGTTTAAGGATTACAATATTCTCTCAACCGTTACCGGTGCACAGTGGGTGGGATTCAAGTATTTCGGGGAATTCTTTAATGATCCCGCTCTATGGAATGTGTTGCGCAATACCATTATGCTGAACGGGCTTGCACTTGTTTTCTCATTCCCTGCGCCAATTATATTGGCATTATTCCTGAATGAGTTGAAGAACGTGCAGTTTAAAAAGACTGTACAGACGATTTCCTACCTGCCGCATTTCCTATCTTGGGTTATTTTCGGAGGTATTGTTATAGAAATGCTGATGCCTGGCGGTGTTATAAGTACCACACTTTATAAACTGGGGCTGATTGCAGAACCGGTCAATTTTATGGCAAAGGGTGAGTACTTTTACGGAATTTATACGGTTATAAACATAATTAAAACGGTTGGTTTTGGTTCCATCCTGTATGTCGCAGCGATTACCGGAATTGACCAGGAATTGTATGAGGCGGCGATTGTGGACGGCTGCGGAAGATTTCAGAAGATGTGGTATATTACCATTCCCTGCATTACCGGGACTATTGTTATCATGCTTATTTTTCAGATAAGTTCCATCCTTAACACCGGATACGAGCAGATAATTCTTTTGCAGAATTCACTGAATCTGGCCTATAGTGAAACGTTGGATACCTATGTGTATAAAATCGGTATTGCACAGTCCCGATATTCCTATGCTGCAGCGGTAGGCCTGCTCAAATCAGTCATGTCCGTCGCATTGATGCTTCTCGCCAACAGTACATCCAAAAAGCTCCTTGACCGGGGCCTATTCTGAGGAGGAACATCAAATGAAAAAAATACATATAAAAAAATCCAAACTCAGAAAGAATACAGCCTTTGACCGGATAAATTATGCAGTGATGACGGTAGTGGCGTTTGTCATGCTGTATCCACTCTGGTATTGTATTGTAGGCAGTCTTAACGAAGGGATGGATTATTTACGTGGCGGTGTTTTTTTGTGGCCCCGGAAGTGGACATTGACAAATTACAAGGCAGTTTTTTTGGATAAGTCCATTTTATCTGCTTTTAAAGTAACGATTGCAAAAAGCTTTATTGCAACAATAACGGGTGTACTATGTACAGCCATGGTGGCGTATGCCATCACCCGCCCCGATTTGAAGCTGAAAAAAATATATATTCCCTTCATTATGCTCACCATGTTTTTCAGCGGAGGATTGATTCCGTATTTTATTCTGATTATGGATATCGGATTATATGACAGTTTTTGGGTATATATTATTCCCCCCATGTTCAGCGCTTACAATATGATCATAATACAATCCTTCATGCGGGATCTTCCGGGGGAACTGATCGAATCTGCAAAAATAGACGGTGCCAGTGAATACCGGATTTTTTTCCAGATAGTGATTCCGTTATCAAAACCGGTGTTAGCCACAATTGCATTATTTACTATTGTGAATAACTGGAACGCTTATTTTGATGCTATGATGTATACAACCTCACAGGATCTGCAGACTATCCAGCTTTTTCTCAAAAAAATCATCACGGATCCATCGGTGGCCAAGGGAGTAGGGGCGGCTGCCTCCATATCCATTCCGGATCGGGCATCGACTATTACACCGCAGGTGGTGAAACTTGCAACCATGGTAGTGACCGCGCTGCCGATGGTGTGTGTCTATCCGTTCCTGCAGCGGTATTTTGTTACGGGCGTAACCATGGGGGCCGTTAAAGGATAATGACGGGATCATGGTATGTATATAAAAAAGGAGGAGAAATAATGAGAAGAAAGAAATTAGCGGCATGGGTACTGGTTCTTGCAATGGTGTCGGCAACGATTACCGGCTGTGGATCTTCGCCTGCCAACGGATCCGCGCAGGCTTCAGAACCGGCAGAGGAAAGGAGCGAAAGCATGACGGAAAGTACGGAGGTTGCCGGTTCCGCGGAGGAAAGCCCTAGTTGGAAGCAGGACACTTCCGACTGTACGGTTACCTGGTTTTTGGCCTATGACTGGTATGGTAAAAAGTTTGATGAAGTAAATAATGCTTTCGACAGGAAGCTGTATGAAGAAACAGGTATCAAAATTGAAATTCAGACAGGCGATACAGATAAGCTGAACATGCTGATCCAAACAGGCAAGCTTCCCGATGTTATAACACTGGATGCCAATTCCACTCAGCGTAAGCTGCTTGAGGACAATGGGCTGGTGCAGCCTCTGGAGACGCTGCGGGAACAATACGCGCCTGATCTTGTCATACCCCAATCCATGATAGACTGGTATACAAATAAGGACGGACACTGGTACTCTATTGCCAGTTATTACTATGGAGATGATAATATCGCGGACAATAAAGGGTATTATGAAACCCATAATCAAAACTATGTACGGGATGATATTTTAAAACAGATCGGGATGGACTATGACGATCTGCGTACGAAGGAAGGCTTTTTGAATGCACTGCGTGCAGTTAAGGAACAGAATATAGAGTATAACGGGCAGAAGGTGGTTCCATATATGGTGCTCTTTGCCGATAAAGCCGCCGAACAGGTCGCACAGCAGCTTGGGGCAAGTGAGGAGGATGCGGAAGGAAATTACCAGTCCATCTACACCACGCCGGAGTTCAGGGAAGCCATGCTGCTTTTTAATCAGATGTATCGGGAAGGACTGCTGACCGATGTAAGCTTTACGGTGGATAAAAGCCAGCTGGAGCAGGAAGTGGCTGCCGGGCATGTGTTCGCATCCACTGCGAAAACAAATGTATCTGCGGCAAGAGAGAGTCTGTATGCTACCGATAACGATGCAAAAATCCTGTATGCAGGGCAGTTTACAGGAGATACCAATACGCAGATCATGGTTCCTGCTAATAATAATATGGGCTGGACTGCAACGTTGATTAATAAGGATGCGGAAAATGCAGACAGAATCATCCGCTTATTTGCCTATCTTAATACACCGGAAGCGGTACTGGATAATGAATGGGGAGTCGGTGGATGGACATTGAGCGAGGACTGGCTGGTAGTACGGGAGCCCGAGATTATGGCATTAAAGGCTTCCAATCCGACTGAGTTTGCAGCAAAATATGCCGGAGATATGGGATGGACATCGGATTACACGATTATACAGGGAACCTATCCGGCTGACGGAGGGGTCTGGACAGATGATGTTTATCAACAGACGCATGATAACAGAATAGTCATATATGATGATAAATGCTTTGCAAACGTAGCTCCCGTAGGCGGAAGTGATGAGGCGGCGATTCAGGCGCGTATTAAGGAATACCGTACACAGGCTCTGGGAAAAATCATTACGGCTTCCACCCCTGAACAATGTGAAGCGGAACTGGATGCGGCTTTGGTTGAAATGGAAAACCTGGGACTTGGTAAACTTGTTGCTTATCAGAACGAGTTATTTCAAAAAAATAAGGAGAAGCTTGGGCTTGCATTTGCATTCCCGGGGAATCAATAAACAGTGCCGGAAGTTATGTGAACCATAAGAAAAGGAGAACGGTTGAGTAGCCGTAATCCGGATAAAAGGAGGAATACGCTCTGTTAAACTAAGAACGTATTCCTCCTTTTAGGAAATGGGGAATGCGGCATAAGAATAGTATGGATTGTTAATGCAGGGCCGGCCGCCGTTCGATGTGGAAACGGAAAGAAGTAATTCCGCCTTCACAGCTTACCCGTATAAAATGTTTATCATCATAAAAAAGCTTTAATCGGGAGTTTATGTTATTCAGACCGATTCGTTCTCCGTCGGTTTCTAATTTGACAGGAGCGCTTTCAAAGCGGTAATTCAATTCCGATACCCGTTGCGGGGAAAGCGGTTCCCCGTTGTTTTCTATAAGAAAACAAATATCGTCGCCCTGTTTCAGAGCCGATATAGTAATGGATAATGGATTGGCATCTCCTCTGTATTTAAAACTGTTTTCAATAAAAGGCTCTAAAAGAAACCGGATGCAGCGTTCTTCCAGCAACTCATCGGGGATTTGAAAATCCACTTGAAACGGAATGCTGCGGATGCTCTGGAGTGCCAGATAATCTCTGACCATCTTTATTTCGCCGTTCAGCGTGGCCATCAGTTCCTTGGAATTGATATTATAGCGAAGCATCCTGCAGAAGGCGGAAACAGCGGCGCTCTCCTTATATAACCCGGCAAGCTCCATGCGGGAGGAAAATATCTCCATCGTATTATACAGGAAGTGTGGGTTTATCTGATGCTGCAGCGCCAGAAGCTCCGCCTGCTTTGCAGCAGTTTCTTCCTGAATTTTCTGATCCAGCAGCGTCCGGATCTGTGTAAGAAGATAATTAATCCTCACAGCCAGAACGGAGAGCTCATCCTTTCTGCCGGCTACGGCATCCATACCGGCTACGGAAGACTCAAAATTATGCTCTACCGCATATTCCATTCTGTCAAGACAATAATGGATATCCTGGATTACACGGCGGTTATAGGCAAAGAAACCAGACATCATGACGATAAAAAGCAACGGAAGAAGCAGCATCAGTGCTATGGAAATGCCGGTGAGCTGGGTGCTGTCCGAAAGAGTAATAGTGTGAAAGGGAGTATTATCAATATCATATTTTGAATAGATTATATGACCGCTGTTCCCTGACCGGGGGCCTTCGACGATCTCACTAAGCCTTTCGGAATCAAGATAGGAAGAGGAATAATTAAATATATGATAGCCGGATTGCATGGCAGGTTCGAAAATTCCCTCCGACAGAGAATCCTTGACGAAAAAAACCTGTTCCGGGACAAGTGCTTCGATAACCCCGATTAAACGCGTCCCAACCTGAATTTTGTGAAAATAGTGATACGTATCTTTGCTGCCAATCCTCTGGATGGAGGGGAGCTCCTCATCGAAGCTGCCCGAAAGCCAGATATCTTCCTGATTCACCGATTGATAAAAATTATTGAAAAAAGCAGTACGGTCAATATAGGAGATGGGGTAAAAAATACCGAAACCCATCGGTATCGTGGTATTTTCAAGGTAAATGCGCAGTTTAATATCGGAGACACCGTTCGTAACCTTCACAAAATCCCGGATCGTTGTCCTGTAATAAAGAAGATCAGGTGTTGTTTCATATTGCTTATCCAGAAAGTCAAGTAAATTCTGATTCTGTATAACGGTTTTGCACATATTTTCAGCCAGCTTCATTTGCTGGAGTACAGCGCTGACCGTCTGGTTTTCCAGGATTTCATTTTGGGATAAATTGTATTGCACCTGCAGCCGGTTTGCCCTTAACAGCAAAAAGATCAGGATGAGCATGAAAGGAAGCAGGATAAAGCCCAGGAATGCGGACGAAAATTTGATAAAAAGTCTGTTTTGGTTCATATTGCCACCTCTGGTTTTCATGGTTTGCGGATCGGCGGTTTTCAGCTCTGGGCGGTTTTAGCCCATATTGAGAGCTGAAGGGGGATATGTTATACTAAAAGAACCAGCCCTTGCTGAAATCCTGCAAATGAAGCAGCCAGGTCTGAACTGTTATTTTTTGAAATGGAGAGCTCCCTATGAGAATTCTTATTGTAGATGATGATATATTGATTTGTAAAAATGTAAAATCCAAGCTTTTAAGGATTGCGGGTAGGGAAAAATTTGAGTGTACAATGGCGCACAGTGTTGTGGATGCTAAAATAGCGATCAGGGAGTGTGAGCCGGATGTTTTAATAACGGATCTTAATATGCCGGGAATATCCGGGTTGTCCCTCATTTCTTACGTAAAGAAAAATTATGAAGGTATCCGCATATATGTGCTCAGCGGATATGATGATTATGATTTGGTCAGGCGTGCTTTTTTAAACGGTGCCAGGGACTATCTCCTCAAGCCTGTGGATATACAGGAACTGCAGGAAAAGATACTGCCGGTTAAAGACAGTCCAGGGAACGGAACAAAGAGCATTTCGGGAAACACCCTGCAGTTTGATACGGTACTATCTTATATTGAAGAGCATTTGAGCACAAACCTTACCATGGAGGAGGCCGCTGCAAGTATTGCAATGAGTTATCATTATTTCAGCAGACGGTTCCGGGAGTATACCGGATATACGTTTCCGGAGTATATCAACCGCCGCAGGATCGAGAGAGCTAAAAGTTATCTTTGTGATCCCAGTGTTAAAATATCGGATATTGCATATAAAGTCGGATATGATTCTGCATCTACTTTCTCCAAAGCATTTTCCAAATATGAAGGATGTTCACCAGCCGATTTCAGGAATAAACAGAAAATATCCATGGATTAAGTATACCTCAGTCTATAGACAGCCTCACTGATTCCGATTACCTTCCGGCACAAAATTTTGTTACTTCATTCAGCTCGGCAGAAAGCTCCTCCTGTTTCAGCAGCTGCATCAGGTAATTCAGCCAGACGGCGCTGGGATAGTGGATACTGTACTTGTCATCATATTCCTGAAAGGTGCGGATACCTTCCGCCTGGCACCTTTCGGTATATCTGGCAAAAGCCCTGCGCAGATAATAGAGCTGGCGTTTGCTCATTTGCTCCGGTGTTTCACGCTGGGTAATAAATCCCTGCCGGTGCTTCAGGGCGAGGTAGACTAGCTTATCTGTTTCTATACTTTTCTGGTCGTAAAAATCACTTAGGTAGATATGGCCCTCAACCCGGCAATCGGGATCTTCAGGATAATCCTTCAGCCATTTTTTCCTGTCCGCCGCCATGATAAAATCTTCTTTGTTGTCATCAGTTTTATTCATACAGCATTTTTTATATTTCTTTCCGCTTCCGCAGGGGCAGGGATCGTTGGGATATATTTTTCCGATTTTTACCTGCGGCTGCGCAGAGAAAGTCATATCATGCAGCAGTTTTTCGAAATCCTCCTTAATGTCTTTAAGAGACCGTGTGTCAGAATGCTGGTCAAACATAGCCCATGTCCTCAGGGTGTCAGCAGCACTGCTGATTCTTTTACAGCCGTTGCTGTCGCTGCGGTAAGGACTGTAATCGAATATGGAATCCACACAGTATGCATAATCACCGTAATAAGATTCATCCACACGATCGTTATCATAAAGATATTTAACGTCCGGAAGCATGGAAAACAGGCGGCAGTCACAGACAGCAGCGGAAACCATGGTATCGAAGGTGTCATCCTCAATCACCGGTGCATAAATCAGCTTTTTGAATAAATCCGTCAGTTCCTGCTGCTGCATTTTCCCATCATAGTATAGCTGGATACAGACTTTGAGCGCCGCATTTTTTGCAAAGCTGTCGGACTGCGTTTCTACAATATAAGATTCCAGCAAATCAATATCGCCGTTATACAGACTATAAAGGCAATCGTCCAGTCCTTCCGTAATTGCACCGCCAAGTAAAGAATCCAAGGTATCCCTGGGTACGGAGATCAGTTCTATCACTGCAGGAAAGGCTTCTTTATAGCCAAACTGCGCAAGAAGAAAAAGCGCGTAAAAATGCAGCTGATAATTTTCATCCAGCCGTTCCTGCTCCGTTATGGCTTTCTTTATGCCTTCCATTAAGTAAGGGATGGCTTCCTGCTGGTTTTCTGACAATACGCGGAACGGCTCTTCAGGAAACTCGCTGGTAAAATAAGTGATTTTTTCTATTGCTGTCTGCACAGACATCGTGTTTTTCATGTGGTAGCTCCTTGTATTTTGCTGATAATTAAGTCTGACCGGCTTTCTGCAGGACCGGTATTGGGGATGCAGTTTCCGTTGATGGCACTCGTTGGCCCGGCCTTATGCAAGCCTGCTGGTTCCCGCTGTATCAGGAGAGAACCGCCGCCAGCATAAACTAAAGGATGCCATCCTCCACCTCATCCTTGATATCACTGTAATTATGTATCTCATGGCGGTAGCCGGAATAGCCCCTCGTGGTAACCTCATGCCCGGTTTCACACATCCAGCCCATGAGGGCACCGGTAAATTACGGATTGGAATCGGTCCCCAGGCCGTTGTCCATGGCTATTTTGAGAAGCAGGGCGGTTTCCGCCGCGCCGCGGAAGCTTCCGGTGGCGCCGCAGATGGTGACGCCCGCCAGCTCATCGCCGTATTTTGCTGCGTAATCCCTGGCGATAAAGGAGCCCATGCTGTGCCCGAAAAGGAAATAGGGAAGATTCGGGTATTTCTCAGCATCTACACCTCCTGCTTCTTAATTTTATGTCTCAACACATAACTGTCCGGTGTTTTCACAGTTACCTCTGTTTTCATTGTAAGTTACTAAAATGTATGTGTCAATTATTATATTATTGTAATTATCCGGTTCCTGTAACAGTAACGCAACTGGTTTTTGTCAGGGTATCCGGCATCGGAGGTTTTGACGAAATAAGCCGCACATTTTTAGACATGTCCGGAATACCCATAAAATGGGCGTTTTCGGATATTTTGCATAAAAATGTCTGGCTAAAATAAAAATTGTGCGTAGTAATTGCTTATAGATACATTAAAATAAATTATAGTTCTGAAAGATGCACAAACTCAAGGGACTAAACAGCTATAATGGAGCTGATTTACAGAAAGGAGAGGGAGATTAATGAGAAAGCTGAAAAAAGCAACAGCGCTTCTGCTTTGCCTGCTCATGACGTTCAGTCTGGCAGCCTGCGGCGGGGGCACCACAAAGGAAACAGGAGGTACCGGGGAGAACGCGGAGAATGGTGGGGCACAGGCCGATTCAGGCTCCACAGGCATTCTTACGGAGACGGGTACCTATCCTATTGTAAAGGAACCTATAGAACTGACGCTGTTCTGCGTATCCATGCCTAACGTGGAGGATTTCGCAACCAATGATTTTACTAAATTTCTGGAAGAAAAGACCGGTATCAAGATCAACTTTGAGACCGGCAGCAGAGATGACTGGGAAACCAAGCTGAACCTGGCCTTCAGTACGGGCGATTACCCGGACATGATCATGTTTGCAAGCCCCAGTCAGGCAAAATACGGCGTAAAGGAAGGCATCCTTCTGCAGCTGGACGATTTAATTGAGGCAAATATGCCCAACTATATGGCGAATATGGGAGAATATATAGATGCTACCAGGCAGACGGACGGCCATATTTACGCTATCTGCGGGCTTAACGAATGCTACCATTGTATGTACGCCAAGAAAATGTGGGTGAACACCTACTGGCTGGACAGGATGGGGATCGATGTCCCCACCACCACGGATGAATTTTATGATGCATGTAAGAAATTTCTGGAAATCAACCCTACAGGTATAGCGGTAGGCGGGGCGAAGGACGGCTGGCATGCCAGATTTGAGGAATGGATGACCAACGCCTTCATACTTTCCCCTTCCAAATCCCAGGATTACCGCGTGGAGGTAGGCCTGGCACCGGAAGGCAAGATAAGGACGATTGCCAATACCGATGAGTATAAGGAAGCATTGAAATATATGAATAGTCTGTATAAACTGGGCGCTATTTATGACGGCGACTTCACACAGACAGAGGAGCAGCTGCGCGCCCTGGCCAATCAGGAAGGCGAACCGGTTCTGTTCCTGCCCTGCGGAACTATTTCCAACCATTTTGATGCGGACAACAATAATGAAACCTACAGACATTATCAGGTAATGGCTCCCATTGCCGGCCCGGACGGAACCAGACGGGCTACCTATATGAAATATGCAGGTCTGGGAGAAGGCGACTTCTTCGTTACCGACAAATGCAAATATCCGGAAGCAGCGCTTCGCTGGATTGATTACTTTTTTACCACAGAGGGCGCGCTTTCCTCTCAGTACGGCGCTGAAGAAGGCACCGACTGGGTGCTCAATCCGGAAGGAAAGAAGGGCCTGAACGGCGAACCGGCCATGTATGAGGTGCTCAATCCTTATTCCGGCGAGGCGCAGAACCATGACTGGCAGGACGTGCAGGTGAAGTATTTCCCCGCAGAGTTCCGTCTTGGCGAGAGCACGGATCAGAACGTGGATGTGGGAACCTCATTGGGCCTGGAGAAGCTGCTGTATGACGCTACCAAGGAAAAAATGGAGCCGTATGCGCAGAAGGAAGGCGACTGGGATGTGCTGCCTTACCTGAAGCTGACGGATGAGGAGGCTACCAAAATCCAGACCATAGGTGTGGAGGTGGAAAACTACATTGAGGAAAACAAGGTGGCGTTCATTACCGGAAGAAAGGACTTCGACAAGGACTGGGATTCTTATGTAAAAGGCTTTGACAACGTAGGCCTGCCTACGCTGCTGGAGGTTTATCAGACCGCATATGACAGGCAAAGCTCAAAGTAAAATGGTATTTGACCCTCGCGGCAGCTGTCAGGCGGACGCATACGTGTATCAGTCCGGCTGGTGTCCGCAGGAATAAATGGCATTTGCCGTAAGGCGCTGCCGGTGTCAGGAGCGAAGGCGCCTCCGGAAAAGGGGGCGCCTTTTTCTACAGAAGAAGGCCGGGACGGGCAGCAAAGGATTTCGAGCTTAAGGCAGAGGAGGAGGGAATGCTTTGAAAACAGGTGCGATGAAAGTAAAAGCAAAAAATAAGAACAGGGTAAAGAATTCCAACTGGCAGTTCTGGGCGATTATAGCGGCGCCGCTCATTTATGCCATTGTATTTGCCTATATTCCCATGGGCGGAGTGATTCTGGCCTTTAAGGACTACAGCATCAGAAAGGGGATCTGGGGCAGCGACTGGGTGGGTTTGAGGTATTTTAAACAGTTCCTGCTGTCCCCTTCCAGCTCCAAGGTTATTATCAATACGCTGGTGCTGGGCTTTTACAGCCTTCTTGCAAGCTTTCCCATCCCGATTCTGCTGGCGGTGGGGCTGAATGAGGTGAAGGCGGTAAAATTCAAGAAAACTGTACAGATGATAACCTATGCTCCCTATTTTATTTCCACGGTGGTTATGGTCGGCATGCTCATGCAGATGACGGATCTGCGTATCGGCATCATCAACAAGCTGCTGGGGCTGTTCGGCGTAGGGCCGGTGAATTTCTTCGGGGATGTGGATATTTTCAGAAGCCTGTATGTATGGAGCGGCGTATGGCAGACGGCGGGCTATTCGGCCATTATTTACATAGCGGCGCTGGCCGGCGTCAGCCCGGAGCTGAAGGAAGCGGCCATTGTGGACGGCGCCAGCCGCCTGCAGAGAATCTGGCATGTGGATCTGCCGGCTATCCGGCCCACTGTGGTGACAATGCTGATTTTCGCCTGCGGCAATATGATCAATATCGGTTTTGACAAGGTATTCCTGATGCAGAACAGCATGAACCTGGCAAAATCCGAAGTTATCGCCACCTTCGTGTATAAGGTCGGCCTGGTGAACGCAGACTACGGCTTCTCCACGGCGGCGGGCCTGTTCCAGTCGCTGGTGAGCTTCATCATGCTGGTAACAGTGAACCAGATTTCCAAAAAAATTACGGAAACCAGTCTGTGGTAAGGGGGAGCGTTATGGGAAATCAATTGAAAAAGTTCGGGAAGGCTCCTTTGGGAGATAAAATATTTATCATTTTGATCTATATCCTGCTGGCGGTCATTATGCTGGTGGTATTTCTGCCGCTGGTCTATATTGTGAGCGCCTCGTTTTCCGACCCGCAGGCGGTAATCAGCAATGAAGTGTGGTTCCTGCCGGTGCGTCCCACGCTGCGGGGCTATCAGGCTGTTTTTAAGAACAGGAATATTCTCACCGGCTTTGCCAATTCCTTTTACTATATGATAGTGGGGACATTAGTCAATATCGTCATGACCGTAATGTGCGCCTATCCGTTGTCCAGAAAGGAATTTACGGCCAGGAACAAGGTGGCGATGATCTTTGTGTTTACCATGTATTTCAGCGGCGGGCTGATTCCTACATATATGCTGGTAAATTCCCTGGGACTGGTAAATACAAGGTGGTCAATGATCATCCCTTCCGCCATGTCCACTTACAATATGATCATCTGCCGGACTTATTTTGTGAATTCCATTCCGGATGAACTGTATGAGGCTGGACAGCTGGACGGCTGTACGCCCTTCAAATATCTGCTTCGGGTGGTGGTGCCGCTGTCAAAACCGATTCTGGCCGTCCTTGTGCTGTATTACGGGGTGGCAAAATGGAATTCCTACTTTGACGCCATGATCTATCTGAAAAACCAGACAATGGTACCGCTGCAGATTGTACTGCGGGATATCCTGATTCTGAATCAGGTGGATTACACGATGGTAAGCGACGCTTCGGCCATTGCGGCGCAGAGAGGCCTGACGGACCTGCTGAAATATTCCACCATCGTTGTGGCTTCCCTGCCGGTTCTGTGTATTTATCCTTTTGTGCAGAAATATTTTGTAAAAGGTGTTATGATTGGAGCAGTGAAAGGGTGAGGAAAGGACATGTATCAATTTAACAGAGAAGAATATGAGAAGAGGATGGAATGGTACCGGGACGCAAGATTCGGTATGTTCATCCACTGGGGGCTGTATTCCATTCCCGCAAGGGGGGAGTGGATCCGCAGCACCGAGGAAATGACAATTGAAGAGTATCAGAAGTATTTTGAGGAATTTGACGCCAGGGATTTTAAGCCCAGGGAATGGGCGAGGATGGCAAAGCAGGCCGGTATGAAATATATGGTGCTCACGGCCAAGCATCACGACGGCTTCTGCCTGTTTGACAGTAAGTATACGGAGTACAAGGCGACAAATACAAAGGCCGGGCGGGATCTGGTGAAGGAATATGTGGAGGCGGTCCGGGCGGAGGGGCTGAAGGTGGGGCTTTATTTCACCCTGCTGGACTGGTATCATGACGATTATCCCCATTACCAGGATCGCAACCATCCCATGCGCAACCATCCGGAATGCGGAAATGAAAACCGGGATTTTGACAGGTACATCGAATACATGCACCGGCAGGTGGAGGAAATCTGCACCAACTACGGACAGCTGGATCTGCTCTGGTTTGATTTCTCCTACGATGACATGCGCGGGGAGAAATGGGGCGCCACCCGGCTGATCAACATGGTGCGTTCCCTGCAGCCGCAGGTGATCATCGATAACAGGCTGGAGGTGAGCGGGGAAGGAATGGGTTCTCTGGCGGAATGCAGCCCCACGCCTTATCATGGGGACTTTGTAAGCCCGGAACAGATAATTCCGCCCAACGGACTTTTGGATAAGGAAGGCAGGCCGCTTGCCTGGGAGGCCTGCGTGACCATGAACAATCACTGGGGCTACTGCGGGACGGACCATTTTTACAAGCCGGCCCCGATGCTTATCAAGAAGCTGGTGGAATGCGTATCCAAGGGCGGAAACATGCTTCTGAATGTGGGGCCTGACGCCTACGGCAATTTCCCGCCCCGGTCGGTGGAGATCCTGGAGGAAATCGGCCGGTGGATGAAGAAAAACGGGGACAGCATTTACGGCTGCGGGCCGGCCGGCGTTCCCAAGCCGGATTACGGACGGGTTACCAGGAAGGGAAATACCTATTATTTCCATATGTTTGAAAATACCATTGGCCCGGTACCCCTTCTCGGTCTGGATAAATCCAGGGTGAAGAAAATACGGGCGCTGGCGGACGGCTATGAAATCCCGGTGTCCGATAGCTGGGTGCACAGCGATTATCCTGATATTGTGTTCGCCTCCCTCGGCCCCGATCCCGTGCTGCCGGATCCCACAGATTATGTGCTGGCAGTGGAAATGAATGAATAATTGCGGTGTCCTCCGGCAGATTGAAAATATGCCGGAGTCTCCCGTTCCCGCCTCACAGGGGCTCTCGCCGCCGCGGTCCTGCCTCCCGGCCTTTCCGTCTGCCGCCCTGCCCGGATGTTGTTTCTTAGAGGGCAGACGACCGAAAGTCGTCTTGCTTTCGCTCGGTTAAAAACGCAGCGGTACTAACGCCGCAAAATACGCGGCGTAAGGACCGGCGTTTTTAAACGACCCTTACAGAAAACAACATCCGGGCAGGGCGGCAGACGGAAAGGCCGGGAGGCAGGACCGCGGCGGCGAGAGCCCCTGTGAGGCGGGAACGGGAGACCTTTTTTCATGCGAAAACAGGTCGGTTTTTCATAGTAATCTTTTTTTCCTTATAGTATAATGGACGGGTGGGCAGCTGGGGCAGGGTGCGGCTGCAAAGACGGGAGAACGTGATGCCGGGGAGGCTCCGGTGTCGGATGCGTTCCGGGGGAGCCGGGTATTTTTAACGGCTGTACGAAAGAAAAGAAGGGGAGAGATACTGTGAGAAGACCTGTACGATATAGAGTGAACCAGTTATCCATGAATCTGCTGGTTTCCTATCTTTCTATCCTGGCGGCGCCGCTGCTTGCCATAGTGATTATTTATTTTACGGCTACCAGCCTGCTTTTGTCCGTGCAGAAGGAAAAGATGTTTACAACGCTGAATATGACCGCGCTGGAGGTGAACCGGAGTATTGAAGAGGCCGGGAATATGGGAGGCTATATCAGCAATTCCCCGGAGCTGCGGGATCTTTGCAGCAAGATCCGGCAGGAAAAGGATTATTATGATATGTATTTGTATATCCGGTCGCTGTCGGATTATTCCATGTTCAACGCCGCCATAGAAAACATTTATTTTTTCTTTGAAAAAGGGGAATACATGGTGATGGACAAGGTGGTGGTCCCCGCGGATGACAGAGGCTACGCTTCCGTGGGCATGCTTGGCAGCGAAAGCTATAAGGAGCTGCTGGAAACCTTCGCCGGCAAGGTATACAGCAAGGATGTGCTCCGCCTGCAGGACGACGGGACGGATAAGAAGCTGATGGTGGCCCAGTCCTTCCCCTTCAGCGGTTATGAGAATCCCGAAGGGACGCTGGTGGTGGTGCTTAACGACAACCTGATAGAAGGACAGCTGCGCAACAACCTGATCCATGGGCAGGGAATAACGCTGATGCTGGATAAGGAGCGGGACGGAGAGTACTTCCAGAAAATCATTACCGGGGAAAACTGTGACGTGGGAGCGGACGAGCTGCCCATGGATTACATCCTAGGGAAAAAGGACGGGGAATTCTCCCTGCATGGGGAACGTTATATCATATGTGCGGTGGAAAATCCCGGTTCCCCTTACAGATATGTTTCCATACTGCCGAAAAAAACGCTGCTGGGCCAGATCGGTTCCATAAAATATATTATCGTGGCGCTGTGCGTGACGGCCATGCTGGCGGGGCTGGCCGTATGTATCGGGCTGTGGAGGAAGCGCAGGGACGTGGTTCTTTCCTTCAGCAGATATCAGGATGAATTCGGAACGGCCCAGGGCAACGGGAAGCCGGTGCGCAGCTTCTGGGAGGGCATTCCCTACCTGCTTGACAGCGCCGCCAATCTGCAGACAACGCTGAAGCTGCAGAAGAATTTCATGCGCACGGCAGTGGTGCGCAAGCTGCTGTTCGGAGAATATACCTCCGGCGCGGAGCTGGAAGAGGAGCTTAAGAGCGTGGACATCACCCTGGAGGGGGATGCCTACTGCGCTGCGGTAATTCAGATACGCAGCAGTGTTATGAGTAAGGATCTGGAGCAGTGGAACGAGCTGCGGCTGTTCATCAGGGAATACATACAGGAGCAGATCTGCATCTCCAAGATTTACTGTGAGCTGGATCAGTCCCGCAGCGCCCTGATTTTTCCCGTGAGCAGGGAGGAAGCGAGGGAGACCATCCGGGAGCTGCTGACAGACTTCGGGGAGAGCCTTCTCATGGAAAAAGAGCTGGAAACCTATGTGGGGCTGGGCAGGAATGTGACGGATCGGATGGAAATCGCCACCTCCTGTGACGATGCCAGGGAGATCACGGAATATCTGGCCTTCCATAACATGCGTACCGTGATGTGCAAGGAGGAAATGCCGAAGCAGACGGACAGCTTCTTTTTCCCCATAGAGACGGAGCTTCTTCTTGTAAAGAGCATCCGCCAGGGCAACCAGGAGGAGATTGACGATATTTTCCGGGTGCTCACCTTTGAAAACTTTACCTACAGGAAACTTTCCGTCACCATGGCGGGATACCTGACGGATCTAGTGCGGGCTACCGTGCTGCGGGCGCTGAAGGAGGAAGAGGACGCCGCTTCCGGCGCAGAGGAGCGGATTAACGGGGCGGAGAGCCTAGAAGAGCTAGCGGGGATATGCAGACAGCTGCTGGCCGGCGCCTCCGGTCAGAAGAGGAAAAAAGAGGAGCAGGATGCGGATGCCCTGAAGCAGTCGATCCGGAAAACGGTGGCTGAAAAATATAACCGGCAGGATTTTAATCTCAGCCAGCTGGCGGAAGAGCTGCAGGTTTCTGAAAACAGGCTGTATAAGCAGTTTAAGTCGCTGTTTGGCATGAGCTTCAGCGAGTATCTGGAAAATGAAAGGATTAAAATGGCCTGCGAGCTTTTGAAAAAACAGGTCCCGGTAAAGGACGTGGCAGAGGCTGTGGGCTATGGCAGCGATTTTTCCTTCCGCAGGGCATTTAAGCGTGTTATGGGGCTGGCACCCAGCTATTATGCGGAGGGGCTGGATAATAAATGATGCATGGATGCGCGCGCCGGCGCGATGGATGGGAGGTATGAAAATGTTATCAAATCGTTTGATAGAATATGCGGAGAAAAAATATGCGGAAAGGCTGCCGTATCTGGAAACGGTGCGGGCCGGACTGGAGGAGGGATTTTCCCGGTGCACGCCGGAGGAAGCGGCGCTGATGCGGTTTTTCTACGGCACGATGCCTCTGCGGGATGCGGGGGAGTATGATTTCCGGGTGTTCCTTTCCTTTGTCAGACATGGGCTTTGGCTGCGGGAGCATGTGGCGTGGTGCGCCGCCCTTCCGGAGGATATTTTTGTGAACCATGTGCTGTATTACCGGATCAATTCCGAGGACATCAGTGAAAACAGGGCTTTTTTTTATGAACAGCTGAAGGATAGGCTGACCGGGAAGGAGCTCTGGAAATCACCCCGTCAGGCCGTAATCGAAATCAATTACTGGTGTGCGGAGCATGCAACGTACCAGGCGTCCGATATGAGAACCGCATCACCCATGACGGTATACAGGAGCGGGAAGGGGCGCTGTGGGGAGGAATCCACCTTTATGGTGACGGCGCTGCGCAGCGTCGGCATCCCTGCCCGACAGGTATACACTCCCAGATGGGCCCATTGCGACGATAACCATGCCTGGGTGGAGGTATGGGCGGAGGGCCGGTGGTACTTCCTGGGGGCGTGCGAGCCGGAGGAGGTGCTTAACAAGGGATGGTTTTCCCATGCATCCAGCCGCGCGCTGCTGGTGCACAGCAGGAATTTTTCAGATTTTACCGGAGAGGAAGCGGAGGAATGTATTGGCAGGGAGGGCGTGACCTGGTTCTATAACAATACCTCCGTCTATGCCCGGACCCGCAGGCTTACGGTGGCGGTAAAGGATCGGGAGGGAAAGGCGGTAAAGGACGCGCTGGTTTCCTTTGAAATCCTGAATATGGGAGAGTACTGCAGCGTGGCGTCGCTGTCAACGGATGAAAAAGGCGAGGTGTACTTGACGGCGGGGCTGGGAGATTTCCATGTGAGGGCGCAGGCCGGCGGTTATTTTGGAGAACAGCTCGTATCCGGGGCAAGGCAGGAGCGGGCGGAAATCGTGCTGGCCGCTGCTGTGGCGCAAGATAACTGGATCAGGGATGTGTGGGAGCCAAAGGAAATAACTGCACCGGAGGATTATCCCATGAATCCGGGCGCTGTGACACCGGAGCAGAAGCGGAGAAAGCGGCTGCGGCTTGCCGCCGCCAATAAAATGCGGGAGGAGAGAATCCGTTCCTTTTACCGGGAGGAGGCTGCGGCCAGGTATCCGGAGGAAAAGGAGCTGCTGCGCATTGCGGCCGGCAATTTTGACGAGGTGCTCCGGTTCCTGGAAAAGGATGGGAATCCCCACAGGAAAGCGCTGCTTCACAGCTTAAGCGCAAAGGATTATCTGGATGTAAGGGCAGCGGTGCTGGAGGATGCGCTTTGCGGGGCGGAAAAGGTCAGGGGCGCATGGCCGGAGGAAATTTACCGGGAATATCTGCTGTGCCCCAGGATTTATTATGAAGAGCTGACGGCTTACCACAGCTTTATTGACGGGTATTTTACGGAAGCGGAGAAAGAAGCATTCAGGGAAGATCCGGAGAAGCTCTGGGCTTATATAGAAAAAGAAATCAGTTATGAACCGGCGCTTGATTACCGGACCATCTGCGCCACGCCGGTGGGCTGCCTGACGCTGAAGCAGGGGAATGAAACGTCGAGGAAAATCCTGTTTGCGGCAGCCTGCCGTACCCTGGGGATTCCCGCCAGGCTGAACCGGGTGACGGCGGAGCCGGAGTATTATACGGGAACGCAGTTCCGTACGCCGGGGAAGAGCGTTGGACAAGGGAAAGCTGATGCCGCGCCGGGGAATACGGACGCGTCGTTGGTATTGCAGGTGGAGGACGGCAGCAAATGGATTTATTATCAGACCTGGACGATTGGGAAGCTGGACGGCCTGCAGTTTGTTACCTTGGATTATGAAGGCCTGCGTTTTGGCGGAAACTGCCTGGAGCTGTCCCTGGAGCCGGGGATTTACCGGCTGCTCATCACCTCGCGCATGCCAAACGGCAACCAGCATGTGGCGGAGCGTACCTTCCGGCTGACAGACGGAGAGCGCAGGGAAATATCCATGAGTCTGCGGGAGGGCAGCCTGGAGGATATGCTTGTGAACAATGAGCTTCCTGATTTTGAGGTGACGGATGCGGACGGGAAATGCTGTCCTGCGGCCCGGCTTACGGCCGGAGGCAGCGCGGTACTCTGTTTTCTGGAGGAAGGCGCGGAGCCTACGGAGCATGTTTTAAATGAACTGATGCAGCAGGCGGGCGACTGGAATGCGGCGGAGGCGAAGCTTATATTTATCGTAAGGGACGAGGAGGCGCTTGCCAACGCCACGCTTGCCCGCACACTGGAGAAAATCCCCTGTGTTTCCGTTTATTTTGACCCGGAGGGAGAAACGCCGGAGCCAATCGCCAGACGGATGTATGTGGATCCGGAAAAGCTTCCGCTGCTGGTGGTGACAAAGGACGGTATGACAGGGATTTACGCAAGCAGCGGCTATAATGTGGGAAGCGTGGATCTCATGCTGAAAATTCTGAGCAGATAAAGGGGGAAGCCGCCCTGAGGCGGCACAAAGACGGACGTGAAGGAAAAGAATACAAAAGCGGTTATTGTTCTGAATGTGGTTGGTATTTTTCTGTATACGGTAGGGATGAGGAGCTTTGCGGCGCCGGCCAGGATTGCGCCCGGCGGCGCCAGCGGTATCGCCATCCTGGTGAATTTCCTGACGGGTTTTCCCATGGGCTTGTTCTGCGCCCTGTTTAATTTCCCGATTTTGGCGGTTGTGCTGTGGAAAAAGATTTTCCCGGCCGGATTTGTGGGAAAGGCGACGGCAAGCATTGTACTGCTGTCACTGATGACGGACCTGCTGGCGCCCGTCCTGCCTCATTATCAGGGAAATGCCCTTCTGGCGGCGCTGTTTGCCGGGGCCTTCATGGGCACGGGGCTGGCAATGGTTTATCTGGGCACATCGGATACGGGCGGCATTACCATGATTGGCCTGATCCTGCAGAAGTATTTTCCCCACCTGAAGGTGGGAACGCTTGTGTCCGCCATCAATATGGTAATCGTCCTGGCCTCCGGTGTGGTTTACCGGAACATTGACAGCATCCTGTATGCTATTGTGACGGTATATGTGTCCGGGCTTTTTATGGACAGGCTGGTGAACCAGGCGAATTCCAAGGATTTGATTATTGTAATGAGTGAATGCACGGACAAGGTGCGCTGCGTTTTCCTGGATGAGCATAAAGGAATCACCATTCTGAAGGGGGAGGGCGGTTATACCAGCGAAACCCAGAGGGTGATTCTGGGAGCGGCAGGGAAGGCGGACTGTTCAAAAATCCAGGAAAAAATCCGCAGGGTGGATCCAAAGGCTTTAATCATTGTGGCGGAGGCCAGCAATGTGGTGGGCAAGGGCTTCGGAAGAATGCTGTGATTCCGGCGGGAAGGCTTTGTCATGGAATCTGGATAAAAGGGAGGATGGAAAAATGGTTACGGTAACGGAAGGGAAGAATGCCCGTTTTTATATTGATTTTGCGTGGGAGAAGGATCCCCATATCAGAAGCTTCCGGCTGGGGCTGGAGGAGGTTTTTGAAGGAAAATACCTGGAGACGCTGTATGTGCCTGTTCAGGGACAGGCGTTTCTGCTGGTTGGGTGCGGTAAGGAAAAGGAGACAGGGCTTCTGGAGGTGAAGGAAATCCTGGCGGCCGCCTCAGCCAGGTGCCGGGAGATGAAGGTGAAGGAATGCTCCGTTGATATCTCTGTTTTCACGCAGCTTCTGGGGAAGGATGCGGTGACGCAGAGCGTGCTGGGGCTGGAGCTGGGAGGCTACAGCTATTCTTTTTCCGGGGAAAAGAGGGAGGAGGCTCCCTGCTGTTTCCAGCTGGAAAGGGTCAGCGGGCTTGAAGGGCTGGAAGAATTAATTGAAGAGGCGCAAGAGCTGGCAGGGGATATCCTTTTTGCCAGGGATCTGGTAAATACGCCGGGGAACCATCTGCGTCCCATGGATCTGGACCGGGCGGTGACGGGCTTCGTGGAGGATGTGGAAATCGAGGCGCAGACCTTTGTTTACGGACAGCTGCGCGCCATGAAAATGGAGGGGCTGTACGGCGTGGGCGGCAGCAGTGAGTATCCGCCCTGTATGCTCGTCCTGCGCTACCGGGGGAATCCGGACAGCAGCGAGGTATACGGCCTGGTAGGAAAGGGCGTGACCTGCGATACCGGAGGCTATTGTCTGAAACCCAGCGGTTCCATGGCCGGGATCAAGGGGGATATGGCAGGGGCGGCCGCCGTTGCGGGAGCGCTCCATGCTGTGGCGGCTAGGAAGCTTAAGGTGAATGTAACGGCCTGCCTGCCCATGTGTGAAAACAGGATTTCCCAGTCTGCGCTGCTGCCGGGGGATGTGATCACAGGGTACGGCGGCAAAACCATTGAGGTTCTCAATACTGATGCGGAAGGCAGGCTGATTCTGGCGGATGCGGTGAGCTTTTGTATCCGTGATGAAGGGATAACGAAGCTTTTGGATATCGCAACGCTGACCGGGGCGGCCTGGAACGCGCTGGGCTATACCATCGCGGGGGCGATGTCGGATGATGATGATTTTTACAGGATATTTGAAAAAGGACTGGCGCATTCGGCGGAAAAATACCTTCGTTTTCCTTTCGGCAGGGAGCATGTGGAAATGATTAAGAGCAGCGTGGCCGATGTGAAAAATGTAGGCTCCAGCTGCTGCGGGACAATCACGGCAGGCCTGTTTATCCGGGAATTCTGTGAGGGAAAGCCCTGGATTCATCTGGACATTGCAGGTACGGCCTGGTGCGATACGCCCACCTATGCGTTTGAAGCCAAAGGGGCGACAGGCGCAGGGGTTGCTTCGGTGTATTTCATGCTGAAGGAAGCGGCCGAATAACGGGAATGCCGCAGCGGCCGTTTCCTTTCCTTTTTATCGTAACAATTATAAAATAGTTTTAACGGGACATAAACAGTGAGAGACTGGATGCCGCTTTGAATTTTATTACGTTTTTGGCGGATTCCTATAATTATAACGCCGCATTTGAGGGGATTTATACGGCGCCTGTTTTTAAAAACCAGATAGCCAGTATTTCCACCCCGCAGTATCTGGAGGCGGAAAGTGTGATTGAGAGACATTTCCATGATTCCATAGCATGGCTGAGAATCCGGGGGTTTTCACAGATGGATGCCTCCTGCATCCTGGAATTTATGGAAAGCGGGAGCGGGATGACAGCGCAGGACTGTCTCAGGAATATGGACAGGCTGCGTGCGGAGCGCATGCAGGAAAATCCGGTAAGGTAGGGGTTGCAGATGAAGAGTGGTATGGGGAAAAAGGCGGGAACCCGGATTTTTGCGGGTGCTCTGGTCGGGTGATTATAGTGTTCGCGCTGGTTTCAGCGTTTTATATCCATAATTTTGATCAGACCCTGCTGGAGGAAAACCAGAGCCATCTGGCGGAGGTGGCGGATCATATCGTTACCTATATCCAGGCGGCGGTGGAGGATACGCTGGATACCCTGGAGACGGCGGCGGATGCCCTGCCTCTTATGGAACAGGAGGAGTGTGTCGGTTATCTGAAGCAAATGGTGGACAGGCATGGTTTCACCTATGCGGGGTATGCGGGTAGAGACGGTATGCTTCATGCGACGCAGGAGCTGCCGTATTCTTATATTGGAAAAGTCGCCCCGTATGCGGGAATATTTTTCAAGGTGCATGGATCAGATACAGGTTGCCTATATCCTATGCAGTGATGAGCGCTCCTTTGCCGAAGCGTTGTATACAGGGCTTTGCGGGGCTTGTGATGACAGACTGGTTTACCTCACAGGATCCGTCCTTTATGTTTGGCGCGGCTGTGCATAAGTATCCCATTTCTTCCTCCCCGCTGTGCATAAAAGCAGGGAATGACCTGCAGATGCCGGGCTGCCAGAAGAATGTGGACGATATTGTAGAGGCGGTGGAGCATCCGGAAAAGGCAGGGGAGGAAGCGCTTACGCTGGGTGAGCTGCAGGCCTGCGCCGCCCGGATTCTGAATGTTATAGCCCGTTCCAGCTGCTATGAGGGCAGCGCGCCTTATGGGGAGCAGTTCGGAGAACTGCCCTGGATTGGCCGGTGCGAACGGGGGAGAAATTCTGAAAAACAGGTCGAGGCCGTTGGCAGGCTCATCCAAAATCAGGAGCCGGGGACTTTTAAGAAGGGCGTTGGCCAGGGCCAGCCGCTGCTTCATTCCCAGGGAATATTGGGAAAAGGTTTTTTGGCTGTCAGAGGAAAGATCCACCGTATCAAGGGACTGCTCTATCTGGGACGGATCCGGCTTCCTTGTCAGACGGGAGAAGATGGTGAGATTTTCCTTTGCCGTCATTTGGGGATAAAAGCCGGGAGCTTCGATGCTGCTTCCGATGCGGTTGTAAATGTCCCGGGGAAAGCCCTTCATGGGGAGGCCGAAGAGAAGGATGGAGCCGGAGGTTGGGCGGGCCAGGCCTAAAAGCATTTTCATAACCGTAGTTTTCCCGGCGCCGTTTCTTCCCAGAAGGCCGTAAATTGCGCCCTGGGGGACGGGCAGGGTTACATCCCGGACAGCGGCGTGTTCTCCGTAGCATTTGGTCAGATTTTGGGTTTCGATGATATAGTTCATAAGAATGCCGTTTCCTTTCTGCGATTGCCCGCATCAGCTCGGACAGCCTGACTGCTGCGGTTGTTATCAGTATATAGGCAATCTTTCAACTTTTTATCTGGTTTTGGAAAAATATCAGAATGAGGAAATCCCCGGCAGCGGTTCAATGAGAAGAGGCAGAATTGTAAAACGCAGCGGCATTTGCGGGGGAAGAGGCCGCGGACAGTCTTTAGTCCCCCGCTTTTTGCAGTGTCTTTGAATCCTGGAACAGCAGAAAAGAGGCGACGGGAGATGATTTCAGGATCGGCGGACAGAGGAGATCCGGGAAGCTGCGATTCCGGGACAAAGGACTTGTGAAGCCGCTCGCAGAGCATGGCGGCTGTACGGAAGAGATCCTCCTCCAGCTTTCGGGGGCGGATGAGGGAAGGGATGGCCCGGATGCCGTCCGGCGTCTGCAGGGAATTCATGGCCTCTATGTAGTTTTCCATGCGGGCAAGGTGTTTTTTCATTACTGCGGCCTGCTTCTGCAGATCTTTGTGAGACAGGCTGCCTGCGGACAGCTCCTGGAATTCCAGGTAGCCCTTGATAATGGTGAGCGGCGTGCGCATATCGTGGGCAAAGGCGGCGTTAATGCGCTTTTTTTCTTCCGCCTGGCTCCACAGAAGATGGTAATTATCTTCCAGGGCAAGGCGCATGCTTTCCACGCTGAGGCAAAGCTCGCCCATTTCATCGGCACTGTCATAGGAAAGACGAAAGTCCAGATCCTGCCTGCCGATTCTGGCGGCGGCTTCCTTGATCAGTCGGACCGGTTCCTCCAGCTTGCATTTATAGAAGAGATAGGCGGCTGCGGCCAGACAGAGGGCGGAAGAGAGACAGACTATGAGAGGGGAGGACAGCGCATAGTATTTTTCCGGAAGGAGCTGAAGCAGGCCCGCAGTTGCCAGGCATAAGAAGATATCCAGCAGAAGGAAAAGCAGGATAAGGAGGGCGAAGCTTTTCCGGATGGTTAGTTTTTTGAAGGTGTGCTTTATTCTTTCCATGTATATCCCACTCCCCATATGGTTTCAATATAATCTTTACAGCCGTATTCCTCAAATACGCTGCGTATTTTGCGGATATGCTCCGCCACTACGGTGCTGCAGCCCTCGGCGTCGTATCCCCAGATTCGTAAATGCGTTCCCGGTCAAAGACCTGGCGGGGATTTTGGGAAAGCAGGCTGACGATGGCAAAATATTTTTTGGCGAGGGGCAGCTCCCGGCCGGCGGAAAAGACCTTTCTTCTGCCGTAGTCGATGACCAGGCTGTCCGTGAATTTTGCCAGGGAGGATGCGGCGCTGCGCTGTTCCCTGCGCAGATGGGCGGCCACGCGGGCTTCCAGCTCCAGAAGTGAAAAGGGTTTTACAATATAGTCATCGCCGCCCGCCAGGAAGGCCCTCACCTTATCCGCGTCCTCCACCCGGGCGGTCAGAAACAGGATGCGACAATTGATGAAGTCCCGGATTCCCGCATAGGCTGAAGCCGTCTTCTCCGGGCATATTGATGTCAAGAAGAATGAGGTCAGGGCGGGTTTCCACCTGCCGAAGGGCCTGGGAAGCGCTGTCGGCGGTTATGGCTTCATAGCCCTTGATTTGAAAGAAGGAGTGCAGCATTTCCGTGATATCCTGTTCGTCGTCTATGATGAGTATTTTCTTTTTCTGTGGAGGCTTTTTTTCCATGGGGAGTTTCGGTCCTTTCCTGGGCGGGTGGGTTTCTTTTATGATAGCAGGTAATTATCTGGTTTTTATCAAATTTAGGATATTGAATTATAGCATAAAACAGACCAACCTATACAGCTTTTGACCGGTTCTACTATCGTCTTGACAATTCTATATCGTGGCTATGTTATAAGGAAAGAAAAGACGCTATGTGCATTATGTCACAAAGCGAATCCCCAGAGAGTTGCAGCTCCCTGGGGATTCTTTTTTCCTTAATCAGGGCAGGAGAACCCAGTTTGGCTTCTGTTTTCTTAGCTTTTATTTTCTATCCGGCCATTTGCCGATATAATAGCAAACCACATCAGCCACAACAGAAATAAGAGAAAATGTTATGTATTGCATTATGCCACCCTTTAAGCTGCTTTTAAATTACCCCTAAACTTCCCGTATAAGAATAAATCAAGTTTATCTGAGAAAAAATCATTGTTTTACTCCCTGTCTTGTGAAAAAATAGTTATAGCAGTTTTATGTTGGATAACAGGAGGGAACCAATGGAAAACAGAGATAACGGAAAAAATAATTACGAATTACTGTGCTACACCAGGCAGCCTGGGGAGGACAGCATCTATTCGGAGAAGCTGGCATACAGCATGCATCTGGCGCTGCGCAGGGAGGGAGAAAGCTTTGTTCCGCTGAATCACAACGCAGGCATACTGTACGCAAAGGCAACGCAGCGGGAGGACGGAACGCTGCATGCGAAGAGCCTGAAAAATCCGTGGCTTTTTCAGATGGAAGACGGTACTTTCGGGATCCTTGCGGGCAGGACGGAAGCGGACGGCAGTGAGGATGAAGAGTCCAGGGGAAAGCTGCTCCTTTTTACCTCAAAGGATCTGGTGCGGTATCATGAGGAAGAGCTGCTTGATCTGAATACGGGAGTACAGGCAGAGGATGCGGTATGCAGGTATGATGCGGACAAGGGATGCTATTGCCTGAAGTGGAAGGATGCGCAGGGCGGCTGCTTTGCATACAATCTGCCGGAGCTTTCCGGGGAGGCGGTGAAAGCGGCGCAGACTGAGAGGCTGGAGGACGGCGCAGCGCTTGCGGAGATGGCAGTCCTGCCGGGTTCAGGAGAAGCTCCGGAAGGGGCAAGGCTTCGCAATATTATATCCATAGGGGAGGAAACGGCAGAGAGGCTGCGGTGTAAATTCCTGGTGCCGGTGAATGTGGCAAATGAGGTGCCGGAGCGGATATGCGCGGCATCGCCGGAGGATGTGCAGAAGGTCAGGGCGAACGCTAAATACAGCGACGGCACCTGTGTGGAAAAAAGAGTGGACTGGTACACCGGGGAGGTGGATTTTGCCCATCCGGGCACTTACCGGGTGACGGGCAGGGTGCATCAGAATCATTATGAATTTCCTGTTGCATGGCATCGTGCCGACCCCTGCATCGGCAAGTGGAAGGGAAAATATTATTTTATTGCCACCAATGATTATGACAACAATCATTCCCTGTATATCCGGGAAGCGGATACGATTCCGGAGCTTGTTACGGCCCAGGAAATCTGTATTTTGAATACCTCCATGTACCCCCATCTGGGGAATCTGCTCTGGGCGCCTGAGTTCCATATTATACGGGACAGGCTGTATATTTTCCATGCGGGGACGCCGCAGGAGTTTGAGAAGGAGCAGTGCCATGTGATGGCGCTGAAGGAGAACGGAAATCCCATGAAGGCCTCCGACTGGGAGATGCCGGTAAGAGTGGTTAAAAAGGACGGAAGCTATCTGTACGGGGAACAGGGAATTACGCTTGATATGACGGAGTTTGAGGTCAGCGGAAGGGTTTATGCGGCATGGTCCCAGCGCCAGTTCCATCCTGTGGATCAGGGCGCGTGGCTGTATATCGCAGAACTGAATCCTGAGGAGCCGTGGAAGCTGATATCCGATCCTGTCCTGCTTTCCATGCCGGAATATGGCTGGGCAAATAATCATACCTTTGTGGATGAGGGGCCTTTTACCCTGATAACGGATAAAAAAATATTCCTTACCTTTTCCAGTGCAGCTGTGGACAGCACCTATGTGGTGGGTCTGCTCAGCGCAGATCCTGATGCGGATCTGCTCAACCCGGAAAGCTGGGTGAAGGAAAATTATCCGCTGATGTCCTCCAGGAGCAAGGAAGGGGAATATGGAACAGGCCATAATTCCTACGTAACGGATGAAGACGGGCTGGTGTGGAATGCCTACCACGGCAAGCCGGGTGTTGACGGGCCGAGAAGCTCAGGACTGCGCCGTGTGCATTTTGGCGCCGACGGCTATCCGATCCTGGAAATGACGGAGGAAAAGGATCTGGCGCCGGAGCTGACGGAGGTTTCCATGGAGGTTGTGGTGAAATAACAGGTTGGCCTTTCCTTTACGGAAGCCTGTCCGGGCTGCGTTTTTCTGCGGATGCCCGGAACGAACGCGGGCTTTCTCCCGTAATCCGCTTAAACTGGCGGCAGAAATGCTCCACATTGTGGTAGCCGCAGAATTCCGAGATGGCCGCAATTGTTTTCCCGGTGTAGCGCAGCTGATCCTTTGCCAGTCTTATGCGGGCATTAATACAGTCATCCATACAGGAAATGCCGAAGGTGTTTTTATAGACAACCTGCATATAGCCCTCGCTCAGGTGGAGCTGCCGCGCCATGTCCGGCACGCTCCAGGGAAGCTGGGGGCTGTTGTAGATGGATTTGCGCAGGTTCACCAGTTCATGGTAATGGGAAGACAGCGAACCCGGAATTTTCAGGGAGGCTTCCTGCAGCTCGGAAAAAAGAAGCTGCAGGAGCTGGCCTGTTATCCGCTCATTATGTGCGCCGGGAAATGCATTTTTCCAGGTGAGCAGCTGGAACAGGTTGTGGCAGTAATCCGCATCCGGCAGGGAAAAGGGGATTCCCTGGATCGGGAGAGAGGAAACATATTCTTCATCCGAATCGAAACGCAGCCAGTCATTTTCATATCTGTCCCCGCAGGCGCAGTAATAAATAGGGGAAAAAGGCGGAAAAAGGACGGCGGATTTGGCCGGATATTCCTGCAGACTGCCGTCCACCCGGAAAAGGGCGGGGGTATGCGTGAGCACCAATAGCCAGCAGTCGTGGCCTTCCGGCACATCAAATACGAAGCTGCCGTCGTGTACGGCATTATATTCTACATAACGGATATGATTCATGGACGCCTCCATAAACAGTTTTATTGCAGCCTGGGAAATATGGAGCAGATGCAGGGGAAAAATATAGGAAACGGCCTTTGGCATTGTTTTTTCCCCTGTGGTTTTGCTGCAAATTTTCAATAGTATACCTCAGGCCCTGCGCCGCGTCAAATCAATGTCGGAAAAATCAATTAATATACGGAAAATCATTACCCGGAAAATCATTACCTGGGAAATCAATACCGGGGAAATCAATACCGGGGAAATTGATGTCAGTGAAATTAGCGCCGGGATAATCACGAAAAAGGGAGGAAAACCAATGAAACCGGATAAAAAATTCCCGTTATTTATTGTATCAGGAGCCAGCGGTGTGGGAAAGAGCACGATGTGTGAAATCCTGTTTAAAAAAGAAACGGATTATATTGTGCTTGAAAGCGATATTCTATGGCAGGAGGTTTTTAATACGCCCCAGGATAATTACCGGAATTTCAGGGAAGTGTGGATGACCATGTGCGCCAATGTTTCCCAAATCGGCATGCCTGTGGTTCTGTGCGGCTGTGGGATTCCGGAGCAGTTTGAAATATGCGACGCAAGGGAATATTTTACGCAGATTCACTATCTGGCCGTGGTCTGTGAAACGCCAATCCTGGAAAAAAGAATGCGGGAGGGGCGGGGTATCCAAGAAGAAGACTGGATTCGCAGCTCCGTTTCCTTCAACCTGTGGCTGAGGGAAAATGCGTCAAAAACGCAGCCGCAGATTACGCTGCTGGATAACACAAACCTGACGCCGGAAGAAGCGGCAGAAGAGGCCGATAAATGGATCAGGAAACAAGGATGGTAACCTGGGTTACATATTCCTCACTGTCGGAAATGGCAAATTCATTCAGGCCGATTTCATAGGAATACCCCTGAAGCTCCCAGCCTTTTTTCCGGGCAAAGGCCAGCATCCGGCCATAGAGTGCGGGAAGCCTGTCCCAGCTGCCCACACAGAAAGCGCGCAGGTAAAGCCCGGCAGGTTTTCTGTAAATACCACTGATTTGTGCAGGCTGCTCCAGGCTGGTGAACAGGCCGTCGTACTCGTCAAAACGGTGCTGCCTGATTTTTTCCAGGGAAAGCAGGCTTCCGCAGCCGGTCTTGTATTCAGACAGATCCCATGCGGTCTGCAGGTGGGAAAGAAGCGTGTCCATCTGCATTTGCTTCTGCTCCGGGAGCGGTTCCGAAGGGGGAAGCGGCGTGATAAAAAGATATTCCTCTTCACATTGGACGGTGTCAATCTGACCGTCCTTTATTTGCATACTCAGATGCAGCATTTCCTGTTTTTTCTGCATGATGGCACGAAGCTTAGTAAGGCGCCGGATTGTCTCGTCAATTTCACCGATTTTCCTCTCCGAAAGGGCGAGAAAGCTTTGTGCATTGGGCGAATGCAGATAGGACCTGATTTCGTCGATGGACATATGGAGCTCACGCAGCGCCAGGATGTTTTCCAAATCCGCGCTTTGCTGCCAGGTATAGTACCGGTAGTCGTTTTCCCCCTTGAAGGCAGGGGAGAAAAGCCCTATTTCATCATAATAGTGCAGCGTTCTTTTGTTCAGATGGTGAAGCCTTGCGAATTGTCCTGTGGTAAAAAGCAGGGATTTTGTGGGCATAAATTCCTCCATGCTGCCGCGGCACTGCCATTTTTACGGCGCGTTCTGTTTTTATTGTAAAAATCTCTTGACCTTACAGTTACTGTATCCTTTAGGATGACTATAACATAAAAAGAAAACAGGGAAAAGAGGTTTCAGAAATGGAAGAAAAAACAGTACTTCGTGATTATGAAAGAAAGGATGCGCCGTTTCTGCAGGATATCATAAGAAAAACCTGGCAGCATGACAGGTTCTGTTCCCCTGGAACAGCAAAAAGGCTGTCACGCCTTTATCTGGCAGGGTGTATGGCGAATCAGACTTTTATGAAGGTAGCGGAGGTGGGAGGAAGGCCGGCAGGCGTGATTATGGGAAAGGACTGCGGGGCGTGGAAGCCTTCCGTAACCGGCCTGCTGCGGCAGACGGCGGCAGCGCTGGCGCTGCTGTCAGGAAAGGAGGGAAGGGAAGTTGCCCGGGCTTTTTCGGGAATTAACCAGGTGGACAAAGAATTGCTTAAGGAGAGTAAAAAGGAATATCCGGGAGAGCTTTCCTTCTTTGCACTGGACGAAAGATACCGCGGCCTGGGAATCGGGAAGAAGCTGTTCCGGGTTTTGCTTGATTATATGGAACAACAGAAAATATCCCGTTTTTATCTGTATACGGACAACAGCTGCAATTATGGCTTCTATGAACATCAGGGAATGCGGCGCTGCGGACAGAAAAGTTATAAGGTCCCGCTTGCTGTGGATAATGAGATGCAGTTTTTTCTGTATGAGTATGATGCCAGGGCTGATGTTTCCCGGGATAGGGAAGAAACGGTCTGCGTTTAAGAAGGGGAAAGAGGGGCTCTGCAATGGATGACACATTACTCTATCAGAAGCCGGTTATGTTACTGCGGATTCCTGCAGTGGTGGCGCCCGCCATCCTCATGACGGTCATCCAGCCCTCCTGTTCCATGATGACGGGATTTTTTATTTCCAATATACTGGAGGAACAGGAGTTGTCATGCTGCTTTTTAACGGCTGGATGATGTATTATGCAGATGAGAACGGAGTGGCCGCAAGCACTGTTACCTTATTTATTTGGCCTGATGAGCGTATTATATACAGGCTATATGTTCGGCATTTCCCCGATGCTCAGTTTTTATTACGGGGCGGGGTGATAAAAGCCTGCCTGCGTTTTCATAAAGCCTCTGAAAATATCCCAAAGCTCCCGGCTCCAGAAATTCCCCTCATGGACTGCGCCGTCCACACAGATAAAGCTGACCTGGGCTCCGCATTCCTCCAGACGCTTCACCAGCTGCTCGCTTTGAGAAAAGCTGACAGTGGGATCGGCGCTTCCGTGGGCGATCATAAAAGGCACATAGCTTTTCCCCTCCTGCACATAGTTTATGGGGCTCATTTTTTTCAATAACTCTTTATCGAGAGTGCCTCCGCAGAAGAGTGTGAACAAAGCGGCGGCCTCCGAACGTACCTCAGGCTGGGGGGATTCAAGAAAAGCGGTCAGATCCGTGGGGCCGAAGCAGTCAATCACAGCGCATACGCTGTCTGAAAATTCAGGATATTCATCGGTTTTAAATTCCGGCATATCCCCTGTCAGGCCGAGAAGGAGAGCGGTATTTCCTCCGGAGGAGGTGCCGAAGGCAAGAACCTTATCCGGATCGATATGATACTGCTCTGCGTTGGCACGCAGAAAACGGATCGCTGTCTTGACATCCTGGAGGAATGCCGGCGCCGGATGGCCTTCTTCTATATTCCTGTGGGTAACGGATGCGACCACAAAGCCATCATCGGCAAAGCGGGCCAGCTGCGGGATTTCATAGTTGGTATCCGGGAAATGCCAGGCGCTCCCCTGGATGAAAACAATCAGCGGATACCGTTTTTCGCACGCATCCTCCGGTATCTGCGGCATGAGCAGATCCAGCGTGATATCCTTGCCGGTATGGGTGGAATAGACGATTTTGGGAGAGAGGACGGAAAGTCCTTTCAGGCTGGGGTTGCTTGCAATGTGAAGCATATATTTTTCCTCCTAGTTTAAATATTGGTATCGTGTTCGATAGATGAATTATACCACATATATTCTGAAATCCGCTATTGATACCGTCTGTAAATATGGTTTTCCCAATTGGTAAGATCTGCTTCGGGGTCAAAAATATCTGATCCCATGAGCAGCAGACGCCTTTTCTTTCTTTTTCCCTGCAATATCTTTTGTTGCAGATGCAGCCACATATCCATTTCCCTTTTCTACGTTTGTTCCAGAGGTAGGTAATAGGAATTGCGCGGAATGGCTTCCCATTGGCCATAATGTAAATTGTAAAATCCTGTAGATATATAACCTGTTTTTTTCTCTTCCCCTATTGTAATATGGAAAAAGAACGATATAATGGAAAATACTTGGTAATTTTGATTGAGAGGTATTGTAAGAATGAGGGGAAAAGCATTAAAAAAGAATCAGGTTGACTGGAGCGTATTTTTCAAGGCGGTGGTGACGATTGCCCTGCCCATTGCCCTGCAGAATTTCCTGTCTACAACGGCAAGTATGGTGGATACGATTATGATAGGCAGTCAGGGAGAGCTGTCGGTGGCGGCGGTGGGAATCTGTTCTCAGATTTCGTCACTGTTTTTCTCCTGCTATTTCGGGTTTGCGGGCGGTTCTCTGCTGTTTTTTTCTCAATATTGGGGCGCGGGGAATCATAAGGGGATTAATAAGACCTTTGGAATTTCCATGACCTGCATGCTGGCGGTGGCGCTTATCTTCGCGGTGACGGCGATCACAAGCCCCGGTTTTTTGCTGGGGATTTATACGGATAAGCAGAATATTATCCAGGTGGGGATTCCTTACATAAGGATCGTTGGTTTTGCTTATCCGCTGCAGGTATTTGCGGTTCTGATAAGCTTCCTGATGCGTTCCACAGAAAGGGTAAAAGCCCCTTTAATCAGCTCGATTCTGGCTCTTATCACTAACTTTATTTTGAACTGGATCCTCATTTACGGCCGTTTCGGCATGCCGAAGATGGGAGCGGCCGGTGCAGCGGTGGGAACTCTTGTTTCAGGAATCGTGAATCTGATTGTACTGCTCACCTTCCTGCTGCGGGATAAGAATACGTTGGTTCTTAAGCTCAGGGAGATGTTTGCATGGGGAGACGGATTCCTGAAAATATATCTGAACAAATGCTTTCCGATCATTTGCAATGAGCTTTTCTACGGAATCGGACAGATGCTGATAAATGTTGTTATCGGAAGACAAAATGAATCGGCCATTGCCGCCATGGCGGCCTTCCGTGTGCTGGAGGGCTTTGTATTTGCCTTTTTCGGAGGCCTGGCGGATGCCAGCTCCGTGGTGGTGGGCAAGGAGGTCGGCGCAGGACATCATATGAAAGGCTATCAGTATGTTAAGGGCTTTGCTCTTCTCTGCCCGGCCATTACCTTCTGTATCTGTGCCATCGGCCTGTCCTTTAATGCGCCCCTGCTTCGTCTTTTCGGCCTGGGGGCGGAAGCCATGTTTTATGGAAAATACATGATTATGATTTATCTGGCGGCGGGAACCATCCGTACGTGTAATTATATTATGAACAGCTGCTACCGCGCGGGCGGGGAATCCATTTTCGGAACCGTGCTGGAAATCGTATGTCTTTTTACCATCAGTGTGCCTGCGACATGGATTGCCGGCATGGTGCTGCATCTGCCTTTCCTGGCAGTGTTCGCTTTCCTGTATACGGATGAGTTAATCCGGCTGGTATTTGAGGTTTATTATACCAGAACAGGTAAATGGGTTAAGCCGGTTACGGAGGAAGGAAAGGCTGCAGTACAGCAGTTCCGGGAAGAACTGGCGGAGAGCAGAGGGTTGAAAAAGGCGGTGGAAAACTGAGGCGGAAACGGCCGGAGATAAAATAAAATTAATAAGATAACAGCGGTATGTCGGGAGAGTCTGACGTGCCGCTGTTTCTGTATTCGGAATAGATATAATGGGGTTCTTGTTTCAATCAAATAATTATACTATACTTTCAGGGCCGTATCCATGCTGTTAAAGAATATTGCAACGAATTACATAGATGCTTGTATGAATTTTTAATTGATCTGGCTTTTAATAGAAACAAATTATGGAAAAGGTCTTCTCAAAAACGGTCAACGACTATATAATCGCATTAACCAGATCGGTTAATGGATTCCACACATTTAACAGCGGCATAGTTTCTGTAGATAGTCGTATAAGATGTTTACAGGCTGCAAACGGGCCGACGTCCACAAGGCCGGATTGATGGCATATAAGGAAAGGAATTTCAATGAATCCCAAATTCTTTCAGTTACCTGAAGAAAAACAACAGCAGATTATCAACGCCGCCTATAAGGTATTTGCCGGGAATTCCTATAAGAAGGCGCCGATGTCTGAAATTGCTGACGAATGCGGCATATCCAAAGCGCTGCTGTTTCACTATTTTAAAAATAAAAAGGAACTGTATCTTTTCCTGTGGAAGCAGGCAGAAGAGCTGACCGGAAATGCTGTCCGGGAATTCGGAGTCATGGATACGACAGATTTTTTTGAAATACTGGAGAAAAACCTGCGGGTAAAATGTTCATTGACGAGAGTGTATCCTTATATTGGCGCCTTTTGTTTAAACGCCTATTATGAGCAGGAGGAAGAAATCAGAAAATGTATTCAGCCGGAATTTTCCCAGTTAAAACGGATGGGGGAAAAACATATTTTTGAACGGATGGACCTTTCTGTATTTCGGAAGGATGTGGATTTGGAACTGATGTATCAGGAAATTTTGTGGACGACGGAAGGTTATCTGTGCCGGAGATACCGCATGCAGGATGTTGATGCGGAGGAAATAGAAAAGGATTTTCTGAGACTTATAAAGCAGTGGAGAAGGATTTATTATAAGGCGCATTAATGGAATGCCTGCAATATTTCAGAGTAACGCAGAGTTATAATATTACCGGAAAACATATAGGATCGATGGTGTATCTGGAAAAAAAGAATTACGGGCCGCATAGGTTTTCGCTGCATGGGGAAGCGCCTGTAACACACAGATTGGAGCAAAAATGAAATTTCATGAGTTCGGAGACTGCGGGAATCCGCACATCATGCTGATTCATGGAGGCGGAAATTCCTGGTGGAATTATTTAAGGCAGGCCCGTGTCCTGTCTGAGAAATACCACGTCATTCTGCCGACGCTGGACGGGCATGGGGAAGAGTATCTGACCGAATATATTTCTACGGAGGATACGGCGGATAAGCTGATGGAATATATAGAAAAGAAATGTGGCGGCCATCTTTTTGCACTGGGAGGAGTGTCTTTGGGAGGACAGATCGTAATGGAGCTGTTGTCCCGGAAAAAGGATTTAGTCCAAAAGGCGGTGATTGACGGCAGTATCTGTTATCCACAGCCTGCTATGGCACGTTACTGCATAGCGACGATCCGTTTATGCGGGAGGCTGATGTTCGGGAAGACGGCATGCAGGTTCCAGCTTGCGGCAATGAATCGTTTTTTTCCCTCATCCATGCGTTATCCGAAGGAAATAGCAGGATATTACCTGCAGGACATGCCGCGTCTTCGTAAAGAAACGCTGTATGCGGTATACCGTACATATATGATGCAGTATACGCTGAAGGAAAGCGTCCGCAGCACAAATGCGGAGGTAATGTACCTGTACGGAGAAAAGGAAATGAAATGTGTCCGGGAATCGGCCCGGATGTTTGGGGAGTTGGTGCCCCACTGCAGGATATATGAAGCAAAAGGATATAATCACGGATATTTATCCGTATATCTGCCGGAGGAATGGCTGAAGCTGATTCTGCCTTTTCTGGAAGAACGGTAAAAAAAGTGAGTATTACTACAGGAGAATTGTATGGAAACTGCAGGCTGCTGTTTTTTTGACTTATTCTTTACATTAATTAAACCGGAATACTATCCTGATATGAGTGAGAACGAGGTGCTGGGTTTGAGCATTGAGGAATGGGAATCCTATGCAGAGGATAAAGCGCTGTACCTTGAACGGGCCGGCGGATTTGTCACGGAGGAAAGCAAAATCATAGAAGATATTACAATGCTTCTCCCCATGCAGGTTAATCCTTTTCAGAAAAAAGAGCTGCTGCGTCAGAGGAAAGCGAGAATGCAGCATGCGCTTATGAATGTGGACGGAAGAATCCTGGAAATGCTGGAGCGGCTGAAGCTGTCAGGCTGGAAGCTTTGTCTTATCAGCAATGCAGATGTGATAGATTGTATGTACTGGAAAGAATCCCCGCTGTTTTCCTGTTTTGATAAGGCGCTTTTTTCCTGCTGCGAAAGGCTTTTGAAGCCGGATGTCAGAATCTATCAAAGGGCAATGCAATATATGAATTGTACCCCGGAACAGAGCATTTTCATCGGTGACGGCGGTTCCGATGAATTGCGAGGGGCTGAAAATGCAGGGATGAAAACGGTTTTTACTGAATATCTGGAACGCAAACCGGAGGAGCGGCGGCGGGATCTTATGAAGGAGGCGGACTGGCATATTACAGATATCGCGGAGCTGCCAGGGATAGTCAGCAGGGGATAGTGGGAGAAAAAATCTTTAGTCCTGAGCCCGGTTTTGAACCTTGATTTCATTCTCCAGAAACTCTTTGATAAAAGGATAGTTTTCCTCATTTAATGAAGGCATAAACGCCATAAACCGGCATTTCTGGTAATGGGTGTCCTCCATATGGAAATCATAGCCCATCATACATTTCGGGTTGCAGTCGTCCGGATTTATGAGACGCTTGCAGGGAGATGCTTTTCTGATATCTTTTTTCATCTTTTCCGGGAGAGTTTCCAGAAAATTCTCATATACATTTAAGCCCTGGGGAAAAATCCTCATTTTTACGCCTGTTTTGCGGCATACGAAGGTTGCCAGAGTTTTCTTTGTCTGCGGCAGGATATAGGAAACAGTAAAGCCGCTTTTTGCTGTTTTGATTTCACATTTGCAGCCCTGCGCCAGAAGAAAATCGTTGATTTCGGAAGCGAGAGGTTTGCTGTTGTCATCTATGGTTTCAAGGAATGCGGGAAATTGATTATCGGCCATTTTGAATACTCCTTTTTGGTATGGGGTGCTGTGGGTACTACTACCAGTTTAATGACCTTTACTGTGTCAATCCTCTCAATTCCTGCACAAAAAAGAGAGCTGTATACCTGAAGCTGAGAAAAAACCAAACCGGCAGGGATACTGATTTTCATACCATATTTTGAGTGGCTTTTCAGTCGGTCAGCGGATAAAATAATATAGGATACATGAAAAATACCGTTTGCCGCAATTTTGTTTTTGAATCCCAGGAGGAAGGAAAATGATTCGATTTGCTGTTTTTACTGACCTGCACTATGACCACATTCCGGACGGAGACAGAAGAATAAAGGAGTTTCTGGAAACAGTCAGGCTGAAAAATCCTGATTTTATCCTGTCTCTGGGTGATTTGTGTTATCCGGCCGCTGAAAACAGAAAAGTTATTGACGTCCTTGAACAATCCGGCGTACCGGTGTATCATACAATCGGCAATCATGATACGGATCGGTATTCGCTTGAAGAAGTGATGGATTTTCTGAAAATAAAGTCATCCTATTATTCCTTCCTTATTGATGACGTTAAATTTATCGTCCTCAATACCTGCTATATCCGGGATGGGCAAAAATGCATTCCCTTCCTGAAGCGTAATTATGATAAGACAAAACAGGCTTATCCCTGGCTTCCGCAGGTGGAAGCGGACTGGCTTTTGCAGGAACTGGAATCGGAAGACTGCTATTATGTTGTGTTTTCCCACCACAGCCTGGTAAATGATTTTAGAGACAGGGGAATCGCAAACAGAGAAGCAGTCAGGGCGCTGCTTGAAAACCGAAAGGTTCTTTTCTGCATGAACGGCCATGATCATGGGGATGGCTGCACTATAATAAATGGAATTCCATATATTACACTCAACTCCATGTCGTATATCTGGCACGGTATGAAAGAACTGTACGCCTACGATGCAAAGACACATGAAAAATACCCTTCTCTCAAGGATATGATTTTATATCAGGAGCCGCTGCATGCGTTCGTTGAAATAAGTGATAAAGAGGCGCGTATAAAGGGTATGGATGGCCATTATCACACAATTACCCCGGAAGATGCGGAAATAGGCAGGACATGGAACGGTGTTTCCATTGAACCAAAGGTCTTATCCCGAACTGTGAAGTTACCCAGATAAAAGGAGAGGAAATATTTATGAATGGATTTCTGCTGCTAATCCCTTTTTTACTGATAAGGTTTGGCGTCCTTTCACATTTGGACAGGGCTGCGGTAAAACGCGCGGCTTTTTTCGCGCCGATGGCCGGAAAGGAAATTGCGGCATATTGGATATACCAGCTTTCCAGTGCCGCAATTTTTATCGTACTGTTTTTTCTTAAAGTGCCAATTGATTTTTCCTGGCAATTTTGGTCGGGGACGCTGTTCTATCTTTTGGGATTGGTTCTGTGCACTGCATCAGTGATAGATTTTGCAGCCCCATCCGGTGAAGGTCTGAACAAAAACGGACTTTACCGGTTCTCACGTAATCCCATGTATTTATCATATTTTTTACTGTTTATGGGCTGTGCCCTGCTCACGCATTCTGTGCTGCTTGGCGGAATCGTTATCATATTCCAGCTGTCTTCCCACTGGATTATTCTTTCAGAAGAACGGTGGTGCATTGGCAAATTCGGGGATGCCTACAGGCAGTATATGAAAAGGGTAAGGCGGTATATATAGGTACTTTTTCAGTTCCGGGGGCGCTCAGGATGTTAAGACCAGGGCGTCTTTTCCTGACATTTCCTGTTATTTTTCCATAATCATTCCTGGTTATCAGTCCTCAAGTACCCTTGAAAAGTTCAGGGAAGAAACGCCAAATACAATGGGGAACGATGTTGCTGCTGCGGGGTATTGGATTTTTATAAATTCCTGCGGAACTTAATGACAGCCATGCCGCCGGATTCGCAGTTTTTCAGTTCCAGCTGTCTACTGTGCGTTGTAACCACCTGCGCTGCGAACCAAAGTCCGAGTCCATTGTGTCCGTCAGAACTCCGCGCCGTATCATCACGCCACAGGCGTTCTGTCGCATGGTGCAGCGCGGCCCTGCTGAAGCCGGGACCTTCGTCACGCACGGTAATTTGCCAGCCGTTTGCCAGTATGCATCCTTCCAGATATACGCTGCCGCCTTCCGGCGTATGCTCAATGGCATTCTGCACCACATTGCCGAGAGCGCGAAGCAAATGGTCTTTTTGTATTCGGGCGGAACCCTCCAGGCTGTTTTGGCTGTGCAGAAAAATCCCGTTGGCTTGTGCAAGGGCGTTTGCGCTCAGGCAAAGCTCGTCAAACATGGCGGGCAGAGCGGTATTTTCAAACGTTTCGTCCGCATCGGATGAGGTTTCCAGAAGGCTGGCAACATAATGTTTTGCACGGTCGCTGTTTGATATGATGGTTTTTACCATTCTCTGGCAGTTCTCAGGCAAATTTTCATCCAGCAGAAGCTCCGCGTTTCCCCCTATCAGTGTGAGCGGAGTTTTCAGATCGTGGGCGAGTGCGGCTATTTCCGCCTCACGTTCCTGTTGGGCCGCCCATTGGGAGGACAGGGAGCTGTATAATGCTTCCCGCATATGTTCCATGGCGTCCAGCGCCTGATCATATTCCCGTATGCCCGCATGAGGGACTGTAAAATCCAGCTCCTGTGCGCCTACCCTATCACTCACTTCACCGAACAGCCTGAGCCTGGCGGCAAGGCGCCGGCGGAGCCGCAGGGTATTAAAAATCAGGCAGAACACCCACCCCGCGCCAAGCACGGCCAGCCACAGGTATTCAAAAGGAGGAAGCAGATTGCGCAGGATTGGATTTACAAATTCCGACCTGAAATACCATTGAATAATAACGGTACTCCCGTCCGCGTAGGTGCGACGCGAAACATGGACGTCATCAGGAGCCTGCAGAAAAAATTCTCTCAGAGTCTCCAGTTTCTTTCCTTCCACATTGCTTTCCAACACGTTACCGTCCGGTGCAAACAAAGCATATTCGGGCAGAAAATCCGCACCCGGGGAAATAAAGTTTTTTGTGTCTTCGGCCAGAATCCGCTCCGTCTGTTGATTGGAGACGTAGCCCTGGTAAATAATACCGGCGTTTCGAAGCTGCGTAAAGCAAAGCATCCATACCAGGCCGCACAGCAGCATGCAGCCGAGCATAACGACGGCAAAGCGCAGAAGAACGAAGGTAAGACTTACAGAACGCTGTTTTTTTGCCATTTATACCCCACCCCCCAGACTGTCTCAACAGGGCTTAATCCTTCGGCCTTCAGTTTGGCGCGGATATTTTTGACATGTTCCGCAATAGCCGACGGATCGCCCCCGGCGTCAAAGCCGAAAACTGCATCATATAATTGTTCTTTGGTAAAAACCTGTCCCGCGTGCAGGGCAAGGTGTTCACAGAACGCATATTCGCCCCTGGTAAGGGGCAGTGTGCGTTCTCCGGCAAAAGCCTCTTTTGCCTGCATGTCAAAACGTACGCCGCCCCGGTTCATGGTACGGACCGGACTGCGCGCCTCGCGCCGCAGATGGGCGTTTACCCGCGCGCGCAGTTCCGCGATACTGAAGGGCTTCTTAATATAATCATCGGCGCCCAGGCCAAAGCCCTGCACAAGGGCAGCATCTTCCGCCCTGGCTGTTAAGAACAGGATGGGGCAATCCACCTCATCACGGATACGGCCGCAAAGGGAAAAGCCATCCTCGCCGGGCATCATCACATCAAGCAGCAGCAAATCATACGCCTGACACCGCTCGGCCTGTACCGCCGCCGCATCCGGCTCAATATCCACCCGATGCCCGTCCTTCTCCAGGGCAGCGCGCACCAGAGCCAGCATTTCAAGATCATCATCAACAACCAACACCCTAAACATCAAATCCTCCTTATAATCCTCCTTGTTTTGCGGAGCAAAATGCGAGCCCAGGGCGAGCAGAGGATTTACCTCCTTGTTTTCCTCTATGTTTACTCCTGCACAATGTTGCCTTCCCATCTGTCAAACCACAGTACCGACAAAATAAGAACAGCCAAAGTAATAATTATCAAAGAAATTATCCCGGAAAAAACAGGAATATTCGAAAAGCCAAAGAGTTTTTTCAAAAACCTGACGCCCCATTCCCAGGGAATGAACGGCCAAATCTGATCGCCAATCGCGTTTTCAAAATAACCTGCTGATATTGTGCCTGCAATTCCTGTGAATGCCGAAATACCCGCCCCCAACCTGAAAGCAATGAATATGTGTAATAAATACAAAAATATATTGCCAAATAAAAAAATTATAAATATCAAAAGGTTAGAAGTATAATCCATTATACTGATGCCCAGAAAAAACCTGACTCCCACATAGAAGCACAGCTCATATAGTATCATACTTAAAGCAGACAAGAACATAAGAAAGAACAATTTCCCTAAATATACACCTTTTCGTGTTTCCGTTAAGCCAAGGGAATTTTGAATATTGCTTATATTTCTGTCCAGGTTAATCAAAACCGGCACCGCAATACCTGCAAAAACAGGGAAACATATCTGCAGTATAATAAAAAACAGCCTCACATCAGGAATAATATGATATCCCGCATACTTATAATAAACTAAAAATACCGCGGTAATCACGACCGGCAGTACCAAATGCAGTAAAATAACCGGTGTCCGTCTGATTTTGGTAAAATCGGAAATAAACTCCCTTATAACAGTCATTTACGATATACCTGCCTTTCATACCAAAAGGAAAATGAGACGGAAAGAACTGCCGCGGCCAACAGGGAAACCAATACCAGCAACAGACTTCCTCCCGGGCTCAGTATCAAACGTGAGCCTGTTTCCGCCAGTAATCCACTGGGCAGCACGCCAAATAAGGTAACCATAAACCTGGCGGGCCAGCTATAAGGGAAGAACCAGAACAAAGGCGTAAGGGAAAAGAACAAACCTCCCAAAGCGCAGGCAAACAGATTTATTAATGTGGAACCGACAAAACCGATTTTCCGGTCCAAAAATAAACAGAAGGGAACCTGCCATAAAAAGGAGAGCCACAGCAAACAATATCCTGCCACATAAAGCACGCTGCGCCCAAGTGCTGCCCGGATGCCTGAAAACATGCATTCAGAGATCACAGTGATGAACGACAGCAACAGAGATATTATCAAAAGGGTAAGCGCAGTTAAAATAATTTTAGAAATAAATGTTTTCTTCAGGTCAACAGGCAGACTGTAAAGCGTCCTGTATCCATGCTTTTGCTCTTTTTTATTTGCCAGATGGCATAAAATAGTAACGGATAAGCAGGCAACCGGCATACACCAGTTACACACGACAGAACTGGAAAAACCGCCCATGCCAATGCCGATAAAAATAAAAATCACAGACATTAAGATTAAACCTGCCGGAACCAACAGGATGAGTTTCCTGAACAGGGAACGCCTGAATTTCAGGTTTTCTGCTTTCATATAGGTAATAATCATCAGGCCTCACGCTCCTTCCTCACAATATCCATAAAAAGTTGTTCCAGATTTTCACCCGTATCAATTGCATCCTGATACAGAAGCGACCCATTGTATATGATTCCAATATCATCAGCAACCTGCGCGACCTCGCTTAAAATATGGCTCGATACGATGACAGACATCCCGGACGCCGCAAATTCCCGAAGCATACGCCTTAATTCTTCAATGCCGAAAGGGTCCAGCCCGTTTGTGGGTTCATCCAGGACCAATAATTTCGGATGATTCAGCAGTGCCAATGCGATCCCCAGTCTCTGTTTCATTCCCAGGGAAAAATCTGAGGCCTTTTTGTTTTTGGCATCCGTCAGGTCCAGTTTCTGTAAAACGTCATCACAATTGTTCACAGGAATCCCCATAAGCGTTGCCCTCACTTTTAAATTTTCAAAAGCTGTTAAATTCTCATACAGCGGTGGAGATTCGATTAACGAACCGATATTTAGTAAATCCTTCCGGGTCCAGGGGTGATCGCTGAAAAGTATTTCACCGGAATCAGGTGTGATAATACCTGCGATCATCTTTAACAGAGTGGATTTTCCAGCCCCGTTCGGCCCTAATAAACCGTAGACGGAATTTTTCCTGACAGACATGCTTAAATCTTTTACGGCACGGGTTTTTTTAAAGCTTTTGAAGACATGATTGGTTTTTAATATATATTCGGACATCTTTTTCCTCCATTTCTATTCAGCCGCCGGCAATAGACTGTATTCCCAAAGAAGCGGCGCTTTTGTTTCGGTGCTTTTATGGTAACAGTTAATTTTAAGGATTTTATAAAGAAGCAGATATTTTTTTGAAAAAATATCAGGAAGCAGTACGGATAGTGTAATCGCACAGGACCCTGCAACGGAGTGTATGGTATTGAAAAGTGCATGTAACCGTTCAGGCTCATCTACACTTTTATGAGGGAATTCCTTATGCGGAAAATAATGGCGGGAGAACGTTGCATTTTGAAAAGAAATCAGGTAAATTAAAAGAAAAAACGGAGCATTGCCAGATGCGTTCCGCAGGCCGGAGAAGCGATGGAAAATAAATGCGTAATTAAAAACAGTAAAACAGTCGATTTATTCTTATTTATGGGACAGTCAAATATGGCGGGCAGAGGGATTGTTTCTGAAAAATGGGCGCAGCCGGCGCCTCAGATTATGGAAGGGGCAGGATATGAATACCGGGCAATATCGGCCCCGGATAAGCTGTATCCGCTGACGGAACCGTTTGGAAGGCAGGAAAATGCGGAGGATGGGATTAATGACGGCAATATGAAAACAGGTTCTCTTGTTACAGCTTTTGTGAATGCCTGCTATCAGAAAACGGGAGTTCCCATTGTGGGTGTTTCTGCGTCCAAGGGCGGCTCATCCATTCTGCAGTGGCAGCCGGGCACACCTTATTTATCAGATACGCTGCGGCGTCTGGCAAAAGCCAGGAGATTTCTGGAGAAGGAAGGGATTTTTATCCGGCATACATTTATGCTGTGGTGCCAGGGAGAGACAGATGGGGATCATCATATGACTGCCGGGGATTATCAAAGCTATTTTATGCAAATGTGGGAACGTATGAAAATGGAAGGCATGGAGAGATGCTTTCTCATACGGATTGGAAGATATAACGGTGCGGAGAAAATCAGCTATGAGGATATCAGACAGGCGCAGGAAGCCCTTGCCCAAAAGGTCCCGGAGGTGGTAATGGTGTCCCGTAAATTTGCGGAAATGAAGGCGCGCGGGCTGATGAAGGATGAGTTTCACTATTATCAGCAGGCATACAATGAAGTAGGCATACAGGCAGGTGAAAATACAGCGGAATATATCAGGATGGAATCAGGCTTGTGAACGCAGGAGCCTGGTTCTGCCGTCTGCGGCTGGCTGGTTAAATTAAAAAAGCTGTGGAGGCATAAAGCTGTAAAAGGACAAAGCTATAAAAGAATAAAGCTGTAAAAGCCCAAAGTCTATAAAAGTCCAAAATCTATAAAAGTCTTAAGTCTATAAAAGTTGTAAAATGTCAAAACCAAAATGCTTGACACATGGATAGAAGAATGTCAGAATAGAGTTACTTTCAGGAAGCGATCGCTTCTGTAATTTCTTCTACATAACATTTCTGATTTCATCTTCTGTGGATTTATTTACTTTATCTTGCTATATTTCAAACTTTCTTTTATAATATTCTTATAAAAATCCCTTTTGATATTTTATTATGATTTGGTTTGCGGAAGCGGTTTTTTCCTGAAAAATCTTAGGTTCAAGGAGAAAATCTGCCATGCACACAAATGAAGCAGTACTGGCCCGCAAGCCCCAGAAGGCGTATAAGGACCGCATGTTCCGGATGTTATTTTCGGAACGGAAAGATTTACTGGAGCTGTATAACGCATTGTGTCAGAAGGATTATACGGATCCGGACGCATTGGAAATCACCACACTGGATGATGTAATCTATATGGGGATGAAGAATGATGTTTCCTTTCTTCTGGATGGAAGAATGGGTTTATTTGAACATCAGAGCACCTTTAATCCCAATATGCCGCTGCGGGGATTATTTTATTTTTCAGACCTGTATAAACGCTTCTTCCATGATCGTTTAATTTATTCCACCAGGCTTTTGAAGATTCCTACGCCGGTATATGTTGTCTTTTACAATGGGGAACAGCAGCTGCCGGACGTTTCGGTTTTAAAGCTGTCGGATGCGTTTATGCAGGGAGCGGATATGGCCTGTCTGGAGGTACGTGTCCGTATACTGAATATTAATGAGGGGCATAATGCGGAATTAATGGGACGGTGCCGGAAGCTAGAGGAATATGCCATATTTATAGGATGCGTGAGAGAGTTCCTGAAGTCTACGGAACCGGCGGAAGCAATCCGGAAGGCAATGGAACTGTGTATTGAGAAGGGGATATTGGCCGTTTTTTTGAGTCAGAGGAGGGCAGAGGTAATGAATGCGCTTTTAACGGAATATGACGAAGAAAAGGTGATGAAGAGCCTGAGTAAGGAATTTTATGAGGATGGCTACGAAGATGGACGGGAAGCTGGGCTGGCGGAAGGGTTAGCAGAAGGACTAGCGGAGGGGTTAGCAGAAGGAATACACGCTTTTGTAAGCTATAACCTGGAAGTTGGTAAGCCTGGGGAACAGATAGTCAGTGAAATGATAAAGATTTTTTCTCTGTCAAAGGCACAGGCGGAAAAAAATTTTGCGGAGTTCACGGAAAGTTTCTGTTGAAAAGTATGTGAGAAGTATATTGAGGAATATGCCATTTTTTGAGTCAGAGGAGGGCAGAGGTAATGAATGCGCTTTTAACGGAATATGACGAAGAAAAGGTGATGAAGAGCCTGAGTAAGGAATTTTATGAGGATGGCTACGAAGATGGACGGGAAGCTGGGCTGGCAGAAGGGCTGGCAGAAGGACTAGCAGAAGGAATACACGCTTTTGTAAGCTATAACCTGGAAGTTGGCAAGTCTGGGGAACAGATAGTCAGCGAAATGATAAAGATTTTTTCTCTGTCAAAGGCACAGGCGGAAAAATATATACAGCAATGAGTTATGGAATAGATTAAAAAGCTAAAATGGCGTATCCCAGGTTTGCTGACAGGGAGGCCGTTTTTCACAAAAGGAATGCCGGGCATAATGTCCGGCATTTTGACTATACGGGAGAACTTTTTTATTTCCGCGGGCAATGCACCAGGCAGCCATGCTTGCATGGATATTTGGTGACTGCCGCGAGGGGTGCTATGTGCCAGTGGCACATGTTTTGCACCGACCGAAGCGGAGCGTAGACCAAATATCCCGCTGCCTTGCAGTGCTGCAAGCTTGATATTCAATTGTTTACCGCGGGGGATTCGATTGCCCCTTTTCAATGAGGGAACGCAGCAGCTCAGGAGCGGCCTGTGAGTATAATTTCCCGTCCCATTTCATACTGGGTCCATTTGCACAGTTTTTCATACAGCCGGTGAGGCGGTAGGAAAAACCGCCTTTGGCACTGATTCCGCCGTTTTTTACCTGATAATTTTTTTCTATAAAAGCATGGAGACGGGCGCATTCCCGTTTTTGGCATCTGGGGCCGGCACAGAGCTCAAGGCTGTGCGGTGCAGTTTGAGTTCGAAGGCCGGGACAGCGTTTGAGAATTGCCGTCAGTATAGCCGGACGGATGTCAAGCTGCGCGGTGATTTCCTCCAGCGCGCAGGCCGGGATGCTGCCGCCGTTTTCGGCCTGGACCTCGCGCAAAAGCTCAATGAGAGCCTGCTGATCCTGGGATACGTTCTGACCTCGGTAATATTCGATTGCTTCTGTTAAGTTCCAATCTGCTTCCATAAAAATTTCCTGTCATCTGTATTTTATGTTATCTGTATTGCGTGTTGAATAGTGTTTCCTAAGCGAGGTCATTCTATTACACGCAGGCTGATTTAAAAAGGTGAAAGCAATGGCTTTTTATCATATGGATAGGGCTGTCAGGCAGGTCGATGCCTGGTGTAACAACTGGTTATTGCACTACGTATCGTGTAAAGAAACTGAACAGCTATGTTAAGTGAAGCGTCTCACGTAAGAACGGAGACGCTTTCTCTTTTGATTAACTGGGTGGACATGGAGATTTTCAGGTATTCCTTTTTGTTATCGGCAATCCGGTCCATCAGGCGCGCAATGGCGGCGGCGCCCAGCTCCTGCTTGCGGACCCGCATGGTGGAGAGGGACGGGACCATCATATCGCAGAGCGGCATATCGTCAAAACCGATAATGGAAATATCCTCCGGCAGCCGGAAGCCGCGTTCCCGGAAGGCCTTCATGGCGGCGGCGGCAATGATGTCGTTATCCGCAAAATAAGCATCCGCCAGCTCCGGATCCGCATCCAGAACCGTCAGCATATCCTGATAGCCTTCCTCAGCCGTAGGGGAAATGGCGTGGACGTAAGGATGAGAGGTGCTGATACCGTTTGTACGCAGCGCTTTATAATAGCCGTCGGCGCGTTCCGCAAAGTTGCTGATTTCCAGATTGGAACGCAGGTAGCCGATTTTTTTATGACCGCATTTAATCAGGTAGCTGGTGGCATTGAAAGCTCCCTGAATATTATTGATCAGTACGCAGTCGTATTTCAGCTCATCATAATAACAGTCAAGTACCACAATCGGTACGGGAAAATCCCTGAATTTTTTGAAATCCTCCCTTTGCATTTCCGTAGCCAGAAGCAGAATGCCGATGCAGTCCACCTCCTTCAGTGATGCGAGCTGGGCGGAAATATCCATATTTTCATAAAAATAGGAAATATGCAGCACGCAGTTCTGACGGCGGCATTCCTGGGTAATGCCTTCCGTCAGCTGGGAAAAGAAGGGCGTATCGGCCGCTATTTTTCCATGTTTTTTATAATTGATTAGCTGAATGACTCTGGAAGAGGCGGAAGCGGGCAGGGCGCTTTTGGGGGTGTAGCCGTATTTGGCCGCCGTGGTTAAGACAAGGTCCCTGGTTGCTTCGCTGATTCCCGGTTTGTTGTTGAATACCATGGAAACGGTTGCGGGAGATACGTTGATGAGTTGAGCTAATTCCTTTGCTGAAATTTCCATTGGGGTCTCCTGGCTGTTAAATTTATTATTTAATTTTAATACGCCTTTTAACAGAAGTCAAGGGCGGCGCTTCCAGCATCGGCTGTGAGGGGGACGGGGGCTGCGGGGGTCCGGGCTGTGGGGAGGGGAGGGGCTGGGGGAGGTGGTTTCTGTGTCGTTCCGGCCGGGGCTGCTGTGGGGTGTTTTGTGTTCCAGTTTCAAAAACGGCGGTGTTTCTAACTGTTCCGTCAGGTCAGGCTTCTGCCAACGCGGCCAAAACTCCTCACGCAGCGACTTGGGAGTCGGCTGCGTTCGTCAGACAGGCCGCTAAGGGCGGCAGAATCCTGGCCTGGCGGAGCAGTAAGAAACATCGCCGTTTTTTCATATGGAACACAAAATCACCCCACAGCAGCCCCGGCCGAAACGACATAGAAACCACCTCCCCCAGCCCCTCCCCTCCCCACAGCCCGGACCCCCGCAGCCCCGTCCCCCTCACAGCCGATGCTGGAAGCTGGGGGTATTAGTAGCGGGAGGTAGGGGCGTTTGGAAAAAAATAAAATTTAGTAAATTAAGATAGTGAAATGGCTTGACAATTTAATTAATATTCAATAATATTAAGCTAAAGTTAAACAAATTAATTTCGAATTTAATTAAGTTTAACTGTAGAGTTATTGGTTGGTTTGGGGTGAATTTGGAGGCTTTGGATGGCGTCTTATGCGCGGGTGCGCGGAAGGGAGAGAGTATGAAGAAAATTAAAATTGGGTTTTTGCCTACGAGGAGGAGTATTTTCAGTACGCCGGATGCGGTGAAGTATGCAAATCTTACGAGGGAGAGGCTGCGGGAGCTGGGGGTGGAGTTTGTGGATATTGTGGATGTGAATGAGGAGGGGCTTTTTTATGATGAGGGGGATCGGGAGAGGATTCAGGAAAAGTTCAGGGCGGAAGGTGTAAAGGGGATTTTTATTCCGCATTGTAATTTTGGTACGGAGTATGTGTGTGCCAGGCTGGCTAAGGAGATGGGGCTGCCGGTGCTTTTGTGGGGGCCGCGGGATGAGAGGCCTGATGAGAATGGGGTGCGGCTTCGGGACAGTCAGTGCGGGTTGTTTGCTACGGGGAAGGTGTTGAGGCGGTTTCAGGTGCCGTTTACATATATGACGAATTGCAGGCTGGGGGATCCGGAGTTTGAGAGGGGGATGAGGAATTTCCTGGCGGTTTGTAATGTGGTGGATGTGTTCCGGCATACGAGGATTCTGCAGATTGCTCCCAGGCCGTTTGATTTCTGGTCCACGATGTGTAATGAGGGGGAGCTGTTGGAGCGGTTTAATATTCAGCTGTCACCGATTCCCATGCCTGAGCTGATGGCGGAGATGGAGAGGGTGAAGGAAGAGGGATGCGAGGCCGCGAAGGTGGTGGAGTATTGTAATAGTAATATGTGTGTGAAGATTAAGCCGGAGGAGCTTGCAAATGTGGCGGCGCTGAAGGTTGCCATGAAGAATCTGGCCGGGAAGTATGGGTGTAATGCCATTGCAATTCAGTGCTGGAATGCCCTGCAGGGGGAGATTGGGATTATGCCCTGTGCTGCAAATTCTCTTTTGAATGAGGAGGGGATTCCGGTGGTGTGTGAGACGGATATTCATGGGGCGATTACCGCTGTTTTGGTGGAGGCTGCGGGAATGGATGAGAACAGGAGCTTTTTCGCGGACTGGACGGTGAGGCATCCGGATAATGAGAACGGAGAGCTGTTGCAGCATTGCGGGCCCTGGCCGATTTCCGTGGCGCAGGAGAAGCCGGTTATCGGTTATCCTCTGGCCTTTGAGCATCCGGGCGCGGTGGAGGCGCAGGCAAAGCTGGGTGAGATGACGCTGGCGCGTTTTGACGGGGATAACGGGGAATATTCCATGCTTCTTGGAAATGCAAAGGGCGTGGAGGGGCCGTATACCAAGGGAACCTATGTGTGGGTGGAGGTTAAGAACCTGAAGCGTCTGGAGGCTAAGCTTGTGGAGGGGCCTTATATTCATCATTGTGTGGGTATCCATGCAGATGTGGTGCCGGTGCTGTATGAGGCGTGCAAGTATATGGGTGTGAAGGCGGATCTTTATGATGACAATCCGGAGGAAGTAAAGGAAGCGTTTTGTCAGGCAGGAGTTTTATGAAAGGTTAAGAGGAGAATGGGCATGGATGAGATGAAAAAACTGGCGGCACTGGCCTATGAGCTGCGTGAGGATGTGGTGAATATGGTGGTGGAGGGAAAGGGCGGACATATCGGCGGGGATATGAGCGTCATGGATATTCTGGTGTCGCTTTATTTTAAGGAAATGAATATCAGTCCTGAGAATCAGGAGTCTGCTGACAGGGATCGTTTTATTATGAGCAAGGGGCATTCGGTGGAGGCTTATTATGCGGTGCTGGCCAGGAAGGGTTTTTTTCCAAAAGATGAGGTGATGCGGAAGTTTTCCAGATTTGGCTCGCCTTATATCGGGCATCCGAACAATAAGCTTCCGGGGATTGAGATGAATTCCGGTTCACTGGGGCATGGGCTTCCGGTGTCGGTGGGGATGGCCCTGGCCGGGAAAATGGATCACAGGGATTACCGGGTATATACCGTTATGGGAGACGGCGAGCTGGCGGAAGGGTCTGTATGGGAAGGCGCTATGGCGGCTTCTCAGTATAAGCTGGATAACCTGTGCGCGGTGGTGGACCGCAACCGTCTGCAGATTTCGGGAAGCACGGAGGATGTGATGGGGCAGGACAGCCAGGAGGAGCGTTGGGCGTCCTTTGGCTGGAACGTGCTCAGCGTGGACGGCAACTGTATGGAGGAGCTGTGCGGCGCATGGGCGGCGGCAAGAGCCTGTAAGGGGCGGCCTACGGTGGTGATTGCCAATACGGTGAAGGGCTGTGGTTCCGCAGTGATGGAAAATAAGGCGCCCTGGCATCATAAGGTGCCAGGGGAAGAGGAATATGCACAGATTATGAAGGATTTGAAGGAGAGAAGGGAGGCCCTTTGTCATGAATAAAATACCGAACAGACAGGCTATCTGTGAAGTGCTTATGGAAAAGGCGGAAACGGATAAGGATATTGTGGTGCTTTGCAGCGATTCCCGGGGAAGCGCTTCGCTGGCGCCTTTTGCCGCCAAATATCCGGAGCAGTTCGTGGAGGTGGGTATTGCGGAGCAGGATTTGGTGAGCATTTCCGCAGGGCTTGCCAAATGCGGGAAAAAACCGTTTGCGGCTTCTCCTGCCTGCTTCCTTTCCACAAGAAGCTATGAACAGGCAAAAATAGACTGCGCTTATTCGGATACCAATGTGACTCTGGTGGGAATCAGCGGCGGCGTCAGCTATGGGGCGTTGGGAATGAGCCATCATTCCGCGCAGGATATTGCAGCCATGTCCGCAATCCCAAACATGCGGGTTTATCTGCCAAGCGATCGGTTCCAGACGGCAAAGCTCATTGAGGCGCTGCTTCAGGATACCAGGCCTGCCTATCTGCGTGTGGGGAGAAATGCGGTGGAGGATATTTACAGCGAAAATAATATTCCGTTTGTGATGGATAAGGCTACGGTGCTGGCTGAAGGGACGGATGTGCTTCTTGTGGCCTGCGGGGAGATGGTGCGTCCGGCCCTGGATGCCGTTGCGCTGTTGAAGGAGCAGGGGATCAGCGCTGGGCTTCTGGATATGTATTGTGTGAAGCCGTTGGATAAGGAAGCGATAGTGGACGCGGCGGGGAAGGTGAAGGCTGTGATCAGCGTGGAGGAGCATGCGCCCTTCGGCGGCCTTGGTTCCATGGTGAGCCAGGTGGTGGGCAGTGCCTGTCCCCGCCGTGTGATCAATATGGCGCTGCCGGATGCACCGGTGATTTCGGGAACCTCTCGGGAAGTGTTTGACTATTATGGGCTGAATGCGGAAGGCATTGCGGCAAAGGCGGCGGAGATTTTAAAGGAACTGTAATAGACTAAGCGGTTCTTTCACAGTTACCAGGCAGCTATGAAAATTTGGGAGTTTCAAAAAAATTTAAGGGGATAAAAAGGTGGAACAAAAATTTATCATAAGCATAGACCAGAGCACCCAGGGAACGAAGGCGCTGTTGTTTGACGGCTGCGGGAAACTGCTGGCAAGGGAGGATCTGGCCCATCGTCAGCTGGTGAATGCACAGGGGTGGGTGTCCCATGACCTGCGTGAAATCGCGGATAATACGGTCCGTGCGGTGGGGCTCCTTATGGAAAAAAACGGGGTTTCGCCGGCGCAGATCGTTGCTGTAGGCATCAGTAACCAGAGAGAAACAACGGCCATGTGGGATCGCGGGAGCGGGGAGCCGCTGGCCGATGCCGTCGTCTGGCAGTGTGGCCGGGCGGGGAGTATTGTCCGGGATATTGCAAAGCGGGGATTTGATAGTATAATAAAAGAAAAAACGGGGATACCCTTGTCCGCTTATTTCCCGGCAGCCAAAATGGCGTGGCTGCTGGGGCAGGAGGAAGGGCTTACAGAGCGGGCCGGGCGGGGAGAAATCTGTCTGGGCACCATTGACAGCTGGCTGATCTGGCAGCTGACGCAGGAGCATGCGTTTAAGACGGATTATTCCAATGCCTCAAGAACCCAGCTGATGAATCTGAAAACCCTTGCATGGGATGAGGAGCTTGCCGGAATTTTCGGGATTCCTATGGAGTGCCTGGCGCAGATCTGCGATTCGGATGCGGTTTATGGCCATACCACCATGAACGGGCTGTTTGAAAAGCCTGTTCCCATCTGCGGGGTGCTGGGAGATTCCCATGCCGCGCTGTTCGGGCAGGGCTGCCTGCAGCCCGGTATGAGCAAGGCCACCTACGGAACCGGTTCCTCTCTGATGATGAATATCGGCGGGCAGCCCATTCCCAGCAGTCACGGCGTGGTGACCTCTCTGGCCTGGAAGCATAAGGGGAGAGTGGATTATGTGCTGGAGGGGAACCTGAATTATACCGGCGCGGTGATTACCTGGCTGAAGAAGGATGTGGGGCTCATCGGCTCCGCAGGGGAGACGGAGTCTCTCGCCACAGCCGCCAATCCTGCGGATCGGACCTATCTGGTTCCTGCTTTTACCGGTTTGGGGGCGCCCTATTGGGACGAGTCAGCCGCCGCTTCCTTAAGCGGTATGACGAGAGTTACGGGCAAAGCGGAAATTGTCCGCGCCGCGCTTGACTGCATTGCCTATCAGATAACGGATCTGGTTCTGGCCATGGAGCAGGATACGGGAATTCCCATGAAGGAGCTGCGGGTGGACGGAGGGCCTGCCAGAAACCGTTATCTGATGCAGTTCCAGAGCGATATTTCCGGGAAAACACTGAAAATCCCTCAGGCGGAGGAGCTTTCCGGCATCGGGGCCGCCTATATGGCGGGCATTTCCGCGGGGGTGTATTCGGAGGAGGAATTATTTTCCGGTTGGGAGGGGAGCATTTTTACTCCTTCCATGGACGTAAATGTGCGCAGGGAGAAATTGGACGGCTGGAAAAAAGCGGTGGCCGGCGTGTTGGATCATACATAAAAAGCAGAAAGAGGAGCAGAATTCCTCTGCTCGTCAGAGGATAAATTTCTAAAGAAATTGCATTTTGTTCCGCAAAACCAGGAGGAAAATCCTCTGCTCGCGCAGGGCTCGCATTTTGCTCCGCAAAACAAGGAGGATTAAAATGAGTAAGTTGTTATTTCAGGAACAGGTAGAAAGATGGGGGATGCTGGAGGTAAGCTGCCAGGGGCCTGCGGAGGGAAATCCTTTTGTCGATCACCATATTCAGGGCGTCTTTACCGGAGAAAAGGAAACGGTAAAGACGGACGGTTTTTATGATGGGGACGGTGTTTATAAGGTACGCTTTATGCCCTCCTTTGAGGGGAGCTACTGCTTTGCCATAAGCGCGGATTTCCTGGAAAAAGAGGAGACAGGAAGCTTTGTGAGCCTTCCTGCGGGGGAAGGAAACCATGGCCCGGTGCGTGTGGCTGATACCTACCATTTTGCATATGAGGACGGAACAAGGTACTATTCCATCGGAACCACCTGTTATGTATGGGATCTGCAGTCAGATGAAAGAATTGCACAGACGCTGGAAACACTAAAGGCAAGTGCATTCAACAAAATCCGCTTCTGTATTTTTCCCAAGCATTATGACTATAACCTGGGAGAGCCGAGATCTTATCCCTATGAGGGGACGCCCATGGATTCCAGCGTGCTGACCAAGGAGAATTTCTGGGGCTATACAGGAAAAACGGAAGGAAATGACTGGGATTTCTACCGGTTTAACCCGGTTCATTTCAAGCATATCGAAAAATGCATCCTTGCCCTGCAGGAGTTGGGGATAGAGGCGGATTTGATCGTGATGCATCCTTATGATCGCTGGGGCTTTTCCCAGATGACGAAGGAACAGGATGATTTTTACTGGAATTATGTGATTGCCAGATTTTCCGCATACCGCAATGTATGGTGGTCGTTGGCAAATGAATATGATTTAATGAAAAATAAGACCACGGAGGACTGGGAGCGTTACGGCGCGATTCTGTGTGAAAAGGATGCGTACCGCCATCTGCGTTCCATCCATAACTGCATGGGGGTGTATGATCACAGCAGGCCCTGGATCACTCATTGCAGCATTCAGAGGCAGGATATTTACAAAACCTCTGAGCTGGTGGATGAGTGGCGTGAAAAATACCGTAAGCCTATCGTTATGGATGAAATCGCCTATGAAGGCAATATCCAGCACGGCTGGGGCAATATCAGCGGCGAGGAAATGCTGCGCCGTTTCTGGGAAGCGGCCTGCAGGGGCGGGTATCCCGGCCATGGGGAAACCTATATGAACCCGGATGATATTCTCTGGTGGTCCCATGGCGGAACACTGCATGGGGAGAGCTGGAAGCGTTTTGAACTGCTTCATGATATTATGTGCGAAACGCCCGGAAACGGCCTGATGCCGCTTACCAGAGGTTTTGATGAAATCTGTGCCGTACCGCAGGAGGCAGAGGGGGAAGAGAAACCGGTGAAAGACTATTATCTGATGTATTACAGCTTCATGCGTCCCTCCTTCCGGGATTATTATTTTGATGATGAGACGAAGTTCCGGGTGAAGGTGATTGATACCTGGGAAATGACGGTTGAAGACAGAGGGGTATTTAGCGGAAAATTCCGGGTGGAGCTGCCGGGGGAGGCTTATATGGCGGTTCAGATTAAGAAAGAAGCATAAAACAGGAGCATAAAACAGCAGCGGTCCGGGCGGCCGGGACGCTGAAAGATGGCAGAAGGAAGGCTTTATGCGCAATGACGATTACTACATGGAATTAAACGAATCCATCGTACTGATGGACAAACGCACGGAAGGCCCGGGAGATGCCAGGTTCCATTTCCACGAGGATTATGAAATCTTCCTCTTCCTGGAGGGCGATGTGGATCTGTACATAGAGCAGTCTGTCCATCATATGCAAAGAGGCCATCTCGCGGTCTTTAACGACCGCGAGATCCACCGCGCCTGCCATTACGGCAAAATCCCCTTTCACAGGATTGCCATACATTTTCATCCCCGGCTGGTGCATGGAATGTGCACTCCGGCCACGAATCTTCTGGGCTGCTTCCAGAACCACCGGCCAGGAAAAGACAACGTCATTCTGCTTTCAGAGGAACAGACGGAGACGCTGCTTTGCATGAATGAAAAGCTCCGTCAGGCCAGCCAGTCGGAAAAATACGGCTCTGATGTGCTCATGACCGCCTGCCTGGCCGAGCTGCTGGTATACGTCAATTCCCTTTACCGGGATTTTAAGCAGGAACAGCCAGCGGCGGCGGATAAAACAATCGGTGAGGTCATGGATTATATCGATGCCAATCTTTCGCCGGAGCTGTCACTGCAAAGCATTGCGGCCTGTTTTTCCATCGACAGATATTATCTGAGCCATCTGTTCCGGCAGCAGACGGGCAGCACCTTATATCAGTACATTCTGATTAAAAAGATTGCGGCGGCAAAGCAGCACCTTCTGGACGGAAAAACGGTGACGGAGACCTGTTATCTGTCAGGCTTTAATGACTACAATAATTTTATCAGGACCTTTAAGAAAATGACCGGGGTTTCTCCGGGACATTATTATAAAAAGAGCTTTCTTGGAAAATAAACGGTAACGATCCAGCCGCCTTCGGCGAGGGGCACTGCCACCACGTTTTCTCACGGTTTGCGCAGTGAATGCGCAAACCTGCTGGAACTATTATAGGTGATGACCAATATCTAATATAATCTCTTTCATATCTCTTGTAAATAAGCGGTTCTCATTTTTCCTTTATGTGTATTGGACTTGTATTTAATAACACAATAAACGCATGTTTTAAGACAAAACACGCAAAGAATTCACCTGCGGCATATGCTACGATACGTTTAGGAAAACAGAAAATCAGTAATAAGAGGCCCATCGCACAGCGATTTAATTGGCCGAATGGGGTAACGGTTCAGCCTTGTACAGAGAACGCAGCGCCGTAGGGAAAATGCCGACAGCCCGTGCCGCAAAACCGGCCGGAATGAAACATCCGTGCAGAACGGAAGGAGGAAGTATGCAATGATACAGGCAGCAGTGATAGGGACGGGAAATATTTCAGGAAGTCATATTGAGGGACTGCTCACATTTCCGGAAAGGTGCCGCATCGCGGCGCTGGTTGATATCTATCCGGAAAAGGCGGAGGCCGCCAGGAAAAAATATCATTTGGAAGGGGCACAGGTTTTTGACAGCCATGAGAAGCTGCTGGAATCCGGATTGAAAATAGATCTTGTACATATCTGTACGCCGCCCTCCAGCCATGCGGAAATCGCAGTACATTGCATGGATGCAGGCTGTAATGTACTGGTGGAAAAGCCTATGGCGCCCAGCTTAAAGGAATGCGACGCCATGCTGGAAGCGGAAAAAAGGAACGGAGTAACCATGGGAGTGGTGGCCCAGAACCGTTTCAGGAACAGCATTTACAAGCTGAAAAAGACGGCGGACAGCGGGCTGGCCGGTAAGATACGGTGCGCCCATGTAAATTCCCTGTGGTGGAGAGGGCATTGCTACTATGATCTGTGGTGGCGGGGAACCTGGGAAAAAGAGGGTGGCGGCCCGACACTGAACCATGCAGTGCACCATATCGATATGATCAACTGGATTCAGGGAGGCCTTCCCACGGAAGTGACCTCGGTGCTTGCCAATGTAATGCATGATAATTCAGAGGTGGAGGATCTTTCCTTTGCAGCCCTCCGTTACGCGGATGGCTCTGTGGCGGAAGTCACAAGCTCCGTGGTTCACCACGGCGAGGAGCAGGGGATTGTGCTGCAGTGTGAGAAGGCGAAGCTGGCGGCGCCCTGGTCCTGTGTGGCGGAGGTCACGCAGGCCAATGGTTTTCCGGTGCCGGGGCATAACCAGGAGCTGATGCAGAAGCTGAAGGATACCTATGCCGCCCTGCCGGATCTGCTCTATGAAGGGCATACCGGAGAAATCGAAAATGTCCTTACTGCTCTGGAAACACACACTCGCCCTTTCATTACCGGAGAAGACGGCAGGAAAACGGTGGAACTGATCACGGCAATCTATAAAGCCGGATTCCAGAAACGCACGGTAACTCTGCCGATTGCACCGGAGGACGAATATTATACGATGGAAGGGCTCCTGAAAAATGCGGTCCATTTCTATGAAAAGTCCGCCAGTGTGGAAAATTTTGCACCGGAAGAGATCTCGGTGGGAAATTATGATCAGAAATAGGGAAAAGAGACTTAAAACCGTTATTTAAAAAATAAAATATGCTGCAGCGAGCAAAGGGGAGCAAAGATGGATAAAAGAGATGGTATGAACTATGCACCTAAGGGAAAGCCCAACCCGGTGGTGGAAAAAGGAGAATTTATGATTGCGGCCGTAGGGCTGGATCACGGGCATATTTACGGGATGACCAACGGTCTGCTGGAAGCGGGTGCTTCGCTGAAATGGGTATACGATCCGGATCCTGCCAAGGTGGAAGCCTTCCTTAAGGCTTACCCGCAGGAAGCTGCCAGGAGGGCGGAGAGCGAAGAACAGGTGCTTTCCGACCCGGAAGTGAAGCTGGTGGCATCCGCCTGTATCACGTCGGAGCGGGCTGCCCTTGGCGTGCGCGTGATGAAGGCCGGCAAGGATTATTTCGTGGATAAAGCGCCGCTGACTACGCTGGAACAGCTGGATATGGTAAAGAAAACTGTGGAAGAGACCGGTAAAAAATACATGGTAAGCTACAGCGAACGGCTTCAGGTGGAAAGCGCCGTTTATGCAGGCGAGCTGATCAGGCAGGGAGCCATCGGCAAGGTAATCCAGGTGCTGGGGATGGGCCCTCACCGCCTGAATGCCCCCTCCCGTCCCGCCTGGTTTTTTGAAAAGGAGAAATACGGCGGAATCCTGTGCGATATCGGCAGCCATCAGATTGAACAGTTTCTCTATTATACAGGAGCCACGGACGCAACCATCGTAAACAGTGAAATCGGCAATTACAACCATCCGGAATATCCGGAGCTGGATGATTTCGGAGACGCCACGCTGGTGGGAAACAACGGAGCCATGGGTTACTTCAGGGTGGACTGGTTTACGCCCGACGGTCTTTCCACCTGGGGAGACGGACGGACCTTCATTCTGGGAACGGAAGGCTACATTGAACTGCGTAAATATGTGGATTTGGCAAAGGAAGAAAAAGGGGATCATGTTTTCTGGGCGGATAAGGACGGAGAGCATTACATCAATGTGAGCGGCCAGGTAGGGTTTCCGTATTTCGGACAGCTGATTCTGGACTGTATCAACCGGACGGAGAATGCCATGACCCAGGCCCATGCCCTGAAAGCGGCGGAGCTGTGTGTGAAGGCCCAGATGCTGGCGCGGAAAGTGAAATAACTGTAACCATTCGGATGGCTGAAAGGTTGCAGGATGCTTCCCTTTGGCAGGATAAAGAATAATGAGGAAAAAGCAGCAATCATTTAAAGGAGATCCTAAATCAATGATAGCTGCTTTTTTAATATCTTACTCAAACTTCGCACCATGTTGCATCTGCATTAAAAGCTGCTAATGCCTACAAAAAGAAGGGAATTCCTGTAATGTAACGGATTATAAGCCATGGAAGCCCTGAACCGGGATTTTTAAACGGGCCAAAGCCCCGGCTGGGTGAACAGTACCGGGGCTTTGGGATAAGCGATATGAATGATAGTTGTTATTGAATTTGGTAAAAGTCCGCGCTGATTTCTCCTGTGACACATATCTTTTCATAGGGGTGTACAGGAAAAACGCTGACGGTAAAAGGAGTCATTCCGTCATCCGCAAGAACCTCCAGGATACATCTGTCGAAGACGATTTCCATGATGGAGGTGTTTTGACAAAGCCTGGGGGCGCGGTTTATGCCATAGCAGTCGCTGTCATAGTCCTTCTGGAAGCCTGTTTGCCCGCCGTGGCGTCTGTCAACGATGATTTCCTCCTCCGTGACTTCAATTTCTACGGATTCCCCTGTGCTGTTTCGGAATGTGATTTTTCCGGGGCCGTTGACGGTGGTCTTTAAGCCGAAGGTCTGCGTATGCAGTCTGTTGTCTCCCGGAAACAGCGGTAAGGCGGAGGCTTTCAGGGAATCCAGTCCTGGGAAGGAAAAGGCAAGCCGGTAGCCCTGTGCTGTCTTTACAAGCTTCATCTGCCTGGCGAGAGTCATCTGGCCCCGGAAGCCGTCGGCATCGGTGGGGGCCTGGCCCGCGTAATCCCAGTTATCCGCCCAGCCAAGCATTACCTTTTCCTCCAGGTTCTGGAAGGTAACCGCCGCATAATTATCCGTTCCGTAATCAGGCAGAAGGGGGACGGCAGACTGTTCTGTGTCATGGAAGGTATCTCCGTCAAAGATCCCAACATAATACTGGGTGATGTGGGACATTCTGTGGACGCTGTCCTTATCCTTGCCTGCCTGCCCGGGCGGCAGGATCATACTGATGATAAGAATCCATTTTTCGCCTTCCTCTGTCATGAGAGGGAAGCAGTCCGGGCATTCGCAGATGCCTCCAAGCCCATGGATGCCTGCTTCAAAATCCCCTGTTTTTTTCCAGTCCTTCAGATTTTCTGAACTGTAGAATTCCACCCTGCTTCCGGCAGCAAGCACCAGGCTGTAACAGTTTTTTACCGGATTAAAGAAAACCTTAGGATCGCGGAAGTCCGGTTTGTCCTTGTTGGGAATCACGGGATTTCCATAATATTTTTCAAAATGCTCATAGTCAAGGCTGTAGGCAATGCTTTGCTGTTCCAGGTGATCTGAAATGCGATGGTTGGTATAAACCGCTATCAGAGGTGGGTTTTCAATACTTCCCAGACCGGAAACATTCGCCCTGTCAAGCACGCAGGAGCCTGAAAAAATACATCCGAGTTCATCGGGGTAGAGGGCAACGGGAAGGTGCTCCCAATGGAGCAGATCCTCAGAAACCGCATGGCCCCAGTGCATAGGCCCCCAGTTGGGGGCCGCCGGATAATACTGGTAAAACAGATGATATCGGCCGTTTACATATACCATGCCGTTGGGATCATTCATCCAGTTTGCCGGAGGTGTAAAATGAACTACAGGTTTATATTTGTTTTTTGTTTGCATCTGTTCAGATTATCTCCTTTTTCTTATTTTCAAACGATTGTAAAGCATGGTATAAACGGTTTACAATGTCCGTCTTATTTACTGCTTCTGTCAACTGCGGACTGATAGATGGAAACCAGATCCTCAACGCCTGCGGACTGCAGTTCGCCAAGGTATGCGTTCCAGTTGTCGTCCGTCACGCCGCCTGTTACCCACTGATTGATATAACGGTCAACGATATCGGAGATGGTGGGCTGAATCTGGGCGAGCCGTGATAATTCATCGGTGGTCATCATAACACGGGGAATTGTGTCGTTTTCTGCCATAATGTCTTCCTTGCCGTTGGTTTTCTGGTTTTCCAGAAGCTGTACGGCGTCATAGGCATAGCCTGCAACTGTTTCATAGTACTCATCCAGAACGATCATGGAACCGCGGCAGGTGGTGGAGTTTACGCGTGCTTCGCCGAAGTTGGTGTATTCTGTCTGAGCCACATATCTTCCCTGCTCATCAAGCGGAGTCCGTAAAATACCATTGTCATCCTTTACATAGTTATAGCCTTCCGCACCCCAGTTGGACTGGATGGATATGGCGGGATCACCTACCATATAATCCACGAATTTGGCAATGACATGAGGGAATTTGCAGGTGGTGGTGATTGCGGTATTGGAGGAATCCTGAAGCTCGGAATAGTTATTTTCAAAACCGGTCATACCTGCTTCACCCTGCAGCCGGGGAATGGCAACATATTCATCATGGACATCCAGGTTGGTGATTTCCTGATCGGTCCAGGTGCCGAAGCATCCGATTCTGGCTACATCTTCCTTAATCAAGGAGGATTTATAGGAAGCGCTTTCATCCGCTTCAAAGGAACCGTTCCAGATAAGGCCTTCGTTATAAAGCATATTGAAAAATTCTGCGGTTTTGCGGAAGGCTTCATCCTGGGCCGTGAAAGTTACTTTGCCGTCAATCAGTCTTAAATGATCCGCATAGGCATTGCCGCCGCAGTAGGAATCAGCGCATCCGAAAGCGCCGGTAAAACGGTAGAACATGTTGTAGGAACCGAAGGTATCGGTAGCGCCGAACCAGGTAGCCATGGGAATTTCATCTGCAGCGCCGTTTCCGTTCAGATCTCCACCATCGCGGAAAGCTTTCAGACAGTCAACCCATTCGTCAACAGTGGTGGGAACTTCCTTCCCTACCTCATCCAGCCATGTCTTGTTAATCAGCAGGGGGCCGCCGGTCAGGACAAGACCGTACATTTCCTCGATATACGGGAAGCCGTAGGTATGGCCATCGGGAGCGGTTATTTCGGACCAGTAATTTTCGCTGTCATCCAGAATCTTTTTCAGGTTGGGCATATATTCGTTAATCAACCCTTCCGTCGGCAGGAAGATATCCTGATCTGCGTACTGAACTACGATATTGCCGGATTTTCCGTCGCCGAAGTTCCAGAATACATCGGGAAGCTCTTCGCCGGAGGCAAGCATCAGATTTATTTTCTCCTGGGCACCTTCGGAAGGAATCGCCTGCCAGTCGAATTCAATACCGGTATCCTCGAACCATACCTTGCACATTTCCAGATCCTTAACCGGTACGACTCTGTCCGCCGTGTTAACGATCAATGCGGAGATTTTGCCGTATTTTTCCTCAAAGGCAGCCGGGTCCTTGATGATAGGAAGTGTGCCGTCCAGGTTCAGGATTCCAGCGTCCACAGCCTCCTGTTCTTCCTTGGTCAGACCGCTGTCCGCAGCTGAGGAAGCCGCTGCTACAGCCTCTTCCATATTTTCAGCAGTCTGTCCTCCGGAGCCTGTGCTGGCTGCGCCTGATGAGGAGCTGCTGCCGCAGCCGGAAATCAGCCCGGCCGCCATAGTCAGTGTGAGCAGTAAAGAAACAATTTTCTTTTTCATGTATTTTCCTCCTAATATTGAAAAATTGGTAACTGTTGTATTAAATATATCTTCCTGGTTTTGGGAAGATATGATTAACCGGGATTACCCCTTGACTGCGCCGATGGTTACGCCCTTTGCAAAATACTTCTGGATGAATGGATATACAACCAGAAGCGGTGCTGCGGATACGACGACGATACAGTATTTCAGCTGTTCCGCCAGCTTCTGCTTGGTAACCATGGCGTCTCCCGAGGAGCCCATCTGGTTTGCCTGGTTCATGAGGACCAGGTTTCTCAGAACAACCTGCAGTGGCATCTTGCTGTCATCCTGCAGATACATCAGTGCGTTAAAGAACTGGTTCCACATCGCTGTTGCATAGAACAGACACATAACTGCGATGATGGTGGAAGATAGCGGGATTGCAATCTTGAAGAAAAAGGTGAAATCCGAGCACCCGTCTACCTTGGAAGCCTCCAGCAGCTCATCCGGAACGCCGGCCTCAAAGAAGGAACGGCAGACGATCAGGTTATAGGCGGAAACGGCAACGGGCAGCACCATCGCCCAAATGGAGTTATAGATTCCCAGATTCCTGATGGTCAGGTAGAGGGGAATGATTCCTCCGTTGAAGAACATGGTAAAGGTAAACAGAAAAATCAGGCCGCGTCTCCCAGGGAGATCCTTTCGGGATAAGGCATAGCCGGCAGGGATTGTGGCAAACAGCGAAACAATGGTGCCGACAACGGTATATGTAATTGTATTTTTATAGGCTGTCCACAGGGGGGTATAGCTTAAAGTGGTTTTATAGCCGTTTAGATAAAGCTTGACCGGATAAAACAGCGGTTTCCCGGAATTTACGATAACCGGGTCCGTGATGGAGGCGATTACCACGTAGTAAATGGGGTACACTATCACCAGACAGATGATTATCATGATTACCGCGTTGACGATATTGAAAATCCTGTCCCCTACGGATAATTTCATTTTGGTTTTATGAATGGCCGGGTTCGCGGCCTTTTTTGATGCCTGCTTATTCATCCTGGTTCCTCCCATTCTTAGAAAATACTGATATCGCTTACTTTTTTCGCTATAAAGTTCGCGGTTACAAGTATGATGAAGTTAACAACGGAATTAAATAGGCCGACGGCCGTAGCGAAGCTGTACTGCGCCGTCTGCAGGCCGACCTTGTAAACATAGGTGGATATCAGCTCGCTTACGATGGTATTAGAGCCGTTCTGCATCAGGTATGCTTTCTCATAGCCGACATTCATGATATTGCCGATTTGCAGGATGAGCATCAGGATGATTGTGGGCAGAATCATGGGAATATCGATATACAGAATCCGCTGGAATCTGGAAGCGCCGTCTATTGTGGCGGCCTCGTAGTAATCAGGGCTGATGGCGGTCAGCGCCGCAATGAAGATAACTGCGTTAAAGCCCATGGTCTGCCAGATGTTGGAACCGATAAACAGAGTACGGAACCACTCCGGGAGAGAAGTGAACAGGGTTTCTTTGCCGCCTGCGCTTGTCACCAGGTTGTTTACAACACCGTTTGCTGCAAAAAAGACGGATATAATGCTCACAACTACAACGTTTGACATAAAGTAGGGCGCATAGCTGATGGTCTGAATTGTCTTTTTAATCCGATTGCCCTGAATCTGATTCAGCAGCAGTGCGAAGATAATCGGAATCGGGAAAGCGATAACAAGGCTTTCCAGGCTGATAACAATGGTGTTTTTGATAGCATTCAGGGCAATGCTTGTACTGAAAAACTGCTGGAAGTATTTTAGTATGGGGTCGGCCCAGGGGCTGCCGAGAATTCCTGCCCTGATTTTATAGTCCTTAAAGGCAATGACGACCCCGTACATGGGGTAATAGGCAAAAATAACTGCCCAGAGCAGGGTGGGTATGAGAAGTACATACAGCTGCCATGCTTTTAATGTCTTTTTAACATTGGTTTTAAACAATCCACTCTTGTTCACCACTTTCATCGCTTATCCTCCTAACCAAATCGTATGGAACGGTTCCATGTTTAGAATAATAAGCACTTTTTATAGGCGTGTCAACCATATTTTGGAAATGAGTCAGCATTTCATATAAAAGCAACAAAAATGAATCGTTTTAACTATGAATATATCACAAAGAAAATGTGGAAGATGAAAAGAAATATAAAAAAAGACCATTTTGACGGGCTGCCAAAATGGTCTTTTAATTGTTTGTTTGTATGGAACAATTACGTTGTTCCACGTCCGCGCCAATGGACGGGAACCAGGCGGAGGCAGGTGTCGGGTTCCCTGCCTTCTATCAGAGAAAGCACGGCATCTACGCATTCCCTTGCGATGCCGGGGCAGTCCTGTTCGATAACGGACAGCTCCGGATAAGTGAGATTGGTGATTTCAGTGCCGTCATAGCCTATGATTTTGAACTGTCCGGGAACCTCAAGCCCCATCTGCCTGGCCACGGCCAGACAGCTCAGGGCGCCGATGTCATTTGTCATACATCCATCGGTATCCTTAATGATGTCCCAGTATTTGTGAATGATGTTTTTGTTGTAGGAATAGCTCATGGCATCCCATTCCATATTTACGGAAATCACCTCACAGCCGTTTTCCCTGAGTACCATTTCCATTACTTTGTGGCGGATGTTGGCGCTTTTTTCCCAATCAAAGCCGCCGTAGAACTGGATGATTTTCCGGCAGCCGCCCTTTAAAAATACCTCCGCGGCAATCCTCCCTCCCTGTTCGTGATCCGAGCGGATCAGTGGGACATCTGCGGACCAGTAGCGATCCATGCTGACGATTGCCCGTCCGTTTCTTCCGTTAAAGCCTGGGATTGGATCGACGCATGCGATGAGCCCGTCCACCACATTCTCTTCCAACATTTCCATAAATTCAACCTGACGGTTTACAATGTCGATGGTATTGCAGACGATACATTTGTAATTATGCCGGGACAGCTCGTATTCGATACAGCGCATTATCCTGGCAAAAAAAGGATGTTCCAGGCTGGGGACCATGACGCCCACGAAGCCGGTTTTCCTGCCTGCCTGTGTTTTTACAGCAGGGGCGGGCTTATAGTTCAGTTCTTCCATACTTTCGTATATTTTTTTCTTCGTTTCTTCTGCCACATAGCCGCTGTTGTTTAAAGTCCGGGACACGGTTCCCACTCCCACGCCGGCTTTCCGGGCTACATCCCTCATGCTTGCCATATCGTATTCCCCCGTTTTTATATTGTTTCACAAAAAATGTGTATTCTGGATGTTTCATATTGTTCCATAAAACTATCATAGCATAAAATTGCAAATTGTCAAAGCTGGTGCAGTATGCAGGCGGTAGGAGAAAGTGTAACAATTCGGGCATCCGGACGGCTGCAGGAGAATCTGATAACCGGAAGAAGAAATGAGATAGTTTTGTGTTGTGGTTATATGAATTGACATTTCTGCACAAATCATCTAAAATAAATATGTTCACGAGCACACGCCTGCGCGGCAAAGAGAAGGACTGCGCAGGTGTATGGAATTGCGTAACGATTCAGCGGGACAGCGCGATGACTGCGCTGACCATAATCCGTTGCTTCAGGATGGATTTTGGCAGTAACTGTGAAAGGACTGAATAGTTACGGACTTGCAATTGATTCAGAAAGGGGTTCATGTATGAGAGCGACGAAGGAATACCGCCTTTCCTGCACGGAAGAGGCAAAGAAAATTGTGGATCGGCTGACACTGGAGCAGAAGGTGTGGCTGATGAGCGGCAACATTGACATTACCAGGATGAGACAGGAAGACATGGCGCAGATGATGGAGGCCATGCAGGATGATTCCAACCATTATAATGTAACGCCCTATGCGGCGGGCGGACTGGAAGAGGAGAAGGTTCCTCCCATGCTTTTTGTGGACGGGCCCAGGGGTGTTGTATGCGGTAACTGGCAGAGCACCTGCTTCCCGGTGTCCATGGCCAGAGGCGCTACTTTTGATCCTGAGCTGGAGGAACGGGTGGGACACTGCATCGGCAGGGAGACCAGGGCGTTCGGAGGCAATCTGTTTGCCGGTGTCTGCATTAACATGCCCTATAATCCGGGCTGGGGACGCAGCCAGGAAACCTACGGCGAGGAAACCTATCAGATCGGGCGGATGGGAGCGGCGCTGGTAAAAGGCGTGCAGGGTGAGGACATTATGGCATGTGTGAAGCACTATGCCTTCAACAATATGGAAAATGCCCGGTTCAAATGCAGCGTAACCTGCGACCAGCGCACCGAGCAGGAGGTTTATCTTCCGCATTTCAAGGACTGCGTGGATGCCGGGGCGGCCAGCATCATGAGCTCCTATAACCGTTACAACGGCGTACAGTGCGGCCATCATAAATATCTGCTCCGTCAGGTTCTGAAGAAAGAATGGGATTTTGACGGTTTCGTAATGTCCGACTTCTGCTGGGGCGTCAGGGATACCGTGGAGGCTGCCCAGGGCGGACAGGATATGGAAATGATGTGGACCCAGTTTTTCGGTGACCGCCTGGTAAAAGCGGTGCAGGACGGTTTTGTGTCCGAGGAGGATATTAACGATGCGGCGCTGCGTATCGTGCGCACAATCATCGCTTTTGATAAAGAACATAAGGAATACGATATGTCCGTAGTAGGCTGTCCAGAGCATATCGCAGTGGCAAAGGAAGCAGCGGAAAAAGGAATCACCCTGATTAAAAACAATAACGTGCTTCCTCTGAAAAAAAGTGAAACAAAGAAAATTGCCCTGATTGGAAAACTGGCAAATACCGCGGTTATCGGCGATCACGGTTCCAGCTGGGTGCGTCCTCCCTATGTGGTAACGCCGGTGGAAGGGCTGAAAAAAGCCAACGGAGGCTGTGAAGTAATCTACAATGACGGTTCGGATCTGGAGAGTGCAAAGGCGCTTGCGAAGGACGCGGATGCGGTTGTTTTTGTAGTGGGCTATAACTATGACGATGAAGGCGAGTTTATTTCTGAAAACGAAAGCAGCAATTACATAGGCTCCATGGGCGGCGACCGCAAGAAGAGCCTGGGCCTGCATGAAGATGAGGCGGAGCTTCTTAAGCAGGTTGGGCCTGTGAATGAAAAATCTACAGTGGTTTTAATCGGCGGAAACATGATCATGATGACGGAATGGTATGACTGTGTAAATGCCGTAATGATGGCTTATTATCCCGGCATGGAGGGCGGCACCGCCATTGCGGAAATCATTTACGGTGATGTGAATCCTTCCGGCAAGCTGCCCTATGTAATCCCCGTATCGGAAGAGGACCTTCCCCATGTGGACTGGGAAGCGACCGATCAGTATTATGAATATTACCATGGCTATACCCGCCTGGAAAAGAACGGCGTGAAGCCCCTGGTTCCCTATGGCTTTGGCTTAAGCTACACAACCTTTGAAATTACGGCGCCCGAAGCAAAGGTGGAGGGCGATAATCTGGTGGTGACGGCCAACGTGAAAAATACCGGAAATATGGACGGTGACGAGGTAGTACAGCTCTATGTGGGTTTTGAAAATTCTGCGGTTGACCGCCCTGTAAAGCAGCTGCGCGGTTTTCAGCGCGTCAGCCTGAAAGCGGGAGAGGAAAAGAAGGTAACGGTTTCCACACCTCTTGAAAAACTGAAATGGTACAATCCGGTTTACCGCGAATGGCAGCTTGAACATGTGGAACACTCTGTCTATGTAGGCTCAAGCAGTGCTTCAGTAGATTTGGTTAAGACATCCATCGTCTTATAAATACTTAAAGCCCGGAACAAAATAGAAAAACTGAAGGCGTGCTGGCAGACAGCCGCCTTCTTTTTTTCACTCCTGAATCACTTTCTTATAGTCAACAGTAATGGAAGAGAAAAAGTATTTAAAATGGTACAACAAGGTAGGTTACGGTTCCGGTGACCTGGCAGCCAATATGGTTTATGGCCTGCTCACCAGCTTTGTACTGATTTATCTGACGGATACAGTGGGACTGAACGCCGGAATTGTGGGAACGCTGATGATGTTCTCCAAGTTTGCGGACGGTGTGACGGATGTATTCTTCGGAACCCTGATCGACAAGACACATTCCAAAATGGGCAAGGCGCGTCCCTGGATGCTCTGGTCCTATCTGGGAAATGCGGTTATGCTGATTGCCATTTTTGCCATTCCCAAAAGTATGGGAGACACTGCGAAATATGCGTACTTCTTTATCACCTATACGTTGCTGAACGCTGTTTTCTATACGGCGAACAACATCGCTTACGCATCCCTTACCTCCCTGATCACTAAAAATGGAAATGAACGTGTACAGATGGGATCCATCCGTTTCATGTTTTCCCTGGCTACGAACCTGGTGGTGGCTTCCATTACGGTAAATGCCGTAGCTTCCATGGGCGGCGGCGCTGCCGGCTGGAGAAATGTCGCCATTGTTTATGCCATCATCGGCCTGATTGTGAATACCATTTCCGTGCTGTCCGTAAAAGAGCTTCCGGAGGAAGAAGCGGAAGAGGGGAAGCAGACGGAAAATGCGCCTGCGGAGAAGCTTTCACTGCTGGAAGCCATCAAGCTGCTGCTTGCCAATAAATACTATATCATCATCGCCCTTATTTACGTTTTTATCTACATGCAGACCGGAATTACGGGCGTTGGCATTTATTACATGACCTATATCCTGGGAAATCCCGCGCTGCTGGGAACCTTCTCCATGGCAAGCATGTTCCCCATGATCATCGGCCTTGCCTTCACGCCGGCCCTGGTGAAAAAAATGAAGGGGATGTACAAGGTAAATCTGTACGGCTACTGCTTTGCATTTCTGTTCCGAATCCTGTTTATCGCAGCCGGTTATATGGGAAACGTTCCGCTGATGCTGTGCGCTTCCGTACTTGCAGGCCTGGGAACAAGCCCCGTAACGGGAGACCTGAACGCGCTGATTGCAGCGGCTTCCGACTACACCTACCGCACCAGGGGAAAACGTGTGGACGGCACCATGTTTTCCTGCTCTTCCCTGGGAATCAAGATCGGCAGCGGCATCGGGACAGCCCTGGCAGGATGGCTTCTTGCGGCCGGCGGCTACGTGGCAAATGCAGCGGTACAGCCCCAGTCCTGCATCAATATGCTTAATTTCCTGTACCTGTGGTTCCCTTTGATTATGGTGGTAATCATGATAATCCTGCTGTCTCAGCTGAAGGTGGAAAAAGCCAATGCAGACTGGGATGCGGCGCATAAAGCCTGATATTTTTAACCTTGTTATATCATCCTGCTGTGATGATACATAAAAAGCCAGAGGCTATCCCGGTCCCTGGCTTTTTTATGTTTCAGGCCTCATGCCGCCGCCGGTAATCCAGCGGCGTTTCCCCGAAGGCCTTCTGAAAAACACGGTAAAAATGGCTGCGGTTGGAAAAGCCCAGTTCTGCAATGATTTCCGAAATGCTCATATCCGTGTCCAAAAGCAATCTTTTCGCCTCCTGCAGATAAATTCCCTGCCCGAATTCCAGAATGGTTTTTCCGGTATATTTTTTTACAATACGGTTTAAATACTCGCCGTTATAATGAAGCTGCTTCTCCAGATATTCCCGGGTGCTCCTGCCATGGCTTGCCTCCATGATATGGGTGACCTTTGAAAAAATATATTCCTGGCTGCTGGAATCGGACTGTACCCGGGACATGCAGTACAGGGAGGGCGTATGCAGAAGCTGGAGAAAACGGGCAAAGGTTCCTTTCAGGAAAAAGAAGGAGCCAGGGTCCGTTTTCTGTAATTCCGTCACCAGAAAATTAAACAGCGGGTTGAGCCTGTCAAGGACGTTTTCCGCAGGGATGACCGGAAGATAATCCAGATACACCTTGTCAAACTGCCTGTTTTTATTCCTACTGTCCAGATAAAGCTGATAGATGGGATTGACCTCCGATAAAGAATCTGCCGCAAGCGCTTCTTCTCCGTATTCCGTCATCAGCTGTTCCAGAAAGACATCCTGGAACATGAAAAATACCACCTGGAAATCTCCGGCAAAATCCTCGCAGTGTTTTATATTTTTATTCATGACACAGCACTGCCCCGGACCATAGGTAAATGTCTGGTTCTCCACATGGTTGGTCACGCTGCCGGAAAGGACATACATGATTTCAAAGCAGGAATGCTGATGCAGCGGCCTTTTCAGAAGGCTTCTGTTTCCGGTAAAGGGAAAATGCGATGAATAGCAGCATTCGTGGGTGATCTGGTACATGGAAATAAAGTCCTTCTGCTCATGGCAGGTTTCCAAAATGATCATAAACGGCGTGTTCAGCTCATAAAGCTGCAGGATATTGCTGTCCGGATTCCGGATTACAAGATTGGAGGGGACGTCTTTGAGCAGCGCCTCCATATTTCTTCCTTTTAATTGTGTCAAATCAGATTCCATAATTCACCCCGAAGTTGGTTTTGGTTACAGTTTGGCGCCGGAGATTCGGTTCCGGACATTGCCGCCGCGCTGTAAAATTTTTATACTGATACTGTACGAGAGAAAAACGGTATCTGCGGAACGGATAGCCATGTTTTTCTGCTATGTTCAGTATACACGAACACACAAAAAGAAGAAACAGGGAAAATACCGGAAAGGAAAGGCTGTGTAAAACGGCAGGATAAGCCACGGAGGAAAACTTTGCCCAGGTGGATATCGCGGCCGCGGGTTACAATTATGCGCCCTATCCCTGGAAAGCGGTATACTGCGGTGATATGAACCTGCTTGGGGACAGGCGCCCGCTTTCCTATTGGCGGGAGATTATCTGGGGCCTCAGAAGCGCGGATCAGGAATCAGAAGAAAATTATTTTGACACATCGGCCCTGCCCTTTGAAGGCAGACTCAGAGCTGCGGTCAGAGGTATGGGTGAAAAAGGCTTTCGGACAGAAATCTGAATGGGAATTCTGTCCGGAGGCCTTTTTAATCAATAGCCGCAGGCAATTATGCGGCCCCCTGTTTTTTCCTTGTTTTCAGGCATTCGCAACCAGCGGCTGCGCAGATGTACAGTCCGTTTTATGGCATGCAACCGCAGCCCCTGCTATAGTGAATCCAGCGGATAACAGAAAGGAGATATTTATTAAAGTATCTGAACCTGTACACCCTGGGCTGCACCTTCCCTCAGCTGCTTGTGGAGTAAAAAAATGGCTGTCTTATTTTTCCTTCCTTTTTTTATCGGGACGCCCGTCGCCCTAAAAGTAAGTTACAATTCAGGCTGGTCTGCGCTTTGGCTGTGCAGACCAGCGCTTCGCGCTGACCGTAAGAAAGTGATTCAGGAGTGCCAAAAGTAATCTTAAATTTTTATAAAATTCGGAATGGATATTGCCGTATCCGCAGCCATATGCTAAACTGGCAACAATAAACGAAGCAGCGTTTTCGGCTGCACAAATTTTCAGCCCATGCGGCATCTTAAATTTCATAAGTAACTGACTGATGTTTAACAGTTGCTTCCGTATTTCCCAAACTCAATCCCGCCGGATACTGACACCGTCACTAATCTTTAATACAATCCATCTTTTTAACAAAAAAATATTAACTGTTCCTTGATAATTGAATAGACTTTATACTCTTAATATGATATCATTATTCCGAGACAGGAGGGAAGACTTATGGACGAAGAATTAAGATCAATGTTAACTGTAATTATTAAAGAGATTAGATATGTAAAGGATGATGTTCAGGAGCTAAAGGAAGGTGTAAAAGTACTGAAGGAAGACGTAAGCGTCCTGAAGGAGGATGTAAAAGAGCTGAAAGAAGACATAGTGGCCGAAAACCATATAAACCTCATTGACAAAATGAATGAGTCTATTCGTGCATCCGATAAAACACTGATGTACGAAATAGCAGTCGATACCTTAAAACAAGGGTAAACAGGCTGGAAAAAGAAATGGATAAAATAAAAAAATCGAAACGCGTAACCGTATAAGAAATATCATTATCATAAAAGAGTGTAAAGCCTGTTGAGTTATCGCGGCGAACACTCTTTTTTGATTTTAACCGAATAGATGATACCCCATATGTCACCTTCTGTACGAAAAATCCTTCTTCCCTCAAATTATTATGGAAATTTCAGGGTAAAAGCTTTATCATAGAATAGTATGCAATATCCGCATATTCAGTAAAGCTTGAAAGGGGATAGGAAGGAATGAAAAAGGAAACACTTGCGATATGGCAAAAAGGGGAATATCAGTATCCTCTGGCTTTTGGATTCGTGCCGAAGCTGGTGAGCTATATCCATGAAGAAGGGGAACTGGCAAGACCCTGTATGCTGGTAGTGCCGGGAGGCGCTTACTGCGTGGTTTCTCCCACAGAGGGAGAAATTGTGGCGATGGAGTTTTATGAGAAAGGCTATAATGCCTTTGTTTTAACCTATACGACAAATCCGCTGATGCTGGAGCCGCTGAAAGACCAGCCTATGCGGGATCTGTCAAGAGCAATTCGTTTTATCAGAAGCCGGGCGGGAGAGTTCCGTATAGATCCGGACAGGCTGGTCATCTGCGGTTTTTCCGCAGGCGGGCATCTTTGTGCCAGTGTATGCGTTCACTTTGCAGATATCAGCGATGAGGTTTATGAAGGAATATCCAACCGGCCGGACGCCGCCATTCTTTCCTATCCGGTGATCACTTCAGGGGATAAGGCGCACCAGGGATCCATCCAGGCGCTGCTGGGAGCGGATGCCACAGAGGCGGAACTTAAATACATGTCTTTGGAAACACAGGTGACCGAAAATACGCCGCCCTGTTTTCTGTGGCAGACTGCGACGGACGAGGCGGTTCCTGTGGAAAACAGCTATCTGTTCGCACAGGCTCTTAAAGAAAAGGGCATAACCTTCGCCCATCACGTATTTTCCTGCGGAAAACACGGGCTTTCCCTTGCCAATGAAAAATGGGCGGCAGGAGATTACGGGGAACCTTATACCATGGAGCAGACCCTTGCGATAGCAGAAAATGTAAGGAATGGAAATCTGGAGGTTCCCAAAGAAACGAAAGACAGCTTCCTCTCACAGTTTGACATGAGCGAGGCGGAAAAAGCGGCGGCGGATCAGAAGGAAGCGAACGAAGAGGCTGTAATCTGGCCGGTGCTTGCCCATCAGTGGCTGAAGACAGTGCTTGGCTGATTAAAAACAGGTCAGGCCATCAGGACAAAAAATAATCAGAACAAAAAAAGAATCTGTTTCCCGGAAGCTTTTCCATAAGCCATAAGCCGTAAGCGTTCCGTGATACAGATTCTTTTCCGGTTTTAAGAAAAAATCAGGTCTGAGGGGAGCGGTTCTTATTAAACATAATCAGCGCCTCCCGGCAGGCAAATTCGCCCATTTCATAGTACCCCCTGGTAAAACGGTTCAGACGTTCCAGGCTGACTGCGCGGTTTGCCTTCTTGGGCTGGTCATTTATGAAGGTAATCCCCTCCGTGTAATATTCCGCATCGAATTCCGGCGTGCCCTCTTCCTCATAATAAGGATCAAAAAGAAAGGCGGTATCCCCTTCAATTCCGGTGAGAAGCACGTAATGGCCCACTTCCAGAAAAACATGCAGCAGCACAACGCCGCCTTTTTCCAGGGCAGCATATATTTTATTCCCTTCCGAAATGGTCACCTCTTCGCCGGACAGGAACTCGCAGCGGATGGGAAACGGCTTGACCTGACTGAAATGGTTCAGCCAGCTTGCCACGAAATTCATGGCTGCGGCAGAGGTCCCGTGCTTGCAAAGTTCGCCCGCTTCATTATAAGTATCCATACAATAGAGCATAATAAACTTAATGACATCAGGAAAGATTTCTTCCCGGTCAAATAAGTAACGGATGCCATTAATTAAGGAAACAGGACCGCAGTCGTATTCGGAGGACTGATAAATTAAAAAATTTTTCATTTTTATTGTACCTTTATAACAGAGTGTAGTAAAATAAACAAGGTTAAGGAAATGAAAATGCAAATTGATTGTAATATAACCCTATAGACAGGTTTTGTCAAGAAAAGCGGGATAGAAAGCTACAAAAAGTGTTGCAAAGCAGCTCCGCAAACAGTGCAGTTGTACGCAGCTTCCTTTTTGCAGAAATTCTTTCTGGTTATTAAAAGGAAATCCGGCCGTCTGGCACCGGTTTTCCTGCTTTTACAGAACTGTAACTGAAAAGAATACAAATTTCACTTTTTTTGTCCCAAAAATATTGACAATCCGTTACCGTAACGATATAATAAACCAATTTAATTCATATTTGTCAAGTAGGAAAAGTATGGTATATATTATTTTATGCTGGTAAGCATGGAGAGTGAAGGAGGAGAATTATGAGAAAAATCATGAACAGAACAATGAGCCTGCTGTTTGTTGCCATCATGGCTTTTTCCCTGGCAGCCTGCGGCGCATCGGGGGATAACAGCGGCGCCGCGCCTGCCGAAAGCAAAGCGGCGGGGGAAACAGCGGGAGCGCAGACCGGCAGTTCAGGTGAGAAGATTGTGAATGTAGGCGTAACGGATACGCTGGGCAGCCTGAACCCGCTGCAGCTAAACGGCGGTGAGATCAACAAGTACGCCACCGCGCTGATGTTTCTTCCGCTGATGGAGCTGGATGCGGATCTGAATTTCCAGGGAATGGTAGCGGATTCCATCACTACCGAGGATAATAAGAACTTTGTGGTTCATATCGACGATGCGGCAAAGTGGTCCGACGGCACGCCGATCACGGCGGAGGATGTGGCTTATACAGCCCTCAGGCTGGCAAGCCCGGTAATTAACAATACCGCAATGATGTATTATGTTTTCGAAGGCGTGGGTGACGATGGTTTTGTGGAAGCGGGCGCCGACAGCGTGGCGGGCATCAATGTAATTGATGAGAAGACTGTGCAGTTTACCACGAAAGAAGCAATGTCACTGACCACCTTCCAGAATTCCTACGCCAGATACCTGCTGACGCTTCCCAAGCATGTCATTGAGAAGTACAGCGAGGAAGAGCTGGCTACAGCGGACTGGTTCAACAAGCCGGATGTAATCAGCGGACCGTTCTATGTGACGGATTATGATGTAGATCATTATATATCATATAAGGCCAATCCCGATTACTGGAGAGGCGCGCCCAAGCTTGACAAGCTGAACATTAAAATCGTGGACGGAAGCCAGCTGTATGCGGGCCTGCAGTCCGGTGAAATCGATATTACCCAGCATACCATGAGCGTGATTCCTCCCGAGGATTACGCCAGCGTGGAAGCGCTTGACAACGTGGAAGTAGTTTACGGCTCTCCCGTAACCAATCAGTCCATGTTTATCCAGACCGGAAACATTCCTGATGTGAGAGTGCGCCAGGCAATGCTTTATGCTATCAACAGAGAACAGATACTGAACGAACTGCTGAACGGCCACGGAGAAGTGGTGGACGGATTTTTATCCAGCGCCAGCCCGTTTTTTGATGACAGCATTACGCCGGTCCCCTATGATCCGGATAAGGCGAAAGCCCTTCTTGCGGATGCCGGGTGGGATGGCTCACAGACACTGCGTTTCTATGTAAATTCCGGGGACAGCACCTTTGTGAACGCGGCAACCGTTATGGTAGCCCAGTGGGCGGCCGTAGGCATCAAGGCGGAGGTTCAGACCGTTGATTTCGCTACGCTGATGTCTGTGGCAGGAACGAGAGATTATGATATTCTGGCCGTACAGTACACCTATGCGCCTGTGGATCCTTATCCGGATGTGGCGTGGCTGCTGGGCGGAGAAGGCAGCTGGACCGGTTACGGCGACGCCCAGGTGGACGAAGCTCTCAGGGCCACACAGCTGACCAGCGATATGGAAGAAACAAAACAGCTTTATTCCACAGTGGATAAAAAAGTACAGGAGGATGTCCCCATGATTTCCGCTTATATTATCAGCGCTCAGGGGGCGGTAAATAAACGGCTTACAGGAGCGGTACCCAGCGTGTACGGATTCTTCAACGACGTGCAGAACTGGGATGTGGCAGAATAATGCCTGTAAGGCGGAATGCAAGTGAGGAAACGATATGTCGCATTTACTTGAGGTAAACGGGCTGACCACTGCTTTTACAGGGGATTACGGAAGAACGGTCAGCGTGGATCATGTTGATTTTTATGTGGACGAGGGCGAAGTGGTCTGTATTGTAGGAGAGTCAGGCTGCGGAAAAAGTGTTACCTCACTGTCTATTATGGGTTTATTAGGAAGGGGCGGAGCTGTCATTGACGGCTCTGTCCTGTTTGATGGTAAGAATCTTCTGGAGATGACGGAAAAGGAGCTGGATGACATCCGGGGAAATCGCATGACCATGATCTTCCAGGATCCGCTCACCTCCTTAAATCCGGTGTTTACAGTGGGAAGCCAGATTACGGAAAGCATCCGCAGGCATCTGCATTTATCCAAAGAAGAAGCCGCCGCACGGGCGGAGTCCATTCTTGCCAGGGTGGGAATGCCGGATGCGCACGCTGTTATGAAGAAATATCCCCATACCCTGTCAGGCGGGATGCGCCAGCGCGCCATGATCGCCATGGCCCTTTGCTGCAACCCGGCGCTGCTCATTGCGGATGAGCCTACAACCGCCCTGGATGTTACGATACAGGCGCAGATTATGGGGCTGTTAAAGGAACTGCGCAGGGAAATCGGAATGTCTATCATCCTGATCACCCATGACATCGGCCTGGTGGCCAGCATGGCGGACCGGGTGTTGGTGATGTATGCCGGACAGATTATTGAAGAAGCGCCGGTAAGGGAGCTGTTTCATGCGCCGAAGCACCCATATACCAAAGCGTTGCTGGCCACGGTGCCCAGCATTCACGATGGAGAGGACAGACAGTTATTTTCCATCCCTGGAATTGTGCCGGAGAATTACGATGATATTACAGGCTGCCGTTTTGCGGACCGCTGCGAATACCGCAGGCCGGAATGTGACAAACCCCAGAAGGATTACCCTTTTGGTGAAAAACACCGGGCAAAATGTGTAGTCATGAAGGAAAGGGAAAATAAAGATGGCTCAGGACAGAGTGAAACAGATTCCCCTGATAGAAGTGGAAAACATGAAAAAGTATTACCCGATTAAGGGCGGCATCATCACACATACCACTGGCTTTGTTAAAGCCGTGGACGGTGTGACTTTTTCCGTTATGGAGGGTGAAACGCTGGGGCTGGTGGGAGAATCCGGCTGCGGCAAATCCACTATCGGCAGGCAGCTTGTAAGGATGGAGCGTCCTACGGAGGGGAAAATATATTATGAAGGCAGGGATTTGGCCGCGTGCAGCGCAGGGGAGATGAAAAAGATCCGCACCCAGCTGCAGATGGTTTTTCAGGATTCCTATTCTTCCCTGAACCCAAGGAAGCATATTTATGAAATCCTTTCCCAGCCAATGCTTTACCATCACATTTCCACCCCGGAAACCGTGTCTAAGGATGTGGATCAGATTCTGGATATGGTGGGGCTGTCCAGGAACGTGCTGGGAAGATACCCGCACGAATTTTCCGGCGGACAACGGCAGAGAATCGGGATTGCAAAGGCGCTGTCCTTAAAGCCCAGATTCCTTGTGTGTGATGAGCCTGTCAGCGCGCTGGATGTTTCCATACAGGCGCAGATCCTCAATCTGCTGCGTCAGCTGCAAAAAGATCTTCATCTGACCAGCCTGTTTGTGGGACACGGCCTGGGCGCTGTAAACTATGTGAGCGACCGGATCGCAGTCATGTATCTGGGCAAAATTGTAGAGCTGGGAAAGGCGGAGGAGGTGTTCCATTCTCCTGTGCATCCTTATACAAAGGCACTGATCAATGCGGTTCCGGTTCCGGATCCCGATAAAGCGGTTAAGGAACAGGAGCTTTTGCAGGGAGAAATCGGATCCAGCACGAATCCGCCCGCAGGCTGCCGCTTCCATCCCAGATGCCCCTATGCCCGGGAAAGCTGCAGACATGAGGAGCCAGAGATGCTGGAGACCAGTCCGGGAAGCGGACACATGGCGGCTTGTCCCGTCGTTGTAAAGAAGGAGGAAGCGCGGTCGTGAGTAAATATATTATCAAGCGTATTCTGATTGCCATTCCCGTCCTGCTCGGGATAACCATTATAGATTATGCGATTATGTGCCTGGCGGGCAGCCCGCTGGAAATCCTGCAGGGTCCCCGTATCTCGGAGGCTGCCGTGGAAGCAAAGCGGATCGCACTGGGGCTGGATAAGCCCATATATGTACAGTATTTTGTGTGGCTGGGAGAACTGCTGCGTGGAAATATGGGGTATTCCCTGAAAACCTTTCAGTCTGTCAGCTCCATGATCGGAACACACCTTGGCCCCACGCTGCTGCTCATGGGTGTTTCCCTGGTTGTGAGTCTGATTATGGCGGTTCCGGCAGGTATTTACAGCGCCATACATCAGTATTCCAAAGGAGACTATACGGTGGTAACCCTTTCCTTTCTGGGAAGCAGTGTGCCCGGCTTTTTCCTGTCGCTCCTGCTGATTTTCCTTTTTACGGTAAAGCTGGGGTGGCTGCCGTCCAGCGGTATGACCACTCTGGGAACGGACGGCGGCTTCGCCGATGTGGCCAGGCATATGGTCATGCCGGTGCTGGTGCTTGCCACCTCCATGGCAGGAACGAATATCCGTTATATCCGAAGCGCGGTCCTGGAAATCCTGCAGCAGGATTATCTGCGAACTGCCAGGGCCAAGGGGATCGGCCGTTTTATGGTAATCAATAAGCACGCCCTGCGCAATGCCCTGGTTCCTATCGTTACCGTAATCGGCATGGAAATCCCCATGCTGTTCGGCGGACAGGTAATTATTGAACAGGTATTTTCCTGGCCTGGCCTGGGCCTTATGACCATGAGCGCGATTTCCAACCGGGACTATCCCGTGATCATGGCTGTCTGCCTGCTGTCCGCAATTGTGGTGCTGGCGGCAAACCTGCTGACGGACATTTTATATGCGTTGGTTGATCCTACCATACAGCTGCAATAGGGAGCAAAACGGATATGAGGACGAAAATACAAAAAGAACATAAAATAACGGATATTTCAAGAGAAAGCTATCTTCAGACCGTAATGCGCCGATTCAGGAAGCACCATCTGGCCGCGGTCAGCCTTGTGATACTGGTGATCCTGGGAAGCGCGGCGCTTCTTGCGCCCGTCATTGCGCCCTATGATCCGGATGCCATCGTAGGCAGCTTCAGCGGCGCGCCCAACGCACAGTTCTGGCTGGGAACCGATCAGATTGGAAGGGATGTCCTCAGCAGGCTTCTCTATGCCATGCGGATTTCCCTTCTGGTGGGAGTTATGGCAACACTGATTTCCACGGTAATCGGCGTGGTGCTGGGGCTGATTGCCGGATATTTCGGAGGCGTGGCGGACATGATCATCATGCGTTTTACGGATATGGTGATGTCCTTTCCCTACATCCTTCTGGTGCTGGTGGCGGCATCCATTTTCAAGCCCGGCCTGTGGAATATCATCCTGATCCTGGGCTTTGTGGACTGGCCCGGCATAGCCCGGCTGGTAAGAGGGAATGTGCTCAGCCTCCGGGAAACCAATTTTATCAAAGGAAACATTGTGGCAGGAATGCCCCTGAGGCACATTCTGTTTTCGGAGATTCTGCCCAATACGGCGGCGCCTATCCTGGTTTACGCCACCTCTGTCCTGGCGCTTTCCATGCTGGACGAGGCGGCCTTAAGCTTCCTGGGCCTGGGCGTACAGCCCCCTACGGCGAGCCTTGGAAACATGCTTAACGGTGCACAGTCGCTGACCGTGCTCACCAAACAGCCCTGGCTCTGGATTCCCCCCGGACTGCTCATTGTAGTCCTGGTCATTGCCATTAACTTCATAGGCGATGCCCTGCGTGACGCGCTGGATCCCAACAGCAGGAACTGAATACCACACCAAGGGAGGTACAGATATGCTGGAAGAAAAATTAATGGAAGCCTTCTGCTGGTTTCACCAACATCCGGAGCTTTCCTACGAGGAATATGAGACTACGGCCAGGATCCGGGAATTTCTGGAGGAAGCCGGCATTGAAATTTTGTCTGCCAATCTGGAAACCGGCCTTGCCGCCGTTGTCCGGGGAGAACAGGAAGGCCCAATCCAGGCGCTTCGCTGCGATATTGACGCTCTGCCGATCACGGAAGAAACAGAGCTTTCCTACCGTTCGGAATATCCGGGCAAAATGCATGCCTGCGGCCATGATTTCCATATCACGGCCGGCCTTGGAGCCGCGATCCTTCTCCATGAGAATAGAAAATTCCTGAAAGGCGAGGTACGCATTATCTTCCAGCCGGCGGAGGAATCCTCCCTGGGAGCGTTGAAAATCCTGGAAACTGATCTCATGAAGGGAGTGGAGCGGATCTGGGGAATCCACAGCGACCCAACCAATCCGGTTAATACCATCGGCATCCGTGAAGGCTATGTGGCCGCCGCAGTGGACCGTTTTGTGATTACCATCAAAGGCACAGGCTGCCACGGCGCCCACCCCGACGACGGCATTGATCCCATTCCCGCTGCCGCGGCCATGGTACAGGCCCTCCAGACCATAGTGAGCAGAAATGTCAACGCCTTTCATCCCTCTCTTTTGAGCGTAACCCGCATCCAGGCAGGAAATACCTGGAACGTGATACCCGAAACCGCCGAGCTGGAAGGCACGGTACGCACCATGGATAAAAACGACAGGGAGCTTTACAGGGAAAGACTGCGGCAGATAGCCGAAAACACCGCCCTTGCATACGGCGCCAAAACACAGATCCAATGGCTCCCCGGCCCTCCCGCCGTCTGCAACGACTCACGCATGGCAGAACAGGCCTGCCAAATCGCCGGAGACATGGGCTTTGCCACGGCAGAAGAGGAACAGTCCCTGGGAGGTGATGATTTTTCCTTCTATGCACAGGACATCCCTGGCTGCTACATTAAAATAGGCACCGGCCGGGGCCAGCTCATCCACCAGCCCGGCTTTCAGATAGACTGCCGCTCCCTGCTTCCCACAGCAAAATACCTGTCGTCCCTGCTGATTTCATCAGCAGAACAAAGGCTGCCCCGCGATATACAGAAGGAATATAAATGAAACGGAAAATAACGATCGCAATAATTTTAGCAGTGATTGCAGCTGCACTGCTCATTCTCTTCTGTACCAGACGAAAAGTTTATGGAAACATCGACGTGAGTGTGCAAGAAGAGAAAACCGCAACCTCTGATTTCTCCTTTACCGCCGATAAAGGGGACAGACTCAAAATATCCCTGAGAACCAATGTCAAAACCGGCACCGTGGATGTTACCATCATCGATTCAAAAGGCGGGATCGTAAAAGAATTAGACCGCGCCAAAGCCCTGGAAACATATATGGACGTAGAATATGACGATACCTACACCGTAACCGCCGTATACAAAGAATTCACCGGAAAATTCAAAATAAAAGTCAGCACCAAAAGATTCTAACCCAATTCTCCCGCCGCTAACAAAATCCTTTATCATCTATCCGTTCAAACCAAAAGACAGCAGCTTCCCGCCCCAAAAGCGAATAAGCCCTGTCTTTTTTCGTATCACACTATATAACTTTAACTACACCTCTTATCTAACAACCTTTTGCGCCTTAAGTCCTTCCATAGCCTGCGCGCCCCGTGCCGTTCCGGGATGTCGGGCGGTGTATGGGATGAGGGCCGGGCGGCGGCCTGGGGGAGGGTGTCCCTATTCTGCAAAGGAATCACACAAAAATGGTGATATTTCCTGCGGCTTCCCTTTTCCCTTCTGCTGTCGCCCCTAGTGGCTTGTCTGACGAGCCGCGACGATAGTCGCCAGCGAGGAGTTCAGCCACGCTGACAGCAGAAGGGAAAAGGGAAGCTGCTGGAAATACCCCATTTTTGCGTCTGACTGCGCAGAATAGGGACACCCTCCCCCAGGCCGCCGCCCGGCCCTCATCCCATACACCGCCCGACATCCCGGAACGGCACGGGGCCCACATCCCTCTAAAAGTAATCGGAAAAGTAAGGCTTCTCTACCGGAATCAGCCGCTCCAGCCATGTGAGCATATAGTACTCGGTCTGGATTTTCTCATGATCATATAGATAAGTGGGCCGCTTATAGCCCATAAGCATGGTGGTCAGCGTATTTATGGACAGTTCCACCACGTTGATGGACTGGTTGTCCTCTACCTGCTCGCAGATAGTTTCCCCATCATGCCAGGAAACCATAAAGTCACCGGCATTCCAGGGCGCCAGTTCATCGATAACACGGAAATGAATTTTGAAATCCTCAGGCTGAATCTGATAAGGATATTCCAACAGGAAGTCATGCACATCAATAATTCTGGCCATGATATAGGGGGAGATGGTCTCCGTAATTTCACTGTCTTCAAATAAATAGGCCATGGGCTCTCCGGAATAATTGTCGCCCTGTACCTGTGTGATCATGGAAAAATGAGCGCTGATATAGTTCCAAAGCCCGTAATTGGCCTCAATATTCAGATAAACCATTTCTTTGATATGGAAGATTTCATTAGCGATATAGTAAACCACATAGCCAAGCGGCTTATGATCTTTATTGTAATAGACGGCAGCGATCATATCGTCATTTTCCCAGCGCCAGTATTCATCCCAGGCCAGGTTGTCCCGGATCAGTGCGCCGTGATGCTGCAGGGCAAAATAAGAATGGACGTTATGATAGTCCTCGGAATCCAGGCTGACACGCTCCACCATGCCGGTCACCGGCCTGGCCTTGGGAAGCTGGGTGTCCTTTACTGTGAAGGTGAGCTTATCGGAGACGATTTCCCAGCCCATTTTCCTGTAAAAGGGAATGGAATAGGGATACAGGAATGAAATCGGGAATTCCTGTTCATGCATGTAGTTAACAACCCGTTTCATGAGGGAGTGGATGAGCCCTTTTCCCGTATATTCGGGGTAGGTGGCAACACCTGTAATGCCGCCCATATCCATGATGTTGTCGTGAATATTTACCTTCATGGAATAAACGACGATCATGGAAGCCAGCTTTTCCTTGTAAAACCATCCGAGCACATAGGCCTCTTCCAGAATGGGACGTTTGGCGTATTTGATTTCCTCCTGCTCCCAGCCGGTCTGCAGGAGTTCATAGGATGTGACCTGGAATGCGTACTGGAGCAGGGCATTGAACTGTTCCAGATCACTTTTGTCCAGCTCCCGCATTCGGTAATCTCCGTTAATTTCCAGATATGTGTGGTTCTCTTTTTTGTTTTCCATAAAAGCCTCGTTTGCTGTTTGGTGTTCATTATATTATCTGACGGACAGCCGCTTTGTGATCAAAGAACCGGAAAGCGGGCATCTATCTATTTATTCTACATCAATAAAAACCAGCCGTCCATGGGATTTTCCCAAAAAACATCCTGAAGTTTTTACAAAAGCAGATGAAATGGGCCTCAAAGAGAAAAAAATGTTTATCGTCCAAACTTTTTTCTCCCCGGCATCATCTATATAATGAAATGCCGGAAGCCAGGGCGGAGATGCAATAAATGGGGAAGAGCAGTTGTATTGTCAATGAAGCGGGAGACGGGATGCTGAATATATCTGATATGGAGGGAAATTCCTTTACCTTTCAGACGGACGCTGCCGGACTGCAGGTGAATGATAAGATATTCGTCTATTATACAGGAAATCTGGAGGACGGAACTGCGCAGGTGCTCCGCGTTGAAAAATACGTGAGTGAAGTATAGAAACGCTGAAAAATAATACACAGCAAAAAAGAAGCCCTTCCTTCTGTACACAAACAGTGACAGAACAGGAAGGGCTTCTTCATTCCTTGTGCCTTTCCGTTAATCTTTTACAAGAATATCCGTAATTTTCGCGATATACAGAAGATGATAGCCGCCGCCGGTGCCGTCAGCATGGTTTTCACCGCCGTACCATTTTTGGGTGAAGGCTTCATCACCGAGGAAATCCTCCTCCTTCAGCGGCGTCACGCAAAGCTTTCTGCACACAAGCGCCATGCGGCATTCTTCAAAATAAGGGACGTCTCCGGCATGAGCCACGGTCAGCCCTGCTTTTTCCACCTTATCCTGATCCCTGCCGGAAACGGTTCCGCAATAACCCAGCATTTTCCGGTAGCTGTTGTCAAATACGGTGAGGGAAAAGCCCTCCGCCGCATCCAGGAATTCCCTGGTAAAGCGTTCCGGGCGCACCGCGCACATAACCACGGGTTTCTGCCATAAAATTCCCATGGTCGCCCAGGCGACCGTCATGGGATTGACGCGTCCTTCCTTTTCGGCGGACATCAGGAACCAGTCCTTACCGATTAAATCAAATATATTTTCCGTCAGCCCCGCGGGCTTGATAGAATGAAATGCCATTTTTAAACTCCTTCCGATAAAAAAATTAACAGCCTGTTTCCAGGTACTCCTTCAAACGTTCCTTTGTCATGCCTTCGATTCCCAGATCCTGAAGAGAATGGCCTTTTTCCCAGCAGTCATAGCCTAACAGGGCGGAGCCGATTGTGATCATGGAATCGATGACCGGCACGCCGCCCCCCATGGCATGCGCCAGCTTGGCCCAGGGGGCAAGGCCGTAGGGGATATCCTCAGCATAATAGCGGTTGCCTGTATCGGCAGGCCCTTTTATTTTTGCAAAATTAGGGTCGCTGGCAATCGCTTCTCCGATATCGTCCGTGACAACCGAGCCGCCCACACCGTGGGCAACGATGTCGCTTGCATAGCCGAAGCTGTCAAGCAGCGCGATACGTTCTTTGTCGATTGCTTCCGTGGTACGGGACACGCAGGGGGTAAAGCCCTCCGTATAGAAGTGAAAGCTATTATAAACAGCTGCTGGCCAATAAAAATCTGTGCGAAACCCTTCTGATGCAGTTTAAACTGCTGCTGGTCATGCGTAAGGATCATCCGCTGGCAGATGCGCGGATATTACGCCGGATATGCTGCGCCCTTTTACGGAGGTGGTGCACGGAGATCACAGGAATCCATCCCTGACAATGGCCCGTATCGATCCAACCCTGCAGGACACGCCGCCCCGGAGAATTTATGTGTATGACAGGGGAAGCCAGATCGATCTGCTGAAAACACTGCCGGGCTCCTATATGTGGGCATCCCCCGTCCCTGCGGATATTCTGGAGGATGCGGGCATGATTCAGCGCACGGCCTCCATGTCCAGAGTATACAATCTGGATCTGCTCATATGGAGGAAAAACAGCCCCGGGTCGTCTCTGGTACGCAGTTTTGCCGATTACCTGCAAAAATATGCCGGAGAGCTGGCCGGGGAATGGGAAGAATGAGAGCGGCGGATTAAATGACAGAATAACCAACCATTTACCAGGAGATTAACCGGCGGTTAATTTTATGTCGTTTTAATAAACAACGCTTCAATTGTTTCCGTGCGGCAGGACAGCTATAATTGGAGGTGACAAAGCAGCAGGAAGAAGGAGGCATCCATGAAAATAAATGAGATTATCAGGGAAAAGCGGTTGGCAAAGGGACTGACCCAGGAGCAGGCGGCATCCCGTCTGGGAGTATCGCCGCCGGCGGTGAATAAGTGGGAAAAAGGAGTTTCCCAAAGTTAAAGATACCACATCAATCCCACGCGGACTTTTGCTCAACCGATACAGCCGGAGGGCTGGATAACAAGAAAAGGCGGTATGCGCCCCGTGGAGGGGTAGCGTACCGCCTTTTCTTGTGGGGGTTTCCAAAGGGGGCAACGCCCCCATTTGGCACACGACTTTGCGAAGCAAAGTGTAGTGTGTTATACGCTCTGCCGGCGTTGCCGTGAAAATGCCGTTGCCGCCGGGGAGGGCAAGGGCATTTGAAGCGGCAGGAAAACAGGGCTGTGCTTGCGTGGCGTGGAGCCGCAAGCGCAGGTCTGGACTCATCAGCAGACAGGGCGTATATGAAAGCCCCAGTTCCTCGTCCTACGCTCCAACTTGTGGACAAAGTGTCCCGAAGTTGTGGCCACACTCCCGGAAAAGTAGCAGGACAACGGGCAACCGTCAAGGCTGAAATGAACGGGTTTACACCCGGCCTTGACCTCCGCCCGCTGTCCCGCTGGATGGGTGGACAAGGCGGCCAATCCCTCAAAGTGCTTGGCCGCTCTCTTTCTGATTTTGAGGTATTCAGTTTTTCAAAATTGAATAATCAAAATAAATTTTTTCGATTGAAAAAATTTTATTTGTTATCATCTTCAATGCCATATTTTTTCTTTTGCCGAATCACATAATT
>NZ_VUMI01000090.1 GCF_009696275.1 Eisenbergiella porci
ATGACGAAGTTGAACTAGCAAGGATTTTTGGAATCAGATAATTATGTTATCCTCATCTTTGACGACAAGACTACTGTATCTAAGCGCATTTTCCGAAAAGATGAGGATAAAAATATCCTGCGTATAACGCCTGATTGTTGTCAAAATCTATTTGGAAGTCCTTTAGAAAATGGCAGACTTCACCCTTGTATTTTTGCAGGCGTTCAATGAGTGCCAGTACCTTCCCTTTTTTAGGGCGACCCTTTTTCTTTGCTTCCGTTGTAACCATTGGGTTTTCAGCAAATGCTACTTGGATGATTGCATCATACTCTTCATTATAATATTGAATCGTATGTTCATCAGCACTTGCCAGATTCATTGCTATTGCGTCTTCTTTTGTCTTTTTCATATCCAAAAGAAGCTTTTTGAATCTGGGTGCCCATGTTTGCTCTGGATGGTTTTCTATTACTCCATTCAATTCACGCAATAAATGAGCACAGCAAATCGCATGGAGGACATTGAATTTCCAATAGGATGCCCAGCAGTCATGGATTGCAACACCGTGGAGAAGTACATCCATCTCCGTCATACCTGCGTGCCCTCGTTTACAACTGAAAAACAGGTATGTAAATAATTCATCACTGGCGACATGCGCCCATCGAGTGTGTCCATCCACACGGGTACCAGTTTCATCAAAATGAGCCTTTGCACTATTACACATGTGCTCCTTAATTGTCTCTACAACACTACTAACTTTGGCAGCGCATCGGGACACCATCTTCAGAACAGTTCCTGTAGAAATGGGGAGGTCAAACAGGCTACCCAGGATTTCCTGAGTACGCTTTGCACTTACGGCACCTACCGTGTTCAGTGTTACGATTAAGGATGCAATGGATTCCCCATACTGGATCTGACCTTTGATATCAGATGGAAATGTACCCTTCAAGGTCTGGTTGGTTTTGGGACACTTAACTTCCATGGATTCATATGCATCAAGTGTCTGGATGACTTGGATATCAACCTTGTATCTTGTTTCACCGACACATGCTGTACCCTTGCATCTTTTCCAATTCGGACAATTCTTGCAAGCATCCGGAATAAGAGTTTGTGTTGTATCGGGTTCTCTGGTAATTACCATATGCGTGCCAGAATGACCTTGCTGAGCACCTTGTTTTTTACCGGAAGGTTCACGAAGGCTTTTCTCTTTCGTTCCTTATTTCAGTCCATCACTTGAAGGCGGTTTTGAACTATTCTTGGAGTTTTTGTTTTTCTGCTCCTGAAGTTCTTTAATGGTCTGGTTAAGTGCATTAACAGTTGCGTTTAAAGCAGCAACCTGTTCAATAAGAGCAGCATTTTGCTCCATTAGATTTCGAACGAATTCTTCTGTAATATTAATTGGCATCCAGACCACCTTCTTTCCTGTTTTCTATATCTATATTTTACAGGAAAACCAAGAAAAAAGCGAATTGGCATAATGATTCATATAGTCAAAATGACGGTGGATAAGTATAAAATTTCAAGGTTCAAGTGTTACTAAAACTATTCAAAATCCACGGACTGTGGCTTTGAAACATGGTTATTTAAGATGTCTGTGGAGTAATCCACAGCAAATCAAGTCTCATGATTATTGAGGAAGATTTATCCACAGAAATCATGGAACAGATTGCAAAACAGATTTTTAAATTTCTCTGTTTTGTACAAAAAATCATCTGGACCTAAAGTGGGGTCCTAAACAGTTACTTCTCCCCTTACTTTTTAGGACAAGGAGGGATTTGAAGTGCATATCAACATGATACCGGTCTATGAAACCTATCAAAAAGCCATTGACCTGGACCTCTACCACGCCTTTGCCGAACTGGTTGTACAGACCTCCCAGAATGAAAATGCCGGTGTGAGTTACCGCCAGATGAGAACCTTGCAGATCTGGCAGCCCCAGACAGATGTATCCACCTACTTTGAACCGTACAGCCTACGCTATCCCGGTGAGGTGCTGGAACGCTTTGAGGAGAAGCTTGGCAATGACGTCCGTACTCTACGCGCCCTGGCTCTGGCTTTGGGTAATACCTGTGCGATTCAGTCAGACAATATGTTTGTGGGGAATCAGCGGGGAGCTTTTCTTCAAAAGCTGCGGAGGACTGCCAAGAAAGATGTGTACCTGCGGGGCGCCCTGTATCTTCTGGAAACAGACGCTGCCCAGCGGCGTGCTTTTCTGGAAGAGCTGGCAGAGATGGTGCATACGAGAACCGAAGAAGCTCTGTTTGTATTGTCGCTGTTTGAGGATGCAGAAAGAGGCTATCAAGCCATGCACGATCAGCTGATCCGATTATTTGCGCAGAGCAGGACGCTCTCACCGGTCAATGATTTCGGTGTGCTGGAGTGGTTCATTCGTTTTTGTGGAGAGCTGGCGAAGAAATACCGCGGAAAGGCAGACTTAGTGCTGCGGACGCTGATGAAACTGCCCTATATGAACATGAAGCCGGACAGCCGGGAGTTTTCGGTTTTATACAAAGCCGGGTATCGTCAGGAGGAGATCATTCTGGCAAATTCCCTGTCTATATGGGCAGACCGGATACCGGAAAGGCTTGATAGCAACAGCATTACCGCTGAAAAAATCGCAACGGTGTGCTGCCGGATGTTATTAAATGACGCAAAGGACCTGTCAGAAAGCCTGTATGAGTATGTGGGCTGGCTTCTTCGGCGTTATGGTGATTTTTCCATAAAGTATGAGGGGTTTCAGAGCCTTTGGAAAGCTATTCAAAACGGGCTGAGGCCCACTGCACCAAAGACGCTTCTCTGGATGAACCAAACGATCCAAAAGCACTTTTCGTATCGCTTTGATGTGTTTGACCCTCACTTCGATATTTTGGCAAAAGAACTGAGACGAAACGCCTATATAGAGCTGTTTACCGAGCAAATGCTTTGCTCCCGTCAATCGCGCCCGCTGAAACAGTGGTTTTCAAGATACCGGGAACTGACAGGGGCTGATTATATGGAGTATTTCAGCAGTTGTCACAGCCATGATAAACGGGCGTTTGCCTTTCTGGTAGAAAAGAAAGAAATCGACCTGTGGAGCTTCTTTGAGCAGCACCGGGCAGATGGCGAAGATGCGCGCCCAATAAAACTGCTGCGCAGCTATGCCCTGACGGTTTCAAGCTGGCGATGCTTCCGCTTTGTCGAGAAATTGCTGAACCGGTACACCTTCCACCAGCTTCAAGATATATTTGGGAGCTGGCTTCACTTTCACGAGTGCTTTTCGAAAGAGGAAGGGTATTACAACAGAAGGACACACAAAACAACGATCAGCCGCTCATTCCTGACTGCAGAACAGCACCGGCAGCTCTATGAGTGGGTGGATGCTTCATTCTTCCAGACAGCACCGGAAAAATACGATGCTTTTGTTCTGAGCGCCTTGAAGGAACCGGTGATCCAACGCCTCTATGACAAGACAATACTGGCGGCTGTGCTGCGGCAGTTCTTGGCTTACAGTGAGTATGGCGGGTATGAGGTTGCCAGACTGAAAGAACAGTTCTATGACAAAGCAGAGCTGGAAGCGGAGCACAAAGCGGCTGCCGAGAAAAAGGAACAGGAAAAACAGCTGGAGCAGAGGAAAAAGACAGCGGAGAAACGGGAAAAGCTGCTGAAGCTTTATAATGGCAGCGCAGTGTCTTTGGCTAAATTCGTTCGAGAATATTATTACCATAGTGAGAAGAAAGAGGCCTTGAATATGGCTTTTGACAAAATGCTGGAATGGCCAGCCGGCTGTGTTCAGACCCTTGAAGCAGAAGATGCCGAGAGCTTTTTCAAGCTGTGCGGTGAAATGGTAGAGTCTAAATCCCGGCCACGGCATGAGATTTTGAATATGGTACGGACAATGATTGGAGGTGAAGCAGCATGAAACATACATGGAAACATTTATCCCTGTTATCCAGAATGAAGGGCGATGGTCTGGCGCTGGCGCTTACCAGCGATTTTTCGGAGGGCGCCATAGAACAGGCTTGTGAGGGAGTGGAGAGGTTTCATTTACAGGAACAGCTCCGAGACCGGCAGACCTTGCGGATACAGAAAGAACTCGTTCAGATTCCGGAATTTGCGGCGCTCTATCATGCGCTCTGTGAGCAGGAGACCGATGATGATAAAATCGTTCCCATGCTCCAGTCAGCAGACGCCTGCGGGGAACGACTGACAGCATATCCGCAGACGCAGGTACTGGAAACTGCAAAGTTGGATCTTCTGCCATCCCTGCGTTTTGAGTATATGAAATACTATCTGCCCTTTGTGAAATACGAGGAAGAGGAGCAAATCATTTTGGAGAACCTGCAGAGCTTTCCGGTTGCAGAATGGGAAAGCCTCTCTACACTGACTGAAAACCAGCGGGATATGATGCGGCTGCCGTTTCTTGGCGAGTATCTGTTTTACTGGTATCAAACCGAGCGGGAAGCCCTGGCTGTGCGAAAAAAATTGATACCGTTGTTGAGATTAGGCGTCATATAGGCGTAAAGGATATGTATAAAGCAAAAAGGAGGCAACTACATATGCTTATTGGCGTTGATCATGGCAACAAACAAATCAAAACCGTTCACTGCGAGCCCTTTGTGTCCGGGCTGAAACAGAGTGTCACCCGTCCTTTCGGACAGAATGTGCTGAGGTACCAGAATACCTTCTACACCCTGTCCAATGAGCGCATACCTTATCGGAAGGATAAGACGGAAGATGACCGGTTCTTTATCCTAACGCTCTTTGCGCTGGCTGGGGAAATCGAAGCCCGCGGCGCATATGTGGCGGAAGTGCAGCGTGTCCAGCTGGCGGTCGGTCTGCCCCCGGCACACTTCGGCGCCCAGGTAGAGCGGTTCACGCAATACTTTGGGCAACGGGGAATGATAGAATTTGAGGTGCAGGGCAAACCTTATTCGGTCTACATCGAGGATGTGGCCTGCTTTCCCCAGGCGTATGCAGCGGCAGCTACCATGCTTCATACTCTTGTAGATGAGCCCAAAGCGGTCATTTTGGATATTGGAGGTTTTACGGCTGATTATCTGCTGATGAAAAATGGTGAGATTGATCTTACCTCTTGTGATTCGTTGGAAAATGGCGTGATCCTGCTGTACAATAAAGTACGGTCTAAAGTCAATTCCGAGCTGGATCTGCTGCTGGATGAAAGCGATGTGGACGCTATCCTGCTGGGGAAAAAGACCAAATACCCGGAGGCGGTGGTGCGGCTGGCAGAGCTAGCAGCGCAGGAATTTATCAACGACCTGTTCAGCACCCTGCGGGAGAGAATGATCGATCTGCGGTACTGCAAGGTGGTATTTGTGGGGGGAGGTGCGATTCTCCTGAAGCGGCAGATTGAGGCATCGGGTAAGGTGGGCACACCGTTCTTCGTACCCAAAATCAATGCAAACGCAGACGGTTATGAGTATCTGTACCGGATAGACACAGCGGGCAGGTGATGGTATGGGAGAGAAAAAAGAACGAGGACGGTTTACCCTGCGGTTCAATGAAGGTGACCCCATCCATGAGACTGCCATCGGATTGCTGGAATTGCAGAGTCCACGCACCAAGGCGCAGTATGTGGCAAATGCTGTGGTTTACTATAATGAACACTTTGCTCAGGAGCCGCAGCCACTGAAAGCCCCGGCCATTACGAAAGAAGCGGTAGAGGCTATCGTCAAGGAAATTCTGCGGCAGGAAGGCATGGGTTTGGAGAAAGAAGCGGAGCGGCCAACAAAGGCTGCCTCGGCAGACAAACCTGTACCGTCAATTCCAATCCAGCAAGCGCAGGAAGCACATGATAATTCAGAGATAGATGACAGGACACGCAGCCTGATCGCCAGCACCCTGTCTGCGTTCCGCAGCCGAGGGTAATACAAAAATAAAAAGAGAGGCATGGGAGTTGCTATCACTCCTATGCCTCTTCCTGCATTGCTGCGATAAAACTGTCCAGAATATCTTCAAAATGCCGGTATTGTTTGGGTGTCAACGTGGAAACCTTCTCCATAAGAACGGAGGAGTCCGTTTCTGTGACGATACCTCGTAGCAAATATTCCGTACTGATGTTGAGGGCATCACAAATTTTGAGGATGGTGTCGGGCCGCATGGCTTTTTGCCCCAATTCTGCAGTGGAGATGGTCTGCGGCGTGACATGAGCCAGTTCTGCCAGGGTTTCCTGGGTCATGTTTAGTTGTTTCCTCCGGTCAAAGATCCGTTTGCCCATATCTTTCAAAAGATTGTCCATTCACTTACCTCCATGCCATAGTTTAATTTTATCCTCTATGACATGAATTATTAAGCGGTTATGGTTGATTTTGTTCGTCTATGGCAAGTATAATAAACAGATAAACAAAATTAAGGGGATATGTATATGAAAATACCTTCCTGTGCAGTAACCGGTCACAGACCCACCAGGTTCAAGTTCAAATACAAAGAAGATACGGCTGGGTGTAAACGATTGAAAAAGCGGTTACATGACCAGTTTGCATTATTATATCAAAAAGGAGTCCATTGCTTTTTGGTAGGGGGCGCTTTGGGCGTAGATATGTGGGCAGCTGAAATTTTACTGAGAATGAAAGAGCAGCCAGAGTATGAGGAAGTGGAGCTAATTACAGTTTTGCCCTTTGAAGGCTATGATGCAAAATGGGATGAGCGCAGCCGCAGCAGGATGCAGTTTATCAGGAGGCACAGTCAAGTAGTCATAGTGGACAGTGTTCAAGGTTCAGAAAGCTACCTGAAGCGCAACCGGTATATGGTGGATCACGCAGATTATCTGGTAGCTGTTTTTGATAATGAGCATAGTATTCGCAGTGGAACGCAGATGACGGTCAATTATGCCAGAAAGCGGAAACTGTCGATTATTCTGATCCATCCAGATAGTGGAAAGGTGACAGAGGAACATGGCTGACTGCTTGTACAAGTGGTATGGTTAAAGTTCTATATGTGGTAGGACAAAGGGACATGTTGCTTGCACCTTTCGGGCAAATGAAATATAATGGTAAAGGTTATTGGAGGTGCGACATGGACTACATGACACTCAAAGAAGCAAGTGAAAAATGGGGCATTTCGTCCCGAATGATAAATTACTACTGCTCTGCTGGACGCATTCTCTGAGCCATGAAAATGGCTGGGTATGGCTTCTTCCCAAGTATGCGGTGAAGCCTGGGGATTAACGGTATAAGTTCCAAAATGGAAGGGAGTGATTTGGTGGCAAATATTCTAATTGTAGAAGATGAAAAAAATATGCAGAATATAATTACCGAATATATGCAACGTGGGGGTCACACCTGCTATACTGCTGATGATGGGGTGGATGCTCTGACAATTTTGAAAAATAATCCAATGGATTTGATGATACTGGATATTATGATGCCCCATTTAGATGGATTTTCTGTCTGCAAATTCGCAAGAGAAATGAGCAATTTGCCAATTATTATGTTGACAGCCAAGAGCAGCGAGGACGATAAATTGAAAGGTTATGAGTATGGCACTGATGATTATATGACGAAGCCTTTCAGTCCAAAAGTACTGCTTGCAAAAGTAAATGCTCTTTTACGCAGGACTTCTTCTGGTTCTGTGGACACATTAAATGCCGGAAAGGTTACAATTATTCCAGCCTCACGCAAAGTGTTTTTGGAGGGAGAGGAAATTACGCTTACTCATAAGGAATATGAATTATTACACTTTTTTATGAGCAATCCCAGCCAAATTTTTAGCCGTGAACAATTACTAAATCGAATTTGGGGTTATGACTTTGAAGGGACAACCCGAACGGTAGATACCCATATCAAAACGCTGCGGCAGAAATTGGGGGATGAAGGGAAACACATTGTTACACTTATTCGTTCTGGCTATAAATTTGAGGTAATGCCATGAAATTAAATGATAGTCTTTCACTTCGTACTGTCCGGAAGAAAATTATTATGGTTTCGAAGCTTGCAGGCATTATCCTTATTGTTTCTTATGTGGTTTCAACACATCTTCCTGTCCAGAAAGATGCCTCGTTTTTGATATGGCTGCTTTTTGTCACATTACTGGTATTGATTGTGGATTTTCTAATGGGAAAATTCATTTCAAAACCGATTGACAAACTCGGAAAGTCGGCACGAAGAATGGCACAGTTGGATTTTTCTTCTCCCTGTGATATTTCTACAAACGATGAATTTGGGGAGTTGTCCGTAAATCTTAACCGAATGGCGGAAAATTTACAGCAAGCACTGACAAAATTGGAGACGGTAAATAACCAGCTTGAAAGGGATGTAGAGCAGAAACGGTTATTGCTGGAAGAACGAAAAGAGCTGGTAGATCATATATCCCATGAAATGAAAACTCCTTTAGGTGTTATCCGGGCCTATGCGGAAGGTTTGCAGGACGAAACAGACGAAGCAAAAAAGCAAAAATATGTTGAAGTCATTATGGGCGAAACAGAAAGAATGGGAAACCTGATTACTACATTGCTTGACTTATCAGCATTGGAAACAGGATCTTCCCAACTTATGCCTGAGCGGTTTGACTTTGTAGAATTTTGGAGACGATTGCCGGACGCCTTTTGGTAGACGCTCCTGATACAAACTTTGAACTGCAGTATGAATTGCCGGAATATAAGGTTTTTGTTCATACAGACAAGTTTCGCATGGAACAGGTTTTGGATAATTTGCTTGTCAATGCAAAAAAGAATGTACAGCCCGGTGGTATTTTAAGGCTTTCCCTAAAAGAAGAAAAGGGGATATTAAATTTTTCCATTTACAATCAATGTTTTGCTATTCCTGAAGAAACACTATCGAAAATCTGGACAAAGTTTTATCGAGATCATAATTCCAAATATAACGGTTCCGGGCTTGGACTTGCAATCGTAGCACAGATTTTGTCTATGCAGAATTTAGATTATGGTGTAAAGAATGTTCCTGATGGCGTCTTGTTCTATTTCTCTATCCCGACAATCAAATAGCGATATTTTCATACGCAGCTCTGCTTTCCAAATAGGCAGGGCTGTTTTTTTGATTTCACACCAACTTCACAGCAATCTCACTTCAATTTCAAAGCATTTTTATAAGTTAGCTTAAAAGGACAAAAGTCTGTAAATTAAGGAGGTAACGATTATGTTTTTAGGATTGGAATGGTACTGGTGGTTGGTGTTTGTAATCGCGTTGGTGATTTCTATCCCATTTAAGATTAAGTTCATGAAATGGTGGAGTAAACGCCAACAGGACAAGGAGCAGGAGCAACATGGAAAGTGGGGAGATGAAGAATGATAGAGGTAAAAGACCTGACCTTTTCTTATGGAAAAGACAAACAAGCCTTACATAGTTTGAACTTTTCTGTGAGTGATGGGGAAATTTTTGGCTTTCTGGGGCCAAATGGTTCTGGGAAATCAACGACTCAAAAAATTCTAACCGGGATTTTGAAAGGACATGGCGGTTATGTTTCATTGTTCGGACAGGAAATCCAAACAGTTCATACAAAAGAGTTCTTTCAAAAAATCGGCGTCCTGTTCGAGTTTCCCTATCTGTACTCCAATTTAAGTGCGATAGATAACCTAAAATATTTTTCTTCATTCTATCCGAAAGAACAGCTCAGAGATGCTGAGGAATTATTGGATGAACTGGAATTTAAGCGGGATTTTCTTAAAAAACCTGTATCCTCTTACTCAAAAGGAATGCGCCAGCGTGTCAGTATGGCAAGAGCGTTAATCAGCAATCCCCAACTCCTTTTTCTGGACGAACCTACCAGCGGACTTGACCCATCTGGAGCTGTTCTATTTCGCAATATTATTGAGGAAGAACGAAAGAAAGGAACTACCGTTTTTTTAACAACACACAACATGGTAGATGCTGATTTGCTTTGTGATAGGGTTGCTTTTATTTCAAATGGTGCGATTGTTGCACTTGATACGCCGAAAAAACTAAAGGAGCAGAACAGCAGCCAACAGGTTATAATTGATTATTTGAACCAAATCGCACATGCTGTGCAATAGCCTTTCTTATCTTTTCTCTGCACCGTTGCCACGGTGCTCTTTTTCTTTTACAATAGCCTTATCCTTATGAAAGGAAAAACCCTACGGATGAGTGCT
>NZ_VUMI01000091.1 GCF_009696275.1 Eisenbergiella porci
AACTCCTCCTCCCGTGCTTTGTAGTGTAGCTTCTCACAAACTATTTTACAACACAGCGTAGAGAGTTGGAACACTTTCATTACTATTTGTGCCGCCAGCCGAAGGCGGCGGAATGGGGATTTATATGTAAACAAGAACATTAACCTTTTCTTCCTGCATATTATTGTGCGGGTATTGTGCAGGCCGAAAAGCCTGTAAATACGGGGTTTCCAGGATTATAAGAGTGCTGAGCGCACAATATTTCAGTCTATGTATAAGAATATTGCACCCTGGCGGCGGAGAATGGACGCAGTCATCATCTTTACAACGTGTGCCCACCGGGCACACAAATAATATAAGCCGCGGCATTTTGCGCCGCGGCTTAATAATAAACAGATCAGATTTTTATTTTTTTAATTTCTTCTGCATAATACTGAACCAGTTCAAACTTGGTCCCGGGCATCAGCCTGTGGTCCGGGCAGGGGATAAAACCGCCCAGGCTGGCCAGGCGCTTCATTCTTTCGATCTCGGCATCCACCGCCGCTTTATCCTTGCGCAGCGCTGTTTTATCCATTCCCCCTACGCCAAGCATACCATTTCCGAACTTATTACGTGCCTTTTCAAACTGGTCTCCCCAAACGCCCACTTCAATGGGAAACATTGTGTTAACACCATTTTCAAACCAGGTAGGAAGCAGGCTCTCCACCACGCCGTCACAGTCCAGGGAAATAATATCAATTCCGTATTTATGGCAGAGATCCGTCCTCTTTTTATAATGCTTTGCACAAAGCTCCTGAAAAAGTACCGGGGAAAGAAGAGGACCGTTTTTAAAGCAGATATCCTCCCAAAAATGGGCATAATCAAATTTCGCACCTGTTTCCAGGACAGCCTCCACACATTTATACTGCATTTCCGCATAGGTATCCACAATATCTGCAAACAGTTCTTCATCCTCATCATAAATTAGGTAGCTCATGCCCACAACGGAGGTCATATTGCGGATATCTCCCAGCACGCTTCCGATTGAAAGCCCCACCGGCCTGTCCTGCAGCCTTGTCTCATTAAAATGCTTGTAAAACTCAAAATCAATACGCTCAGGCATATACTGCATTTTGGGCTTGTAAAGCGTTTCAAAGGCCTCCCTGTCCTTCAGCTGGTAATCATCCTCTGAAGGAATGGAAGCGATGCCCGGCTTAATCCGTTCAATCAGCCCGACACTGTTCTGAACCCGCTGTGAGCCGTCCGGAAGCTCCTCCAATACTTTAAATTCAAATTCCGGATAAAGCCCCTTCTGCATTCCCACCTGGGTTGACCAGTTGAAATCCCAGCCGATCAGCTTATCCAGCTCCCTGTCCTTTTCACTTCCGTCATAGTTGTGTTCAGCCAGTTCTTTGGGAATTTTTTTCTGATCCGCCCACTCCGCAAGCAGTTCCTCCCAATACCCGAAATGCACGGCAGGCATACGATCCGCCGGCTTGTAGTGCAAAATGTTCATGGCGCGTTCTCTGTTTGTCATTGTTCCCCTCCGCTTATCTGCCAGTTTTCTTCGTATTTTTGGCAGAGTATTCCTGGATTTTGTTTTTATCAGCCTATAACAACAAAAATCCTTATGCTGATTATCTGTCTCCGTAGTGTCCACGGCAATGAGCAATATAAATACGTCCGCCTTCTATGTGATATACAAGCCGGTCTTTATCATTGATACGCCGGCTGAATTCTCCCTGAAGATCGCCTGTTAGCGGTTCCGGTTTTCCAATCCCTTCCATGCATCCGTTTCGCTCAATATCCTTAATAAGCTGATTGATTCGTTTCATTGTCTTTTTGTCCTGCATCTGCCAATAAAGGTAATCCTCCCAGGCATCATCAGACCATATTTTTTCACTCATCTTCAACCTCAATCAGTTCGTGAGCATTTCCTTTTCCCGAACGCAGTTCCTGAACAGATTTCTTCACGTATTCCACATTAGTATCACAAAAAAAAGGATCAACAGACTGCGTAATTTCAAAAGGAATGCGCTTTTCACGAAGAACTGCCTTCACAAAAAGATTAATTGCAGTGGACGTATTTAATCCAACGTTTGCGCAGAATGCATCAAAATCTATTTTATCGTGTTCATCTACTCTCGCAGTTATTGTAGCTTGTGCCATATATATTGCATCTCCTTTCTGTATTCTATTTGCCTTTATTATAACCGTATTGTATGCTAATTACAAGCTATTGTAATACAATTTCAAATAATAATAATTGAGTCCTGTAACAATTCAGACAGATAAACTGCTACCCGAACTTCCCTAAGAGATACCAACCGAGACACCTTCCTGCTCCACCTTTTTCCCCACCTCCAGCATAGTCTCAAACAATTTCCGCTGTCCTGCAAAGAAAGGCTCCTCCATCATCCGCAGCAGCTCCCTCCGGTCATGCTCCGTCAAGTCCTTTCCCGTTCCACAAAACCGCATATACGTTTCCCTATCCATATAACGGGGCAAAAAGGGAATTCCCGTTTTCTCACACAAATCCTTCCATATCAGAAAGCCGCCACAATCCAAATCTCCGAAATGCCCATAAACACAATCCGGGAATGCCCGGTACAGTTCCCGCAAAAACTGTCTCTTCGCCCGATTATGATAACCGCCCAGATAAACAGCAAGCGTCCCTTCTTCCTGCCACCGATGGAAGGAGGTCAGGTTTTCAATCGTCACGATTCGGCTGACCGGACAGCTGACATCCCAACATACGTCACCGATATCCTGACTGGACAGACCAATACCGCCCTGCAGCGCAGCGAGATAAATACGGCTGTCCGGCATGACTTTTGCATCTTGTCCACCGACCTCCTTATGGGACAGCGTAAACACCCCGCTGCCCTTCACCATCACCCAAGATGGATTCTTAAAAATATCAAATTCCTCTAATACCTGCTCCGCCGTCAGCTCCGTCAGCGTATTTTCCGGAAAAAACCGGGCAATAATGCCCGCCGCCCCGGCAATCTCCTTCTCCGCCGCCTTGGAATCCTTCAGATAACGTACAGAAAATTCCCTTAAAAAAATTTCCGTCCGGTTCTCCAAAATATGCAGAATCAGTCTGCAGCGTTCCGCCATCACCTGCGGATGATCCATATCCACATACTGCGCCACGCTCTGCCCCTGCCCGATTCTTTGCTCCACATACTGTAAAAAAGCATCCAACGCAGGATGTCTGCCCCGGTATTCCCGGCATATATGAATCACATCCTCTTCCTTTTGTTTTCTGGTTCTGCGCTGCAGCCATGCATAAATTTCTTCCGCACGTTCTGTCTGCAGCAGACACTTTTCCAGAATATGTCCTTCCTTTCCCTTCCGCCAGATCAGGCGCACAAATCCTTTTTCCTCCATATCCGCAAGCTGGGCATGTACCAGTTCAAACTGCATGGAGGTTTCGTCAAAATATTCCGGCAGCGTACTCTTTTTCACCGGAAATTCAATGCTCTGCTTCCGCTGGTTCTGGCCTGTATATAAAAGGCTGTTTTCATATTTATCCAACAGGCTGTTCAATACTTTCTCATCATACCGTTTCATGCCCGGGTAAAGTCCTCCACATAACTCATTTTGTCATCCTGCAATACGAGCAGCACCTTCTTCACCGCAGGGCCGATATACTGGATCTTGTCCGGCGGCGCTGCAATAATAACCTGCAGATTGGAATGGGTCAGAAATTCCAACACACCCGAAATACGTTCATCATCCATATTATTAAAAGCCTCATCCAGCATCACCAGGCCAATAGCATCTCCGCCGATGCTGTTCCGGTAAAGCTGCATAAAAGAAGCTGCCACGGTAATGTAAAACGGCGTCTGGGTCTCGCCGCCGCTCTTTTCCCGGCTGACCTTGGAATACAGCATATAGCTTTGATCCTCACCCGTAATCTTGATATCGTAGTCCATATAAGTTCGGTAATCCGTGTATTCCTCCAGCGTTTTAGCGCTGTTTTCATCGTCCAGCGCCAGCTTTTCAAACAGTTCCTCTATCACCTCCCGGTGATTCTGGCTGAACAGACTGCTGAAAATGGATTCGCCCTGCATGACATTGAAATCATCCATGATCATCTGATAGAACTTCTTCAGCTTTCTGCTGGGTTCATATAAAAATTCATATTGTTCTCTGGAAAAATGAATCTCTCCAAGCGAACGGTTCAGCTCCTTAAACTCGTTCTGCGCCTGCTTGATATTTTCCTGAAGACGGGATAAAAACTGCTCTCTGAATTCATCCTCCGCCGCCTGTCTGGCTTTATAAACTTTATCCTCATATTCCAAAAGCCTGGAATTTTTCAGCTTATCATATTCCGCCAGAAATTCCGGATATCCCTGCAGCGATTCCGCCGCGCCAAAATCATGGGCCACCTTATACTCCCGCATCAGAGTAATCATTTCGCCCTCCGCCTTTTCCTTTAAAGTCCAGTTCGCCTTTCGGGCGCGTTCAAAATTCTCCTTAAACCGCTGTAATTCCTTTCCTTCTTTCAGCTTTTCATATTCTTTGCTGCATTCTGACGTATCCGGGCCAAGCCTTTCCATCAGCGCCGCCAAAGCCGCCTGCTGCCCGGAAAGCTGCGATGCCAGGTTAACCAGCAGTTCTTCCTGCTGTCTGGCTTCTTCCCCGCAGCTTCCCTGCAGCATTACAGCCTTTCTTATTTGGGTATCCAATTGACTCATACTTCTCTGCAGCTCTTCCAAATGAAGCCTTTTCTGAATCAGGGTCTGATTCGCATGCAGACCCTTCATAGCCTCCCTGCAGTCCGCCAGCTGTTTTTCATGCTTCCGCTTTTCCTCCAGCGCCGGGAGGCGGTACTTCAAATCCACATCCGCAGTGGTATCCAACGGTTTTGTCACAAATTCCAGCTGACTGATCTTTTCCTCCAGTGCTGCTTCCTGCTCCTGCAAAGCCTTCTGCTGTCTGCGGCACTGCTCCAGCTGCCGCAGATAGGCCTCCGCACCGATATAAGGCGTTTCATACACCTCCGGTTTAATAGCGCTGACCACATGATTCTGATACCGCATACATTGTCTGGTTATGGCCACGGGATACAGCTTTAAATCCTGATACTTCTGGCACATATGCACCTTACCCAGGACCATATTCACATATCGCTTTGCCCAAATGCTTGCGGAAGTCACCACCTCGGCAAGGGAGCCTGCCGGAACCTCATCATATTTTTCCAGCTTTCCCGTATTAATCAGGCCAACGCCATAGGCCTTCCTGTTTTCCCGCATTCTGTCATAAACGCTCAGGGCCAGATCAAAATCCTCCGGCTCCACCAGCAGGTAAAAGCGCTGGTTATTCAGATAGCCTTCCACCGCATTCTGCCAGGCAGGATTCACAATATCCAAAAGCTCACACAATACACGGACTTCCGTGCTCCTGCCAACCTGCCGCAGCTGCTCCTTAATGCGCTGCCTCAGCTGTGTTACACTGTCCGGATAAGTAAGCCGCTTCTTTTCCAGCTGTTCGATACGATTTTTCAAATCAGACAGCTCTTTCTGACAGCCGTTTAGCTCCACCCTCGTCTCAGCCAGCTTCCTCTGCACCTTTTCATACATCTTCTTTTTATAGGAAAGAACTTTTTCCAGACAAAGGTTCACGTTAACCAGGCTTTCGCATTCTTCCAGCTTTTCCAGAAAGGCAGTATACTCCTTTACACACCCGTCTGCATCCTTTACCTGAAGAAGCTTCTGCGCATCCGCCAGCGCCGCCTTAACCGCCCTGTGAAGCGCCTGCATTTCCCTTCTGTCAACTTCCAGCTGCCCTTTTAGCGCCGTTTCCTGCTGTTCCAGCTCATGCAGCGCCTGATATTCCTTATCTGTATTTAACTCCACCGAAAGATCCGTAATGAGCTGCTGCCGCTGCCGTCTGGCTTCCTGCAGCTCTTCCTCCCTGCGCTTCTGTTCTTTCTCCCGCATCTGCGCGCCGTCCCGCCTTGCCTTCGCGTCACTCCGGGCCTCCTGCGTCAGCTCCACATCCACCCGCGCCAGATAATATTCCTGAAACCGATCCCTGCGCAGACCGTTTTCCACCTCGGCTTCTTTTTCATTGATTGCCTCCAGTTTGGCAATCCGGTTTTTCACATCCTGCAGCATACGCTCCAAATCCTGATAGCTGCGGACATTTTCTTTCAACGCATCGATATTGACTTCCTTCTCATCCAAAACATAGGAATACACAAAATCCTTAATATCATGAATCGGCTTAAAGGCAAGGGCTTTGGGAATCAATGAAAAAAATTTGTCCTCCAGGCGGCCGAACCTGGCCTGCACCATCTTTTTGGCTTCCGTCTGTGTATTGGCAAAGATTTTTATCCCCTTGTTTGTCCCACGGAAAACCGAAATGGATTTCACCTGATTTCCCCGCAGAAACAGTTCATCCGTCAGCTGCCTGTTTTCCATCAGATACCAGCCCACATTGGGTTCCTTCTCCTCTGAAGCCGAATCCATTACCGCACCCACAATAAAGAACTGTTTTCTTGCTTCCTCCCAAAACTCCAGGGCAATATGGCTTGTGATCTCTCCGCTCCGCTCATATGGACGATCCTCCCGTCCCGTCTTGCACCTCATGTAGCTGTTCAGGTTCCGCTTTCCCTTTTCATGGGCAGCCTTGTTAAAATGCACCTTGGAACAGGTCACCACAAACTGAATCGCATCCAGAAGCGTGGACTTGCCCGCCCCGTTTTCCCCGGAAAGCAGGACGGAATCATCCAGTTCGATAAGCTCGTTTGCAAACCTATGCCAGTTAATCAGCCGAATCCTGCGCAGCTTCTTCATCTTCCGTTTTTCCCCCTTTCCGATACAGCGCAAGCATATCATTCACCCGTTTAATGTCCTCTACCCGCACTGCCATCAAAATAGAATCATAAATAATCACGCGGGATTCCTCCTGCATCAGATCCCGATCCAGAAGCTCCACCAGATTGAACCGCTTAAACAGACGAAGCGCATTATTCATAGTCGTTTTATCAATCTGTTTTTCCCGTATTTTTAATGATATATATTTTTCCTGGATATCGCCCAGATTTACCACTACATCGGTCAGGGAAAGCTCCCTCTTTTTCTCATCATATAAAATCCGCAGGATCAGCAGGATGATGGAGTCATTCAGCTTCAAATTCAAGTGATTATAATTCTCCCGGTTTACCAACTGGATTACCCCATACTCGTCATTGATTTCCAGCGTATAGCCCAGCACCTCCAGATACCGCTCAAACACCGGTTTCCAGCGCTGGATAAAGTAAAAATCGCTCTTCGTGACTTCATTACGTCTGACGATAAAACAAATACTCATCAGCTTATTGCAGACCCGGCGGAACTCATCCCTGTCCTTCTGCAGCATTCCTTCAAACCAATCCATCTATCTATCTGCCTTCCTTTCGCCGAATCAGAAAATCCCGGAACCGAAACCCGCACTTTTCCGTCATATTTTTTAATTCCAGCGTATAATCCATATTCTTCCTCTGCCCGTACAAACGGATATAAATTAACCGGATAAAGGTATCCCCTTCACTGACCGGAAACTCGGATGCCGCCATAACCTGTCTGTCTCCCAGCATTTCCTTCACATAAGCGTTGATTTTCTCAGGACTTAATATCCGCGCCAGCTTCTCTTCCATCCTTCTGCGTTTTTCTTCCCGCAGCTCTTCATTCGCTTCGAAGCTTTCCATGACCTCCGGTATAAATTCTTTTTTCCCTTCCACCGGCGCATACAGGGAATCCGTATCCAGATACTCCCAGGAAAAAAGCTTTATCAGCCGATCCATCTCTTCCAATTCATATACTGCATTGTAATCCAGTTTTTTCTCTGTAATCCGTTCATTTAAAAAAATCAGAATATCTTTCAGCTGCCCACGTACATCCTCCCCTGAAGAGAGCAAAAAACGTGCCCGGTTAATGGCAGCCCGCTGATACCGCGTATTCTTTTTGTTAATCTCACTTAAAATTTCATCCATCTGCCGAAATGCATCAATCACCTCATGCAGCATGGACAATACCTCTTCCCTTGCCTCTTCCTCTGAAATCTCTCTCAACTCAGCGATTTCCCCTGCAGCCTTATTCAGGAACCGAACGCTGCGGCTATTGCTTTCCAGCCGCTCCAGGATTTCTGGCCGGAACTTGGAAACATTGTCCGAGGTCAGAAGCCGGTGGTACGCCTTATCCACCACATTTGTATAATAATCATTCAACAGCGCATCCATAATTTCCGCCACCGTGGAGTGCTTCGTCAATTCATCAATATATCGTTTGATATTCGCATTCAGACTTTTAAGCCCTGTAATCAGCGCGTCCGTATTCTCCACGATCTGCAAAAGCCCGATACCGGGATTCTCCAGACCGGCACGGGCTAAACTGTAAATGGTGTAAATATACCCCTGATATTCTGTTCTTTTCTCTTCCGAAATCGCAAGCAGCGTCTTCATTACCTGAACCGCATAATCGCGGAAGTTCACCCGCTGCACGTAGCTGTGATCCGTATCCACCGAGATCCAGCCGTACCTCTCCAGCCTGCGCAGGATAAAATTCGCCTTATCCCGGCTGTTCATGCCGCCTGCCATATCCGCACTATCAGCAAGAGCCATACCGTCTCCCGGATCCAATTCCTCTTCCGGCATCTGCGCCGCCATCGTTGAATCAAAATAAAACTGCAGCTCATCCACCAGGACATCCCGCTCCACACCAAAAGACAACTGCCGGTTGGTCACTGCGAACAACCGGCAGATACATTCCCAATATACCAATTTCCCCGGCGCCGCCAGAGGATGAAAAAAATTCTCAGGGATGATGTCGAAAAGCATATAAATGCAGACTCCTGTATCTGGTTTGAAATATTTTAAAATGTCTAACGACATTTTATCATTGCAATTGCAGGAATACAAGAGGGGGTTCGCAGTTTAGTTCCGAATCTGCTCCGGCTTTTCTGCTTCGGTTGCGATTGCTGTCCAGCCCACTGTATTACTAACTTTTCTGGCTTTCTGCTCAATTTTTCTGGCTGTATGCTCACTTAAACATGAGATAATTTCCAGCAATTGTATATTCCCGTTATATATATTCCTTTGTTATCGGGAAAATGTCCTGTATTAAAAAGACTCTCTCTCGATTATCATCCAATTTAACAATATGGATAATATCACAAGGTTTTCCCATTCTTCCTTTTTCTCTATAATATTTTTGTATTCACCCCAACCATCTGTATATCACATGTCTGTCAGTGGTAAACTTTCTTTGTGCTTATACGAGTATAATATGAATTGTTATACCTATCGCCCCTACATTTCCAAATTTCATTGCTCCATTCAGCTTACCTGCTACACATAAGTTCTGTATATTACGAACTGACATATTCCATTTTTTTACTGCATCTTTCGCTGTTATGAAACCGTTCATCTGGCACCTCTATATCATATAATCTTAGCATAATTATATGATATCGCAAATACGCAAAATATCATTCTTTTCTTTTCATCAAAATAGGCAGCTGCTAACCGCAACTGCCTACCCGCTAATGGGATATTCGGTTCAGGGCATTATCCTTGCCTCCCAACGGCCTCTATTAGTATATTCAAAATATTTGGATATTATCATATAAATCCCCATTCCGCCGCCTTCGGCTGGCGGCACAAATAGTAATGAAAGTGTTCCAACTCTCTACGCTGTGTTGTAAAATAGTTTGTGAGAAGCTACACTACAAAGCACGGGAGGAGGAGTT
>NZ_VUMI01000092.1 GCF_009696275.1 Eisenbergiella porci
ATGGCTCATAAGTAATTCCTGATTGGTCATGGTATCATCCTCCTAAATATAAGGATATAATACCAGATCACAAGGGTGATAAAACGGACTTATATAGGTTACCAACACATTTGCGGACTAACACCATAAATTATAGTAATTTAAGGGAATAAATTCAATAGTCAGTGTTTTTCCTCGTGTTTGATAATGAACACTTTCGCGTTTTGTGTTAATTTTTTATAATCTTTTAAGATTTGCGCCTGCGGGCATGGGTTTGGAAAAAAGGAGGGATTTTATGGTAACGGAAAAGGTTGACCGCCGGGTCCGGAAAACAAAAGCGCGGCTGACAGAGGTCCTGCTGACGCTTATGAAGGAAAAAGAGGTCAAGGATATTTCCGTAAAGGAGCTTTCCGATCTTGCGGATATCAACCGGGGCACCTTTTACCTGCATTACAGGGATGTCTACGACATGCTGGACTCCGTGGAGGACGAGCTGTTCTGCCAGTTCAGCGAGATTCTGAACCGGGATTTCACCGCCATACAGGAGGACAGCCTCTACAGCGTGCTGGAAGATGTATTCTCCTTCCTTTATGAAAATATGCAGGCCGGCCAGGTGCTCATGGGCGCTCACGGCGACCTGGCTTTCATCAACCGCATGAAGGGGCTGGTCAAGGAACGGATTCTCCAGGTATGGAATCGCAGCAGCCAGCCCTCGCAGGCCTTTGATTATTATTATTCCTTCCTCGTATCGGGCTGCATCGGGCTGATTGAAGCTTGGCTGAACAAGGATGCGCCGGAGCCTCCGAAGCAGATTGCGTCACTGGCAGGAGACATGATTAAGCGGGGCCTTGTCACTCCCATCTTTTGAAAAACGGTTCTCCTTCCGGAAGAAGGCTGTTTTTCCCAAAAACATAAAAGGCTTCCTGCCCGGACAGATAGTACTCAACTCTGTCCGGCACAGGAAGCCTTTCTTCAGCCGGCTGCCGCAGACGGGTGTTCACTGCCTCCGGCAGCTGCTTTACTTTCCCGCGCCTCCTCTGCGGCCAACACCTGCAAAGGACCGGGAAAGGCGGCCTGACCGTCATAGGTTCTGTGCCATAAATGCCTGCATTTCCTGGCACGCCACTTCTTCATCCTCCCCGGAAATCTGTAAGTGAAGCCGGTCTCCATACTGGATATTCATATGGAGAATGCCGAGCAGCTTCTTCAGGTTGCCGCCCTTATCCCCATTCGTGAGTATGATGTCGCTCTCAAAATCCCGCACGAGATGCATCAATACTCCTGCCACACGCGGGTGCAGCCCAACAATTGACTTTACAGTGTAATTAAATTCCCTCATTAGAATGCCCTCCATAATGCCCCTTGCTACACAAACATTATATCCTATGCGTGCACATTGCGTAATTATTACCCCAGTTCATCGTCAATTTTTTGTTTAATTTTACTTTTTTCTTACGTTTTCAAAGGTGTATTATGCATTTTTGTCAGATTGCGGCGATTCTGTCCCGCAGCTCCACCATTTTCCGATCCAGCTCCTCCACAATCTGCGCATATTCATACAATTCCTGCCCGATCAGCTTTGCTTCTTTCAGTCCTCTTTTGTATATCAGCTGGTGATCAAGTCCCGCCCAGAAGTCCATGGCCGCCGTGCGCAGCTGTATTTCCGCCCTTCTCCACAGCTCCTCCCCCTGAAAATAAATGGGCACCTCCACAATAAGATGAAGGCTGCGGTAGCCGGATCTCTTTGGTTCCTGCAGATAGTCCTTTACCTTCACCGTGCGTACATCCCTGTGCTGCTCCAGCGCTTTTGCCACAAGATACAAATCATCCATAAAGGAGCATACGGCGCGGACGCCCACAATGTCATTGATTTTTTCCTGGGCCATCTCATAGGTTTCTTCATATCCTTTTTTACGCAGTTTTGCCCGGATGCTCTCCGGCGTCTTAATGCGTCCGGAGGTCTGTACAATAATATTTCTGTCGTATTTCATGCTCAGCTCCGCATTGATGATGTCCAGCTTGGCGAGCAGCATGCTGATAATACATCTGCTTTTCACCACAAATTCGTCGCCGGTAAATCTGTCCAGACTCTGTTCCTTTCCAATTTCCGTAGCCGACTTCCCCTTTCATTGCCGCAGTTTCCCGGCGGCAGCCGTCCATTTATTTTTGTGGATATCGAGCCATACAGGCATGACTGCATGGATATTGGACGGCGGCCGCCAGGATCAAATACCCGCTGCCTGCAACGGGATATCTGATTTTAACAACTCTTATTGATATGTACTACCGCCCGGCTGTAAATATGATGTATAAAGGATGTAAAGGCACAAAAATCAGTTTTTTGTTTATCAGGGCTGCTGAACAGACTTCATTACTCATAAACGCCCCTTTTTATTCCGGTCTTGGATTGTTTGGCATTGGTTTTCCGTTCTCATCTCTGTTTATGGGCGTGGTTTTGAGATGGAATTTGATACACCCGTCAGCGCACGGAATATCCATTTCATACTTTTCCTTTAAGCCTCTGTATGTAAAGTCTCCGCCGCATCTGATAACCTCGCACCATGTGTATACCTGTGCCATTGTTTTTGGGCACATCCCGGCAGGGCATTCATACGAAAAGATAAATTTATCCCCTTCCTCTAACCCAAGCTCTAAAAATAAAACGGGTCCGGGAATTTTCCGAACAAATCATTTTGGGGACGCGCGGCTTCATTTCCTACAGGATAAACGCATCGGCGCAGGCGCCGTCCTTCTAAAAGTTACGCCAAAAAGGCCGGAGAAGTTTTTTGCCCTCCCCGGCCTTTTTGTCTTCTTTTTGCGATTGAATCAGTCCTCCAGACTGCTTATCATCAGATTCCTCATTCTGCGTACCACCGAGGTAAGCCCCGAGTCCGTTTTCTGCATCATGAACAGCATGGTCATGCCCGCAGCCGGATCGTTGGCAAAATAGCAGCCCAGCCAGCCGTCCCAGCCATACTCTCCCACATGGTTCAGTGTTGCCGATTGTCCGGGATCCACCATCACACGCATCAGGTTTCCATAGCTGAAGCCGGGCATATTGGCAAAATTCCTTCCGAACGCTTCCCTCTGTGCCTGAGTGAGCTGTCCGGCCGTCATAAAACGTACGGTGGCCGGCTGCAGAATCCTTCTTCCGTCCAGCTCCCCTTCATTTAAAAGCATCTGGGCAAAGCGGGCGTAATCGTCAATGGTGGAAACAAGGCCCGCGCCGCCAGATTCAAAGGCCGGCTGCCTGTCCATGGCATTGATGATCCCAAGATGGTTCTGTGTATATCTTTCCAGTTCTCCCGCGGCATTCAGACGGTAAGCGGCTGCCAGACGGTCCCTATTTTCCTCAGGCACGAAGAAGCCCGTATCCTTCATCTCCAGCGGCTCAAAGATATTCTTCTTCAGAAATTCCCCGAAGGTCATGCCTGCTGCCGCTTCCACCACCGCGCCCAGCACATCCGCCGAGGTTCCGTAAAGCCAGGAGCTTCCCGGATGGAACGCCAGCGGGCCTTTGCCCAGCGCCCCTGCTATTTCGGCAGTCGTCATCGCCTGATCGGTAAGCAGCCTTTCATCCACCTTTCGGAACAGCTCGGTGACATATGCTCCCGTCAGCCCCGGATTTCCGTTGTACATCAGCCCTGAGGTCATACCCAGCAGATCCTTTACCGTGACCTCCCTGACCGCAGGCACCAGCTTTCCATTTTCCTCCACCAGCTGTCCGGCAAATTCCGGCAGGTATCTGGAAACCGGCTCCGCCAGATCCAGCAGCCCCCGCTCAAACAGCATCATGGCCGCGGCAGCCGTTACGGGCTTGCTCATGGAATACAGCCTGTAAATATGATCCCTCCGGACAGCCTCTCCCTTTTCCCGATCCGCCATACCGGCCTCCAGATAGCAAAGCTCCTCACCATGCTGTCTGACAAGCAGGCTGCCGCCGGCCAGCTCCTTCGCCGCAACAGCCGCTTCCAGCATCTCCTGCATCCGATTCCTTAATTCTGCTTTCATTTCTCCGCATCCTTCCCCTTATGTCAATTTACTTCCGCCTTATTTTCTCACAAAACAGGCGGAAAGAAAAGGCCTATCTTATGTACACCCCTGCAAAAAACACATGAGACATAAGCTCCGGCAACTCCACTCCGGCAGCATTACGGCCTCACTGCAATTTTCATCACATGTTCCTTCTTATTCTCAAATATATCATAGGCCTCCATCACCTGATCCAGCGTAAATCTGTGGGTTATCATGCAGGTGGTATCAAGGCGTCCCTCCGCAATCAGGCGCAGGATTTCATCACAGGCATTGGCATCCACGCCGCCGGTTTTAAAGGTCAGGTTCTTTCCGTACATATCCGGCAGAGGCAGCGGCTGCGCCTCTTCGTACATCGCCACAATGCATACCGTCCCATTGGGTCTCGCGGCCTCCCATGCCATACGGAAGGTATCCTCGCCGCCGGCAGCCTCTATCACCACATCGGCGCCCCTGCCCTCCGTCATGGCACGCACCGCTTCCGCCGCATCCTCCTTTCGGGGATTGATTACCCGGTCCGCAAGCTTCCGGCTTCTGACAAGCTCCAGGCGCTCTTCGCTGATGTCCGCGCAGATAATTGCACCCGGCTCATACAACGCCGCGCACATCAGCGTGCAGAGGCCGGTGGGGCCGGCTCCCAGCACAAGCACCGTATCCCCTTTTTTAATTTCGCTCCGCAGAAGGTTTCCACATTGACAGCCACCCTGTCCCCGGGCCTGTATTTTGTTACGGCAGAACCGGTTTCCACCACTTCGCCCACCATTTCATGTCCCACAATGGTTCCCGGCACCGCCCTGGGCACGCTCCCATGCTTGATATGGATATCACTGGAACAGATGGAACACAGCGTAATTCTCACAATAGCGTCCTTCGGATCCCGGAGCGACGGACGAGGACGCTTCTCCAGGCTGAAAACCCCTTTTTCTTTATATATAACCGCTTTCATTTTTCTTATCTTCCTTTCTTCCTTACCTCAGACAGCCCTGCCGGCTTTTCCTCCTCAGATCCCGGCAGCCAGCCCGACAACCAGCCGGATTACGGCCATCACCGCCACAGGAATCACCGTTCCCCCTGCCAACTGGCCTAAGGTATGCCTGCGCATGACAAGGCTGGCCCACCACACCGCCGCCAGCACCAGAAGCGCCGGGATCCATGCGGGGACGCCAAAATAAATAAGCAGCGCCGCAGGGCCTGCCACACCGCAGGCATGGCCGCTGGCCTTCCTGTGAAGCAGCTTATTGCAGCCGAAAATCAACAGGCCCGACAGCAGATATTCCAGATAAATAATCCACTGGGAAACCGGCGCCCCTGAAATCAGGCACACGAGGCAGCCCAGCACATACCCTGCCACGGCAAATATCATGGCAAGGCTCCGCTGGCCTTCTCGTCCCCTGTCCCGGTATCCGGGCAACAGGGGCTGCAGCGGATAGGCCAGCAGCGGCAGCGCCACAAGGAAAACCAGGCTTTCCGCCAGCCCCGCCGCCTGGCCGCACAGCGCCTTATCCCTGCCATATAAAATCAAAAGCATGACGCACGCCATCAGCGGAGCCACCGTCAGACAGCGTATTACCCTGCAGATTCCCGTAACTGTTCCCGAAGCATTCTTCTTTTCCATTTTCTTTCCCCATTTCTGTTGCCAAATTCTTTTATCCTGTCTATAATTCTCACCATGTGACAGATTGTAACATTTGTTTTCCCTCAAATCAAGAGAACTGCCTGTCACTGTTACAAACAGAAGGGTTTTGTTCATGGAAGGGAAAAAAGAAATCAGGCCAATCTTCCGGTCAGGAAATGCATGATATCAGCTACGACTTCATTCTATCACCGACATCCGATGATTTCCACCTGGAAAACGGCCTGCGGAATAACCCCCGCAGACCGTTTTCATTGTTTCCATATTAACCGGCCGGCTCATACGCCTTCCGCAAGGCTGAGACTGTTTAAAATCACCGTCTCCACCTTTTCCTCTTCCCTGTAGCCCTTTCTTCTGAGGACTTCATTTACCGCCTCCCTGAAATCCTCCATGGACAGCGTCACCTTTTCCTTGTTCTTCAGGACCAGGACGCAGCCATCCTGAAATTCACAGTTCTCATCACAGGAAATGCGGTACAGGTTCTTCCTGTCTATGGCCCCGATTTCTTCCAGCGTCTTTACCATACGGTATACGGTGGCGATGCCGATAGACGGGTCCTCATGCACTGCCTTATAATAAATTTCCTTACAGCAGGAACATTCATCGGAGAGAATAATATCGATCAGCAGCTTCCTCTGACTGGTAATGCGGAAACCGTTTCTTTTCAGTTCGTCCAGAATTCTCTCACGGCGGCCTGCATTCTTCTCATATTGATTGTTATTGCGTTTCGTTTGTATCATCCGTTCCACTCCTGTCCGCCCTATTTTACCTTGTTCTGATTGACGCTGCCATGGCAGGAACAGGAATGTGCACAGCCGCTGCAGCCACCGCCGCAACCCTTTCCCGCCTTCTTATCCCGGATCATTATGCGGATTACCAGAGCGACCGCTATAATGAGGAGAAGGGCTGTTATTATGGTTCCCATATTATTGATAAGGAATGTCATATGTTCCATCTCCTTTTTCTTGTTGAGAATGGTTCTCAATTGTTCTCTTTAAGTTAGTATAAACTAACACCTATTCTTTGTCAAGAATATTTTCCATGGTTTTTCCAAAAATCTTCCTCCCAGATGCCCTCTTCCTGTTTTTTCCTCTTTACAGAACATACGTTCTGTCCTATAATTTTCTCATGAAACAGATTATATTTCATGTGGATGTAAACAACGCGTACCTCTCCTGGGAAGCGGTTTACCGGCTGAAGCACCTGGGAGGGAGCGTGGATCTGCGGGAGCAGATCTGTGCGGTGGGCGGGGATTCCAGTAAACGCCACGGCATCATCCTGGCAAAATCCCTTCCTGCCAAGGCCTACGGCATCCAGACCGGAGAAAGCCTGATGGAGGCCAGGCAGAAATGCCCCGGCCTGCTGATCGTCCCGCCCCACTACCGGCTCTACTCCCAGTGCTCCAATGCATTTATGGAAATCCTGCGGGAATATACGCCCGATGTGGAGCAATACAGTATTGATGAGGCCTTTATGGACATGAGCGGCACCGGGCAGCTCTGGGGTGATCCGCTTTCCACGGCGGACGCTATCCGGGAACGGATCGAACGGGAGCTTGGCTTCACCGTAAATATCGGCATTTCTGAAAATAAGCTGCTGGCCAAAATGGCCTCCGACTTTCGTAAACCCAACCGGACCCATACTCTTTTCCCGGAAGAAATCCCCCGGAAGATGTGGCCTCTTCCGGTTACCGACCTTTTTTTCGTAGGCCGCTCCACCTTTCCCAAGCTGCGCAGACTGGGAATCTCCACCATCGGCGACCTGGCCCATACGGATCGGAAGCTTCTGCGGGCGCATCTGAAGTCCTACGGCGAAGTGATCTGGAATTATGCCAACGGGCGTGATACCGCAATGGTGGAAAGCATCGCTCCCGCCAATAAGGGCTACGGCAACTCCACCACCATCGCTTTTGACATCTGCGGGGAAAGGCCCGCCGCCATGGTGCTCCTTTCCCTGGCGGAAACCGTGGGCGCACGGCTGCGCAGGGATGCGGTGAAAATTGAGGTGGTAGCTGTGAGCATCAAATATTCCGATTTTTCTTCCTGCTCCCACCAAAGGACGCTGCCTGCATCCACCAATATTACCAATGAAATTTACCATACTGCGCTGGAGCTGTTCCGGGAAACCTGGGACGGCATCACCCCCATCCGGCATCTGGGCATCCATACCGGCCGGGTGAAAGAACAGCCGGACTGCCGTCAGCTCCACCTGGCGGATCTGGACTGCTCTCCCCTCTACCGGGAACGGGAACCAGGCTTTGAAAAACTGGAGCTTGCCGATACCATGGCGGACAGCATCCGCGCCCGCTACGGCATCGATTCGCTCAAGCGCGCTGTTTTCGTAAAACAGGCCGCCATGGTGGATCACATGTCCGGCGGCATTACCAGGGATAAAATGGATGTGGATTACAGCAGGGAGACGGTTCTGTAGCTTTGCTTTCTGCTGCTCCGCGGTCTGAATCTGTGGCTATGGGGAATTGAGGTTATGGAGAATTGAGGCTATGGGACTTGAGGATGAAAAAAACTGCATTTTGGGACTGCGTTTTGGAAGCTGACAAGACAGATTTTTTCTGCGACAGACTGACTCATGCCATAAGATTTAACGGAAAGAAAGGAGGCGATTGGGTTGCTCATTCATACGGACAAAGATATCAATTATAATTCCGAGGCGGAATGGAAGCCCAAAAGAAACCGGAAGGAGATCGCCTGCTGCAGCTGGACGACCGCTTCCGGCCAGGTAACGCCTATTCTGTTCAAAATGCAGGATGAGGACGGCATCATACGCACCTTTGACAAAATCCATGTGAATCATTCTGAAAAAAAGCTCTATGCAGGAATTCCGTCCTATGAATTTGACTGCGACATCTTTGTAAACGGACTGCTGGTGAAGGTGCTGCTCCAATACTTCCCGGAGGACTGCCGCTGGACGTTATGTGAGATGGCGTAGGCAGCAGAGCCTCCTGTCCGCCAACAGAAAATGGCTATAGCTGACAATCCCTATATAAGCTTTAAAGTTCAAAAATTTTGGAGGCAAGGCTGAAGGATTTATAATATTGTTGATTGCTTACTTCATAATCGTATAATTGTATCGGAAACGTAGTAGGCATCTGATTTCCCAACAACAACGCAAGTCCCCAAAAGCCATTGTAAAATAAATTAATATTGATTTTTGCGGCACCTTTTTGTTTTAACATTCCATAATGTTTTATCATTTTATCTGCCAATTTTTCAGAAGATAATTCTAAATTAAAGCTTTCATCATAATTCTCTCTGTTAGCAAACAAAAGTATATAACTATTTTTATTTTTTCTCTTTTTTAAGAATTCATAGAAAGCTGCTATTCCGTCATCCCTTGATTTCGCCTGAATATATACATCTAAGGAAACGGGCTTGTCAAAAGCTATGTTTTCACATTTCACCTTTTCTTCAAAATTTATTAACCGCTTTCCATTCGCATTAGAAAATAATGGTGTTAGTCCGCAAATGTGTTGGTAACCTATATAAGTCCGTTTTATCACCCTTGTGATCTGGTATTATATCCTTATATTTAGGAGGATGATACCATGACCAATCAGGAATTACTTATGAGCCA
>NZ_VUMI01000093.1 GCF_009696275.1 Eisenbergiella porci
TATTCTGAATGCCATTCGTATTTACCACCTTTACTTGATAAACACAGTATATCACACCGAGCAAGAAATAGAGTGTTTGTGTAAAATTTTCAAGGTACTATTATAGGGCTTTTGACCCCAACATCATATAATTAGTATAGCACACTTTTGCGGAAAAAGCACTCTTTCTTTATTTTCCACAGAGATTTCGCTTTTAGCATTTATAATTATACAAATATCTATTTTGGATATAAACTTACTCTTATTACGTACCTGTTTATGGAAAATTGATTGTCTGCTATGAATTAGCATAACTCTCCTAAAGCCTGAAACTTTTCTGTTCCAGACTGGGGGCCCTTTCTTTTTCACCTTTCCCCCTATGCTTCTCTATCCTCCCGCTTCATACAGTATTTCACTCATATCCTCTGACTGTAAGTCATCACAGAATTTCCGGGTTACACTCTTTCGTGATATTCCACTCTCCGCAAACCCTCGGATCCTTCGGTATAAATACATCTCACGTATGTTGAACGCTATTATCATCAGATAAAATACTACATCAAGTCCTTCATGGCAGTAGCAGTGTTTTGCATGGTAGTAGGTTTTCAACTGATGGAACGCATTCTCTTCTATATCCCAGCGTTTATGCATTATTTTCCACAGGATCTTATATGGTATCTCCCGGCTCGTCGTTACCAGCCACATCCAGCTGATACTTTCTTTTCCATTCTTCTCCTGCATGTGTTCGCAGTACCTTACCACCCGCACTCCCTCTTTAACTCCCTCCATCTCAAAACCTGCGATATCCCAACACTCTATCCGCTTCCTGCCTCTTTTAACTTCTTCCTGCTTCCCCTCCCCTTTTTCAAACAGCTTCTCCGCATCCTGGAATATCAGGCGCTTCTCATCTTTTAACCGGATGACTGCATCCATATGACACTCCAGCACTGTATTTATAAACGGCGCATTCAGGTACAGCCCGTCCGCTGCGATCACACCTGCAAAATGCCCATATTTCTCCCTCAGCTTCCTCACCAGACGTTTCCCGCCCGTCAGTTCCCCTTCATCCTTTTCGCTTCCATCCCTTGGACGAAGCATTTCCTGACCCAGAATCAAATGAGGAGATTCTCCTATGGTCGCACATACTACACTGCGGTGGAAGTATTCCTTCCCTCCATTAGAGGACCTCCTGGTCAGACAAGTCCGGCAGGATTTTTTTGTGCTGCTGAACAATTCCACTCCATCAATTCCTACCGCTATATATCCTCCAATTGTCCCGCTTCTTAGTACCGCATTCCGGTAGGTCTTTGCCACCATGGAATCAAAGATTTCCTCTACTTCCCGTGGTTCTATGTTGGAAAGGGCATCCCGTACGGCATCCACCTTCGGGATTTTACCGCGGATACAGTGTTGAAGCCTTTTGCCCATACTTTCGGGAGCAGAAAACACGGTATGGAAGCTTTCGTATTGTAGGAGCAGAGAAATAAAAACCGGCATGATAAGATTAAAAAAAGGGATCTGCTTTCGTTTTCTTTTATCCGTCAACTCCTTGATTTTTTGGGGAATCTGGTATACACTTTGAGTATAGATTAGTAGTTTTCGCAACGCTAATTTTTCATTAATGGCACCTTCTTTCGTGTGGTATTGTGATGAAATAATTATACACTGAAAGGTGCCATTTTTGTATGCTTATGCATTCTAAAAAAGAACTTTTTGATATTTTCTGGTCAATCGAATTTCCTGCCTGTTTCAAGGCATTTAATCACATATTTTTATTAAAAGCGAATTTTTGTATTTTCCAAATTTCGTTAATATTTTACAACAAAACAGTTCAGGCAGTATGAACTTCTGCAGGACTGTCCGAACCGCCGCATTTTGTTCGTGCTTCTTTAACTACACAGTCTCGTCCCGTACCGCATCCGCAATGGTTTCTTTGCGCATGCTCAGGTAGGCCAGCAGATAGGCAGCGCCTACCGAGGCTATCACAAGACCGGCATTTTGCAGGATTTTGCCATAGGGCAGAACAGGCAGGCAGCTCTCCCAGGATAACCCGGTCACCCCAAGCAGGTAAATAAGAATGACAAAAAGTACCGGCAGGCCCGTGAGAACGGGAGAAACCGCCGTCCGCAGACCTTCCAGAAGCAGCATTTTCTTTAACTGCCCCTCATCCATTCCCGCAGAACGAAGCACGGCAAATTCCCTCCTCCGCTGCTGCAGGGATACGCCCGCCGCGGAAAGGGCATTGAAAATCCCTATCAGGGAAAGAAGCGCTCCTATCAGGTTTACCACAGCCTCCATCGCCCTGCCTGACACCTGGTTTTCCTGCCGTTCTTCCTCTCTGCTTCGGATTGTAAAATCCTCCTCCGCCAGATAACGGCTGCTGATTTCCCTTATTTTTTCCGTAACCTCAATGTCCTTTTCCACAGAGGTAAGCCCCACGCCGCAGATTTGATAATAGTTTTCCGCTGTCTCCGGGCGGAATCCGGCCACGATTTCCCGATAGGTTTCGATAGGTACGTATAGCTGTATGCTGTAATCCGAGTTGTATTCATCCAGCACGGGCCTTTTATCCGCCCTGTCCCCAATCTCCACCTGGAAGCTGTAATCCGTTTCGTCCGAATCACGCAGCTTTTCCTCCAGCGTCAGCACATCTCCCGCCTCCAGGGAAAGCATCCTGTACTCCTCCTGCTGCTTCTCCGAATTATTGGCAATCCCGGGATAGCGTGATACGTTGCTCACCAAAACGGCTCTGGGAACCTCCGTGTTGTAATATCCTTTCGGATTACTCCCCAGCGCACGGCAGTAGTCGTCAAAAAATGAATCCTCCAGCCCCACGATATCCGCCCGTATCCGGTAGCTGCCATCCCTTTCCAGAATGCTGAAATGATCCGGATTCACCTCTGCAAAGCCGCCGTTTGCCGCAAATTCCTCCGTTTCCCGGGAGGGCTTCGCCCAATAGGACACTCTGGTGCGGTAAAACCAGGTTCCCTCAACAAGCCCCGGAAGGGAAAAAACTTCTTCCAGCATTTCCGGTTCCGGCTCTGAGGTCATTTGCCAGCGCATTAAAATATTATAATGCCTGGCCGCCGCATTGCGTTCGGTCACCAGATTGTTCAGCGTAAGCATGCAGAAAAACCCTGACACCAGTACAAAGCACATGGTAAGCGCTGCCAGCCCGGCCCGGAAGGCGCGCCGGTTGGCTTTCCTGGAGGCTGCGGCCATCACACCCTCCACGCCGAACAGCCCTAAACAACTGCGGCGGTTTTGACGTCGCCTCAGGCGGCGCGTCTTCAGTCTCCCCGCATCCTCCTGCATCCGTATGGCATCCACCGGCGAAAGCTTTGCCATTTTTTCCGCAGGCAGGGAAGCGGATACCAGTACGGTAAGGAAGGAAACCAGCACTGCAATCAGGGCAATCCCCCAGGAAAAACGGAGCGTGAACGGGAAATAAATAAGATCTCCAAGGATTCCGGTATAAATGCGCACCATCAGGGCTGTAAAAAGCTGTCCCAGGCCAATTCCCGCAGCAATGGGAACCAACGATACCCCGATTCCTTCCAGCAGCACGGATGCCCGGATCTGTCCCGGCGTCGCCCCTACGGACCGGAACATGCCCAGCTGTCTGATTCTTGTTCTGGCCGACATGGCGAAGGCGCTGTGTATAATGAGGACAAAAGCTGCTGCCGCCAGCAGGACAAGCGTGGCATAAAAAAAGAGATTCGTATAATTTGACAAATACTCCAATGAAAAATTCTCCACAGGCGGAAACACGCCGTTCAGCGCCAGCAGCCTGGCGTGATAACGGAAATGGTTTTCATAATTCCCATACTCATTTTTTTCCAATCCAAGCTGCTCCATCAGAGGCGGCATTACCTTGTACGTATCCCGGATATCTTTCATGGTGACATAAACCACCAGCTCATCCGCATCATTAAGCGCTTCGCGCTTCAGGAAGCCCATGGCATAATAGCCCGGCGTGGTGGTAGGCGTGGTCGTATCCAGCTTTCCCACAACGGTAAGCGTCACCTCTTTCTCCGGCAGGAACTGCTCTCCCTCCATCCCTGCCCCGGCATCCCAAAGCTCCCCGCCGGCCATGCGGTGCCCGGCAGTCAGCGTAAAGCTGTCCCCCAGCCGGAAACCGGGATTATTGTCAAAAAAAGATTTTGATACAACGATCTCACCAGGCTTTTCCGGGATTCTCCCCTCCGTGATTCCGTTTTTTTCCCCCATCAGTGACCAGTAGTTCTCATCCGCATCCCGGAGGAGCAGGTAGGGAAACCTGCTTTCCTCCGGCAGCTGCACAGACATAAACGGCCCTTTCACCATGACCTTATCAATTTGCAGGTTGTTTTCAATAATCTCCAGGTCCTCTTTGGTAAGCTGTCCGCCTGCCTCCGCATGCCAGCCGCCGCTTTCATACCGCTCAATATCAGCCTGCCAGGCCATGTTGTTATACAATACACTGCAAAGGGAAAACAGCAGGGTGGAGGCAATGAGAACCGCTGTCATGGACGCAACTGTGGTCTTTTTGTTGTTTTTCAGATTCCGGAAAGTATACTGCAGGAGAACCTTCATAATACGTTTCCTCCTTCTGCAGCAGTATCGACGGCTGTTTTTTTGCCGGAACCGTCTTTCCTGCCGGAGATATTTTTACCGTCGGATACGATTTTCCCATCTTCAATCAGGATAATCCGGTCCGCCTCCAGCGCGATTTTCTCATCATGGGTAATCAGGATCACCGTCTGATGATAGCGCTTGTTGGACAGCTTAAGAAGCGCTATGATTTCTCCCGAATTTTTCCGGTCAAGGTTTCCGGTGGGCTCATCCGCCAGAAGCACGGCGGGACGATAAATCAGCGCCCTGCCGATGGCGGCGCGCTGCTGCTGGCCGCCTGACAGCTGCCCCGGCAGATGGTGGAGGCGGTCGGTAAGCCCCAGCGTATCAGCCAGCTCCCGGAAGCTTTCCTCATCCGGCTTCTGCCCGTCCAGCAGTACCGGCAGCAGAATATTCTGCCGCACATCCAGGGTGGGTATCAGGTTGTAAAACTGGTAAATCAGTCCCACCTTTCGCCGCCGGAAAACGGAAAGCTGTTTTTCGGACAGGGTGGAGATATCCGTATTTTCTATTTTTATCATTCCCCGGGTAGGGCGGTCCACGCCTCCCAGCATATGCAGAAGCGTGGATTTTCCGGAACCGGACGCTCCCACCACCGCCACAAATTCCCCCTTTTCCACCGCCAGGTTCACCCCGTCCAGCGCTGTTACCGTTGTCTGCCCCAGATGATAGGTTTTCGTCACATTTTCACACTGCAGAATATTCATGATAGCCTCTATTCCTCCTGTTTTTCTTCCTCTTTGCTTATGCATTGTAAAGGAGCTGTGTGACAATTCGGTGACAAATTTATTTTTTCTGCCGGGAGCCACAAAACGGACAGGAAGGGCTTATATCCTCAATTTTTCTTGGCTTGGGCCGCGTTTTCACCGTCTCTGTAAAAATCAATGACAAACCTGGCGCCGCCGTTTTTCCTGTTTTCCGCACGGATTTCCCCGTTCTGGCTTTCAATCAGAGATTTTGCCATGGATAACCCTACCCCCACGTTTTCCCGGGCAGACTTGCGGCCCTGATAAAACCGGTCAAATATCCTTTTACATTCCTCCGGTGCAAGGCCCGGCCCCTCATCCTCTATTTCGATGCGTGTATAGATAAGATTCTGCTGTGCATGGATAAAAATGCGGCCGCCCTCCGGCGAATGCTCGCTGCAGTTTTTCAGGATATTTGCCAGAGCCTCCCCCGTCCAGCCCAGATCACAGGAAAGCTGCAGCCCCTCCGCGCCTTCCGTCAGGATTTTCTGTTTCCTGTGCTCCGTCAGAGAACGTACCGCCTCTGTGGCACTGGATAAAAGCTCCTGCAGATCCACCGTTTTTTTCTCCAGCACAAGCACGCCCGCGTCCAGGCGTGACAGGGTGAGCAGCGAGGAAACCAGCCCCCGGATATGCTCTGTCTGTTGTTCCATCCGCGCAAGCAGCTGCCTTCCTTCTTCTCCCTCCGTCTGCTCCTCTAAAAGCTCCTGAAGCAGGGAAATACTTGTGAGCGGGGTTTTCAGCTGATGGGAAATATCCGTCAGGTTCTCAGAAAGCTTCCGCCGTCCTTCCGCCGCTTCCTCCCTGCTTTCCCGCAGCTTTACCACGGTCTTATAGATCTCATCCTGCAGCCGGGAATATTCATCCTCATCGGAGCCGATTCCCGTATCGTATTCACCGCGGTTGATGCGGGCCAGATAGCCGGACAGTTCGCCGATCCGCCGTTCTCTCCTCCTTCTGTCCCACAAATAACAGAAGAAACCGGCAGCGCCAAGCAGAAGAAAGCAAAGCAGAAGGCGGACGGCCAGGCCGGCAAAATCACGGGGCGCAAACATGCCGGCCTCATACCCGTATCGCTTCAGAAGCCCGGCACCCGCCGCCTCCTGTTCCGGCAGCCCGTTTTTAAGGGCCTGCATCATTTTCCCTGCACTTTCAGGAGCCGCTGATATTAGCAGAGACGCCCTGGTATAAAAAGCGGCCTCACTCCGCCGGATCGTCCAAAGGCAAATCCCGGAGCAGGCCAGCATACAACCGCCCATCCACAGACACAGGGCGGAAATTCCCGCACTTTTTCTATTCATTTTCATCCCTCCCGCATATGGCAGGCTTGCCTGCGGCACTGCGCCAATCAGCCGTTTGAAACGGAGTTTCCTCCGCTTTATATCCGATCCCCCTCACCGTATGAATGATTCGCTGCGGATCCCCGCCCAGTTTTTCCCGGAGCCGTTTGATCAACACCGTAAGCGTGTTGCTGTTGACAAAATCTCCGTCAATATCCCACAGACGTTCCAGCAAAAGTGTACGCGTCAGCGTCCTGTTTTTATTTTCCAGCAGAATTTCCAGCAGGCGGTATTCCCCGGCAGTGAGCACCGTTTCCCTTCCGCCCACGCTCACCCGGGTTCTTTTTTTGTCCAGAACCACGTCCCCGCATGTCAGAAGCTGTGTTTCCTCCCGGCCAGGCTCTCCATCCTTTTCCCCGGCTCTGCGCAGGGCCGCCCGGATCCTGGACAGGAGGATGCCAAGCTTAAACGGCTTGGTCACGTAGTCATCCGCGCCGGCGTCCAGGCCCTTTATGATATCCGCCTCATCATCCCTGGCCGTGAGGATAATGACAGGAGGGCCGCCCGCTTCCCTGCAGGCCTTTAAAAGCGTCATCCCCTCACCGTCAGGAAGCCCCAGATCAAGCAGGATGAGGTCCGGCGGGTTTTGGGCGGCGCATCCCGCTTCCTCCAGGCTTCCCGCGGCGCTTACCTCATAACCGTTTCTGCCAAGCGCGGAACGCAGCGCAAATAATATGGTTTCATCGTCTTCCACTATGAGTATCCGGCTCAATTTCCATTCCATCCTTTTATCAGTTTACCTCTGTCCAGTCCCCGGCCCGGCTCTCGTCCGTCGGCCAGACGGCTCAGCCTCCGTCAGCCGGGCTTCTGTGTTCAGCCCCATCAGCGGGCGTCCGTGCCCGGCCTTATCAGCGGGTATCGCGCTCAGCCCCACAAACGGACGCCTGTGTTCAGCCCCATCAGCGGGCATCCGCGCTCAGCCTCCTCCCAGCGTCTCCACCGCCTGTTCGAACTCCGGCAGATGGTCCGACAGCATTTCATCGCCGATATAGTATGCGAAGATTACCTGGTTTCCTTTTCTGGCAAAAAGATAATGCAGCCCTCTGTCATGAATGACCAATTCGTCAAAATAGCTGCTTTCCACCTTTTCCGGCACCCAGCCCTTATACCAGTGCATATAGTATCGTCCCAGCTCCTTCAAAAAATCGCTGGCCAGCTTTGGCGTGAGCGTCTGGTAGTACTCCAGCTTCAGCGTGCTTTCCCTGCCGTTTCCCCCTTCCTGCCATTTTCCGTACTGCATGACTTCCGCCTGTACGGGCGCCAGCAGGGAACCTGTCACGAGGGAATAGCTGTCCTGATCCTTTCCCTTATAAGTATATACCCGGTATTCCAAAGTTTCATTCTGCTGGATCCTGTTCAACGGAATGAGGGCGGGCGAAAGCGTTTCCCAGGCGGGATGCTTTTTCAGGAAGGATGCCATCCTGAAATCCCCTTCCTTCCAGCCGTTTTCTTCGTATGCCGCCGCATTTCCCGTCAGAACAAGTTTTTTCCGGCTCACCGCCGCATTGATTCCTCCCAGCAGCCCGAATACTGTACAAACCGTAAAAAAAATCAGCATCACCCGGAATAATATATCGGCTGCCTTTGCGCGTCCTGTCGGAATTCCCCCTGTTTCTGTATTATCCCGGGCTTTTATTTCCCCGCTGCCCCGCAGTTCTTTCTTAAACCTGATTTCCATTTCCCGCAAAAGCCGCTGCACCAGCCTTGCCTCCTGCCAGCTGCCGGCCTGAGTCAGGCCGCACAAGCCCATCCCCAGAAAAACCACCCAGCAATATCCCCTCACCGCCAGTAAAAGCATTCCATACCCCATCAGATAACTGGAAGCCACCAGCCAGATCAACCAGAAAATAAAGGGGGTAAAAAGTCCCCAGGCGCTTCCCTTCAGCTTCCTCAAAAGCTTTTCGTAAATGCTTTCCCCCTTCAACTCCTGAATCCGTTCGCACTGTCCCCTGCTGCCGCGCAGCACAAGGACCATCCGCCTCAGTTGCGTTACATATTCCCAGCCGAATTTTTTATATTCTCCGCCCTGCTCCGCCGGCCCCTTCATATCGTCCGGGTCCATGGGGACAAGCATATACGCAGCCTCCTCCGGCTCCCCTTTTATAAAAACAGCCCATTTTCTTCCAAGAGACTGAAGAAACAGCCCCTCTGCCGCCTTTTCCTCAAGCCATCCTTCGGCCTTTTCCGGCAGGTAAAAATCTTCCGGTAATCTGAAACGAACCTTTTGTTTTTTATCCATTTTTACCTCCTGCACATCACAGGCCTGCCCGCGATACTGCATTAATCCGCAGTTTTAACAGAACCTTCAAACCTATCTTCTGCCTTCTGTGACCCTTTTTATTATACTCTCCGCCTGTTATCTTCATATGAAGATAAATGAGCTTATACGCAGGATATTTTTATCCTCATCTTTTCGGAAAATGCGCTTAGATACAGTAGTCTTGTCGTCAAAGATGAGGATAACATAATTATCTGATTCCAAAAATCCTTGCTAGTTCAACTTCGTCAT
>NZ_VUMI01000094.1 GCF_009696275.1 Eisenbergiella porci
TTATTCTGAATGCCATTCGTATTTACCACCTTTACTTGATAAACACAGTATATCACACCGAGCAAGAAATAGAGTGTTTGTGTAAAATTTTCAAGGTACTATTATAGGGCTTTTGACCCCAACATCTTATTATGAGGAACAGGAAAATATAGAGGTGAAACGCTGATTAATTTCGGCGATGGCTGTGAAGGGACGGAACAGTTATAAACGCTGACTGTTCCGTCAGGAAGGGGAAGGCTATGAAACTGGGATGCTGCCTGAATATGCTGGGGGACAGCAGCGAACCGATTGGCCGCAGATATATGAATTTGCTGTACCGGGCGGGGTATGATTACATGGAGCTTCCGCTGGCGCAGATAATGGAGCTTTCGGAGGCTGGATTTGAGGAGCTTCTTTCACAGATACAGGAGTCGGGAATTCCCTGTGAATGCTGCAATAATTTTTTTCCGGCTTCGGTAAGGCTGACAGGGGAGGAAGCAGATCCGCCCAAAATCAGCGAGTATGTAAAAGGGGCAATGGACAGGGCGGTCCGGCTGGGAGCGAAAATAATTGTTTTTGGCAGCAGCGGCGCCAAAAATGTGCCGGAGGGGTTTGATTATCACAGGGCTCTCTGCCAGACGGCAGATGCGCTCCGCATCATTGACGCTTTTGCGCTGCCCGCGGGAATCCGCATCGCCATCGAGCCGCTCAACCGCAGGGAAAGCAATATTATATGCAGCCTGGAGGAGGGAGCGCTTCTGATGAAGGAAGCGGACAGGTCTTCCATCCGCCTGCTGGTGGATTATTATCATTTTATGATGGAAAAGGAGAGCCTGGAGACTCTTGTCGCGCTGACGGAGGATATCATACATGTGCATTTTGCAGAACCGGCGGGGAGAAGCTTCCCTACAGCGGAACAGGAGGCGTACAGGGAATTTTTCACCGTTTTAAAAGAGAAGGGCTACGACGGCAGGGTGAGTATTGAGGCTTATGGGAAGGAGCCGGAGAAGGAGCTTGAGAAGGCGGTTTTTATAAGAAAATACTTGTAACTGTCATGGATGGGACAGGTTCAAATATTTTTGATAAGCTCTATTGCCGCCGGCATATGGGGAAGTGGGTATGGATATAAAAAAAGTGGTTTTGATTCCGGATTCCTTCAAAGGGACGCTATCATCCACCAGGGTCTGCGAAATTATGGACAACAGCATAAAACGCCGATTCCCGGATTGTGAGGTGATACAGATTCCGGTGGCGGACGGAGGGGAGGGCACGGTGGACTGCTTCCTGCAGGCTGTGGGCGGCAGAAAACGGACAGTACGGGTGCCCGGCCCCTTCCTGGATCCGGTGGCGGGTTTTTATGGAATCCTGGAGAATGAAGAAAGAACAGCTGTCATTGAAATGGCGGCATGCGCCGGCCTTCCGCTGGCGGAGGGCCGGGAGAACCCGGAAAAGGCCAGCACCTATGGGGTGGGCGGGCTGATTGCGGATGCGATAGAACAGGGCTGCAGGGAATTTGTGCTTGGCCTGGGCGGGAGCGCGACAAATGACGGCGGCTGCGGCATGGCGGCCGCGTTGGGAGTGCTTTTCCTGAATAAGGAAGGAAAGCCTTTTCTGCCTGCGGGCGGGAACCTTATGGAGCTTTGCAGCATCGATATGTCGGGACTTCATCCCGCCTTGAAGGAATGCCGGTTTACCGCTATGTGCGATATTGATAATCCCATGTATGGCCCGCTGGGCGCAGCCTGCATTTTCGGCCCCCAGAAGGGAGCGGATGAAGCCATGGTAAAAAGGCTGGATTCAGGGCTGCAGCACCTGTCCGGGGTGCTGGCAAGGGATCTGGGCAGGGATGTTTCCGGGCTGCCGGGCGCAGGAGCGGCGGGCGGCATGGGAGGCGGCGCAGCGGCCTTTCTGCAGGCGCAGCTGCGTTCCGGCATTGAAGTGGTTCTGGACACTGTCCGGTTTGATGAAAGGATAGAGGGGGCAGACGTTATTTTTACCGGAGAAGGAAGGCTGGACTGCCAGAGCCTGATGGGCAAGGTAGTGGGAGGCGTGGCGCAAAGAGCAAAACGCAAAGGGATTCCGCTGGTGGCAGTGGCGGGGAGCATTGATGAAAACACCGGGGATATCTACACCTCCGGCGTCAGCGCCGCGTTCAGCATAACGAGGAAGCCCGTTCCGTTCAGGGAAGCGCGTAAGTCCAGTGAAGAAAATCTGGCGTTCGCCATGGATAATATCTTACGGCTTCTGGAAATATCGTGAGAAGAAGGCGGAGCCGGAGTTAATGCCAGAGGCATAGCCGCAGGTTAAAGGACTTAGCGGGCCTGTTCCTGCATATATTGGATAGAAAAGACCTTTGGAGCCGCCATGAAACGTTGCGGAAAATTAAAACATGCAATTTTAATAGAGCTGGTGCTTATCCTTCTGCTTCTTGCGGTCAGACAGGCCGGAGGAAGGCCTGCCAGCGTAAACTCAGATTCTGTGCTGATGGAGGAAAATGCGGAGGAAGAAACTGGAAAAGACTATATTAAGTGGGTGGACTTCAATGTTTCCTGTGAAGCCCTCAGTCAGGCCTATGAGACGGACGTGGATACCTACAGGGAGGATTATCACATTGACTGGATTTCCCTGCTGGCCTATACTGCGGCCAGGAACGGCGGCGAGTTTGGAAAACAGGCACTGAAGGATATGGATGCCCTGACGGAAAAGATTAAAAACGGGGAAACCACTCTGGAAGAGGCGACGGCGGATCTGAAGAACTATGATTATTTCCGCGAAGCCTACGATGCCGCGCTGGGCGGTATGGTAGGCGAATTCCTGCTGCAGGAGCAGGATGAATCCGGGAATCTGGTGTGGAAACGGAAATATGGCCTGAAGGCCTATTCACCCATTGCCAAGGGCTTTCCCTATACCGACTATGATGATTTCGGCTCTTCCAGAAGCTATGGTTACAAGAGGCCGCACCTGGGGCACGACATGATGGGTCAGATTGGCACCCCTGTGGTGGCTGTGGAATCAGGATATGTGGAGGTGATGGGCTGGAACCAGTACGGCGGCTGGCGAATCGGCATCCGCAGCTTTGACGGAAGGCGCTATTATTATTACGCCCACCTGCGCCAGGATTATCCGTTCGCGGAAGGCCTGGAGGAGGGCAGCGCGGTGACTGCCGGCGACATCATTGGCTACATGGGCCACACCGGGTATTCTAAAACAGAAAATGTGAACAACATTAAAACCGTCCATCTCCATTGGGGGCTGGAGCTGGTTTTTGACGAATCCCAGAAGGAATCGGACAATGAAATATGGATTGACTGCTACCAGCTTTCCCGCTTCCTCTATCTTAACCGCTCTGAGGCGGTGAAGGTGGATGACAGCAAGGAGTGGAAGCGGGTGTACGACATGGAGGATCCGGCGGTGGAAAAATACCTGGAGGAGTATGGAGACTCTGTTTCCGGAAATTCGGTTTCCGGGAATGGGGTGTCGGAGAATGGTTTGGAATAAGGGGAGCGTAATTGTATTTTTATTCCCGCGAGCAACGAGCCAAGTAGCCATGCTTGCATGGATATTTGGCGACTGCCGCGAGGGTCAAAGCCCCCGCTGCAGAGCAGCGGGGGCTTTGATTGGTTTCGTTCATGGATTGTTTTTATCACAAATGAATATTAAATTTCGTGCAGTGTATTGTATTTTTCGTGCAATCAGCATATACTATAAGCATCAACAAGGAAGGGAGTTGATTGTATGGCTGGAAATACAACGAATATCAGCATCCGCATGGATTCCGATTTGAAGGTGCAGGCGGACGAACTGTTCAATGAACTTGGCATGAACCTGACCACTGCATTTAATATTTTTGTCCGTCAGTCGCTGCGGGAGGGAGGAATTCCCTTTGCAATCAAAACGGAACGCCCCAACAAGGAAACCATCGCTGCGATGCTGGAGGCGGAAAGGATTGCGAAAGATCAGTCGGTAAAGGGCTACACCGATTTGGATGAACTGTTCGCAGATCTGAAGAAATGAGAGAAACCAAACTGAACGTAAAACCCACCACACAATTCAGGATAGACTATAAGCTGGCGATGAAGCGTGGCTTAAAAATCAGCCTGCTGGAAGACATTGTGTCGCTGCTTGCTTTGGGAGAACCGCTCCCTGACAAGAACAAAGATCATGCCCTTTCCGGGGATTGGGTTGGCCATCGGGAATGCCACATTCAGCCAGACTGGCTGCTGGTATACCGGGTGGAAGAAAATGTTCTGGTATTGACCCTGGTCCGCACCGGGACACATGCTGATTTGTTTGGATAATAGAAACTGCACCGCCGCCGTATGGGAAAATTTTGCCTGTACGGCGGTTTTTCCGTGTCCGGCATTTCCGCAGCCTTGGCGCTGATCCGGTTTAAAAGAGTCATAGAACTGCAGGGCTATATTCATTAATTCCCTAAAGGTCATAAAAAGATAGTCAAAAAGCCAATGACTATTTTCTCCCTGCATATTACAATAACCTGTATAAGTAAATCAAACACCCCGCCGCAGGCAGCGGCCATCAAACATGAAGCAGTAATAGGAGAGAAAACACATGAAGCTGACAAATCTAAAAGTAAATCATCTGAAGAACCCGCTGGGCTTTTCCGTAAAAAATCCGTCCTTTTCCTTCCAGGTGGAGGAAAGCACCGGCAGGCATCTGAAATCGGCCAGAATCAGGGTATCCAGGACGGAGGATATGACCGATCTGGTATATGACAGCGGAGAGAGGACGGATATTTCCTCCCTTTCCTTTATCCCTGAACAGGAATTTGAGGGCGGCATCCGTTATTATTGGGATGTATGCGCAGAAGCGGATAACGGGGATACCGGCATCAGCAGTGTTGCCTGGTTTGAAGGCGGCTGCGGGGAAGAGGAATGGAGCGCGGACTGGATTGCTTCCCCTCTGGATAAGGAAATCCAGCCGGTGATGTACCGTGAATTCACACTGGACGCCCCGGTATCTGAGGTTGCCTGCGCCAGGCTTTACATAACAGGACTGGGCGTATATGAAGCCGGCCTGAATGGGGAAAAGGCCGGTGAGGAATATCTGGCTCCTTTTTACAACGATTACCGTTTCTGGATACAGTACCAGACCTATGATGTGACGCAGCTGCTTTGCCCGGGAGAAAATGTGCTTTCCGTCATGCTTGGGGACGGCTGGTACAAGGGCAGGTTCAGTTACCTGGATGAAGCGAGGGTGACGGAAATTTACGGCGATAAATTCCTTGCCGCCGCACAGCTTCTGATTACCTACAAGGACGGCTCACAGCAGAAAATAACAACGGATGAAAACTGGAAATGCCTTCCGTCGCCGGTTCTTTTTTCCAATATTTATGACGGTGAAGTCTATGATGCCAACAGGGATTTCCGGGACTGCTCCGGCAAAATCTGCGCCCGCGCGAAGGAAGAGGCCGTGCCCGTCAGCAGGGCATCCGCGCCGAAGGCGAAGCTGACCGAGCGCCTGAGCGTTCCGGTGACAATCCATGAGAGACTGCGTCCCAGCCTCCTTATGACGCCGGCAGGGGAACAGGTTCTGGATTTCGGTCAGGAAATCACAGGCTGGGTGGAATTTGACTGTAAAGCGGAAAAAGGGACCCGAATTTATCTTCAGTATGGAGAAATCCTGCAGGACAGCAACTTCTACAGGGACAACCTGCGCACCGCAAAAGCTGAGTTCACCTACATCTGTGATGGCAGCAGCGCCCATGTGCGCCCGCATTTCACCTTCTATGGCTTCCGTTATGTGAAGGTGACCGGAATGACGCTTACCCGGGAAAATCTGGACAGCTTTGCCTTTGAGGCCTGCACGGTTTATTCTGATTTGGAAAGAACAGGCCGGATCACCACAGCGAATGAAAAGGTGAACCGCCTGATAGAAAATACGCTTTGGGGACAGAAGGGAAACTTCCTGGATGTGCCTACAGACTGCCCGCAGCGTGATGAAAGGCTGGGCTGGACCGGAGATGCCCAGGTGTTCTGCCAGACGGCGTCCTATCATATGGATACGGCGGCTTTTTACCGGAAATATCTGAAGGATATGCGTTATGAGCAGCGGATCAACCAGGGCGCCGTACCCTTTGTCGTGCCGGACGTCCTTTCCGTGGCCCGTGAAAATATGGGGCAGGAAGCGCCGGATATGACGGCAAATACCTGGGGAGAGGCCGGTTCCTGCGCCTGGGGCGATGCGGCGACGATCATCCCCTGGACCCTGTACCAGTTTTACGGGGATACAGGCCTGCTGGCTGAAACCTATGAAAATATGAAGCAATGGACAGATTTCATCATCCATATGGATGAGACTTACTGCGGCGGCGGAAGGCTGTGGCAGGTAGGCTTCCATTTCGCGGACTGGCTGGCGCTGGATAATCCGGATAAGGATAGCTGCTTCGGAAGAACCGATCCTTATTATGTGGCCTCCGTCTATTACCTGTATTCCTCCCTGCTGACCGCAAGAGCGGCAGCCGTGCTTGGCAAAAGGGAGGACGAAGCCTATTACGGCAGGATTGCTCAGGAGGTCAGGGACGCTATCCGCAAGGAATATATTACACCGGGCGGAAGGGTGGCCATCGATACGCAGACTGCGCTGGTGCTGGCAATTTATTTTGACGTCATCCCTGAAGAATTCATGGAAAAAACAGCGTCCCGCCTGAAAAAAATGCTGCAGGAGAACGGGATGCATCTGAATACCGGTTTTGTGGGGACCGCCTATCTCTGCCAGGCACTCACAAAGGCGGGGCTGGTAAAAGAGGCCTATACGCTGCTTCTTCAGGAGGATTATCCCAGCTGGCTGTACGAGGTGAACATGGGAGCCACCACCGTCTGGGAAAGATGGAATTCCGTTCTGCCCGATGGGAAAATCAGCGGCACAGGCATGAACAGCCTGAACCATTACGCCTACGGGGCTGTTTCCGAATGGATTTACAGAAGCGTCTGCGGCATTGCGCCGGATGAAACGGCTGTCGGCTTTAAAAAGGCGGTCCTGGCGCCCTGCCCGGACAGGAGGCTGGGCTGGGTGAAGGGAGAATTTTCCTCTGCGGCCGGTGTTTACAAAAGTGAATGGGCATATGAAGAAGATGGCATCCGCTGCCAGGTCCGTATCCCCTTTGACTGCACCGCCCGGTTTATTGTGCCGGATGGAATGGTTCTGAAGGCTGTGGATGGCGCTGAGCCGGAAGAGGTGAAGTCACTTTCCCTGGAAAACGTGAAGTCCCTTACCCTGGAGGCGGGAAGCTATCAGCTTCTTCTGCAGGAAGCTTAGAGTCTGTAATTTAGGGCCCGCAGCTTAGAGCCTGCGGCCGATTGACATCAGGCAAAAAGGAACCTATACTAACTGATATGGAATGGTTCATACAGCCGGAGAAATTTAGGCGCTGGCCGTAGGAATCAATAGCGGCAGCAGGCGGCCGGAAAGAGTCTGGTTATCTGGGCTGTTATGATGCCGGCTACAAACAGGAAACGGGGGATTTTTACATGCTTGACAAAGTATATGTGGTACATTTCAGTCCGGCGGGAAATACCAGGAAAGCCGCTCTGATGCTGGCCGGAGAGCTGGCAGCCCAGGTGGAGGAATATGATCTGACGCTCCCCTCAGGGGAATGGCGCAGCTTTGCACCATCGGATGTGGTGATTGCGGCGGGGCCGGTTTACGGCGGCCGGCTTCCCGGTGTGATGGCTGAAAGGCTTTCCCGTGTGCAGGGAAACGGCACCTGGTTCATTTCCCTTGCGGTATATGGGAACCGGGCTTATGAGGATGCCCTTATAGAGCTGGATGACAGGATGGAGCAGCAGGGCTTTTCCAGGCTGGCTTCAGCGGCTCTCGTTGCACAGCATTCCATCGTAACACAGCTGGCGGCGGGACGGCCGGACGGGCAGGACCGCAGGGAAATCGCCGAATTTGCCGGTGAGATTTTACATAAGCTGAAGACCCTGGCCGAAGGGAACAGGCCGGAGGAAAAAGCAACGCCGGGGAACCGTCCCTATAAAAGCTTGAAGCCCATGCAGGCCGTCCCTCAGATAGCAAAGGACTGTATCCGGTGCGGCCTCTGCGCACAAAAATGTCCCGTGGAAGCCATACCCGCCGGAGATCCGACGCAGACAGATCCGTCAAAATGTATTCTGTGCATGCGGTGCATTACCATTTGCCCGGAAAAAGCGAGAACTCTCCCTGCGCCGGTAACGGAGATGCTCAGCCAGAAGCTGGCGCCGTTCCTTTCTGTGAGAAGAAAAAACGAATGGTTTTTGTAAATGGCGGAAAAAAGTAACGGTTCATACAAGCCTGCGCATTTGCTGCGCTGGCCGTACGGGTTCGTGGTGGCCGGGCATCCGGTCCATCGCGGGGAAAGGAGCAGGAAATGAATGAAACACTAAAGGTATTGACGGAGCGCAGAAGCGTGCGTTCCTATAAGGAAACGCAGGTGCCGGAAGAAATACTGCAGCAGATTCTTATGGCGGGAGAATATGCCCCCAGCGGCATGGGAATGCAGCCGGTGGTGATGGCGGTGGTACAGGATAAGGAAACTATCCGGCAGCTGTCCCGAATGAATGCGGCGGTGATGGGAAATGACAGCGATCCTTTTTACGGTGCGCCGACGGTGGTTGCGGTTTTTGCAGACAGCCGCAGGGGAACCTGTGTGGAGGATGGAAGCCTTGTAATGGGCAACCTGATGAATGCCGCTTTCTCCCTGGGTGTTGATTCCTGTTGGATCCACCGGGCCAGAGAGGTTTTCCAGACGGAGGAAGGAAAAGCCCTTATGAAAAAATGGGGACTTGGTGAAGAATATATCGGCATCGGAAACTGCATCCTGGGTTATGGCGACAAACCGCTTCCTCAGGCGAAACCGAGAAAAGAAGGCTTTGTCATCCGTGTATAACAGCGGTGATGCAAAGCAAGTATATGAATCTGTGAAGGAAACGCGGGCTGCCGGCGATGGGCAGCCCGTTTTTTGGTGTGCCCGGTGGGCACACGTTCTAACGGGTGAAAGTCCCCAATCCGCCCGGCAGTGGGAAGGATACAGCCGAAGCCAAGGGTGTCCGCCGTGAGACGGAATCTGAAGAAAGGATTAGGTTATGAAAAGTAAGTTATTATGCAAAGTGGAGCCCACACTTTGTTGATTATATAAAGTGTACGGGCTCTTTAGACTTTGCATAATTCG
>NZ_VUMI01000095.1 GCF_009696275.1 Eisenbergiella porci
GTTCAGCCCTTGTCACGATAAATTTTCTCCTTTGCGAAAAACTTTTTTTTATTTTATCATGCATCGGCTAAATCTTCAGTGCTTATCAGTAATTTTTGTGCGAGAAATTTTCGCCTTTCAGAGCTGGTAGGTATGATATCAATATAATAAAGCGTGGGTAATGTAGTCGCCTATGAGCTTCGCGCCCTCCGTATTGGGGTGGACGCCATCACCTGTATATTGTCCCAGGGTATCGTAGGTGATACCGCAGTTATGGACGTCAATAACCGGATAATTATAGGCGGAAGCGATTGTGGCGATCTCCGCATTAAAATCGGCTATGGTATTGCCTTTTTCATTTGTGGCAGGAAATCCCTGGGGATTATCGTCCACGTCTCCCGCATTGGTTTCCAGGAGGGTGCAGAAATAAATCTGGGCATTGGGGAAGGAAGCGGCAAGCTTCTGTATCATCAGTTCGTAAGCATCACAGAAATTCGTAACCTCGCCTTCCTGCTGTGCCTCTGGCGCGGTAAAGCTTCCCAACTCCACACTTCTCAAAAAATCATTGGTTCCCATGAAAACAATGAGAACATCCGGCGCGGGGCCATCGTCGCCGGGGGTCAGATCATTAATCCGTTTAAAGCTGCAGCCGGGAGCGCTTCCTGTGGTATCGTTGGAATCTCCCGATATGGTGGTGTTGGAGGAGGAGGCATTCGCATTCAGCTCCATGCCGGTTGCGGTAAGCACCTGAAACCACCAGGTATTCTCAACCGTTGTAATTTCTCCGTGCCCGGGATAAAAAATATTATAATCCGTAGGAATATATCCGTCAAAAGTGGAGATACTGTCCCCAAGAATGGACAGCTTCAATCCGGTGAGATCACGGGCCTGCTGTTGCGCAGGGGGCGTTTCTTCGGGAGCCGGAGCGGTTTCGGCCTGAGAAACCGTATTGTCCGGAATACTGTTTTCTTCCGATGAATAATCTGTTTGAATTTCTTCAGAGGAAGCCTCTTCCCCGGAATTCCTGCTGCAGCCTGTAAAGCTGAAGCATAAAACTGCCGTAACCAGAAGAATACAGGTTAATTTCGATTTTTTCATAAGAACTCCTAACTGTGTAATTGATATAAGTGTATGATAAATATTATAACATGATTCATGACGTTTCGGCAGAAAAATATTTTCCGGGTATTCTCTGCTGCGTGAAAGTGATACCGTAAAAAAGAATGCTATTGGATATATTTGTCGGTAAGAGTGGTATAATAATAAATGTAAGGCACTTTCACCTGAACATTATGCACAAAATATAAACTGTAAAACTGTTAAAATAACACGAAATTACCTGATTGCACTTGACATCAATTGTTAAGTTTGATATGCTCAATTCAGATGAGGGACAAAAGCTGAATATTGATTGGATTGTTACTGTAAGGCAGGCAAAACCAGATTTTATAAGTTAGTCATAGTGTGTATTCCGTGTGGAGTGCAAACGGAGTGGTTAATTTATAAGATTTGGTTTTTTTTATTAAAGGCCATTTAAGCCCGTTTACAGGCAGGACAGCGGATGACAAGCCACAAGCCAGCATTAAATCCAGAATCCCCAAAGCAGAGGGCAGGTATGATAATCGGGAAAATAATTAATAATAACGTCATATCCTCCTGGGACCAGGATGGCAGTGAGATTATAATTATGGGCCGTGGCCTTGGTTTTCAGAAAAAGACCGGTCAGGAAGTGGCTGAGGACGGCATTGAGAAAATATTCAGGCTGGAGAGCAAGGACGTGCGGGAACGCTTTAAGGACTTGCTTGCAAGCATGCCGTTAGAATATATTCAGGTTTCTGCGGATATCATTTCCTATGCTAGGAAGAATTTGAATACCAAGCTGAGCCAGAATGTTTATCTGACGCTTACAGACCATATTGGTTTTGCAATTGAAAGGTTTAAGGACGGCATGGATTTTTCCAATGCGCTTTACCGGGAGATTAAAAGATTCTACCCGCAGGAATTTGAAATCGGGATGCATGCGCTTCTGCTGATTGAGGAACGGACGGGAATCAGGCTCCCGGATGACGAAGCAGCTTCCATTGCGATTCATCTGGTGGATGCTGAGTTTGATATCAAGGTCAGGGACACATGGGCCATGACAAACATGATTCAGAGCATGATGGAGCTTCTGGAGAATAATCTGAAGCTGCCGCCCGAGGATTCCCTGTACCGTGACAGACTGGCGTCCAATCTTAAATTTCTGGCACACCGGATGCTGCTCCTGCCGCCGGCGGAAGGCCGTGAGGATATCGTGTTCAGCAATTTTGTAAAGAATCATTGCGCAGGGGATTATGCCCTGGCGGAAAAAGTAAAAAAACATGTGAAAGAGCAGTATGGCTGCGATATGACTGAGGAAGAGCAGATTTATCTGGCCCTTCAGCTGAAACAGGCCGGCGGCTTTACCGATACAATACAGACAAAAGGAAAACAGGAATCATAAAAGAAGGGAAGGAATAGAAAAATGGGATTATTTGATGCTTTTAAGAAAAAAGGAATTATGCTCGGAGCGCCGATGGCCGGAGAATGTGTGCCGTTAAAAAATGTAAATGACCCCACCTTCAGTGAAGAAATTCTCGGTAAGGGAATTGCCATTGTCCCGGCGGAAGGAAAGGTTTACGCGCCTGCCGACGGTGAAATCAGCACGGTATTCCCTACAGGGCATGCGCTGGGGCTTACCACGGAGGATGGGATTGAGCTGCTGATTCATATCGGACTGGATACGGTCCAGCTGAACGGACAGCATTTCACCATTAAAACCGAAGCCGGCAAAAAGGTGAAAAAGGGAGACCTGCTGGTAGAGGCTGACCTGGAAAAGATTAAAGAGGCCGGATACGATGTTATTACTCCCATGATTGTCTGCAACACCACGGATTTTGCTTCTGTAGAGGGAAAGACCGGCATAGCCGTAAAGCCGGGGGATGACTGTCTGGAAATTAAAAAATAACTGAATTTTATCTGGGAGGAATCGTAATGATTAAATGTTCCGGTAAGAGCGTATTAAAGGGAATTGCCATTGGCAGAATATATCTGTATAAAAAACAGGAATATGTCCTGAAGCAGGAAACCATTGAAAATCCCGAAGCGGAAATCGAAAGAATGGAGAAGGCGAAGGAAACTGCAACCGAACAGCTGGAGGCGCTTTATCAGAAGGCCCTGAAGGAAGCGGGAGAAGAGCAGGCCATGATTTTCGATGTGCACAAGATGATGCTGGATGACGCCGATTATCTGGATTCCATCCGCGGCCTGATTCGGGATGAAAAAATGAATGCGGAATTTGCCGTGAATCTCACAGGTGAAAATTTTGCTGGTATTTTTGCAAGCATGGATGATGAATATATGAAAGCGCGTTCTGCGGATGTGCTGGATATTTCCAAGAGACTTATCCGCATCCTGGCGGGCGTGGGAGAAGAAGGCATCGCTTCCGAGGAACCGGTGGTTCTGCTGGCGGATGATTTATCCCCCAGTGAGACAGTGCAGATGGATAAGAGCAAAATCCTTGCCATTGTAACCAAACACGGCTCCACCAACTCCCATACGGCTATTCTGGCCAGGTCCATGAATATTCCGGCGCTGGTACAGACGGATGTGGCCCTGCTGGAAGAATACAGCGGAGCAAAGGCAGTGGTAGACGGCTTCAGCGGAACCTTCATCATCAATCCGGAAGAAGATGTGCTGGAAAAATCAGTACAGAAGAAGATGGAATATGAAAAGGAGCGTACCGCACTTCAGGAATTAAAGGGAAAAGACAACGTAACCACCGACGGACGCAGAATCAATCTGTATGCCAATATAGGAAATGTATCCGATGTGGATAAGGTGCTGGATTCGGATGCGGGTGGAATCGGACTTTTCAGAAGTGAATTCATTTATCTGGGAAGAGAAGATTACCCCACTGAGGAAGAACAGTTCGTTATATATAAGGAAGTTCTTTCCAGAATGCAGGGCAAAAAGGTAATCATCAGAACGCTGGATATCGGCGCTGATAAACAGGTAGACTATTTTAAGCTGCCCCACGAGGAAAATCCGGCTATGGGCTACCGGGCCATCCGGATCTGCCTTGACAGGCCGGAGGTATTCAAAACACAGCTGCGTGCTATATACAGGGCATCTGCCTTCGGAACCGCGGCAATCATGTTCCCCATGATTATTTCTGTAAAGGAAATCAGGAAAATCAAGGAAATCGTGGAAGAGGTTAAAACAGAGCTTACCAAAGAAGGCATCAGCTTTAACCGTGTGGAGCTGGGAATCATGGTGGAAACGCCTGCCGCCGCCGTAATCAGCGATGAGCTGGCAAAGGAAGTGGAATTTTTCAGTATCGGCACCAATGACCTTACCCAGTATACGCTTGCCATAGACAGGCAGAATCAGAATCTTGACAATTTTTACGATTCCCATCACGAAGCCATCCTGCGTCTGATTAAGATGACCGTGGAAAATGGCCATAAGGAAGGAATCTGGGTAGGCATCTGCGGAGAGCTTGCCAGCGATACAACGCTTACCAGGACCTTTGTGGATATGGGAGTGGATGAATTGTCCGTATCCCCCACCTATGTGCTCAGTGTCAGAAAGGCCGTCAGGGATATCTGAGAGGCAATGTATTAAATGGTATCTGCCCGGCCTGCCCTGAGCGGGCCGCGGTAAGAATAGATATGAAAAACAGAAGGGAGACAGCAACATGAAAGAATTCGAGTATACAATCACAGACGAACTGGGAATCCATGCCAGACCGGCAGGACTTCTTGTGAAGAAGGCCGCGGAGTTTGCCAGTACGGTATCCGTTGATAACGGAACCAAAAAAGGAGACGCAAAGAAAATAATGTCTCTGATGATGATGGCCGTTAAGCAGGGCCAGACCGTGAAATTTACCATAGAAGGTCCGGATGAAGATGCGGCGGCGCAGGCACTTCAAGCATTTATGAAGGAAAATCTGTAACTGAAGCTGTATTCCAAAGGAAAGAGAATTCCTTTTGAATAAAATATGCTCCGTAGCTAGGGCGGAGCAAAAAAAAGAAGGGGGCATTTTTAATTATGATGAAGTATTTGCAGAAACTGGGTAAATCCCTGATGCTGCCGGTTGCTTGTCTGCCGGTATGCGGTATCCTGATGGGCGTTGGATACATCCTTGCACCTGCGGCTATGGCCGGTGAAGTAGCCGGTTTTACGGCAGGAGGCTTCGCTTATACACTTGGTCTGTTCATGATCAAGGCAGGCGGCGCTCTGATCGACAATATGGCATGGCTGTTTGCAATTGGTGTTGCAATCGGTATGTCTGACGACAATGACGGCACAGCAGCCCTGGCTGGTCTGGTCGCCATGTTACTGTTCCAGAACCTGCTCAGTTCCGGCGTTGTTTCCGCACTGACCGGTAAAGAAGCTGCTGCTGCGTTCGGCAAAATCAATAACCAGTTTATCGGTATCCTGGCCGGTATCATTGGTGCGGTTTGCTACAATAAATTCAAAAATACCAAGCTTCCCGATGCGCTGTCATTCTTCAGCGGCAAACGTGCCGTTGCTATTGTAACAGCACTGGTATCCCTGGTATTCACAGGTATCCTGTTCTTCGTATGGCCTGTTCTTTACGGAGCACTGGTTGCAGTAGGCGAAGCTATTTCCGGACTCGGCCCGATCGGCGTAGGTATCTACACCTTCCTGAACCGTCTGTTAATCCCTGTAGGTCTGCACCATGCACTGAACTCCGTATTCTGGTTCGACGTTGCGGGAATCAACGACCTTGGAAACTTCTGGGGAAATACAGGTACCTTTGGACAGACTGGTATGTACATGACAGGTTTCTTCCCGTTCATGATGCTCGGTCTTCCCGCTGCCTGCCTCGCTATGTACCATACAGCAAAAGACAACAAGAAGAAGATGGTATTCGGTCTGCTCGCATCTGCAGCATTCTGTTCCTTCTTCACAGGTGTTACAGAGCCTATCGAATTCTCCTTTATGTTCCTGGCTCCCGGCCTGTATTTAGTTCATGCTCTGCTGGCTGGTATTACAGCAGCAATTACCGTTGCACTGCCCGTAAGACTGGGCTTCTCTTTCTCCGGCGGCGCCATCGATGCTGTTCTCAGCTCCTTCCTGCCTCTTGCTGAGAATCCCTGGTTAATCATTCCGATCGCAGTTGTGGTTGGTATCATTTACTATGTGGTATTCAGATTCGTTATCACAAAATTCAATCTGAAGACTCCCGGCCGTGAAGATGATGATCTGGAAGCTGAGAAGAAAGTAACCCTCGCCAACGATGACTTCACAACGGTTGCCAAGATCGTTCTGGAAGGACTCGGCGGAAAAGAAAACGTGAAATCTCTGGATAACTGTATTACAAGACTCCGTCTTGAAATTAAAGATTATACCAAGGTTGACGATAAGAAGATCAAATCTGCAGGTGTTGCAGGCGTTATCAGGCCCAGCAAGACATCTGTTCAGGTTATTGTCGGCACCAAAGTCCAGTTCGTTGCAGATGAAATGAAGAAGCTGCTGTAAGGAACACGCGGACGTTACAAGAAATTCCCACCTAGCACAGTCGGAAGCTCCGCAAAAGGAGCTTCCGAATTTGGTTATAAAGATTTTTCAGACAAATATGGTTAAAAAAAGACCAGATTGTACATAGAACAAGCTGGTGTACGGCTGTATAATAGATTATAATAAAAGTGTACATACTAAAACCAAGAAAAGGAGCAATAATTATGAAGATTATCAAAGCTAAAGATTATAAGGATATGAGCAGAAAAGCCGCCAACATTATTTCCGCACAGGTTATTATGAAACCCAACTGTGTGCTGGGACTGGCAACCGGTTCCACCCCCATCGGCACCTACCAGCAGCTGGTGGAATGGTATAACAAGGGCGATCTGGATTTTTCAGAAGTAACCTCCGTGAATCTGGATGAGTACAAGGGACTTACCAGAGATAACGACCAGAGCTATTATTACTTCATGAATGAGAACCTTTTCAAACATGTGAATATCAATAAGGAAAGAACCCACCTGCCCGACGGCACACAGTCCGATGCTGCAAAAGCCTGCGCAGACTATAACAATGTTATCGCTTCTGTAGGCGGCATTGACCTGCAGCTGCTGGGACTGGGCCACAACGGCCATATCGGCTTCAACGAGCCTTCAGACAGCTTCGAACTGGAAACACACTGCGTTGACCTTACAGAATCCACCATCAAAGCAAACCAGCGTTTCTTCGCTTCCTACGATGACGTGCCCAAACAGGCATACACCATGGGCATCAAAACCATCATGCTGGCAAAGAAAGTACTGGTAGTGGTTAGCGGAGAAGACAAAGCCGATATCGTTAAAAAAGCCTTCTTCGGCCCTGTAACCCCTCAGGTTCCCGCTTCCATACTCCAGCTCCACAGCGACGCCATCGTAGTTGCAGACGAAGCAGCACTCTCAAAAATCTGAGTACCTGAATTTTACTCCGCAAAACAAGGAGGAAAATTCCTCTGCTCGCAGAGAGCTCGCATTTTGCTCCGCAAAACAAGGAGGAATATATGATAATACAAAGTAAACGGGTATGGATTGCCGGACAGTTTCTTGCCATGCAGATAGAAATGCAGAACGGCAAAATTACGGACATCCTCCCCTATGGAACCAAAGCAGCGGACATAGATTACGGTGACAAACGCATTGTCCCCGGATTTATTGACGTACACACCCACGGAGCCTACGGCTTTGACACCAACGATGCAGAACCCGAAGGCCTGCGTGACTGGATGAAACGCATACCGGAAGAAGGCGTAACCGCCATCCTTCCCACCACCGTAACCCAGATGCCCGACGTACTCACCGCCGCCCTGAAAAACGTGGCAGCAGTAGTGAGCGAAGGCTACGAAGGAGCCGAAATCCTGGGCGTCCACTTTGAAGGTCCCTATCTGGACATGGAATACAAAGGAGCGCAACCGCCGGAAGCCATTGCAAAAGCCACGGTAGAACAATTCAAAATGTACCAGGAGGCCGCACAGGGACTGATTAAATACATCACCATGGCTCCTGAACACGACGAAAACTTTGCCCTCACCAGATACTGTAGAGAAACAGGCGTGGTAGTCAGCATGGGACACTCCTCCGCCACCTACGAACAAGCCATGCTGGGCATAGCCAACGGCGCAACCAGCATGACCCACGTATACAACGGCATGACACCCTACCACCACAGAAAACCCGGCCTTGTAGGCACCGCCCTCAGAGTCCGCGACATCTACGGCGAAATAATCTGTGACGGCTGCCATTCCCACCTGGCCGCCCTCAACAACTTCTTCCAGGCCAAAGGAAGAGACTACAGCATCATGATAAGCGATTCACTACGCGCAAAACACTGCCCGCCCGGGGGCAACTACCAGCTGGGCGGCCATGACATCGAAATCGGCGAAGACGGCCTGGCAAGACTCAAAGGCACCGACACCATAGCAGGAAGCACCCTCAACATGAACAAAGGCCTCAAGATCCTGGTTGAACAAGCCATGGTTCCCTTTGACGCCGCCCTCAACTCCTGCACCATCAACCCCGCCAGATGCCTCGGCGCAGACAACCGCAAAGGCAAAATAGTAACCGGCTACGACGCAGACCTTGTCATCCTCGAAGACAACTACGACGTAACCCAAACCTACTGCAAAGGAACCCCGATGCTATAGTCATTACAATTACCCTTATTATACCTGTACCATAAAAACACAGGTACAATAATCACAAGAAACAATAAATAAGAAATTGCAAATCGGTTACAAGTAACAAACACCAAATACAATGAAATACCATATATAAAATAGCCCAAATAAAAAACAACGCCTTTCAACACAGACGTTGTTTTTTACTACCCTTTTGCGTTAGTTCATAAATAAAATTACCCTTTATCAGCTATCTGCCCTCCTCCTACGCCTACCATAATCCCCAGGTCTGCCGGTGTTTTCCTGCGGCTGTCCGTGGCTCCTGGTCCTGGGAGGGAAGGTGGGGGCTGCTTGAGAGGACGGGGTGTGGGGCGGGCAGGGTTTCTGTAAGGGTCGTATAAAAACGCCGGTCCTTACGACGCGTCCTTTGCGTCGTTAGTACCGCTGCATTTTTAACCGAGCGAAAGCGTGCCCTTACAGAAACCCTGCCCGCCC
>NZ_VUMI01000096.1 GCF_009696275.1 Eisenbergiella porci
CGCTAATATTAGCGCATTGTCAATCATCAACAGAATAATACTAAAAATACGAAATAAATAAGTTTAAAAACTGAATAACTCGTGTTGCATTTCGTGTTGCATAGTATGGTATTATAATATAATTAAGTGCAATATACTACAAATAAATGTATAATAGAACAAGCCAAAATAGCGTAAATTCAGGAAAAGGCTTAAATACGACATTCTTGATTCGGTATTGTTCCGAGTTCAAGTCTTGTCACTCCGATGGAAAAGCCTGGTTTTTACCAGGCTTTTTTGCTGCCCATAAAATGAACGTTGTGCCTTTGCAGTTTATTCCATATACAGATTACGATATCCAAAACCAATAATAAGGGCGCTTCTTGAATAAATGGAAACCGCATTTTTCTGCCGCCATGCGGGAGGCGGTATTAGATTCCACGCAGTCCCACTGTACTGTCAGGTTTTCTTCAGAACAGCTGTTGAGCATATGCTCTGTGAGAAAAGCGGCGATGCCGCGCCTTCTGTACGTTTCCTCCACTTCAATATCCACAGCTATTATATTTTCATATCTTGCGGAGCCGAAAATGATACCAACGATTCTTCCTGCTTTTCATTTTTTATTGTTTTGGAGTTTCCGGCCACAGCGGAATATTTTTCCGTCTGTTCCCATAGCGGTTCTTTCTTTATTTTTATGATGAAAAATATCCTACGGTATATTATGATTAATACATCAGGATTAGTAGAAAAGTATTGGCTTTGCCGGATGAAAATCTGTGGAAAGCCAAAGAAGAGGAGAAAACAGGGAATGAGAGTTTTATTTATTGGCAACAGCCACACCTATTTTAATGATATGCCGGAGATTTTTGCGGAGCTTGCGAGAAAGAAGGGGATTGCCTGTGAGGTGACGATGATCACCCATGGCGGCTGGTTCCTCCATCAGCATCAGAAGGAGCCGGAGGTCAGATTTAACATTCTTTATGGACATTATGACTATGTGGTCCTTCAGGAACATGCCCATCCGTTCGGGCCGAAGGAGGACATGCTTGAAGCGGCAAAGTCGATCAATCAATGGATTCAGGAAGCCGGAAGCACACCGGTTGCCTATATGACCTGGGCTGAGAAAACGAATGAAGCCGGACAGCAGAAACTGACGGAGGCATACCGGGAAATGGCGGAACAGCTGGGGGCCGTGCTTGCGCCTGTGGGCGAGGAATGGTGGAAGTATAAGCAGGCCCATCCGGAAACGGAAATGTATGCGCCTGACGGCGAGCATGCCTCAGAGACCGGTTCCAGGCTGGCGGCGGAAATCCTGCTGCGGGTAATTCTGGAGCATGACGCGGGGAAAGGCCTTACGGCGGATAGGCCCGCACAGACCGTGTGAATGCGTGGCGGCGGCAGGTATCAGGCCTGCGTCCTGAGAATCCCGCGCAGAAAAGCTTGCGCACCTGCAATGTCACTGGTGTCAGGATGTCCCTTGGCAATCCCGCCGATAAACTTCCAGGGGCCGAAGGTATCAAACCCTTTACATTGGTAATTCCCCAATACGGTACAGCCATAGCCTTCCAGAAGGGAGGAAAAGGCTGTGCCGTATTTTTTCTGGTTTGCGCCGCTGGTCAGCAGTGTAAAAACCCTGCGGCCCTTCAGCTCCTTTTGGTGAGCCTCCAGGAAAGACTGCATTGAGGCATGGGGCCTGCCCATATAAATGCCGGAGGCCAGGCCGATGAGCTCATAACGGGAAAGTTCCGGGAGGCAGTTCTCTGACAGAGGCATAACAGCAATGTCAGACAGCTGTGCAGCAGCTTTTTTTACAAGGGTCTCCGTGTTCTGATGATGACTGGAGCAGTACAGGATCAGGCATCTTTTTTGTCGGACTTCAGGGGCGGTTTTTGATTCATTCATTTGGAATTCCTCCTTCGGGGGCGTTTCCATGTACCGGTTCCGGGACTGACAGATGCATGGGAACAAGCATTGCACAGAAACAGGCAGCCTCCCGACAGATAGCCTGGCAGCCGTGCCGTCTGGGACAGCCGCGTTGCCTGGGACAGCCTCGCTGTCTGGGACAACCACATTGCCCGTGGCGTCCGCAGCACGAAAAAAATGTGAACCGGGCAGAGGAGGAAGAGCACGGCGGATAAAGGCTTATGCAGCTTCATAAAAAGCCGGTCTGCTTTTTTCGGGCCGAATTTCCTGGATGCGGCCTTGGCAAGCAGGAGGAGAAAGCATAAAAAGCACAGGGTTCCCGTAAAAATTCCCATTCGTCACTCCTCCTTTTTCAGTGAGGCGAGCAGCAGGCGGAAGCCGTACTGCAGAAAGTCCGGCCTTTTCATTCCCATCCTGTTTTCAATATAGGTTTCTTTTTCATAGGCCATGGGGATCAGGCTGCCCAGCGAGGCCCACAGGGTAAAAACAGCGGGCAGGATGGAGAGATCCTGCCGCAGGTATTTTTCCCGGATTCCCTGTTCAAAACATGCGGTTAGGATATCGTCGATCTCCTCGCCCACGTCATAAATCCGGCGGAGGATTTCACTTTCCGCTAAAGCCTGCTCGTCAACGCTTATATATCCCAGTATACTTGTAAAATATATAGGCTTGCCGGCATAAAGGGAACACAGCCTGTTACAGACCGCAAAGTACCTGCTTTCAAAATCCGGGTTTTCCCGGATGCAGTCACGCAGGGTATCCCTCAGACTGCACATGTAGCTGTGAATAATGTAGTTATATATTTCATCCTTACTATGGAAATAAACATATATGGTTGATTTGCTGTATTCCGCAGCCCTGGAAATATCGTCCATGGTGGTCTGGCACACGCCCTTTTCGGAAAAAAGATTCTCCGCGGCAGCCAGGATATTCTGCTGATGAAAGCGGACTAAATGTTCTTTTTTCATATTTTTTATCCTTACTATACTGATATTATGATAATCGTACTATGAGTTCGATTTTCTGTCAAGGACGACTGCCAATATTTTACTTGGAAAATCAGTTACATGGCCATTGACAGATAATAACACAACTGTTATAGTGATGTGCATAACAGCATATCAGCCAGCTGATGAAGGAGGGACCGAGATGTGAAAATTGTGGTATCAAACAACTATGACGGCCCGATTTACGAGCAGATAAAAAGCCAGATACTTCAGGCAATACTGTCCCGGGAGCTTATGCCGGGAGATATCCTGCCCTCACTGCGTTCCCTGGCCAGAGATCTCAAGGTGGGGGTGCTCACGATTAACCGCGCTTATACCGAGCTGGAAAGTGAGGGCTACATAGAGAATATCCAGGGAAAGGGCTGCTTTGTCGCGCAGAGCAGTGAGGAACTGATTAGAAACCACCTGATAGGGGAGGCCAGGGCGATGTTCGCCGATGCCATCCGGGAGGCGAGGAAAGCCGGAGCCGGCGATTCACAGATAACCGACCTGTTCAAACAATGTATGGAGGAAAAAATAAATGGATAGCATGCTGCATGTGGAGGCATTGGAAAAATCATACGCGGATTTCAGGCTGAATAATATCAGCTTTGATCTGCCCGAAGGCTATATCATGGGCCTGATCGGCCCTAACGGCTCCGGTAAAACGACGACAATTAAAGCGATACTGAATATGACGGAACGCGACGGCGGGAAAATAACCGTGTTCGGAAAAGACAATATTGCCTCCGAGCAGGAGATAAAGAAGGATATCGGCGCTGTTTTTGATTCCAGCAGCTTTGTGGATGAGTGGACGATGGCTGATGTGGAAAAAGCCTACACGCTTTTTTATCCCGCCTGGGATTCTGAGAAATATTGGTCCCTGCTTTCCAGGTTCAGGATTGGCAAGACAAAGAAGGTGAAAGAACTGTCAAAGGGAATGCAGATGAAGCTCATGCTTGCCTGCGCCTTTTCTTACGACGCCAGGCTTCTGATTCTCGATGAACCCACAAGCGGCCTGGATCCGGTATCCCGTGACGAGCTGCTGGATATCCTGTGTGAGTATATTGAGGATGGCCGCCGCAGCGTGCTTTTTTCTACCCACATCACACCTGATTTGGAAAAAATCGCGGACTACATCACCTATATCCACCTGGGACAGCTGATTTTTACAGGAACAAAGGAGGATTTTGCGGACAGCTTCCGCGTTGTGAGGGGAGACAGGAAGGAGCTTACCCCCGGACTGGAGGCCCGGCTCATCGGACTGCGCACTTTCCCCACAGGCTTTGAGGCGCTGATCAGGAAAGAGGATTTGGCCGCTGCCGGCCGCCTGGAATATGTTCCCGCATCCATTGATGATATTGTGGTCTTTATGAGCAGACAGACCGACAGAAACAATCAGGAGGAAAACATATGAACCCTGCTATGAAATGTATGAAACTTGATTTTATGCTGCTGAAGCCCTATGTAAAATCCGTGCTGCTGGTGCTTCTTGTACCGCTGATGTTTCCTTTTTTTACAGGATCCTTGCTGGAAGGGCTGTCCTTCGGCGTTACGGTGACGGCCATGACGACAGCATACACCTTCTCCATATCTGAAAAAAATGGGATGGAGCGGTTTTACGGCTTCCTGCCCGTGGGCAGGGGAAGCCTGGTAGCGGGCAGATATCTTGCCGTATTCGGAATCGGTTACCTGGCGCTGCTTTTGGAAACGGCGCTGCAGAGCGCAATTCTGCTCTGGGCGGTAAAGTCCCCGCCGTCGGGCGGCGAGCTGATTTCTTCCCTGCTTCTGGGCATGCTGCTGTTTACCATATACGCAGGGGTACAGCTGCCCGGATATTATAAATACGGCTCGATTAGAGGAAAAATATTTATGTTTATTCCCACTGTCGGCTTTCTTGTATTTTATTATCTGGCAGGAAAGCTGGGGATAGGCGAAGCATGGCAGCTTCTTTCCCGTCCCGCCGCCGCTGTGGGCTGCGTATTGGCGCTGTCGGCCTGTATCATTGGAATTTCCGCGGCGTTTTCCATACGGATTGTAAACAAAACCGGCCGTTAGAATAAAGGTCGGAGGGTAAGGGCCGGTCTGCCGCGTGCGGGCCGGCTTTTTTCTTAAAAAAGCAAGATTGATGAAAAATATCCCGTCACGGTTGGGTATAATAAGGCTTCGGAAGGAGGAGAACATGCAAAAGAATATACAAAATATTACGGCAGTCATTGAATATATAGAAGCGCACCTTACCGAAAAACTGGACTTGGATACCATAGCGGATGCCGTCCACTATTCCAAGTACCATCTGCACCGGATGTTTGCCGATATGACGGGACTGACGGCGCATGACTACATACAGAGAAGGCGGCTGACGGAGGCGGCGAAGCTGTTGGTTTTTTCAGATAAGCCGATTCTGGAAATCGCGCTGCTGGCGGGGTATGAAAGCCAGCAGGCCTTTACCGGGATTTTTACAGCCCTGTATAAAATGCCGCCCAACAGATACCGGGAAAACGAACGTTTTTACCCGCTGCAGTTAAAATACAGCCTGGAGGGGAGCTACAGCATGCTGGAGAATAAGGAAAACAGGCCATGGGAGGCCGCTTTTGCCCAAGAAACCGACATTCCCTGCTGGATGGAGCTGGTGCACCTTGTGGTGGATGGCTTTCCCTGCCTGGATGAGGAAGAATATATCCAGACCCTGCAGGAAAAAATCCGTGCAGGACAGGCGCTGATACTGAAGGACGGAGGTATCGCCGTGGGAATCCTGCTTTTTGACACTGAGACAGGAAATATTGATTTTATGGGAACCCATCCGCTTTACCGGAAAATGGGCATTCCCAGGGTTTTTCTTAACAAGGTGATGGACGAGCTGGCAAAGGGCCGGGAAATCAGTATCACCACGTACCGGGAGGGGGATAAGGCGGACACCGGACAGCGCCGTGAAATCAAGGGACTGGGCTTCGCAGAGGCGGAGCTGCTGGTGGAATTCGGCTATCCTACACAGCGGTTTGTTCTGAAGAAGGAGGAACCAGGCGATGCATAAAGACAGCGGGGAAAAAATAACGCGCAGGCGGCAGGAGAAGCCCCTCCCTTTCCCTGAGGAGCAGATCCACCTGGCTCAGACACTGGAACGGCTGGAGGAGGCGTTTGCGGAAGCGGGAGAAAATGCAGACAGGCTGGAACAGGAATACAGGGAGGCCAAACGCTACATGGCGGACAACCGGGGCGAGATCGACCCGCATGAAATGTTCCAGAACGAACTTCTTTTAAAACAGACCGACAGGACAGGCGCTTTTGCCGCAGGAGTGAGGGACAGAATCGCCAGACTGAAGGAGTCCCCCTATTTTGCCAGGATAGATTTCAGAGAGGACGGCAGCCCTGCGGATGAAATCTATTATATTGGCCGCTTTGGCTTTCAATATAAGAAGAAGCCCCTGATATATGACTGGCGCGCCCCGGTATCAGGTATGTTTTATGACTATGAAAACGGACCGGCCTCTTTTGAGGCCCCGGCAGGCAGGATCACGGGGCTGCTCACGAGAAAACGGCAGTTTAAAATCACAGGCGGTGTGATGGAGTACGCGCTGGAAAGCTCCCTGAATGTGCAGGACGATGTGCTTCAGAAGGAACTGAGCGCAACCTCGGATGAAAAAATGAAATCCATCATAGCTACAATTCAGAAGGAACAAAACCGGATCATACGGAACGAAAAGACGGAAACCCTCATCATCCAGGGAGTCGCGGGCTCTGGCAAAACCTCCATTGCCCTTCACAGAATCGCCTTTTTGCTTTACCGCTTCCAAAAGGAATTAAGCTCGCGCAACGTGACCATAATTTCGCCCAACCGGGTTTTCGGCGATTACATAGCAAACGTTATTCCTGAGCTGGGAGAGGAGCCTATTTTCGAACTGGGTTTTGCCGAGCTTGCACAGCTGCAGCTGGAGGGCGTTATCGGCTTCGTGCCGGAAAGCGATCCGTCGGATACGCAGGATGAAAAATTCCGGGAACGGGTGCGGTACAAATCAACCCTGGAATTCGTAAGACTTCTTGAGGAATACCGTAGACAGCTACCTTACACTGTTTTTTTACCGGAAGATTACCGTTGGGGCCGTTTCTTTGTGGAGAAGGAATGGATCCGGAAGCGATTTTTAGCCTACACAAAATTCCCGGTAAAAAAGCGCCTTGCGCTGACTACCGGGGATATCCGGGAGCGTATGCAGACGGAAAATATCAGAGGGGAAGAACTGCCGCGTGCAACGGCAATAGAAAAAAGCCTGATGAATATGCTTACCATAAAGGATTCTCTGGCGCTATACCGTGATTTCTATGAAAAAATGGGAATTGCCGGGTTGTTTGCCATGCCTGCGCCACGAACGCTGGAATGGGCGGATGTCTGTCCCTTCCTGTATCTGCACGCCGCATTTGAAGGGCTGGAGGAAAGCGGTGTGACAAAGCATCTGGTCATAGATGAAATGCAGGATTATACGCCGGTACAGTATGCCGTCCTCAATGAAATGTTTCGCTGCCCCAAAACCATATTGGGCGATTTCGGCCAGCGCCTGAACCCAAACCATCTGCATACGTTGAAGGATATCCGGCGGATGTACAAAAGCGCCGAATTCGTGATGCTGAATAAAAGCTACCGTTCCACTTATGAAATCATTTCCTTTGCCAGGCGCATCTGCCCCAACGATCTGTTGGAAGCCATGGAGCGGCACGGAGAGGAACCTCAGGTAATTGCCTGTGGAGACAGGCAGGCGCAGATAGGCATAATCAGAGAAAAGGTGCAAAGCTTTGAGGAACGAAGGGAAATGGGGAAGAGCGCTTCCATGGGCATTATCCTGAAAACGGACAGGGACGCGGAGGCGATGTATGATGCCCTGGCAAGACAGTGTAAGGTGACGCTGATATCCCCGGAAAGCACCGGGTTTTCCAACGGGGTATCCATAACGTCGGTGCGGATGGCGAAGGGGCTGGAATTTGACGAAGTGGTGGTGGCGGATGCGGATAAAAATACGTACGGGGCCGAGTTTGACAGAGGGCTGCTTTATGTTGCGTGTACACGAGCTATGCACAGGCTGACGGTGATTGGGGTGGGGGAGCTGGCGGAGTTTGGTGACAGGGAAAAATAGGGAGAGACAAGGATGCGGCAAGGAGGCAGTGGGAAGAGAAGCTATTATGGATTGCAGCGTGGATGGAACTTATGACATTGGATGGTGGACGGGAGGGATTTGCCTGCGGTTCAACTGATTCAACTGATATTTGAATGGATGTTTTTAACTGTATTCAACCATTACTTGTTGGAAAAGGCGGTTGGGATTTGATACGATAATGCTGCGGACGGAAAACTGTCAGTGAAAAAATGTTAGTGGAAAGAAAACTATCAACGGAAAGGAAACTATCAGAGGAAAGGGAGAAAATATGTTTGATACGAAGGAAATAGGCAGGAAAATTTCAGAATTCAGAAAGGTCAGTAATATGACACAGATGGAGCTGGCGGATCGACTGAATATCAGCTTTCAGGCAGTGTCCAACTGGGAAAGGGGAGTTTCCCAAAGTTAAAGATACCACATCAATCCCACGCGGACTTTTGCTCAACCGATACAGCCGGAGGGCTGGATAACAAGAAAAGGCGGTATGCGCCCCGTGGAGGGGTAGCGTACCGCCTTTT
>NZ_VUMI01000097.1 GCF_009696275.1 Eisenbergiella porci
TCATTAAAACGGCATAAGAGGTCCGCATGTGCGACTTGGTTCAAAAGGAAAGTACTAAATCAGGGGCTTGAAGTTCATATCAAGCTCTTGATTTTGAGCCCCTGACTTAGAACTTTCCTAATCTATTATAACGGTCCGGGACGGCCATCGTCCCGGGCTGTTAGACAAACCCATAAAAACCTTCCTCTGCAATGGAGGTGAATACATGCCAATCCCATATAAGAAACTAAAAAATCTGGCAGAGGTTCAGAAATTACAGGATTCCGATATCACTGTAATCGAAGATCAGGACACCACCCGCAAGGGCACCCTGAAACAGCTGATCCAGTATGTAAAAGAGCATAATGACATAAGCAGCTTTTATGCCCATCAGGAGGACATCGGCGCAGCAAACGGCATTGCGCCGCTGGATGATCAAGCCAGGCTTCCATCCGAATTTTTAAGCTACGGGAAAGAAACAGGAACCGTTTATGAAGGCTCTGCCGGAAAAGCGTTGGAGGCCAGCTTAGACAGCCACAAAGCAGATTCCGGGAATCCCCATAAAACTACAAAAGCCCAGGTAGGGCTTGGAAATGTCACAAATGAATCCAAAGCCACCATGTTTAACAGTCCTGTTTTTACCGGCATTCCTACCGCTCCCACAGCGGACGCGGATGATAATTCCGGGCAGCTGGCAAACACAGAATTCGTAAACCGGCAGATAGCAAACGGCATTGCCGCGTCCGACGCCATGATTTTTAAGGGGACGCTGGGAACCGGGGGCACCATTTCCGCCCTGCCCGTCACTTACCTTACAGGCTGGACCTACCGCGTTGTCACAGACGGCACCTATGCCGGACAGCCCTGTGAAACAGGCGATCTGATCGTTGCGCTTACGGACAGAAAGGGTTCCGGCAATCTGGACTCCGACTGGACCGTCTGCCAGACAAATATTGACGGCGCCGTAATTCAGACAAGAAAAATCAACGCAGGCAGCGGCCTGACCGGAGGCGGCACCCTGGCCGCCGACAGAACCCTCAACGTAGGCGCAGGGAACGGCATCCATGTTGACGCCGATTCCATTTCCGTAAAATCCAATACCACCGGTTCTCCCGGCGCCATCGGCAAAACAGTGACCAACGCAGACGGCGTAGGCGTGGTTCTGGGTACGGACAGCAGCTCCGCCTTCCGCGGAGATCAGGGCAAAGCCGCCTATGATCACAGCCTGGCCGCCCATGCCAGAACCGATGCCACCAAAACAGAACGCTCCGAAAAAAACGGCAATATCAAAATCAACGGTACGGAAACCCCCGTCTATAAGCTGCCCGATACTGCCACCTTTGGCGACGGCGCCGGTTTTACCATAGACCAGGCTGCCGGCACTTATCAGCAGAAAATCGAAGTGGTGGACAATTCCACTGCCGGTGACGCCGTATTCAGGGTTTCCCAGTCCGAAGACAGCGGAACTACTTTCCATTCCCTTCTGGAAGTCCGTGATGACGCTACCGGCTATCTGGGCAGCGGAAAAATTTATACAACAAATAACAAACCCGGCAAGGCCGATGTAGGCTTGGGCAGCGTCCCCAATGTAACTACAAACAATCAGACTCCCACCTTCACAAGCGCCGCCGCACTGGCCGGGCTGACCTCAGGGGAAACCCTGTCCGTTTCCCTGGGCAAAACCGCTAAGGCCATCTCCGACTATATTACCCACCAGTCGGACAACAGCAAACATGTTACCACCACGGAAAAATCAAATTGGAACGATGCAAACGCCAAAAAACATGTGCATGGCAACCAAAGCATCCTGGATACCCTCACACAGGCCCTTCTCGACAAATGGAACACAGTCTCCGATAAAGTGGACAAGGTCACAGGAAAAGGATTATCCTCCAACGATTTTTCAACGGCTCTTCTGAACAAACTAAATGGCATCGCCGACGGTGCGGAGGTTAATGTGCAGGCGGACTGGAACATCACCGATTCCGCTTCCGACGCTTTTATCAAAAATAAGCCGGCCTCCTTCCCGCCTTCCTCCCATACCCACACAAAGGCACAGATTTCCGACATGCCCACCAAGCTGTCCCAGTTCACCAACGATCCCGGCTATCTCACCTCCGCGGACATCGATACCAGCCAGAACCACACACATGTCAATAAAGGCATCCTGGATACGCTTACCCAGGCCATGCTCGACAAATGGAACACCGTCTCCAATAAAGTGGACAAGGTCAGCGGCAAAGGCCTGTCAACCAACGATTTTACGGCCGCCCTTCTCAGCAAGCTCAACGGCATCGCCGAAGGGGCAAACAAATATACCCACCCCGCTTCCCATCCCGCGTCCATGATAACCGAGGATTCCACCCACCGCTTTCTCACTGATTTCTGCAAAACCATCACGGACTGGAACTCGGCGGCGGCAAATGGTTTTTATATGGGAAATGATGCTGCAAACGCCCCTTCAACAGGCTGGTATTTCGGCCGCGTTACCGCCCATAACGCCAACTACTTGTACCAGGAGGTATATCAGTTTACGGCAAGCGCGGACGCCAGGGCCGTACCCAAATACATCCGTGTAAAATCAAACGGCGCCTGGGGTTCCTGGTCCAATGTCACCGTTGCAGCGGCAGTTCCCTCCAACGCCAAATTTACGGATACCGTGTATACCCATCCCAACAGCGGCGCATCGGCCGGAACCTATAAAAGCGTAACCGTAAACGCCCAGGGCCATGTTACCGGCGGCACCAATCCCACCACGCTTTCCGGCTACGGTATTACGGATGCGGCCGCCAAATCCCATACCCACAATTATGCCGGCTCCGCTTCCGCCGGAGGCGCTGCTTCCAGCGCGGAAAAATTATCCGCCAGCAGAACCATTTCCCTGACCGGCGATGTCACCGGCTCAGCCTCGACCAACCTGTCCGGCAACGTTTCCATTGCCACAAGCCTGGCAGGAGGCGTACTGAAGGAAAAAATAAGCGCAACCGAACCCACCGGACTGTCAGTAAATAATTACTGGCTTCAGGAATATTAAGGAGGATACTATGGCCACTTTACATACGCCGGATATACATCCTGTCGAGACCTTTGATCCCATCAACAACCACACTGTGGAATTTTCCTACACAGGCAGCCAGATAGTCCGCAACCGGGCCATCGTGCTGGACAACGAAACCTATCAGACCGTATATGATTCCGTGCAGGACAGAATGCGGTCCGACCACGTATTTCCGGGAGGCACCTTTTCTCCCGGAAAAAGCTATCAAATCCGCATCAAGGTTTTTGACGCCTATGGAAATGAATCCCCTTTTTCGGAGCCTGTACTTTTCTGCTGCTATTCCACCCCGGAATTTCGTTTCGACGCCCTGGACAAAGACACCATCCTCCACACGGCCAACCCAAATCTGACTCTTATCTACTCCCAGAAGGAACAGGAGGCCTTACAGGACTTCCAGTTCCTTCTCTACGACTACGATAAAACACTGCTCACTTCCTCCGAACATAAATATGACGCTTCCGACATGACCCATATCTTTTACGGCCTGAAAAATGAAAGCGAATATTATGTGCGGGCCACAGGAACAACAGCCCACGGACTTCGCATCGAAACCGACTATATCAAAATAAGCATTAAATATTTCCTCATGCCTGCCAACGTCCTTTTTGAGGCAAAAAACCATCCAGAAAACGGCAGCATTGCACTGGAAAGCGGCGTCATTGACATCGGCTATGAAATAGAAAACGACAACTATACCATAAAAAACAGCGAATTGATCATCGGCGGCGACAACACGCTCACCTATAATGCCGGCTTCGAAATCACGGATGAATTCAAGGTATTTCTCAAAGCGCGGAAAGTCCCCCTTGACGCTTCTTTTTTCAAAATGCGCTGTCCGGGAACCGGCAAATATCTTGATATCCGCATAAAACGGCTGGGGAAAGCTTACTACGGGATTTTAAACATCCCCTATGGCGCCAAACTGGGGCATTACAATATTTTCGCCGAAATCCCCACGCCCTCACTGGCAGACGCGCAAGGCAGCCTGCTTGTGGATACCGCCGGCAACCTGCTTATGCTCGCCGCCCCGGGCTACCCGGATCAAAACACCGCAGTTTTCGAAATCAGCTATAAAAACGGGCGCTATGACTTAAGCATCTATTATGAAAACGACAGTACGGTGGAAAATATCTGAAAGGAGACTGACAAACTATGCTATTTCTCGGAACCGCTTTTTTCAGCGGCTTACATACACTGGATCCTCCTGCCGTCAGCGTCAGTCCGATCACAGAAATCAAGCTGACCAACGGAACCTTCGATCATTTATACGCCAGCAAAAATTCCGAAGAAACCATCGAAAGCACGCATAATGAATGGAATGAAAATACCCTTCTCAGCGCGCCCTTTGAAGACAGCCTGGATGCCGGGAATTCCGGCTTCAGCTTAAGGAATACCGACGTAATGGTGGTCAAATGCCGTGAAAAAGGCAGCATGGACTGGAGGACAATCCATACCAAGGAAATCAAAACCATTAATGATTTCAAAATGCTTTATTTTTACCGCTATGCCCGAAGCAACACGGATTACGAATTCATGCTGGCGTCCACCTGCAACGGCATTGAAAACAGCCGCGTAATCAGGGAAGTCCATTCCGATTTCAACGGCTTTTTCGTTGTAAACCAGGACAACGCCATCGGAACCATTTACAACCTGGACGGATGCGATATCACCAGGACGGCGTCCGGCGAGGCTGCCACACTTTTAAACAGCCAATATGCCAAGGTGATCCATAACGGCGCCTATAACTACGATACGGGCACAGCTACCGGCGCATTCCTGAAAACGGACACAAGGGACTGCTTTGCCGACCTTCCCGGCAGCCTGTCACTGAGAAAGGACATGATGGATTTCCTCACCGATAAAAAGCCAAAAATCCTCAAATGGGAGGACGGCCGGATCTGGATAATTGATGTTGTGGGAACCCCCACCGATACCATGGACAGCCATCCTGACCTGCGTAAAATCACCTTCCAGTTCGCTGAAATCGGTGATGTCAATGATCCCAAAGCGCTCTATACCAACGGCTTAAGCCCCATCGGGCCGGAATGGTGGTGATTTATGAAATATAAAATAAACGAAGAAGACAAGCTGCTTTTCAGCCAGGGCGCCCTTGACTATAAATACCGCCTCAGCGTCATGAAGGGCAGCCGGATTGTGGATGTTATCTATGGAATTTCACAGCTGGGCACCTACGGAATCAGCGGAGAATCCGACATCCGCAGAACCCTGAACTTTACGCTGGCGCTGGATGAATTTCAGACAGATATTGAGGAAAAAATCCAAAGCTGGTTCGGCCTGGATTTTAAATTTGAAATCGGCATGTACAGCGTCATGAAAAATGATTACATCTGGTATCCCTGCGGCACCTATCTGATTACCGCCTCCAATACCCAGTATAACAGCACCAGCAATACTCTTTCCCTCACCGTTTCGGACTGGTTTTCCAAACTGAACGGGACACGCAACGGACAGGTAAGCGGCACGCCGCTGATAAAAATTCCCGCTGTGGACGACGAAGGAAATCACACCATCCTGCGGGAGGTGCTGACCTTTGTCCTGAAGCAGCAGGGCGGGATTGAAAACTGCATCATTGATGATATCGGAGAATTTTTCGGCATGGAAGCCAATAACACGGATTTTGAAAAATACCGGAAAAATAACCCCGGCTGGAACCAGCTTCCCTATGACCTGGAATTTAACATGGGATGCATGGTTGCCGACGAAATCAACGAAATCACCGGCCTGTATCCCAATCTCCAGAAATATTTTGACGTATACAATAACTTTTGCTGCCACATGATCCCTTCCTGTGAAAATAATCCGATTGCACTGGACGATGATTTTCTCAAATCCATCCTCACGGACAGCGGGGAATCCGTTGACTATGATATTGAAAACATCCGCAATGTCACGGAGGTCCTCGGTTCCGTTTACGAGATTGACCGGATGTCCAAAAATTGCACCACCTCAGGCAATACCTACAAGCTTCAGCTGGATGACTATGAAAAATATGTTTCCAACGATTATATCGCTTTCACAGCAGACAAAAACAATGCGGAAGGAATGCAGCTTCAGATCAACGGGCTTTCCCTGGTTCCCATTTATTATGAGAATACAACGAACCCTGTCGCCGCAGATACCATGACCGCCGGTGAAACATATGTCCTACAATATAAAAAGGTTGATAACTCCGGCCGTTTTTATTATCTGGGCCAATACCAGCCCCATGCCATATGCGTTCTTACCGCCGATGCGCAGGACCCGGTTTATACGAAGCAGTTTTTTGCAGAACGGTTTAACTGCAAAAACGTTGTATTCCGCGTGGAACCCGACAATCCCTTTACGATACAGCAGATAGGCATTGTTCCCGATGTCAAAACCGGAGATACCTATGACAACATCACATCCGTGTCCAATGCCATCGAAACGGCTATCTATGACAATATAAAAACCTCCTCCTGGAATGATATTGTCACCATCACAACACTCTGTGTCCCCTGGCTGGATGTCTACGAAAAAGTCACCTGGCAGAAACAGAATACATCCGAACCCTATCCCTATATCATCACAAACATATCTCATAATCTGGGAGGCACCGTACCGACGACCTCCATAACAATGTACCGTTTCCATCCGTTAATGTACGATTATGAGATCCCACTCTAAGGAGGTGAAAAATGTCATATCAACTGTCAAATTACAAAGACGTGGATGCCACAGCCGCTCCCCTCGTCCTACAGTATTATAAATACATGGACCAGGAGGATTTTGCCGCCGCTTCCCGGCTGCTCGAGGAGAATCATGAGCTTTTAAAGCCGTACATTATAGACATGAACAGCATCAACAAAATTGAACAGGGCCTTTATGAGCTGTGGCAGACGGCCTCGTCCACCCAGGCCGTCGTGATTACGGAAAACGAAACCGAACCGGAAGGCAATTTCGGTCAGGGCACCGAATGGTTTGCCGAATACTGAACAGGGAGGATTTAATGAACGAACATGATTTTATTTTTGTACCCCACAGCTCTGCCCGGCTGCGCAGCAAAGAAACCGCCGACCAACACAAAAAGCTGTTCAAAGCGGGCAATCCGGCAGGCGCTGCCAGGCTTTTAAAGAACCATCCCAACCTTGAGGCGTTTACTGCCTCACTCTTCAATTTCCTGGAACAAAAGCTGGTTTCCATCGAAGAACAGCTTTCCTTTAAAAAACAGGAAATATTTAACGTATATTCAGACACAGAACCTACCGCCGAAGAAATGGCCGGCAAGGTTTTCTGGAACAAAGAATACTAAGAAAGGAAACAAAAATATGAGTATTGTATCAGGTTATAAAAAATTTAAAAAGTATATTTTAACTTCCTCGGGCTTTCAGCTTGTTTCCCATTGGACGAACGCAAATACACTGCAATTCGACGACGGAAAGACCGCCCAGGCGAAGTTAGGTGCCATCGATGGCATCTCCAGCTCTAAAGATTCCAGCAGCGACAAAATTGCGGCTAGTACTAAGTTGGTTAGTGAATTAAATTCTAATTTTAGTGGTCAGTTTGGAGGGATGACTTTCTGGGTTAACGATACAGGAGAGCCATGTGTAACATATAAGGTTGGTGCTGATTCAGTATCAAAAAAATTGGGTAGTTGGAAACGAATTTTAATTGGAAGTAACAATACAAGCATAGATTGCAAAAAATATGAAGGCTGGGCTGATTTTACCTTAGACAATTTCTTTATTGTTGCTGCAAGAGTAAGAGCGGGTGTTTCATGGTCATTAAGATATGGAAATATAAATATATCAGCCATACCCTCATTAACATATAATAAGTCTACTGGGATTTTGTCTATTTCTAATACATCTGCAAATGAATCCCATACATATGATGAACAATCGCGTATTTCTTTAAGTACATCACTTGATTATGATATATATTTAATAACTATGGGTTGATGCAATGGCCTGTAGTATACACTATACATTAAGAATTTTCTATAATATAACGTATATATCAAAGATGATGCTTGTCGAGGTAAAGTGTACCCAGCCGGAGGTATCTGAATTTTTATTTCCTCCCAAACCAGAAATAATTAGTTTACCCGTGGTTGAATTATAGCTTTTATTTAAAACGCCACTAGCAGAAACCGTTCCAAACTGCGGATATTGTGCATCAGTAGTTCTTCTGGTTCCACCACTTGATGACCATGAAGATATTTCTACTATGAAATTATCTTGATGTTGGGGTCAAAAGCCCTATAATAGTACCTTGAAAATTTTACACAAACACTCTATTTCTTGCTCGGTGTGATATACTGTGTTTATCAAGTAAAGGTGGTAAATACGAATGGCATTCAGAATA
>NZ_VUMI01000098.1 GCF_009696275.1 Eisenbergiella porci
ACCTCACTGTTTTAATAAGATTTTTTACTAACCCGCAAAGTCAGTAATCTTATTTTACTCTGAGGTATTTTTTTCTCAACCCTCTTTCTCGGAATTCCCTATATTTGAATTATACAGGAAGCTCCTTGAAGATATATCCTTGGCCAATTTTATTGGTGATTGGATCATAGCCAAGTCCTGCACGAAGCTTCTTGCGAAGAGAGGATAGGTGTACTCTGATCGAGTTGGAAAAACTGTTTACATTGGTATCCCACATATGATCCATAAGTTCTTCCTGACTGATGATGCGCTGTGGATGGAGCATAAAATATTCTAATAGTCCGGTTTCTTTTCGAGTAAGCACAAGGTCCGTATCTCGTACCGTTGCAACGCGGGTCTGCGTATTAAAACGCAGCTCTCCTGCAGAAAGGATAATATCCGTCTGAATAAATTTACGCCTGGTAAGGCTGCGAATTCTTGCCTCAAGCTCTTCAAAATGAAACGGTTTGGTCAGATAATCGTTGGCTCCGGTGTCTAATGCCCCCACCTTGTCGTTAATCTGACCTCTGGCTGAAAGTATTAGAACCGGTGTTTCACTGTTTTCCTGACGTAAATGAGTAAGCACTTCCATACCATCCATGGACGGTAGATTCAGGTCAAGTACGATTAAATCAAACACTTCTATCGTGGCAAGCTCCAGCCCATCTGCCCCGTCAAAACAAGTATCGACCTCATATCCATTGCTTCTAAGACCATCCGCAATGGTCAGACATAATTCTTTTTCATCTTCGATAATTAATAGTCTCATGTGTTCTCCTTGCGAATGATTCATGTATCGTTTCATGCTATTAGTATAACATAGCTGGGCATGAGAAACTACAGATTGCTAACGCTTTTTGCGAAGAGGGATACGTTCAATGGCGCATGCCTTGCATACACTCTTGCAACGTCCGCAACGTATACATTCTGGATGGTTTGGTGTGACGGACGGATTGATTTGCATGCCGCATACCTTGGCGCAGGCACCACAACCAGTACATTTTTCCTTGTCTACGCGGTAACGAAACACTGAAATCGGCGCAAAAAATGAGTAGATTGCACCAAGCGGACAGATATATTTGCAAAATGGTCGATAAATAATCATCGAGGCTATCACAACTACAACTAAAACAAAGTTTTTCCATACATATAGCCAACCGATTGTAGCGCGAAGAGCCGAATTTGTTAAGACAAGTGGGAGACCACCACCTAATGTTCCGGCTGGACATATCAATTTGCAAAAGTAAGGCGCACCTTGCCCAATAAGGTCTACTGCATAAAGAGGCAGTAGTATGACAAATACAAGCAATATTACATATTTAAGCTTGCGAAGCAGTTTATCTCCTTTGAAGGTTGCAATTTTCTTTGGGAATGGAATCTTATGTAAAAGATCCTGGACTAAACCAAACGGGCAGAGCCATCCGCAGACAAATCGTCCAAGTAACGCACCTGTAAAGAAAAGAAATCCGGCTACAAGGGCAGTGAAACGGAAATTCCAGCTTCCAATCACAGCCTGAAGAGAGCCTATGGGGCATGCTCCGAGTGCTCCGGGACAGGAATAACAATTTAGTCCGGGAACACATAATTGCTTCAGCTTTCCCTTATAGATTTTGCCTTGCACAAATCCCAGAAGATAGCTATTCGTAAGAAACGTCCATATTGCCTGTACGCTATGACGCTTGTGTTCTTTTGGTGTTTTCATAGGGTTTCTCCTTTTATTCTCATGTGCTACCCAATGCCGATGCACTCTAAACAAATGTTAATTGCCTTCGTATACAATACGGAAAGCTCCTGACGGTACAGGCCGAGAACAATAAGTAAAACACCCAGGATGGCTATGAGGCCCCCTACCCACAATGGGATATTGAAGTCTTTCACGAATTGATCCCCCCTTAATTCATATTCTTAAGATTCGCAAGTTCCTTTTCAGCAATCTCTTTCCATTCCTGAAAACTGCGTGTTCCGGCATAAGTGTCACCGACAATATTTCCGTTTCGATCGACAAAGAAGCTTTCCGGGAAACTGTCGATTCCTTTAAGGCGGCCGTTTAGAGCAGTTTCATCCGGCTTAAGAATCGGAAAAGTAAGACCTGCCTTTTTGATAAGCTGTTGTGAGAGTTCAATGGCAGAGGTATTATCTTCTCCATCTCCAGAAACGGTATCAAGCGCGAACGCAGCCATTCCTATGCCGCGAGATTCCATTTCCTGCTTAAATTTCTCAAGATCAGGCATTTCACCAATACATGGGCTGCACCAGGTTGTAAATGCATTAACCAGTGTCAAATCATACTGCGAAAAATAATCATTTGTATAACTTGTGCCGTTTACATCGGTCGTAGAAAAGCTTCCTACATGATTTGTTTCAACTCTTGCTTCCGAGAAAGCACCATTTCCCATGGAATAGTTAACCGGCTCCATTGCCGTTAAGGTAATCTTTGATTTTTCAAGCTCTTTACGGTAGCCGCTGTCTGCAGAATCTGTAAAGCTTAGCATGTAGGTGTATTTTCCATCTTCACTTTTACCAAGCTCTTTATGGTCATTGCAGCCGCTAAGCTTATCAATCTGCGAGAGATATTCAGAGTTATATACGCCGATTGTCCCAATCAGAGAAAGGCTTCCAAGCCATTTTTCTGAATCTAAAGAAGTGACTTCGAGTGCCTTTTGCTCCTCGGTAAGTGCATACCATGAAAGTGTAGCCGCTCCCAAGGTTCCATCCTCGGCAGGTTCCTCGCTGCCTATCATGGTAATGTCGTAGCTTTTCATTTTTTCAAGTATTGCATCGGTTAGCTTTGCAGACAAGCCCATATAAGGAAAGTCATACTGCTTTTTAGCGAGCATTCCGTTTTCTGCCGGCTTAAATGACATTGCCACATTCTCTGCACCGGATTTATCAGAAGAATTTGCACTGTCGGCAGAATCAGAAGCTTCTTGGCTAACAGGAGGCTTGGCTGGAGCACCAGCATTGTTGCCACAGCCAGCCAGAGATAAAGATAGGATTATCACTGCAAGCGGTGCTGCAAGATATCTGCTTAAATGTTTTTTGTTCTTAATGTTCTGTTTCATTAGAGTTATCTCCTTTTGTTTATTTACTGCTCACATGGTACCAGATGCGGTGTTAAATCTTCGTTAAGGCAACACCGCATAATGCAGATGCGACCTAAACCGCCACTGAAATAAGTAATTTAAGCGCACCAAATCAACCTGCCCAGCAACGGTTTTTTTCTTTTCCCGTCAGGCGGGCAGGTGTTTTCATAATGTTTTCACTGTTTTTTATCTTTTCTCAATGTTAATAATCCGTTGTGTCCAATCACGGTAAAATGCTTCTTCATGTGATACAAGCAACACCGTACCATTAAAATCCATAAGAGCTGATTTCAGTGCATCCTTTGCCTGAACATCCAGATGATTTGTAGGTTCATCCATAATCAGAAAATTGCAAGGGGTCAGTGTTAGCAAGCACATTTTCACTTTGGCCTGCTCACCCCCACTTAATGTTCCAATAGCTTGCATCGCATGTTTACTGGAAATCCCACACCGAGCTAAATGTTTCCGAACATCCTTTATTACCATATCGGGATGGACATTGGAAACAATTTGAATTGGTGTCTGTTCAGGTTCATCCCATATCAAGTCCTGCTCAAAATATCCAAGGGTAACTTGATCGGAAAATTTGAAATGACCTTGCATGGACGGGATTTGCCCAATTAAAGTCTTGAGCAAAGTGGTCTTCCCAATTCCATTAAAGCCGGTGATAACAACTTTTTGCCCGCCCTTAATACTAAAATCAATATCCAATAGAACTGGATAGTGATACCCAACTGCCAGGTGTTTGACCTGTAAATGTTCCGTATTTGTCAGCGGTAAAACAGGAAAATGAAAATGGGGGATAATCTCTTTCTGTTCCAAAGCTTCCATTTTGTCCATTCGATCAAGCTGTTTTTGCCGTCCTCTTGCCATTTTCGCTTTTCGTCCAGCGATATTTTTTCTGATAAACTCCTCTGTTTTTTTAATCTCCTTTTGTTGTGCTGAGTATTGACGAATGTAATCTTCACGCAGCAGTGTCTTTTTTCGCAGAAATTCAGAATAAGTGCCGTAATACTTTGTTATTGTGTCATTATCTATATCGCAAATACGATTTGCAATTTTATCTAAAAACTCAAAATCATGGGAAACAACTAAAAAAGCGTTTTCTAAAGAAGATAGGTATTCTGCCAGCCATGCAACATGGTCTTTATCAAGAAAATTTGTTGGCTCGTCTAATAGCAATACATCTGGTTTTTCAAGCAGTAGTTTTGCCAAAATCACTTTTGCTCGCTGGCCGCCACTCATTTCGATGATAGGGCGGTCAAGACCAATCGCAAGCAGCCCCAGACCATTTGCAACACGCTCGATTGCAGTATCAATGGAATAGAAGTTATGTGTTTCAAGATACTCCTGATAGTAGGCAGCAAGTTCCAGACTTTTCATATCTCCATCGGCAGCCTTTTCATATAGTTGCATGGCTTGTACTTCTATCTCAAACAGTTTCGCAAAAGCTGATTTTAAGAACTCTTTCATTGTGAGCGTATGGTCGATTTCTGCATACTGATCTAAGTAGCCAATCGTAATATTCGGTTGCCAAATAATGCGGCCGTTATCAGGTATAATCTGTTCTGTGCAAATTTTAATCAGGGTGCTTTTGCCGGTTCCGTTCTGTCCGACAATCCCAATGTGTTCCCCTTTGTTCAGTGTAAATCCTGCATTTTTGTAAAGCAGGTTTTCACCAAAAGAATGTGTTAGTCCTTCAATTTCTAATAAGCTCATTTTTAAAAAACCTTTCTTAATATATTTGGAAAAAAGAAAAGGCAGAAAGCAAAGATACGCAACGGTATCTGCCTTCTGCCTTTGGCATGGTAACGCAAAAACAAAAGGCTATGGACAAAACATTGTCCATAGCCTCGCACACATTTTAATCACATGGAAAGCCAACACAATAAAATGGGTAGAATACCCCCCTTGGCTTCCCGATGAAATCTAAATGCGCTCTTTATACGCTATACTCTGCACAATGTTTCATCGGAATGGATTGTACAGAGTTGATTTTCTTTTTGCGTTGATCTGTTAAATGAAAACTCATATTTTGCTCTCCTTTGGAGATAAACTTTTTTAATAATAACACGATTCTCCCTCTTTGTCAATTTTTCGAAATAAGAACTCGTGAAATAGAATACTACTTGGGATTGTCCCGCAGATTTATTAGATTTGCATTAAATTAGGTATCCGATTTATAACAAAGAGCCGGCTTCAGCTGTCATTACAACCGAAGTCGGCTCTCTTTACTTATTTTTCTACAAACCGATACCCCACACCCCAAACCGTTTCAATACACTCTCTCCCTGTCAACTCCAACAGAATCTTCCGCAGCTCGCTGATGTGATACCGGATAGCCTCGTTAATTTGGATCGGTTCCGCATCCTCCCAAACTACTGAATAGATTTGGGATTTTTGAAAAGTCCTGCCAGGGTTACGTGCCAGCAGGTAGAGTATCTGAAACTGCTGGCGGCCTAATGTATAGCTTTTTCCATCCTGCTCGATCCGGGACTCCAAAGGGTACAGGCTCAGATTTCCGATCTTCAGCAGAGGCTCCGTGGGGAGTTCTACCTGATGGTATTCCAATGCGCCCAGGCTGTCAATAAGACGTTTGAGCAAAGCTTCTTCCGAATCTTTGAAAGTCAGAATCATCATTTTCCCCACGGTGTCACCTCCCCCTGAAACGAAAGAAATTAAAAATGTATCCATTACCTTCGCTCAGAGCACTCTAAGTATTATTTGAATTTTTTTATTTTCCCATATACCACGCTCCATATAACAGCGTGTATCAATAGCACAAACAGAATAACCCATAGATTTTGTGATTGTCCTCTCACCAGGCTCATCAATCCATAGAAGGTTGCACTTGACGGGAGAATAAAGGAGAAATAGTACGGTATGCTGCCTACTGAGGTGACCAAATAAAAAAATATCGGAGGTGCAATGAATAAAATCATGATTATCTTGATATAAACAATTCCCACCATAAGTCCATCAGAAAAATGTCCAACAAACAGTCCTATCAATGCTGCAATGTATGCCGATAAACTCACTAATACAAAAAATGGGAATACGTCACATAATTTTATCCGCATACAAATCAATGCGGTAATAATAGTTGATGCCGTACCTCCAACAAAACCAAGTAGTATTTTTTGGATGATATATGTTTTCGTATCTAATGGTAGTACCATATTGATAAATGCAACACCGTCTTCTTTTTCGCTGATGATATTCATGGCATTAAAAGTACACCCCATAAACATAGCTGTAACTAAGGTTATTGTTATTAAAAGAGCTTTTAATCCATCTGTATTGTGTATGACAGGAATAACTGTTGTTTCAAAATCCAACTCATTCACTCGATTTTTATAGATTTCAGGGAGCGCATTGCCAAGAATCCTATTCACTTCCAGTTCATCACCTGAAAGCAATGTTTTGATACCATCATCTGATTTTAAAACTCCTATGACCTGTGTGGAAGGATTGTTGACTGCCGCCTGGAGTTCATCGACATTTTCATATTGCGTAAGCGTCCCGCCTTTTTGCAGCCATAGAACTGCTTCATCTGAGAGATCGTTTTCCAATACTCCAAATGAAGTTTCACTCATGGTCTGAAAACTTGCTCCCAAAAGAAAATTGATGGCAATTCCAACGATGATAGGAAGTAAAAAAGTCAGAATACACATTTTGTCCCTGCGAATACTTTTTAATTGATATTTCAAACCGTTCATGCTCTATCCCTCCTTTGCCATCTCGTTTGTCAATGTCCGGTGTGCAAACAGGAATAGCAGTACAATTACACCAGTGCAAATCAAATAGTATGGATAAGCCGGAGCTGGTGCTGCAAAATAAGCGGATTTCATTCCCACAAACAGGTGATACATAGGATGATAAACGATCCACTCCCACTCAATTCCGGTCTGTCCGGCAAGGAAAACCGGTGTGGTGATGAATATCGCAATAATCAGATAAAAGAGGGAAAATTGCTTGAAGTCCGGCAGGCATACCGCACATAAAAAACCTGCTAATGCCATGATAAGTGACAAAATCCCAGCCTGTATAAGCACCGCAGGCAAAATGGAGATACCGTTTTCTACACCTATATTTATCAATGTCAACAATATAGTGAACAATACATCTGACAATAGAATCCAACACAGCTTTGATAGAATGAAGGCAGACTTACATACCGGTAGTACCCCATGTACTCGGATAACCCCCATCTGCTTTTCTTTAAACAGCATAGCGGCCAGACCTAAAAATCCAACTGCTGAAAGCTCAAAAAACAGAAATTCTGCAGTTATCTCCCTGCGATTTTTTAGTTCCTTGTCATTTGTGCCGATGATTTCCGCTTGATCTTCCACACCACTGCTTACAATTTTCTCTGCATAAATGCCTCTCAAATAATCTGTAGTTTCTGTCCCTGATGAAAGCATGTAAACTTCTGGTGTGACAGTAGAAAAATCAACTCCAACTGAATATTCATCTGCACATGCTTCTTCTAAAGCAGCTCTGGTATCAACTTTCGTCACATATTCAGATACAATATGTTGAGTGTTGTTCGGGTCATAAAGATACACGGGATAAATATCCTGATCTAAATTGACATATACATAATTGATATAGCATGAGTACAGAACAACAGAACACAGTGCCAACAGGAAAAATTTGCTGGACAACATCATTTTGAAGTCTTTTTTCAGTAAATATGAAAATCCTCTCCACATTAAGCCAGCCCCCTCCCTGTGTATTGGATGAACATATCTTCTAAAGTAGGCTCCTGTGAATGGATACTAATAATTTCATCATACGGAAAAGCGATGCCATGTTTTAGTTCCTGCGTCACAATTATTTTTTGCTCCCGTTTTTCTTGATACAATAGATTAGGAAAGTTCTAAGTCAGGGGCTCAAAATCAAGAGCTTGATATGAACTTCAAGCCCCTGATTTAGTACTTTCCTTTTGAACCAAGTCGCACATGCGGACCTCTTATGCCGTTTTAATGA
>NZ_VUMI01000099.1 GCF_009696275.1 Eisenbergiella porci
TTAAAACGGCATAAGAGGTCCGCATGTGCGACTTGGTTCAAAAGGAAAGTACTAAATCAGGGGCTTGAAGTTCATATCAAGCTCTTGATTTTGAGCCCCTGACTTAGAACTTTCCTAATCTATTCTCAAAACATCTATTCTTCGAGAAAAATTGAAACTGCCTGTAAACGGGACATCAACTTTATGTGGCTGCTGGCCGGGCAGAAAGCCCCCGATCACAGTACAATCGCCCGTTTTCATACAGGCTTCCTTGCAAATGCCTGTGAAACTCTTTTTTAACAGATGGTAAGACGATTGGAACAGGCAGGAGAACTGTCAAAGGAGACTGTATTTATTGACGGGACAAAGTTAGAAGCCTGTGCGAACAAATATACCTTTGTCTGGAAAAAATCGGTAGGAAAATGGGAAGAAAAAATGTTCCAGAAGATACAGGGAGCGGTACAGCTTCTGAACAGGGAATATCTGCAGGATTTTTCAGCCGTTCTGGAAACAAGGACACAGGATCTGCAGAAAATCGTCCTGTTTTTAGAAGAACGCTGCCGGACAGACAACACCGTTTTTGTTCATGGACGAGGGAGACGGAAAAGCAGAAATCAACGGTATTTTGAGCTTTTCCGCAGATTTCTCGAACGTCAGACTATTTACGACTGGCATACAGCAAGTTTCCAGGGGAGAAATAATTATTGTAAAACCGATCCGGATGCAACCTTTATGCACATGAAAGATGACCATATGAGAAATGCACAGTTAAAGCCGGGGTATAATGTACAGATTGCAGCAGACAGCGAATATATCGTGGCAGCGGATATTTTTCAGGACCGGAATGACGTCTGGACATTGGTTCCCTTTTTAAAAACAATGGAAAAGAACCTGGGTTTCCGTTATCCAAGTGTAACAGCTGATTCGAGGTATGAAAGTGAAGAAGCGTATACATACCTGAGAAGTGTAAAGCAGAAACCATACATAAAACCACAGACTTATGAAAAATGGAAGAAGCGGAGTTTCAAACAGGATATCAGCAAACGTGAAAACATGGGGTATGACGAAAAAGCTGACACATACACCTGTCACGCTGGAAAAACACTGTCTCCCGTTTTCATCAGAAAACAGAAAAGCAAGAGCGGCTATGAATCAGAAGTGACCGTTTACGAATGCGAAGACTGCAGCGGCTGTCCTTATAAAGAAAAATGTACCAAAGCAAAAGGAAACAAGCGATTATATATCTCAAAAAGTTTTCTGGAAAAGCGTCAGGAATCCTATGAAAATATCCTGAGCGAAACAGGAATCCAATACCGCATGAACCGCAGTATTCAAGTGGAAGGGGCCTTTGGTGTTCTAAAACACGATTATGCATTTCAAAGATTTTTGCTCCGTGGAAAAACTAGGGTAAAACTGGAGATTCTTTTGCTTTGCATGGGCTATAATATCAATAAACTGCACGCAAAAATCCAAAAAGAGCGGCTGGGAAGTTATCTTTTTCCGGTCAAAGAAACTGCTTAAAAAGCCTAAAAACAGAAGCATTATAAAAGTACGCCAAAATCCGAAAGGGGTCTTAAAACAAAAGGAATCCTTCCGGATTTTTTTATACAGAGAACGAGGGTATCGCTCAATCATCTAATTTGATGATTTTGCGACACCCTCTGTGTTTTTACCCCAAAAACAAACCCTGAACTGCTTTTTATTCTACCATAATTTGATCATCTCCCAAAAAATAAGCATTTGAATGGGTATGCCTTCCTTCTTTATCATAAATCTGCACCCTAATACATCCTTCCGTTCCCTTTAAAGGAAAAACTGCTTCCGTGAGCGTATTTCCATTTTGAGAAGAAGCCCGGTAACAATTTCTGCCGATTGTATGCAGAAAAATTCTGTCCACAGGACTGCATTTTACCTTTAATTTATTCTCTTCAATTACCATTTCATGGATTTTTGGTGCTTCTCCCTGCCCCCGGAACGCACAACAACTGTAAAAATCCCCGTGTTCCAGCGCCTTCATAATTCCCTGATAAGAAAAATCATCCGTTCCTATCATGATATATCCACCAAAGGAATCACATAAATTATCATTCAAACTTTCTACATTATGATTATCGTCTGTTGAAACACAAAAAAGATTCTGTCCAGATCTCAGCATCTGTGCATACACATTTGGGTTATATCCGTTCATGCTGTCAACCTCGCATCCGTGATTGTAAATTTCCATTCCCCATAAGCCTTGAAACCCTTTATATTCATCGATATCCTGTAACGACCAGTCAGGATGATTATAACAGCACAAAAATCCCATTTTTTTCATTTTTTGAATATACTGATTCAGATATCCAAAATCCCCGTAAATCTGTTCCGGACGGCCAAGTGCTCTCTTTTCCTCTTTATATTCTTCCGGTTTCGTATCGTACCAGTTCAAATGATACGTATGTACTGTTGAATAGTCTTCCTTTACTTCTCTTGGCCGATCTATATCCGTTTCTATAGCAGCAATCGCGATAAACTCCTTGTCATTCAACTCCGTATGGTTCCTGTAGCGGTTATGATCTGTATATGCGATTACCTGATATCCTCTCCTTTTATATTCATTTTTTATTTCTTCCGGTGTCAGCCTCCCATCCGAAACAGTACTATGACAATGCAGATTCGCCTTATAATACGGAACATTTTTTGAAAGAAGCTCAATTCTCTTCATCTTTATTTTCCTTTCTGTTTTCCTAAATTTTCAAGAAATACACTCCATTTTTTTATCAAGCACAAACAAATTCCCATTGCAATCACTGCAGCGATCAACCAGATCAAAAATGTAAAATTCCATCCAAAAGATTCTGAAAGCGCACCAATTCCATAAGTTGATACCGCGCACCCCAAATATACCACTGAATTTAAGACACCGGAAATCACAGAAGCTCTTCCTACTGCTCCAAACCGAGACGGCAATACTCCGATCAGCATCGTATTTACCCCCGTCATTGAAGTTGTCGCAATTGCCAACAATAACAGCGATGCTGTAACTCCGCAATCATTCCAGAAATATAATACAGAAAGAGATATTATACAAATGCCAAAGAAAAAAGAGGCCGCACCAATCTCATGATATCCTGTGATTTTATTTACAACCGAAGCCAGAGATACCCCCATCAGATTACACAGCGGCAATAACGTAGTCCCGATTACCGCAAATGCCGTTTCTGTTTTATATACCTCCTGCAAATATGTTGGAACCCATGTGGTTACTCCGTCTTTTAACGCGCCCTGTACAAACAAAGCTATCATCAAAATGAAGACTCCTGATTTTCCGATCCAACAGATTTCTGCCGCAATCTGCCGCTTGAATTCTGAAGATTTCACTTTTCCTTTTCGCTTATACATCTGTCTGACGCTTCGATGACATTTCAGATATACTTGATCATATGGTGTCTTTTTCGTAATACCATACAACCACAAAACAGCTGAAAGCAGTATCAGAACAGCCGGCATCAAAAAGGCCATCCTCCATCCAAACCACTTTAAGCACACTGCACTCAGCAAATAGGAAAAAAAGGTCCCCATCGGCACTGAAAAATTAATATATAGGCAAATTTTTGCTGCCACATGATCATCCACTATATCACAAATCATTTTTAACAACGGAGACCATATCAACGCCTGTGCCATCCCATTCATGCACCAGATAACGCTCATCGTCCCGATTGAATGGGAAAATGCCATCAATGCATTCAAAACGGCTGAGATAAATAATCCCGTAAATACCATGCGCTTTCCATTCAGATATTCTCCTAAAAATCCGCTGACTAGCTGCCCGATTCCATAAGCAATAAAAAATCCCGTGCCAATGATTCCTGCCGTTCCTTTTTCAAATCCTTCTTCCGCTATCATTTGTACCAGAGATGCAGAATAATTTAATCTTCCCAAATAAGTAGAAAAATACGCTAAAAAGCATAACAGAAAAAACAGTATGATCCGCCTTTTATCCGTTATTTTTATATCCATCTTTTTCTCCCATCCTTTTCCGTACCGCTTCTGTTTTCCCTTCTATATCTCCAGACGATAGGTATAAACCCTTTTTACTGTTTTATGCATTATTTCCGCCTGATTCTCTTCCGGTTCCGGAACTTCCAGAAAAATCGTTCCTTTTTTATAAAATGGATTGATTTTAAATTCTAACTTTTCTATATCTAGCTCTTCTAAATGACCAATTTCCCACTCCTGACCATTATAAAAATCATCTGCAATACATTTTCCTTCATAAAAACATTGAGCAGATTCTCCTTTATAGGCAACACTGAGTCTCTGTTCTTCTTCAATCGGCTTCGCTGTTATTTCATACACTGTCCAAATTCCTTCTGTTCCAACCTCGCTTATCCCCTGGGGTACTGCCTGTAATGGCGGATAAATTTTAATCTTGGGACATTCTTTCTCCGGACATTCATACCAGACAATCTCTTTCTGATCTGTACACAGGATTCCTTCTGCTACTGCCAGATACTCCTGATCCAAAATCAATTTTGAAGCATACAGCGCTTCTTTATCTGTAATCGTAATAACCTGATCCACTGATTTCGGAGCAGTTATCCATTCATATTTTGGATCTGTATCCGAATAAAACACATATACCGGATTTTCATTTTGCAGTCTGCATAAAGGTGTCGCTAATGCGGTTTTTAAAACAGCTTCTCCAACCTCCATTCCAAATGGATAAAATCCATAATCTCCATCTGCAATATTTAGTCCTTCGAACGTAACCTTCTCTGTCCCGATCATAAACGAAATGCTCTGATTTCCAAAATTCTTCCGTACTCTTCTTCTCTGATAATTATTGATAAATAAATATCCTTTTTCTCCATTGTGCCTCACGGCATAACGCAATGTTCTGCAATCTTCCGGATTTTCAGAATTTCCTGATGGCAGCCATGTATTCATTCCACACAATTCTTCACCAAAATCCTTTAAGAACATGCCATATCTTCTAATCTGATAATAGGACTCTCTTACTTGTCCATATTGGCCCAGCGGTGCCATAAAATCATAATTCAATATCGGCAAATCATTGGGATAGCCTGTTTCCTTTGATTCCTGCATCGTACTGTATTTTCCCAGCGGGTTTGTACCTCCATGATACATATAATATCCCAGCAGATTTGCTCCACACCCTATTTTTGTCAAAGACATTCCGCCAATATCTTTTCCTGATACAATCGGCCTTCTGTGAGCGGTAACCTGTACCCCTCCCCCCAGTTCTGCCAGCAGAAAAGGAAACTTGCTACTGTCAAAATCGCATCCTGCTCCTATGGCTAAATCTGTTCCTATTCTTCCGTCATCCCGTTCTCTCGTAAAAACATAATTGGATGAAGCTTCTATTTCGCATATCCTGCTATCCCAGGGTGCTTCGCAATATCCCCCCATCACCGGAACCATTCCGCCGGTTGCTGCATCTCCCCATCCTGTGGCGGTATAATACGGAGTATCCAGCCCTACCTTTCTGGCAATTCGAGCCAATTCTTTCATATGCTCGTTCTGCTCTTCCTTACACATGCCCGGAATGCCATGATACTCATTTTCAATCTGTATCCCAATAATCGGTCCGCCGTTCTTCCACAGAAATTTTTCCACTATGCCTGCTATCTTTCTATAGTACTTTTCTACCGCACAAAAATAGCGCGGGTCATTAGATCTTGCGGTAAATTCCTTTTTCAGCAGCCAATCTGGAAATCCTCCATTCCTTACTTCTCCATGGATCCATGGACCGATCCTTAAAAACATCAACATTCCCAATTCCTGTATGAGCTCCAAAAAATGGGCCAGATCACAATTTTCTCCGACGAAAAACCTTCCTTCCTCTTCCTCATGATGAATCCATATCACATAACTGGCTACAATATCAATTCCCCCGGCTTTCATTTTCTGAAGTTCTTTTTTCCAATCCTGCTTCCGGTATCTGGAATAGTGAAATTCTCCCATTACTGGAAACCAGGGTTTCCCATTTCTGATCAGGGATACGCGATTCCATTCATATTCTGTTCTTTTCATAATCCTTTTACCCTTTCACACTTCCCAGTGTCAAACCTGAAGTAAAATATTTTTGTAAAAACGGATAAATTACCAATAAGGGTAACATTGCAATAAAAATCTGGGCTGCTTCAATATTCTGGGAATTAAGATTTAAAAGCTGCATGATCATCGTTACATCCCCTTCAAAAACAGCTTCTTTAGTAGATGTAACAATTGTCTGTAAGTACGACTGTAATGGATAATTGTCCGTATAATTACAGTAAATCAATCCGTCAAACCATGAATTCCACTGAAATACCAATGCAAATAATGTAATCGTCGCGATAGATGGTTTGGACAGCGGAATATAAATCTTACTCAAAATCACCCATTGATTGGCGCCATCCAGCATTGCCGATTCTTCCAGCTCACCCGGGATATTTCTAAAAAAATTCATTACCAGAATTACATTAAAAATATTCACTGCCGGAGGTAAGACCAACGCCCATATCGTATCAATCATATGTAATTTGGAAATCACATAATAAGTGGGAATCAAACCACCGCCAAACACCATCGGTATAATGAAATACCCTACATACCACTTTCTTTCCGGAAACTGTTTTTCTGATTTGGAAAGAGGATATGCCGCCATGATTGTAAGAAGAATACTGATTGGTACTCCCAGCATCACTCTTTCCAGGGAAATCATCGAGGCTTTCCAAAACTGATCGCTTTTGACAACATACTTATATGCATCCAAAGTAAACTGTACCGGAAGCAGTCCTACTCTATTTTCAATAATCGCTTGGGAGCTGCTGAAAGAAATCGATAATACGTTAAGAATAGGAATCAGACAGCTCACTGTAATCAACGTAATAAAAACCGCATTAAAAATCTGAAATACCTTTCTGCTTTTAGAATTATTTATCATATTTTCACCTCCTAAAAAACTCTGTATCCCGCATATTTATCCGCCAATTTATAACCACCCAAAATCAGTATCATTGATACAACAGATTTGAAGACTCCAACTGCTGCCGATAAAGAATACTGTTGATTGATCATTCCCCATCTATACACCAATGTATCGATAATATCTCCCGTAGAATATACTGCCGGGCTATATAAATTGAAAATCTGATCGAATCCGGCACTCAATACATTTCCAATCGACAAAATTGTCATTAGTGCAATAAACGGAGCAATTCCCGGTAGTGTAATATGCCAGGTCTGTTTTAATCGACCAGCACCATCTACTGCCGCCGCCTCATATAATGTCGTATCCACTCCTGTCAATGCCGCCAGATATACAATTGTGTTAAAACCAAAATTCTTCCATATATCACTCAAAATCATTGTACCCCTGAACAATTTGGAATCTCCCAGAAAATACAATGGCTCTTCAATCATCCCCAGCTTAATCAAAACATTATTCAAAAATCCTGCACTTTCCGCTGTGCTTCCCGGCGAAAGAAAATTAATTAAAATACCGCTTAACACAACCCATGATAAAAAGTAAGGCAGATATGTAATTGTCTGTACAGATCTCTTAAATTTTTTATTTTTAACTTCATTCAGCAACAATGCAAAAGATACCGGAATTACCAGATTACCGATAATTTTTCCCATTGCAATTATTAATGTATTTCTAATTGCAGGCCATGTATCCGGATGCAAAAATAAAGTTTCGAAATTTTTTAATCCAACCCACTCTGATTTCAGAAAACCAAGCCCCGGATAAAAATTCTGAAAAGCCATTGTAATACCTGCGATGGGCAGGTAATTGAAAATCAGCAAGAACATGCATGGTAAAAACAACATCAAATGAAACATTGTTCTATTCTGATGGTTTCTTTTTTTCATTACTTTTTTCGATTTTGCCACTTTTTATCCTCCCTATTTAGTCAAGTGTTTTTTCCTTATTTTTCAAGAAATTTTTAATTTCATATCTCAGATAAATGAGCCAAGAGGATGGACATTTCTCTGTATCTGGTACGAAAATAGAGGGTTTTGGGTA